>NZ_JAKTNQ010000015.1 GCF_022760835.1 Thermus altitudinis
AGGTTTAAACTTGTCCCCGAGAAGCCTTGCTCTTTAGAGCGGGGAGTCGTCACCTCGGCGAAGCTGAGCCCTTCCCATTCCCCCCAGCTTCGCTCCCTGAGTTCCGGAAGGAGGGTGAAGGGCACCCCCAGGGCTTCCGCCAGAAGCCCGGCTGCCTCGGCCTCCGCCTGGCTGTCGGAGGCGTAGACCCAGGCCACGGGGTAGCCCTGGGCCAGCCTGGCCAGGGCGCGGAGGGCCTGCCTGCCCGGTTCCGCAAGGGGAAGGCCGGGATGGCTGTGGAGGAGGTGTTTTGGGTTTTCCACCGGTCCGGCCCGGGTGAGGAGCAGGGTGGTCTTGGGATGGGGACCTCGGAGGAAATGGGCCAGGAGCCCCATGGGTCTAGAATACGGGGGTGGAAAGGTGGGTCATCGTGAACCCGGCGGCGGGGCGGGGCAAGGTGGGGAGGCTTTCCGGGGCCATTCTGAGTTCCGCGCGGGCCAAGGGGGCCAAGGCCTTCCTCACCGAGGGGCCGGGCCACGCCACGGAACTGGCCCGGGCGGCTCCCCCGGGGGCGCGGGTGGTGGCCGTGGGGGGGGACGGCACGGTGCATGAGGTTTTACGGGGCCTTGCGGGTGCGGAAAAGGTCCTGGGGGTGGTGCCCATCGGTAGCGGCAACGACTTCGCCCGCATGCTGGGCCTGAAGGGACTTCCCTGGAAAGAGGCCTTGGACCTGGCCCTCTTTGCCCAAGAGGAGGCCATAGACCTCGGTTGGGTAAACGGCGAGCCCTTTGGGGCCTCCCTGGGCATCGGCTTTGACGCCTTGGTGGCCAAGAGGGCCCTCACCGCCCCCTCCTTCCTGCGGGGCATGCCCCGCTACCTCTACGCCCTCTTTGGGGTGCTCAAGGAGCTCCGCCTTCCCGAAGGGCGGGTGATGGTGGAGGGGGAGGAGGTGCACCAAGGACCCCTGCTCCTGGTGGCGGCCATGAACGGCCCCGCCTACGGGGGTGGGATTCCCATAGCCCCCATGGCCGATCCCCGGGATGGCCAGCTCTCGGTGATCCTGGCCCGTTCCTTCACCCGGCCCGGGGTGGTCCTCATCCTGCCCCGGCTTCTGTTGGGTCGGCACCTTTCCCATCCCCAGGTGGTGGCCTTTGTGGGCCGGGAGGTGACGGTGGAGTTTTCCCAGCCTGTGCCGGCCCATGCCGATGGGGAGCTTCTACCTGAGACCAGCCTTTACCAGGCCCGGGTGGAGGCTCTGGGCCTTAGGGTGGTGGGGGGAAGGGCTATGGCCAGAGGGGAGGCGCCCCTCCTAAGCCCGGTGGGCGCGGGATAAAACCGGTTGGCGCTGGGGCTTGCAGGGGGGTTGGTGGCCCGGTCATGGGGGTGCCGGGTTAAGGCCCCGGGGCTCCTCCGCCAGGTGGGGGCCACGGGGGAGGCTTTGGGCCTCACGGACTGGGGGCGGTCCAGTCCTACCGAGAGGAGGACGACCCGGATAGCCTTGCAGGGGCCCTGATGCCTTACCAAGACCCCCTGGAACCCACGGGGCCGGCGTAGCGTCCAGGGCCCATCCCCTCCTCGGCCCCCTGCCGTCTTCCCCTTCTGGCCCGTATACTTAGGCCATGCGCGGCCTTTCCCAGAGGGTTAAGGGCATGAAGCCTTCGGCCACGGTGGCGGTGAACGCCAAGGCCCTGGAACTTAGGCGCCAAGGGGTGGACCTGGTGGCCCTGACGGCAGGAGAGCCCGACTTTGACACCCCGGAGCACGTGAAGGAGGCGGCCCGGCGGGCCTTAGCCCAGGGGAAGACCAAGTACGCGCCCCCGGCGGGCATCCCGGAGCTGCGCGAGGCCTTGGCGGAGAAGTTCCGCAAGGAGAACGGCCTTCAGGTCACCCCGGAAGAGACCATCGTCACCGTGGGGGGTAAGCAGGCCCTTTACAACCTCTTCCAGGCCATCTTGGACCCCGGGGATGAGGTCATCGTCCTGGCCCCCTACTGGGTGAGCTACCCAGAGATGGTGCGCCTGGCGGGAGGGGTGCCGGTGGAGGTGGAAACCCTGCCCCAGGAGGGCTTCGTGCCCGATCCTGAGCGGGTGAAAAGGGCCATTACCGGGCGCACCAAGGCCCTGGTGGTGAACTCCCCCAACAACCCCACGGGGGCCGTCTACCCCGAGGAGGTCCTAAGGGCCCTGGCCCAGCTGGCGGTGGAACACGACTTCTACCTGGTTTCCGATGAGATCTACGAGCACCTCATCTACGAGGGGGCCCACTTCTCCCCGGCTCAGGTGGCCCCCGAGCACACCGTCACCGTGAACGGGGCGGCCAAGGCCTTTGCCATGACCGGCTGGCGCATCGGCTACGCGTGTGGCCCCAAGGAGGTCATCAAGGCCATGGCCGACATCTCCAGCCAGTCCACCACCAGCCCCGATACCATCGCCCAGTGGGCCACCCTCGAGGCCCTCACGAACCAGGAGGCCTCCAGGGCCTTCATAGAGATGGCCCGGGAGGCCTATAGGAGGCGGCGGGACCTTCTCCTCGAGGGCCTTTCGGCGCTGGGCCTAAAGGCGGTGCGTCCCAGCGGGGCCTTCTATGTCCTCCTGGACACCTCCCCCTTCGCGGAGGACGAGGTGCAGGCGGCGGAAAGGCTTTTGCAGGCGGGGGTGGCGGTGGTGCCGGGTACGGATTTTGCCGCCTTTGGCCACGTGCGCCTCTCCTACGCCACGGGCGAGGAAAACCTGAAGAAGGCCTTGGAGCGGTTGGCCCGGCTCTTGGGGGCCTAGGGGCCTTCCCAAGCGGAAAGGGTTTCCAGGGAAAAGCGCCTTAAGGCCTTGGGGTCGGATAGCCGCTTGCTGGCATTCCGGATCCCCATACCCAAGAGCTTGCCTTTCGCATCCCGGTCCAGGGCAATGCCTTCTCCCCCTTTCTCCACGGTGCTAGGTCCCTCACCAAAGGCGATGCCCAGGGCAGCGGCTTCGGGGTCCTAGGTGAGCCGCAGGGTCCTCCTCCTTCAGTCCCCCCTGGGGCAGGAAGTAAAGCTAAACCGTAATGACCACGATCGCCTCCGTCTCCTTCACGAATATGGGGCGCACCTGCTTTCTGTTGCGGTGCCTCCCGCTTCAGTGGCCCTTAAAAGGAAGCTCCCAAAGGCATTCCCATCGCCCCTGGGTTGCGGGTCTCCAGGGAGCTTTTTGGAAGCGGGTAATCACCTCGTCCGCAGGGGTCCCCGGGTCAGGGGAAGCATGGCGTGCTGGGTAAAAGGGATAGGCTTCTTGGACATGCCCCTGGGTCCTAAAAGCGACGCTTCCTTTTGGGGGCCAGAAGGAGAAGGGCAGCCCCCACGGTCACGCACACATCCGCCAGGTTGAAGACGGGGAAGTGGGCGATGAGGGGGATGGGGGTTCCCAAGTCCAGATAGTCCACCACCCAGCCCCGGCCCAGGCGGTCAATGCCGTTGCCCAAGGCCCCCACGGCGATGAGGGAAAGGGCCAGGGTTGGCCAAAAGGGGTAGCGTTTTTGGGCTAGCAAGTAGAGAAGTAGGGTCCCCACCCCCAGGCTAAGCCAGCCCAGAAGGAAGGCCTGGCCTTCCAGCAGTCCAAAACCGGCCCCCGTGTTCCTCACCAGGGTGAGGTAGAGGAGGTCCCCCAGAAGGGGCCTAGGGACCGGGGAGAGGTTTTCCAGGGCCCATAGCTTAAGGATCTGGTCCAAGGCTAGGAGGAGGGGCACAAGAACCGTGGGCATCCCCTTGAGTCTACCCAATGCTCCCCTTTGTGCTATACTCCATAGGGTTTGCCTTCGGGCACGGGAGGGCCATATGTCCAAGGTGTGCGAGATCAGCGGAAAGAGGCCTATCGTGGCCAATAGCATCCAAAGGCGGGGTAAGGCCAAGCGGGAAGGGGGCGTGGGTCGGAAGACCACCGGCATCTCCAAGCGCCGCCAGTACCCCAACCTGCAGAAGATCCGGGTGCAGGTGGCGGGGCAGGAGATCACCTTCCGGGTGGCCACCAGCCATATTCCCAAGGTTTACGAGCTTCTGGACAGGGCCAAGGGGCTTAAGCTGGAGGGCCTTTCCGCCAAGGAGATCAAGGAACGGCTTCTCAAGCTCCTCTAGCCCTGGTTGCCCCTTGGGCGAGACCCCTGAGGGGGTCTTTTTTGTAGCATAGGCCCATGGTGTGGAAGCCGGGGCACTACCTCCTTTTGGCCCTGGCCCTGTATGCCTTGGTGGTCAGCCTGGGGTTTTCCCTTAGGGGGCGCCAGCTTGCCGCCTTGCGCCAGGAGGTGGGGGTTTTACGTCAGCAGGCCGCCTGGGGTCCTGGGGGGTACCTGCTTCCCCTGCCCGGGGCCTGCCTACCCACCCGTCCCGAAAACCTTCCTGGGGCCCCCCGCCCTTACCGCAAGGGCGTAAGCGCCGGCTTTGTCTTCATCCAAGGGGATGCCTGCGTGCCCGTGGTGCGGGGGATGGGGGTGGTGGCCGCCGCCAGTGGGGAGGTGGTGAAGGTGGAAGGGGACTATAGGGAACCCTCCCGGGAGGCGTACCAAAAGCTTCTGGAGGAGGTGCGAAACGGGGCCTCCCCAGAGCAGATGGACCTCCTGAGGGGCCTCGAGGTCTGGATCCGCCACCCCGATGGCCGCACCAGCGTGTACGCCCACCTTCAGGCGCCCTACCGGAAGCTAAAGGTGGGGCAGAGGGTCCATCGGGGCGACCCCATCGGCTACGTGGGGAACACGGGGCTTTTGGGTGGGGCGCCTAGGCTCCTCTTTGAGGTCTGGGAGGGGGAGCCCGACCGGGGGAGGTTCCTCTTTCAAGGCCTATCGGGGGAGGAGCTCGTAAGGAAGGCCAAGGCCTTCTTCCGCTTAGAATAACCCCATGCGCGAGGCCTTCGCCCGGGTGTGGGAAAACCCCTATGTCCGGGTCCTGGTCTACCTGCTCCTTTTTTATGTGGCCTATCGCCTTCTCCTCCGGGCCTGGCCCGCCCTTTCCATCCTGCTCACCGCCTTTGCCATCGCTTACCTAACCCATCCCGTGGTGCGCTTCTTTGAGGGCAAAAGGCTTCCCCGCTTCCTGGGGGTGGCCTTGGTCTACCTGGGCCTAGGCCTCTTCCTTGGCCTCGCCTCCTTCCTCACCGCCCAGACGGTTTTGGAGCTTTCCCGCCTGGCCCAGGAGCTTCCCCGGCTGTTGCAACCCTTTCTTGCCTGGCTTTTAGACCTGCCAGGCCGCATCCGGGCCATTCCCCTTCCCGAAACCTTGAAGCCGGTTTTGGCCGAGGCGGGCCAGAGCCTGCAAGGCCTCATCCAGGGGTTCTTGGACACCCTGGTGCGCTGGCTGCAGGGGCTCATGGGTCAGGGAGGAAACCTTCTAGGCTTCTTTATCTCCCTGCTGGGCGGCATCTTCCAGTTCCTTACCGCCCTTACCCTTTCCGTCTACTTCCTCTATGACCTTCCCCGCCTGGCCCAGGCGGCCTTAAGGGTCTTCCCCGAGCCCTACCAGCCCCTGGTGGCCGAGCTGGCCCACAAGCTGGACCGGAGCGTGGGGGGGTATGTGCGGGGGCAACTTCTGGTGGCCCTTCTGGTGGGGCTCATGGTGGGGGTGGGGCTGGGGCTGGTGGGGGTGCCCTTGGCCCCCAGCCTGGGCTTTCTGGCGGGGGTCTTCAACCTCATCCCCTTCGTGGGGGTGATCGTCTCCGGGGTTCCCGCCCTGCTCCTGGCGGCCACGGGGGGGTGGGGCCAGGTGCTCCTTGCCCTTTTGGTCCTCTGGCTGGCCAACCAGGTGGAGGGAAACCTTCTTGGGCCCCTCATCGTGGGCCGGGCCACCCGGCTCCATCCCGTGACCGCCATCGCCGCCATCCTGGTGGGCGCCACCCTTTTTGGCCTTTGGGGGGCCCTTTTGGGGGTGCCCACCGCCGCTTTCCTGAAGGTGCTTTTGGAGGAGTACTACAAGAAAAGCCGGTTCTACCGGGAGGGCTAGGCGCCTTGGGCTAGGGGGAGGCTTTGGGGGCCCCCACCGGGGCCCGAGCGGGGTGGCCTCACCAGTGCCCCCCCGCCGCCAGGGCCTCGCGGAACCAGGGGGGCACCTCCCGGCCAAAACGCCTTTCGGCAAACTCCCGGGCAAAGGCCCCGTAGTCCCCTTGGCGGATGGCCTCCCGGGCCCTTTGGGTGAGGCGGTGGAGGAAGCGGAGGTTATGCAGGGAAAGGAGGATGCCCGCGAGCATCTCCCCTGAGCGCACCAGGTGGGCGATGTAGGCCCGGCTGAAGTTCTGGCAGGCGTAGCAGTCGCACCCCTCTTCCAAGGGCCTGGGGTCTTCCAGGTAGCGGGCGTTTTTCAGGTTGATCCGCCCTTCGGGAAGGAGAGCGCTGCCAAAGCGCCCGGTCCGGGTGGGGTAGACGCTGTCAAAGAGGTCCACCCCTAGGCCCACGGCCGCCACCAGGTCCTCCGGGTGGCCCACCCCCATGAGGTAGCGGGGTTTTCCCTGGGGAAGGATCTCCGTGGAGAGGGCCGCCATGGAGAGCATCTCCTCCTTGCTCTCCCCCACGGCCAAGCCCCCGATGGCGTAGCCGGGAAGGTCAAACCGCACCGTCTCCCGGGTGGAAAGGGCCCTAAGCCCGGGGTCCGTGCCCCCTTGGGCGATGCCGAAAAGGGCCTGGTCGGGCCGGGTTTTGGCCTTTAGGCTCCGCTCCAGCCAGCGCAGGGTGCGCTCCAAGGAGGCCTTCAGGTATTCCGGGGGCGAGGGGTAGGGGGGGCACTCGTCAAAGGCCATGATGAGGTCGGCTCCCAGGGCCTCCTGCACCTCGAGGCTCCTTTCCGGGGTGAGCCGGATGAGGCTGCCATCCAGGTGGCTTTGGAAGACCACCCCCTCCTCATCTATGCGCCGCAGATGGCCCAGGCTCATCACCTGGAAGCCCCCGGAGTCCGTGAGCCAGGGGCCCGGCCAGCCGGCGAAACGGTGAAGCCCCCCTAGGGCCCGGATCCGCTCGGGGCCGGGTCGGAGGAGGAGGTGGTAGGTGTTGGCCAGGAGCACCTGGCTGCCGATGGCCCTTAGGTCCTTGGGCAAAAGCCCCTTCACCGAGCCCTGGGTGCCCACGGGCATGAAAAGGGGGGTTTCCACCACCCCGTGGGGGGTGGAAAGAAGCCCCACCCGGGCCCGGCCGCTTTGGGCTTGGATGACGAAGCGAAAGGGCTCCATCAGGCCTTGGAAAAGCGTCTTTCCACGTAGTCTTCCAAGATGTCCAGGAAGTCCTGGGCCAGGTTTTCCCCCTTAAGGATGGTGAGAAGCTGGCCGTCGGCATAAACCGGGGCCTTGGGCTCCTCCCCGCTTCCCGGCAGGGAGATGCCGATGTGGGCGTGGCGGCTTTCCCCAGGGCCGTTCACCACGCACCCCATCACCGCCACCCTCAGTTCCTCCACCCCCGGGTACCTTTCTCGCCACTCGGGCAGCTTGGCCCTGAGGTAGGCCCCCACGGTCCCGGCCAACTCCTGGAAGAAGGTGCTCTTGGTGCGGCCACACCCCGGGCAGCTGGTGACCTCGGGGGCAAAGCTACGCAGGCCCAGGGCCTGGAGGATCTCCTGGGCCACCTCCACCTCCTTGGTGCGGGGTTCCCCGGGGGCGGGGGTGAGGGAGATGCGGATGGTATCCCCGATGCCCTCCAGGAGCAGGGGGGCTAGGGCGGCGGTGCTGGCCACCATGCCCTTCACCCCCATGCCCGCCTCGGTGAGGCCCAGGTGCAGGGGAGCCGGGGTGCGGCGGGCCAGCTCCCGGTAGACCCAGACCAGGTCGGGGGCCTTGGACACCTTGGCCGAGAGGACGATCCTGTCCTCCCCTAGGCCCAGCTCCCGGGCGGCCTCATAGGCGCGCACGGCGCTTTCCACCAGGGCTTCCAGGAGGACCTCGTGGGCGCTTTTTGGCTCTGGGCGGCGGGCGTTGGCCTCCATGAGCTCGGTGAGGAGGGCGGGGTCCAGGCTTCCCCAGTTGGCCCCGATGCGTATGGGCTTGCCCAGGTCCAGGGCGATCCTCACCATCTCCTGGAAGTTTTCGTCCTTGTGCCGGCCGCGGCCTAAGGTGCCCGGGTTGATGCGGAACTTGTCCAGGGCCTCGGCCATCCTGGGGTATCTCCGGAGGAGTAGGTGGCCGTTAAAGTGGAAATCCCCCACCAGGGGTACCTCCACCCCCTCTTCCCCAAGCCGCCTTTTGATCTCGGGTACCGCCTGGGCGGCCTCCTCGTCGTTCACCGTAAGGCGCACCAGCTCGCTTCCCGCCCGGTATAGGGCCAGGACCTGCTCCGTGGTGGCCTCCACCTCCCGGGTGGGGGTGTTGGTCATGGACTGCACGGCCACGGGGTGGGCGCCCCCCAGGGGAAGGCGGCCCACCCAGACCGTGGGGGTAGGGCGTCTCATCCTTCCTATGGTACCTGAAGCGGCTAGGACCATATGGTTTTGGGCTACGGGGGCTTACTCCAGCTCCATCCCCATGATGTGGTACCCGGCGTCCACGTAGACCACCTCCCCGGTGATGCCGCTGGCGAGGGGGGAGAGGAGGAATAGCCCCAGGTTTCCCACCTCCTCCTGGGTGATGTTGCGCCCTAGGGGGGCCACCTGGGCCACCCGGTCGTACATCCTCATGAAGCCGGGAATGCTCCTGGCGGCCACGGTGCGCACAGGCCCGGCGGAGATGGCGTTCACCCGCACCCCCTTGGGCCCAAGCTCGTAGGCCAGGTAGCGGACGCTGGCCTCTAGGGCCGCCTTGGCCACGGCCATCACGTTGTACCTGGGCACCACCTTCTCGCTGGCGTAGTAGGTGAGAGTGACCAAGCCCCCACCTTCCCGGAGGAGGGGCTCGGCCCGCTGGGCCACGGCCACCAGGGAGTAGGCGGAGACCTCGAGGGCCAAAAGCCAGTCCTGGCGCCGGGTATCCAGGTAACGCCCCTCCATGGCCTCCTTGGGGGCGAAGGCGATGGCGTGGACCAGGTAGTCCAGCCCGCCCCAGGCCTCCTTGAGCCCAGCGAAAAGCCGGTCCAGCTCCTCGTCCTGGGTGACGTCCGCCTGGAAGGTGAGGGCGCCCAGGGGAGCGGCCAGCTTCTCCACCTCTTCCTTAAGCCTTTCCCCTTGGTAGCTGAAGGCCAGGGTGGCCCCTGCTTGGTGGAGTTTTTCCGCGATGGCGTAGCCTAGGCTCCGCTGGTTGGTCACGCCCATGATGAGGGCCTTCTTGTCCGAAAGGTCTAGGGTGAGCATGGGGGGATTATACCCAAGGGAGCAAGGTCGAGGGACAAGGCTTACGAAGGGGGCCTTTGCCCTTCTGCCTTTTGCAGAAGCACGAACCAGGCCTCTTTCAGGGACAGCACCCATACCCCCCGGACTTTACGCCCCATAAGGGGGCCGAAATGTTTGCGGTCACCGGTGACCAGGAGGTCGGCCTTGGCCGCCCAGGCCGCGGCCAGAACAGGGGCGTCTTTGGGAGGTAAGCCCTGCCTGAGGGCCTGGTGGACTAGCCGGGCTGGGGCCTCGGGGACCAGGACTACCCCTAGGGAAAGTTCCTCAAAAAGAGGCCAGGTTTCGGGCCGTTTAAGGAGTAGGTTGCGCCTCGCCTCCTCCAGAGCGTGAGGAGAGGTTAGGAGCTGGGCCTCTGCCCGTTTTGCCAGGGGGAAGAGGCTTCGGGCTCTCCCCTCCTGCCAAGCGGCGGCAAAGAGAACATTGGCATCCAGGAAGAGGCGCATTAACCCTCGCCCAGAACCTTCGCTAGGCGCTCTTTTTCCTCCGGGGTAAGGCGATCCTCCTCCAGGAACTCCTGGATGCGGTTTTGGGAATAGATCTCTATGGGATAGACCCCGGCCGGCTTGAGCACGATGGTCCCTTCGGGGGAAAGTTCCACGAGGAAATAGGCCTCGCCCTCGAGGCCCAAGGCCTTTAGGAAGCGCTTAGGGATGGAGATCTGCCCTTTGCGGCTAAGCTTTACCAGCTCCATATACCTAGTTTACCCGATATTCCAAAAGCTTGGTTTCCTGGTTTTTGGCAAGTTACGCGGCGGGATCCAGACCCGTTCGGGCCGGCCGGTAGGGTCAGCCTGGATGGGAGGGCGAGGTTGGTTCGGCCTGGTACCTGGCCCACCAGGCGTTGAGGGTGGCTGGGGATACCCCGCGGATGGCCTCCACCCTTCCCTTCCACTCCAGGACCACCCCCGCGGTAGGGCTTCCCACCAGTTCGGCGATCTTCCGTGCGGCCTCCGGGTCCTGGCGGGCGTTCACAAACTCAAAGGGGACGCCCTTTTGGGTCAGGAACATCTTCACAATCTCGCAGGGTCCACAACCGGGAATCCCGTAAAGGCGCACCATACCCTTCCATGGTAGCAAAGCCCTTCCCGGGGATGGAGGGGCTGGAAAGAGACCGGGACCTTCCCCCCAAGGAAGGCTTGCCCAATAGGCTGACGCCAAGGGGGTATCCCCATCTACAATGGGCTTCATGCGTCTAGTGGACCGCTATCCCGAGGTGGGGTTGGATGGGCTTCTCCAAAGCCTTGTGCCCCCACCCCGCTTCCATGCCGCCACCTTTGCCACGTACCGGCCCGATCCCCGCTACCCTTCCCAGACCTTGGCCAAGGAGCGCCTGCGACGATGGGTTAAGGACCGGCCCCAGGGTTTCTTTCGGCCCAAGCTTCCCGGGCCGCAAGGGCTCTACCTGGACGGGGGCTTCGGCGTGGGGAAGACCCACCTCCTGGTGGCCGCCTACTGGGAGGCCCCTCCTCCTAAGGCCTTCCTCACCTTTGAGGAGCTCACCTACACCCTGGGGCTATTGGGGCTACGGGAAGGGGCCAAGCGGTTTGCCGCCATGCGTTACCTTTTCCTGGACGAGTTTGAGTTGGATGACCCCGGCAACGCCCAGATGATCACCCACTTCCTGGCCCTTACCATGGACAAGGGCCTAAGGGTGGCCACCACCTCCAATACCCCGCCCGGCGCCTTAGGGGAGGGGCGCTTCAACGCCGACCAGTTCCGGCACCAGATCCAAGGCCTGGCCCGGCGCTTCGCCGTGGAACGCATAGAGGGGGAGGACTTCCGCCACCGCCATCCGGAGCGGTTGCCCGTCCCTCTTTCCGATGCCGAGCTCCTGGCTCTCTACCGGGAAGACCCTCGCCGCAAGACCCTGGACGACTTTCCCAGCCTTCTCGCCCACCTCTGCACCCTCCATCCCATCCGCTACCGCTATCTCCTGGAGGGGGTGGAGGTCATCTACCTCAGGGGCCTCGAGGCCATCCCCGACCAGAACGACGCCCTACGCTTCGTGCACTTCGTGGACCAGGTGTACAACCTTAAGGTGGCCTTGCGAGCCTCCGGTGCCCCTCTACAGGAGCTTTTCCCCGAAGATTACCGCCACGGGGCCTTCGCCAAGAAGTACGGCCGGGCCCTTTCCCGGTTGGCGGAGCTTTTGGGGTAGCATGGGGGCATGGACCTGGCAGAAAGGCTTTCGGAGATGGCCCAGGCCCTATCCCAGGCCAGCGCCGCGGTGGGGATCCTGGAGGCCATAGAGGAAGTGTTGGACGATTACCAGGATGGGGAGCTTTCCCTGGAGGAGGCCATGGAGGAGATCCAGGGCCTTGTGGAGGAGTTCCAGGCGGTCCGGGCCCTTTCCGAGATGACCCCGGAGGAGCTCATGGCCCTGGCGGAGGAAGAGGAGGAAGAAGGGGGCTTGAGGTCTTAATGAAGGTGACGGCCATCGTCCTGGACTCGGTGGGCCTGGGCTATCTGCCGGACGCCGCCCTTTTTGGGGACGAGGGGGCGGATACCCTGGACCACACGGTGCTGAAAACCGGGGTGGAGCTTCCCCACCTGGCTGCCTTGGGCCTGGGATGGGTGCAGGGGGTTCACACCCTGCCCCGGCCCGAGCCCCAGGGGGCCTTTGGCCGCATGCGGGAGGTGAACCCCGGCAAGGACACCACCACCGGGCACTGGGAGTTCGTGGGGGTGTACCTGGAAAAGCCTTTCCGCACCTATCCCGAGGGTTTTCCCGAGGAGCTCCTTAGGGCCTGGGCCAAGGAGATCGGGGTGGGGGGGTGGCTTCTGAACCGCCCCTACTCCGGCACCGAGGCCATCCGGGACTACGGCGAGGCCCACCTAAGGACCGGCTTTCCCATCGTCTACACCTCGGCGGATAGCGTCTTCCAGGTGGCGGCCCACCTGGAGGTGGTTCCCCTGGAGGAGCTCTACCGCTGGTGCCAGGCGGCCCGGGAGATGCTGAAGGGGGAGCACCAGGTGGCCCGGGTCATCGCCCGGCCCTTTGCCGGGGAGCCGGGGAACTTCTATCGGCGGGAGGATTTGCGGAAGGACTTGGCCCTGGAGCCACCCCGGAATGTCCTGGACCTGCTTAAGGAGGGGGGCCTCGAGGTGGTGGGGGTGGGGAAGATCCCCGATATCTACGCCCATCGGGGCTTCACCCGGGAGGTGAAGACCCGGGATAACGCCGACGGTCTGGAGATGACCCTAAGCCTGATGGAGGAGCCCTTTTCCGGCCTGGTCTTCACCAACCTGGTGGACTTTGATGCCAAGTACGGGCACCGGAGGAACCCGGAAGGGTACGCCCGGGCCCTAAAGGAGGTGGACGATTTCCTTCCCCGCCTCCTGGAAGCCCTAGGCCCCGAGGACCACCTCTTTTTGGTCTCCGACCACGGCAACGACCCCACCTTCTTCGGCACCGACCACACCCGGGAGTATGGGATGCTCCTCTGGGTGGGTCCCGGGGTGAAGGGGGAGCTGGGTACCCGGGAGAGCTTCGCGGATCTGGGGGCCACCTGGGCGGCACTTTTTGGCCTTACCTGGGAGGGCCCGGGAAAGAGTTTGGTATAGGCTATGCCCCTCACCTGGCGCGATGCCCTGGATATCCTCCTGGTAGCCATCCTCTTCTATTACCTTTGGCGCCTTATGGCGGGAACCCGGGCTCTGAACCTGGTGCGGGGGGTCTTGGTTTACCTGGCGGTTTGGTTTCTGGCCAGCCTTCTTGGGCTTTCCACCCTTTCGTGGCTTTTGGGGAACGCCGCCACCCTGGGGGCCTTCGCCCTCATCGTGGTCTTTCAGCCGGAACTCAGGGGGCTTTTGGAGCGCATCGGTCGGGCCCAAGGGCCCAGGGCCCCTTCCTTGGCCTTGGAGGAGCTCCTTCTGGGCCTGGCCCGGCTTTCGGAAAAGCGCTATGGGGCCATCCTGGCCCTGGAAAGGCGCACCCCCCTGGGGGAGTATGCGGCCACAGGGGAGGTGTTGGAGGCCCGGCTTTCCGCCCGGTTGTTGCAAACGGTGTTTTATCCTGGGACCCCCTTGCACGACGGCGGGGCCCTCCTGAGGGGGGATCGGCTTTTCGCCGCGGGGTGCGTTTTCCCCCTTTCCGAGGCCCGGATGGGCCTCGGCACCCGGCACCGGGCGGCCTTGGGCCTTTCCGAGGTTTCCGATGCCCTGGTGATCGTGGTGAGCGAGGAGACGGGGGCCATCAGGCTGGCCGAGGGGGGAAGGCTTTCCCCGCCCATGAGCCTCGAGGCCCTGAGGGAAAAGCTCAAGGAGGTGCTCCGTGCGTGACTGGGGAAGCTTCCTCCTCGCCCTTCTCGCGGCCTTCGCCGTCTGGTACTCCCTAAGGGAGAGGGCTCCGGTGGTGGAGCGGGCGGTGAGCGTGCCCCTGCAGGTGGTGGGCCTGGGAGGGGAGCGCACCGCGGAAGGGGTACCCAAGGAGGTGCTCTTGCGCCTTAGGGGGCCTGCCCCCCTGGTGGAGGGAGCCAGGGTTCCCGTGTCCGCCTACCTGGACCTCTCCGGAGCCGAGGGGGCCTTCACCCGGGAGGTGCGGGTGGCCGTGCCCCAGGGGGTGGAGGTGTTGGAGATCCGCCCCGCCCGGGTGGAGGGCCGGGTGGAGGCCATCCTCACCCGCACTTTGCCCGTGGAGGTACTGGCCCAGGGGGCTTGGGTGGAGACCCAGCCGGCCTTCGTGGAGGCCAAAGGGCCCAAAAGCCGGGTGGAGGAGGCGGTGGTGGCCCTGGGCGTGGACCTGGGAGGGGAGACGGTGGTCCTGGCCGCCTTCGGTCCCCAAGGGCCCCTCCTGGGGGTGGAGCTTTTCCCGGCCCAGGTGCAGGTGGTGGCCCGGGCTTCCCCTCTTTTTCGCAAAGAGGTGCCCTTGGTCCTGAGACCCCCGGCGGGCCTAAGGGTGGTGGCCTTTTCCCCCAAGACGGTGGAGGTGGTGGGGCCCAAGGAAGCCTTGGAAGGCCTAACCCAGGTGGAGGCCCGGCCCCAAGGGGGCTTCCGCCCCGGGGAGGTGGTGGGGCCCTTGGTCCTCACCCTACCCTCGGGGGTGCGGGTTCTTGGGGAGGTTTTGGGTAGGGTGCGGCTTGCGCTAGAATAGGTGGGATGATCTACCCCATACGCCTTTACGGGGATCCGGTGCTCCGCAAGCGGGCACGGCCTGTCCAGGACTTCGGGGGCCTCAAGAAGCTTGCCGAGGACATGCTGGAAACCATGTTTGCCGCCCGGGGCGTGGGCCTGGCGGCACCCCAGATTGGGCTTTCTGAGCGCCTTTTTGTGGCGGTGGAGTACGCCGACGAGCCCGAGGGGGAGGAGAGGCCCCTAAGGGACTTGGTGCGCCGGATCTATGTGGTGGCTAACCCCGTGATCACCCACCGGGAGGGCCAGGTGGAGGGCCTGGAGGGTTGCCTTTCCCTCCCTGGGCTTTACGCCGAGGAGGTACCCCGGGCGGAGCGGATCCGGGTGGTCTACCAGGACGAGGAGGGACAGGAGCGCACCCTGGAGCTGGAGGGGTATATGGCCCGGGTTTTCCAACACGAGGTGGACCACCTGGAGGGCATCCTCTTTTTTGAACGCCTGCCCAAGGCCAAGCGGGAGGCCTTTTTGCAGGAGCACCGGGCGGAGCTGGCCCGGATGCAGAAGGAAGCTAGGGCCCTCCTGAAGGAGCTTTCCCAGAGATGAGGGTGGCATTTTTTGGCACGCCCGCCTGGGCGGTGCCGGTGCTGGACGCCTTAAACCGCCACCACCAGGTGGTGCTGGTGGTCACCCAGCCGGATAAGCCCAAAGGCCGGGGGCTTAAGCCCACACCAAGCCCGGTGGCGGAGTATGCTGCGGCCCATGGCCTCCCCCTTCTCAAGCCCCCGCGCCTCAAGGGGAACCTGGAGTTCTTGCAGGCCTTCCGCCAAGCGGCGCCGGAGGTAGCGGTGACGGCGGCCTATGGCAAGATCCTGCCCAAGGAGGTCCTCGAGGTGCCCCCCTATGGCTTTTTGAACCTGCACCCTTCCCTCCTGCCCAAGTACCGGGGCCCGGCCCCGGTGCCCTGGGCCCTGATCCAGGGAGAGAAGGAAACCGGGGTGGCCATTATGAAGACCGAGGAGGGCCTGGACACCGGCCCCCTCTACGCCCTTTGGCGCACGGAGATAGGCCCCGATGAGGATGCGGTGGCCCTTTCCGAGCGGCTTAGGGATAAGGGGATTGAGCTTCTCCTATGGGTCCTGGAAAACCTCCCCCACCTCACCCCCACCCCCCAGGAGGGGGAGCCCTCCTATGCTCCCTTGCTCACCAAGGAGGAGGGGCGCATCCGTTTTACGGATAGTGCCCAGGCCATCTACAACCGCCACCGGGGGGTGCAGCCCTGGCCGGGAAGCCACTTCTTCCATGGGGGCAAGCGGGTTAAGGTCCTAAGGATGCGCCCTGAGCCAGGTGTGGGGGAGCCTGGGGTGGTGCAAAGGGTGGAGCGGGAAGGGGTCGTGGTGGGTACCGGGGAGGGGCTCATCCGGCTTATGGAGGTGCAGCCTGAGGGCAAGCGCCGCATGCCTGCCTCCGACTGGGCCCGGGGGTATGGGGTGGTCCCGGGCACCCGGTTGGGGTGAGGGGCCTCTGGCACGGCCTCGGCTCCGCCCAGGTGGGGAAGGGTTTACCTAAGCCCCCAATTCCAAGGCACGCAAGGCCTAGTCGCGAAGCCCGTTTGGGGGCTAGAACTCCTCGTCCCACTCCACAATGGTTTCGCTGGTGAGGGTGGTGGCGGAGGGTTTCTGCTCCGCAAGGGTGGCCACCTCCCTGCCCCGTTCCTTCAGAAGGCCAAACTGGGCGGCGATCCCCCTAAGCCCCGCCCCTGCTAGGGCCACCACAAGGAAGGCCGAGATACCCCAGGCCAGGTAGGGCACCAGCCCTTGGGCGATGGAGAGGTTGGCCAAAAGGCCCAGAACGGGCAGGCCCCCATACTCCGCCAGGATGGAACCCATGTAGGAGAGCCCTTCTGCCAAAATGGGGAGAGCTAGGAAGAGGAAGGCTAGTCCAAGAAGCGTCCAGTACACATTTCTACCGCCGAAGGTGATCCACCCCAAATAAAGGGGAAAGAAGGCTAGGGCCGAGGCAAGGAGGAACAACATGGCCCGGGGAATTCCCAGAAGGAAAAGCTGAAGCTGAACCTGCAAGGCGTGCCAAGGACCCAGGGAGCTTCCCAGGAGGCGTTCCTCGATTTCCTGGATTTCGCCCAGGAGGACGGTAAAGTCGACGGTGCGCAAGCCCACTGCGTTCTGCATGGCCAAGAAGAGGCGGTCGGTGCGCTCGGCCAGCTCAGGGGCGTAGGCCCCCACCACGGGATAGACCTTAAGGCGAAAGCGGCTATAGGCATAGGCGAGTTGGGTCCGGGCCCGGTTGTATTGGCCGGCTTCGGTGTAAAGCTGGGCTTGGGCCAGGCTGCTGCGCACCTCATCCAGAAGGTCCAGCCAGTTGATCAGACTGGGGATGGCCAGGCGTTGCAAAGCCTCACCCACGCGGGTGGCGGCTGGGGGATCCAGGCGGAGGAGGCTGATTTCCTCCCGAATCTCCTGAGGGAGGGCGCTTGCTGCTGGGGACACCTGGGTGGATGAAGGGGCAGGGGGAGGGGAAGCAGGCGGAGGGGTGGTGGAGGCTTTCCCTGCCGAGGAGCCGGCGGGGGGTGGTGCTGGAGCCGAAGAAGGTGGGGAGGCCACCACGGAGGAGGGGGCCGTCTGGGCTTGCAAGTGCCTTCGCCAAGCCAGGGTCTTTTCCTGGAAATCCCTTACCAAGGGACGGAAATCTTCCCCGCCCGAAACCTTAGCCAAGGCCTGGATGAAGTCCTGGGCTTTAAGGGTGCTTTGGGGGCTGTCTTGAATGACCAGGAAGCGGGCGTAAGCCCGGGCTAGGGCCAGATAGGCCTGGGGGCGGGAGGTGGCGGAAAGGGCTTGGCTCAGGTCCTCAGCCAGGAGCTGAAGGTAGACGGCTTCCATCTGGAGCCGGGCTTCCCCGGAGGGGCGGTTTTCCACCCCCTGGACCCGGGCCTGGGGCAGGCCCGTGGCCCGGATGAGCCGGCTTAGGTACTGGGGTTTTTCGGTGGCTTTGGCCTGGAAAAAGCCGTCGTAAAGGGCCTTACCCAGGAGGTGGCGCACCAGGAGAAGGCGGGCCTCGAGGTCCACCCGGCTTTGCTTGAGCACCGCCTGCCGGGCATCCTGCAGGTGCAGAAGGGTGGCGTCGCGCAACACGGGGGGAAGCCCTTCGCTTTCCTGGCGCAGAAGGCTTTGCGCCCGGTCCAGGGCGGAAAGGGCCTGGGTGGGGTTTTCCAGGCGCACCTGCCTGAGGGTTTCCTCCAGGCGGTCATAGACCTGGGGCAGGGGGGCGGCCAAGGCCACAAGGCCGAGGAACAGGGCTAGGGCCAACCATTTTTTCATCCGCTGACCTCCGCTAGGGATATGAGCCGCCGCAAGGCGTGGAGCAGGCGGCCGATGTTGGCTTCTTTTTTGGCCAGAAGGCCAATGTACCCCTGGGCTAGGGGTCTAAGGGCCACGATTTCCCCCTCCAGGATGGCGTAGAAGACCCCGTAGCCCTGGCGCCGGAGGAGGGGGTAGGCCAGGTCCAAGGGCACGGGTTCCCCGGAAAAAAGCTCCTCCTTACCGCTTTTTCCGGCCACCACCACCCCTGTCACCCCCTCCAGGCGGGCGAGCCTTCTCGCTAGGTCCTGGCGGGCCTGGGGGTCCTCGAGGTTCACCGCCTCCAGGGGCGGCTCTTCTTCCTCGGCTTCGGGGGCCTCAGCCTCCGCCATCGGGATAGAGGCCTGTTCCCTCCATTCCCGCGCCAGGGCCTTGAGCTCCGGGGGCATTTCCCGGAAGGGAAGAAGGCGGCTAAGCTCGGGCCAGAGGGTTTCCTCTAGAAGGCGCGCCCACCCCTCTGGGGAGGTGGGCATCCTCTGGGCCAGGGCCCGTCCCACCAGGTTTTCCGCCGCCCGGGGGGAAACATACTGGCTTAGAACTTGCAAAAGGCTTTCCTCGTTGGACGCCATAGGAGGACACCCTGGGGCTTGCCAATCTGCCCTTCAGAGTGTACCATAACCTCTGCCCGAGGGATCGGGCAAGCGCCGCTGGGGTGTCGTCTAACGGCAGGACAGCGGACTCTGGATCCGCCGGTCGTGGTTCGAGTCCACGCACCCCAGCCAAAACTTGGCCCCATCGACTAGTGGTTAGGTCACCGCCCTTTCAAGGCGGCGGCGGGGGTTCGAGTCCCCCTGGGGTCACCAGAAGCAGTCCGAGCCGCGCATGGCCCCATCGTCTAGAGGCCTAGGACACGGCCCTCTCAAGGCCGAGACGGGGGTTCGAATCCCCCTGGGGTCACCAGATGCGGCTCGGATTGCTTTTGCCCCGGGCTGGATTTCCCTTGACTTGCGCCCCGGGGTTGGGGGAAACTGGGTGGGCTATACCCCCACTGGGTATGTGGGGGTGTACCCTAGGTGAAGAAGGAGGAATCCATGGAGTTCACCCTCACTGGGCTTGCGAGAAGCGGTGAAAAGGAGGAGCGGTACGACGTGGTCATCATCGGGGGGGGGCCTGCGGGCCTTACCGCGGGGATTTACGCCGGGCGGGCCCAGCTCAAGACCGTCATCCTGGAAAAAGGCCTCCCCGGGGGGCAGATCGCCCAGACCGACGAGGTGGAGAACTACCCGGGTTTTCCCGAGGGCATCTCCGGGCCGGAGTTGGCCAGCCGCATGGTGCAGCAGGCGGAGAAGTTTGGGGCCCGGATCGTCATGGATGAGGTCCTGGGCCTCGAGGCCCAGGACGGGGGCTTTCTGGTGCGGGGGTTTGAGCGGGCCTACTTCGGGCGCGTGGTCATCATCGCCACCGGCGCCAATCCCAGGAAGCTCGGGGTGCCCGGAGAGGAGAAGTTCTATGGCCGGGGGGTTTCCACCTGCGCCACCTGCGACGGCTTCTTCTACCGCGAAAAGGAGGTGGTGGTGGTGGGCGGCGGGGATGCGGCAGTGGAGGAGGGGCTTTTCCTCACCAAGTTTGCCCGCAAGGTGACCCTGGTCCACCGCCGGGATGAGCTAAGGGCTAACAAGGTGGCCCAGGCCCGGGCTTTCCAGAACCCCAAGATGCACTTCCTCTTCTCCCATATCGTCACCGAGGTGTTAGGGGAGGAGCAGGTCACGGGGGTCAGGCTCAAGAACCTAAAGACCGGGGAAGAGTACGTCTACCCCACGGACGGGGTCTTCGTCTTTATCGGCCACGAGCCCAACACCTCCTTCCTCAAGGGGGTGGTAGAGCTAAGGCCCGACGGCTACGTGGCGGTGCGGGACGAGGTCTTCACCTCGGTGCCCGGGATCTTCGCCGCCGGGGACGTGGCCGACCCCATCTACCGCCAGCTCACCACCAGCGTGGGGGCGGGTACCCGGGCGGCCATGATGGCGGAGCGTTACCTGGCGGAGGCCCAGGAGAAGGTGAAACCCTAGGGCTTAGGGTGCGGGGCCTTGGCCTGGTGGGGCTTTTCCTTTGGGGCTTGGGCCTAGCCCAAGCCCTACCCGGGGGGTCCTTGGCCCAAGCCCCCACCTTGTATCTTCCCCTGGACGACCGTCCTCCCAACTGGGCTCCTTGCACTTGGGGCTTGGTGGTCTGTCCTCCCAAGGGGGCCTACCGGGGGTCCATGGGGGCCAACTTGGAAGCCCTGCGGGCTTGGCTTCTTGCCAACCCGGGGAGGAGGCTGGTGGCCAGCTTGGATGTCCTAGCCTATGGAGGCCTCCTGCAAAGCCGCCACCTGGCCTTGCGGGCCGAGGAGGCCCTAGTCCGGCTCGGCCCTTTGCTTTCCTGGAAGGTCCGGTATGGAGGGGAGCTTTTCCTCTTTGGGGTGGTGCCCCGGTGGGACGCTACCAGAAGGGAAAGGAACCTGGCTGTGTTGCAGGCCTTGAACCCTTGGGCGAGACTTCCTGGGGTCTACCTAGAGGCGGTTTGGGACGACGCCCTGAGGAACTCCCCGGCCCCCAAAGAGGCTAAGGCCCTTTCCTACCCCAGCCGTCCGGGGGCGGACGAGGCGGGGCAGGTCCTCCTCCTAAGGGCTTTGAGGCCGGGCCTTAAGGTGGCGGTGGTCTACGAGGAGGAGGCCCTGGAGGGGCGCACTACCCCCTATGAGGGCCTACCCTTGCGGGATACGGTGACCGGGGTGCTCCAGAGCGCCCTTGCCCAAAGGGTTTCCCTGGAAGAGGGGCCCGACCTGGTCCTTTACGTTTACGGGGGCCGGAATCCCCGCAGGGCTACCCAGGACCTCCTCCGCCTCATGCCCCGCTTTCCCCTGGCCCTAGCGGATCTTTCCCGGGTGAACCGGGGGGATCCGGGCCTCATGACCTACCTGGAGGGCTTGGGACTTTTGGCTCGCCTCGCCGCCTATGCCGCCTGGGGCACCCCGGCCAACAACCTGGGGAGCGCCCTGGCCCAAGGAGGGCTTTTCCTGGGGGACCAAGAAGGCCGGCTTAGGCGCTTGGCCGAGGCTTGGTTCGCCTACTGGTGGGGGGAGGTGGGCCGCCCCTGGGTGCGGGCCCGTTTCCCCGAGCCCTTGCCCCAGGAGGCCCAAGGGGTGGGGGCCCTTTGGGCTTATCCGGAGCTGGATGGGTATCGGGTGGAGCTACGGGGTTTGCGCTTTCCTTGGGCTAGGGCTTTTGAGGCGGAGGCCATCGTAGACCTCGTCCCCCCTTCGGCGTTTGGGTCCCGCCAGCTGGTAGAGTGAGGGGCGTTATGACCCCCGGTCAGCCGGAAGAGCCCCAGGGCGTGGGTCTTAAGGAGCGGGAGCTATGGCGCCTCCAGGCCTTAGCCGAGGCCTGGCGCCTCCTGGCCCCCTTGGAGCGGCCGGAGGAGGTGTACCGGGCCGTGGTGGAAACCGCCAAAAGGGCCACGCGGGCCGTCTCCGTTCTCCTCTTTCTCCACCGTCCCCAGGAGGATGTGCTGGAGCTGGTGGCGGCCGCGGGCCTCAGCCAGGACAAGGTGGGCATCAGGCTTCCCCGGGGGCAAGGGGTTTCCTGGGCGGTGCTGGAGAGGGGAGAACCCCTTTACTTGGCGGATGTGACCCGGGATGCGCGGGTGGTGTTCCTCTCGGGTAAGCCCCAACCAGGGGCCTACCTGGGCGTGCCCTTGCGGGATGCCCAGGGCCGGGTTTTTGGGGTGCTTTCCATGGATACCGCCGGCGGAGTAGGGGAGATTCTGCCCGAGGAGGAGGCCTGGGTCCAGGCTCTGGCGGAAGCGGCGGGGTTGGTCTTGGCCCGGATAGAGGCCCTGGAAAAGGCTAGGGTGGAGGCCGGGCGGGCCCAGGCTCTTCTGGAACTTTCCTTGGCCTTGGAGGCTACCCGGGACCCTTTGGCCATGGCCCAGGAGGCCCTGGAGACCCTCCTCCGCCTGACCCCTTACCATGCGGGGGCCCTTTACCTTTTTCAGGAGGGAAGGGTGCGACCTGCGGTGTTGGCGGGGCGCTACCCAGGGGACTTTCCCCGGCTTTACGAGGAGCATCCCATCCGCTTTGGGCAAGGGCTCCTGGGCCATCCCAGGCTTTGGGAAGGGCCGGTGTACGTGGAGGACTATACCCGTTTTCCCGGGGCCTTAAGGCCCTATGCGGAAAAGGGGCTTCGTTCTGCCCTTCTGGTGTCCCTTAAGCCTGAAGGTAGGCGGTACGGGGTACTGGCCCTGGGCTCGTTTTGGGAGGTGGTGCCCTACTCTTCTGAGGACGAAAAGGTCTTGCGCCTGGTGGCCCGTAGGCTCGAGGAGGCCTTGGAGCGCCTATCCCACATTAAGGCCTTAAGCCATACCCGGGAGGCGGCCCTTATGGCCTTGGCTCGGGTCCTGGAATACCGGGACCTGGAGACCAAGGGGCATACGGAGCGGGTGGTGGAGCTCTCCTTGCGCTTGGGTCGGTCGGTGGGGTTTCCCGACCTGGAGGGCCTCCGCCTGGGCGCCTACTTCCACGACCTGGGCAAGCTGGCCCTGCCCGACGAGGTTTTGCGCAAGCCCGCAGCCCTTTCCACCGGGGAGTGGCGGGTGGTCAAGACCCACCCTGAGGTGGGCCTAGAGATCCTCAGGAGCCTTCCCTTTTTGCCAAAGACCGCCTTGAACGTGGTCCTCTACCACCATGAACGGTGGGACGGTTCGGGGTACCCCAAAGGGCTTAGGGGGGAGGAAATCCCCTTAGAGGCCCGCATCTTTGCGGTGGCGGATGTCTACGATGCCCTCATTTCCGAAAGGCCCTATAAACGGGCCTGGGCGCCGGAGGAGGCTAGGGAGGAGCTTAGGAAACAAGCCGGCAGAACCTTGGACCCCAGGCTGGTGGCTGCTTTCCTCCAGCTTCTGGAAGACTAGCCCTTTACCCCTCGCGCGGGGGTAAGGGGCGGCCATCCGGGGTCCCGTTACTCCACCGTCACGCTTTTGGCCAGGTTCCGGGGCTGGTCCACGTCCCGCCCCAGGAGGACAGCGATCTCGTAGGCCAGAAGCTGCAGGGGCACCACGCTCACGATGGGAGCCAGAAGGGGATGAACCTCGGGCACGGGGATCACATCCTGGGCCAGTTTTGGGATCTCCCCGTCCCCTTCGGTGGCGATGGCGATTACCTTGCCACCCCGGGCCCGCACCTCCTGGATGTTGGATAGCGTCTTCTCGTAGAGGGGGCCCCGGGTGGCCAGGACCACCACGGGCAGGTGCTCGTCTATGAGGGCGATGGGCCCGTGCTTCATCTCCCCGGCGGGGTAGGCCTCCGCGTGGATGTAGCTGATCTCCTTGAGCTTTAAGGCCCCCTCGTAGGCGGTGGGAGCCTGCACGTGCCGGCCTAGGAAGAGGAAGTCCTGGGCCTGGTGGTACTTTTCGGCGATGTGGGCCACCAGGGGCCGCTTTTCCAGCACCTCCTCCACCAGCCTAGGGAGCTTGCGCATCTCCCGGAGGAGCTCCCGGGCCCCTTCCTGGGAAAGGGTGCCCCGGCCTCGGCCCAGGTGGACGGCCAGCATGGCCATGGCGGCCAGCATGGCGATGTAGGCCTTGGTGGAGGCCACCCCGATCTCAGGCCCCGCATGGATGTAGAGCACATCCTCCACCTCCCGGGTGAGGCTGGAGCCCTTGGCGTTGATCACCCCTAGGGTCCTCGCCCCCTTGGCCTTGGCCTCCCGGAGGCCTTCCAGGGTGTCAATGGTCTCCCCCGACTGGCTGATGGCGATGGCCAGGGTCCTCTCGTCCACCACGGGGTCCCGGTAGCGGTACTCGCTGGCCACGTCCCACTCCGTGGGGATGCGGGCTAAGGCCTCGAGGAGGTACTTGCCGTACCAGCCGGCGTAGGCGGCGGTGCCGCAGGCGATCACGTGGATGCGCTCTAGGGCCTTGGAGTCCAGGCCAAGGCCCAGCTCCACATCCCCTTCCTCCTCCCGAAGCCGCCCCCCCAGGGTGTTTTCCAAGACCCAGGGTTGCTCGTAGATCTCCTTCAGCATGTAGTGGGGGAAGCCTCCTTTTTCGGCAGCCTCGAGGGTCCAGTCAATCTCCACCACCTCCCGGGCCAGGGGATTCCCCTCTAGATCCCGGATCTCCACCCCTTCCCGGGTGATGCGGGCCAGGTCCCCGTCGTGGAGGAAGATCACCCGGCGGGTGTAGGGAAGGAGGGCGGGCACGTCCGAGGCCAAAAAGTTCTCCCCCTCCCCCAGGCCGATCACCAGGGGGCTCACGGTGCGGGCGGCCACCAGCTCCTCATGGTCTTGGTGGACCGCCACCACCGCATAGGCCCCCCGCACCTCCATTAGGGCTTCCCGCAGAGCTTGGAAGAGGTCCCCTTGGTACTTTTCCTCTATCAGATGGGCCAGGACCTCGCTGTCGGTCTCCGAACGGAAGCGGTGCCCCCGGGCCCTGAGGGCTTCCTTCAGCTCCAGGTAGTTCTCAATGATGCCGTTATGGATCACGGCGATCCGGCCGTCCTCCGTGGTGTGGGGGTGGGCGTTGGGGTCGGTGGGGGCCCCGTGGGTGGCCCAGCGGGTGTGGCCGATGCCCCAAGGTCCCTCTAGGCGTTCTTCTTTAAGGGCTTCGGCCAAAACGGAAAGCTTCCCTGAGCGCTTCACCACCCTCAGCCCTTCCGGGGTCCTTACCGCCACCCCGGCCGAGTCGTACCCCCGGTACTCCAACCTCCTAAGGCCGTCTATGAGCACATCCGTGGCGTTGCGAAAACCGATATACCCTACAATGCCGCACATAAAGCTCCCCTTCGGGTGGCGCAAGGCCTACCCGCTGACTTCTCTTTTGCGCCCTGCCCCTCGGTTGTCCCCAGTGGGGCTTTCCCTTAGGGCTCTTCCCAGGCGGGCGGGGCGGGCACACCCCGGGCGGCATCCGCGGATTCCTCGACCTTTCCCGGTTTCCCGGTTATCCCCTTTAGGGGTCCGCCACCTCGTCAGGCCTCTTCGGCCCCCTGCGCTTCCCGCCTTCCTACCATCTGGCTAGGATTTTTCCTGCCTTCCCACCTCCCCTCCGGGGGAGTATAGCAAACCTTAAGGCCGGGGTGCTTGACAAGATCCGGGTGAGGCTTTTATGATAGCACCGGACGCAAGGCAGAAAAAGTTTCGCCGTTGGTCTTGCGTCCCGGAAGGCGCCCTTTGGGGAGGAAACGCGGAAACTCGCCCAAAATGGCGCTTCCCGAAACCCTAAAGGGGGTGTAAGGAAGTATGAAGAAAAGGCTAGTCACGCTACTGGCAGGGCTTTTGACCGTGCTCTCCATGGGCTTCGGTCTGGCCCAGTTCTCCGACGTGCCCGCCGGCCACTGGGCCAAGGAGGCGGTGGAGGCCCTGGCGGCCAAGGGGATCATCGTGGGCTTCCCCGATGGCACCTACCGGGGCAACGAGACCCTCACCCGCTACCAGGCGGCCCTCATCATCTACCGCCTCCTGCAGCAGATTGAGGAGGAGCTGAAGGCCAAGGGCGAGTCCCCTACCATGGAGGCCATGGCCCCTGAGGACCTCGAGGCCCTGAAGAACGCCGTGCAGGAGCTGGCCGCGGAGCTGGCCGCCCTAGGGGTGCGGGTCTCGGCCTTGGAGGATAGCGCCGCCACCAAGGAGGACATCGCCCGCCTGGAGGCCATGATCCAGGAGCTCAAGGCCATGCCCATGCCTGAGGTGGAGCCCGGCATGGACGCCGCCGCCCTCCAAGACCTGGCCGACCGGGTGGAGGCCGCCTCCATCGCCGCCGACACCGCCTTGGCCCAGGCCCAGCAGCTGGCCGAGCAGCTGGAGGCCCTGGCCCAGGATGTGGAGGGGGTGAAGGGCGACCTAGCCGCCTTGGGCACCCAGGTGGAGGCCAACGCCCAGGCCATCCAGGCCCTGAATGAGCTAGCGGTCCTCCTCAACCAGGATGTTCTGGCCCTCCAGGACCGGGTGACCGCCCTGGAGAAGCTGGTGGGTGGCGGTGCTGAGCTTCCCGACCTGGAGCAGTTCGCCACCAAGGAGGACGTGGCCGCGGTGCAGGAGTTCGCCGCCGCCCTCCGTTCCGACCTGGTGGGCCTCTCCGAGAAGGTGTCCAAGCTGGAGGGCCAGGTGGCGGAGCTCTCCCGGGTGCAGTACTCCATCAAGGGTTCCCTATCGGCTACTTACGGCACGGTGGTGACCAATACCGCGAACAACTTTGACATTGACCGTCTCTTCCCTAACACCTTCTCCACCGGCGTATTCGGCAGTGCCACCTCCAATGTGCAGAGGGGAGACAGCAACCAAGGCAACATCTCCTATGGTGGGGCGAGCCTCTCCTTTGGCCTTAAGAACACGGCTCCCAGCGCCCAGGGCCTGGCGGTCTCCGAGGCCAGCGCCAGCTTCGGGATTGACGCCTTTACCGGTACTTTCTCGGGAACTCCGACCATCTACTTCAACGAGGCCAAGGTGAAGGGCAGCGTGGATGGGCAGCCCTTCAGCGTGGCCTATAGCCGAGAGAACAGCGCCTTCAAGTTCAACGATTACCTCTTTGCCAACGACCGGGATACCGAGGCGGCCAACCCCCGCCAGGGTATGGTGGCCACTTTCAGCGCCACCAAGTTCCCCCTAGCCCCGGAGGTCACCTTGGTGACGGGTGTTGCCGGTACGACGGCAAAGGACGGTTCCCCGGCCCTAGCTGCGGGCAACTACTTTGGGGTGCGCACCGCTGTGAAGCCTTTCTCTGGGCTTAACTTGGCCCTCAACTACGCCACCAACCTGGGCAACAAGTCTGCTATCGGTGTGGATGGGGGTCTGGAGGTGGGCCCTGTTAGCTTGACGGGTCTTTGGGTGTCCTCCCAGGCGCCCGGTGCTCCGGTGGCCAATTTCTTTGACAACACCCTTTCCAACTGGGCGTACTACGTGCAAGGCGAGGCTAAGCTGGGGCCCGTTAGCCTCTCTGCCAATTACCATGCGGTGGACCCTCTTTATGCGGACGGCCAGGCCGGGATGTCGGAGAATGAGGACACCACCTACTATGGTGGGGTAAAGGCCGGCGCGCCTTACGGGGACGATACCCGGGGCTTTGGCGTCCAGCTTTCCGGTGGCGTGGGTCCGGTTGGCATCAAGGGCTATGTGGAATCGGAAGGAGATTACTCCTTGAGCCCAGGGAGTGTAAAGGATGCCTTGGGCGTCGCGGCCACCTTGGGGAGCTTCCGCGGCTTTAGCCTGACCGGGTTCTACAACGCAGCCTTTACCGGGGGTACGGGTTACCTTAGCCTTACCACACCAAGCGATGCCATTAACCCCGGTACCACGTACTACTACACCATCGAGAACCAAAAGTACTCCTCCAGCTGGGGTGTGCGGGTGGCCCACGACGGCAAGGCCCAGGATGCCTTGGTGCCCTCCCTTAACCTCACCCTGCAATACGCTAACTTCTACGTTTCCGGCTACAACGACATCCAAGCCTACTTCAACTTGGCTAACCCCTTGAAGCTGGCCTTCCTGAACTTGAGCCCGGGCTTCCGGTACCATAGCTTTACCCAGGCCACTCCGGCCACCGCTCCCACCGGGGATTACACCACCCTTAAGGCCGGAGCCCAGGTGAGCACCGACCCCATCCTCTTTGGCCTGGCCTTGGACGGGGCGGTATCCTACCGCAAGACCGATTACGCCGGCAACGGAAGCGTGGTAGCTAATCCCACCACTACCTACGAGCTGTACTGGCGCGCCGGCGTCAAGATCAACGATTTCCTGGCGCCCAAGCTCAACTTCAGCGTGGCCTACGCCCACTACGAGGGGGACAGGCTGGCAGGTGTGGGCCTTCCCGTGGTGGGTAGCGGGAACCAGGCCTTCAACTTTGCCCGCGACCGGGTGTACCGGAGCCCTGACCCCATTGCCGCTCCCTGGTTGGCTACCCCGGGCACCCAGGCGGGCCAGCTGGAGGGCTTCTACCTGGAGGCCAAGTACTATAACCTGACCGTGGCCTACGGGGAGTTCGCCCTCGGGCCCCTGGGTTCCTTCACCGATTACGGCCGGGGCTTCAAGATCTCCTACAACGTGGACTTCTAACCGGGCTGGCCCCTAGGCCCCCCGCCCCCTGGGCGGGGGGCTTTGCTATGGTGGAGGTATGCCCTTCCGCTACCATGGCCCAAGCCCCAAGGGGGACCAGCCCAAGGCCATCCGGGAGCTTGTGCAAGCCCTGGGGGACGGGGAGCGCTTCGTTACCCTCCTGGGGGCCACGGGGACGGGGAAGACGGTGACCATGGCCAAGGTGATCGAGGCCCTGGGGAGGCCGGCCCTGGTCCTGGCCCCCAACAAGATCCTGGCGGCCCAGCTGGCGGCGGAGTTTAGGGAGCTTTTCCCGGAAAACGCCGTGGAGTACTTCATCAGCTACTACGACTACTACCAGCCCGAAGCCTACGTGCCGGGGAAGGACCTCTACATTGAGAAGGACGCCAGCATCAACCCTGAGATTGAGCGCCTCCGCCACTCCACCACCCGTAGCCTCCTCACCCGTAGGGACGTGGTGGTGGTGGCCTCGGTGTCGGCCATCTACGGCCTGGGGGACCCCCGGGAGTACCGGCAAAGGAACCTGGTGGTGGAACGGGGGGCCCTCTACCCCCGGGAGGCCCTTTTGGAAAGGCTTCTGGAGCTGGGGTATACCCGGAACGATATCGACCTGGCCCCGGGCCGCTTCCGGGCCAGGGGGGAGGTTTTGGAGATCTTCCCCGCCTACGAGACGGAGCCCCTCCGGGTGGAGCTCTTTGGGGATGAGGTGGAGCGCATCCTCCAGGTGCATCCCATCACGGGGGAGAGGCTGAGGGAGCTTCCCGGCTTCGTGCTCTTTCCCGCCACCCACTACCTTTCCCCGGAGGGGCTGGAGGGGATCCTTAAGGAGATTGAGAAGGAGCTATGGGAAAGGGTCCGCCACTTTGAGGAAAGGGGGGAGGTCCTCTACGCCCAGCGCCTCAAGGAGCGCACCCTTTACGACCTGGAGATGCTAAGGGTCATGGGCACCTGCCCGGGGGTGGAGAACTACGCCCGCTACTTCACGGGCAAGGCCCCCGGGGAGCCCCCCTACACCCTTTTGGATTACTTCCCCGAGGATTTCCTGGTCTTCCTGGACGAGTCCCACGTGACCGTGCCCCAGCTTCAGGGCATGTACCGGGGGGACTATGTGCGCAAGAAGACCCTGGTGGACTACGGCTTCCGCCTGCCCAGCGCCCTGGACAACCGGCCCCTGCGCTTTGAGGAGTTCCTGGAGAGGGTGCCCCAGGTGGTCTTCGTCTCCGCCACCCCGGGGCCCTTTGAGCTTGCGCACTCGGGCCGGATGGTGGAGCAGATCATCCGCCCCACGGGGCTTCTGGACCCCCTGGTGGTGGTGAAGCCCACGGCGAACCAGATCCTGGACCTCATGGAGGGGATCCGGGAACGGGCGGCAAGGGGGGAGAGGACCCTGGTCACCGTCCTCACGGTGCGCATGGCCGAGGAGCTCACCGCCTTTTTGCAGGAGCATGGCGTAAGGGCCCGGTACCTGCACCACGAGCTGGACGCCTTTGAGCGCCAGGCCCTGGTCCGGGACCTTAGGCTTGGGCATTTTGACGCCCTGGTGGGGATCAACCTCCTAAGGGAGGGTCTGGACATCCCCGAGGTCTCCCTGGTGGCCATCCTGGACGCCGACAAGACGGGGTTCTTGCGGAGCGAACGGAGCCTCATCCAGACCATCGGCCGGGCGGCCAGGAACGCCAAGGGGGAGGTCTGGCTCTATGCGGACACGGTCTCCGAGGCCATGGAGAGGGCCATCCGGGAGACCAACCGGAGAAGGGCCTTGCAGGAGGCCTACAACCGGGAGCACGGCATCGTCCCG
The DNA here is from genome assembly GCF_022760835.1 of Thermus altitudinis. Classification (GTDB taxonomy): domain Bacteria; phylum Deinococcota; class Deinococci; order Deinococcales; family Thermaceae; genus Thermus; species Thermus altitudinis. The sequence continues at coordinate 29,496 of NZ_JAKTNQ010000015.1, forward strand.
GAGACGGTGCGCAAGGAGGTCAGGGCCATCATCCGCCCGGAGGGGTACGAGGAGGCTGCCCTGGAGGCCTTGGAGGGGGAGGACCTGAAGGAGCAGATTGCCCAGCTGGAGCTGGCCATGTGGCAGGCGGCGGAGGCCTTGGACTTTGAGCGGGCGGCGAGGCTTAGGGACGAGCTGCGGGCCCTCGAGGCCCGCCTACAGGGCCTCAAGGGCCCGGAGCCGGTGCCGGGAAGGAGGAAGCGGAGGCGCCGCTAGGCCAAGAGGAGGACGGGGTTTTCCAGGTAGAGGGCCACCCGTTCCAGAAGCCTCTGGGCCAGGGGCGCCTCGAGGCCCGAGGCCGCCAGGAGGCCCCCTTCGTCCAGGAAAAGGCTGGGCTGGCCGGTGTGCACCTCTTCCCCAGTGGCGAAGCACAAAAGCCCTTCTCCCTCCTCCCCGCCCTCCTGGTGGAAGAGGGCCAGGAAGCTCCCCACTGGCCTTAGGCCCAAGACCCTTTCCCCCTCCACCTTGCCCAGGAGGGGCCTAAGGGGAAGCTCCAGCTCGGATAGGGCCCGTTCCGCCGCCTTGAGGAGGAAGGGCAGGGGGTTTTCGGGAACCCCATGGACCCTACGGAAGGCCTGAAGGGCATTCCTAAGCCCATCGGGATTAAAGCGCAGGCGGTACACCTTTAAAAGGGAAGGTGTGGAGGGGGTGGGGAGGCCTGGAGCTGGGATAGGTGGGGGGATGGCCGCGGCCAAGGTGGGTTCTGGGGGCTTGGCCTCCTTCCCTGGGGCCGGGGAAGGCTCGTGGGGAAGAAGGTCCTCCTCTGGGGCCTGGGCGAGGGTGGGCTCCTCGGAGAGCGCTTCCTCCAGCTCTTCCAGGGGCTCTAGGGGAGGGGCTTCCTCCTTGCCGCCGAGAAGCAGGTCTTCCAGCTCCTCTTCCGCCTCCTCGGGGAGCTCCAGGAGGGCTTCCTCCCCTTGGTCTTCGGGGAGGAAAAGGGCCTCCTCCTCCACGGGGGGAGGGTTGGATTCCTCGGCCAGGAGGAGATCCTCTTCCAGGTCCAGCTCCAGGTCCTCCAGAAGGGCGGGCTCGAGGTCCAGCTCCTCCTCGGCCACCTCCTCCACCGCCAGGGTGGGGGCCTTGGGTGGGGTGGGGAGGACGTCCTCCAGGTCCACCCCTTCCCGGTCCAGGACTTCCTGGACCCGCTTCAGCTCCTCTTCCGGGGGGAGGGGCGGGGCCTCTTCCGGCATGGGGGGCAGCTCCACCTCCCCGGCCATCACCTTGGCCAGGAAGGCCAGGATGTCCCGCTCCACAATGGTGCCATCGGGCCCGGTGCCCTGGAGCCTGCGCCAGTCTATGCCGTTTTCCTCGGCCAGACGCCGGGCCAGGGGCGTGATCTTGGGTTCGGCCATCTTGGCCCTATGATAACAGGGTGGAAGCCAGGTTCGCGGAACTCTTGGCGGCGTACTGCCTCGAGGCCCAGGAAGGAGAGGCCATTTTGGTGGAGGCGGAACTTCCAGCCTTGCCCCTCCTGCCCCACTTGAAAAGGGCCTTCCTAGGGCGGGGGGCCTACCCTCTTTTCCGCATCGGCTACCCGGGGGAAGGGCGGGATTTCCTCCTCCACGGGGGGGCTTGGCTGGAGAGGATACCGGAGGTGGAGCGCGCTCTTTATGAAAAGGCGGACAAGTTCCTGCGCATCCTTTCCGCGGAAAACCCCCTGGAGGTAGCCTCCCTGGACCCCGGGCTTTCCCTCAGGCACCAGCGGGCCTGGCAGCCGCTTGCCGAGCTCCGCTTAAAAAAGCCCTGGGCCCTCACCCTCTACCCCACGGTGGGCTACGCGGTGGGGGCGGGGATGGGCACGGAGGAGTTCCGGGAGTACTTGCAAAGGGCCTTGTTCCTGGACCGGGAAGACCCCGTGGCCGCTTGGAAAGCCCTTTCCCGCTTCCAAGAGGCCTTAATCCAGAGGCTGGCCCAAGGAGAGGAGCTTCGCCTCCTGGCACCGGGCACGGACCTAAGGCTTTCCGTGGCGGGCAGGCGGTGGATCAACTCCGATGGCCGGCGCAACATGCCCTCGGGAGAGGTGTTTACCGGCCCCCTGGAGGACTCCGCCGAGGGCGAGGTGCGCTTCAACCTGCCCGCCTTCGTGGGGGGAAGGCGGGTGGAAGGGGTCTACCTGCGCTTCCAGAGGGGCGAAGTGGTGGAGGCCCGGGCGGAGGTGGGGGAAGAGTACCTGCGGGCGGCCCTGGCCACGGATGAGGGGGCCAGGCGGCTTGGCGAGGTGGGCATTGGCACCAACTTCGGCCTCACCCGCCCCACGGGCCTCATCCTCCTGGACGAGAAGATGGGGGGTACCGTGCACCTGGCCCTGGGACGGAGCTATCCGGAAACGGGCGGGAAGAACCAAAGTGTCCTCCACTGGGACCTGGTGCTTTCCTTGCGGGAAGGAAGCCTTCTTTTGGACGGAAAACCCGTGGTGGAAAAGGGACGCTTCGTGGGGGTTCCTGAACCCCATCCCCTGGCCCCCTAGAGGTCCTTGCGTTCGAAGACCAAAGCGGCCAGAAAGGCAAAGCCCAGGGTGTAGATAAAGAGGAGGGGAAGCCCAAGCCCGGCGGCCTGGGGCCTCAGGTGCAGGTCCAGGTAGGTGGTGAGGAGAAAGGGGGTAAGGGCGGGGAAGGCCACCAGAAGCCGCATGAGAAGAAGCGTGGCCACCGCCGCCAAGGCGCTGGCCGTGGTGGAGAGGAAAATGGTGGCGTAAAGGAGGGCCAAGGCAGCGAGGGGCAATAGGACCACCCCCGCCAAAAGATGGGCGTGGAGGAGCTCGCCTAGGGCCTGCTGGGCGCTCAGGAAGCCCGCGCCGGCAAACCCCCCTTGTCCGAGCCCCGTGCCCCCATAGAAACCACCTAGCCCATGGGGTAGGCCCGCCAGGAGGCTTCCCAGGAAGCTTGCGCCGAGGAGGGCAAAGGGGTAGAGGAGTACCGCCAGGAGCTTGGCCAGGAGCAGGGCGGTCCGGGGAAGGGGCCTTAGGAGAAGGCTTTTTAGGGTACCCTGGCTTATCTCGCTACCCAAGGATTCGCTGGCGGCCATGACCACCAAGAAGGGAAAGAGGAACTCCATCCCCGCCAGGAGGCTTAGGGAGACCACCTGCCAGCCCGAGGCCAGGACCAGGCCGTAGACCTCCTTAAGCCCTGGGGCCAAGGCCCAGAGAAAGGGGAGAAGGAAAGCGGCCAAAAGGCCAAGCCCTACAGAGCGCAGACGGAAGAGCTTAAAGAGTTCAAATATCACAAGCCTAAACATGCTTCACCCTCTCTTGGTAGTAGGCCATCAGGTCAAACCCTTGAGGGTGCAAGGCCTTGACCCGGTAGCCTTCCCGGAGGAGGACCCTAAGGGCTTCCTCCGGGTTCCCCTCAAAGAGAATGACCTTTCCTTGCAGGTGGGGATGGGTAATCCCAGGCAGGGTTCTGAGGAGGGCCAGGGCACCCTCCAAGGGCTCGGCCTCCAGGCGAAAGATCTCGCGCCCCTCGAGGCGCACCTCGTCCAAGAGCCTGCCCCCGCCCAGGATGCCCACCTTGTGGGCGTAGCGGCTTACCTCCTGCAGGTGGTGGGTGGAGAGAAGGACCGCCACTCCTTCCTGGGCTAGCTCCTCGAGGAGGCCATGGACCAGCTCCACCCCTTCGGGGTCCAGGCCGCTGGTGGGTTCATCCAGGACCAGTACCTTGGGGTGGTGCAGGATGGCCGCCGCCAGGCCCAAGCGCTGCCTTTGGCCTAGGGAGTAGCTACCCACCTTCTGGTCGGCCACGGCAAGCAGCCTAAGCCGGGCCAGCACCTCGCTGATGCGGCCTTCGTCCTTAATCCCTGCCAAGTACGCCTGCATCCTCAGGTTCTCCCGGCCCGTGAGGTAGGGGTAGAAGGCGGCGGGGGCCTCCACCACCGCCCCTAGGTGGCGCCGGGCTTGGGGATTCTGGTGCACATCCTCCCCCAAAAGGAGGGCCCGGCCTGCCGTGGGAAAGGCCAGGCCTGTGACCAGGCGGATCAAGGTGGTCTTTCCCGAGCCGTTGGGCCCGGCTAGGGCATAGACCTCCCCGGGGCGCACGGCTAGACTTACGTTTTCCAGAATGGGCTTCCTCCCGTAGCGTTTGCCCAAGCCCTCTAGCCTTAGGGCATCCATGGGTGCTATACTACCCAAGCCCCCGGTCCAGCGCGACGGTCCGGGCGTGAACCGGGTCAGGTCCGGAAGGAAGCAGCCCTAAGCGCCACGGGTCGGGTGCCGCTGGGTAGCCGGGGGCAGTTATCCACAGGGTTATCCACAAGGTCTCGGAGTTGCTGGGCGCCGGGTTTAAACGCGTCAAGCCCCTTGGGAACGGGTGTTTTACTCACCCTTTTCTTTGAGGCGCCGTACGGACCACCCCCTTTTCCACAAGCCGGGCCACTTCTTCGGGGGCGTACCCGGCTTTCCTTAACACCTCTTCCGTGTGCTCTCCCAAAAGGGGCGGGGGTAGGGAGGGTTTTGCGGGGGTGCGGGAGAGAAAGCGCAAGGGGTTGGCCAGGGTGGGCAAAAGGCCCAAAAGGGGGTGGGAAAGGGTCCAGATGGCCCCCCGGGCCTGGGCCTGGGGATCTTGGAAGGCCTCGGCCAAGTCGTTGACGGGAGCGGCGGGGATGCCTGCCTCCTTGCACCTTTGGAGCCAGTAGGCCCGGGGCTGGGTCCGGAGAACGGCAAACAGGGCTTCCACTACTTCCTCCCGGGCCTCCACCCTTTGGGGGTTGGTGGGGAACCGCTTTAAGAGGTCGGGTAAGTCCAGAACCTGGCAAAGCCGGGCAAACTGCTCGTCGTTCCCCACCGCTAAAACCAGCCAGCCGTCTGCGGCGGGAAAGGCCCCATAGGGCACGATCTGGGCGTGGGCGTTGCCCAGGCGCTTAGGGGGCTTTCCCGTGAGGAGGTAGCTTTCCCCCAGGTTGGCCAGGGCGAAGAGGCCCACGTCAAAAAGAGAAAGGTCTATGTGCTGGCCGAGGCCGCTTCTTTCCCGCTCCAAAAGGGCGGCAAGCACGGCCACCGCTCCCATCATGCCCGTCATCACGTCAATCCAGGCCACCCCCACCTTCATGGGGGGGCCCGCTGGCTCCCCGGTGACGGACATGATGCCGGTATAGCCCTGCAAGGCGGCGTCGTACCCGGGTTCCTGGGCCCTGGGTCCCGTGTGGCCGAAACCGGTGATGGAAAGGTAGACCAGGCGGGGGTTTAGCTCTTTAAGGCTTTCGTAATCCAGACGGTAGCGCTTCAGGTCCCCGGTTTTGAAGTTCTCCACCAAGACATCGGCGCCTTGGGCTAGCCTCCGCACCACCTCCTGGCCCTCTGGGGTTTTCAAGTCCAAGGCCAAACTCCGCTTTCCTCGGTTCACGGAGAGGAAGTAGGCACTTTCCCCCTGGACAAAAGGAGGTCCCCACCCCCGGGTTTCGTCCCCCCAGGGGGGTTCCACCTTGATGACCTCGGCCCCTAGGTCGGCCAGGATCATGGTGCAAAGGGGGCCTGCCAGCACCCGGGAAAGGTCCAGCACCTTGATGCCGGAAAGGGGTCGCATGGGAGCATCATAAACAAGCTATATTGGTGGCGTGGGCCGGGCTTTAGGGCATCTTTTGGTCTTTTTGGTTCTCCTTTTCGTCCTCCTTCCCTTCCTCTGGATGGCCTACGCTGCTTTCATGCCCAAGGAAGCCGTGTACTCGGGGGAACTGTTCTCAAAGGTGGGTTTTAGCCTGGAGAACGTGCGGGGCTTGGCGAAAGAAGGGTTTTGGAGCCGGCTTTTCTTTTCCATGATGCTTTCTGGAGGGGTGGTCCTCCTTCAGCTCCTCACGGCCCTTTTGGCGGCTTACGCTTTGAGGGCTGGGCTTGGGCTTTTGCCCTTTTACCTGGTGCTTATGGCCGTACCCGCCGAGCTCCTTTTGGTACCCCTCTATGGCATTCTCAGAGGGCTTTCCCTTTTGGATACCGCCCTTGCCCTGGCCCTACCCTTTGCCGCTAGCCCCTTCGTCATCTACCTGGTCTACCAGGCCATGCGGGCGGTACCCGAGGAACTTTTGGAGGCAGCCCGGCTGGATGGGGCGGGGCACCGGGTGCTTCTTTTCCAGATCCTTTTCCCCTTGGTGCGGCCCACCTTGGTGGCGGCTGGGGTCTTGGCCTTCGCTGCCCATTGGAACCTGGTCCTCTACCCCCGGGTGATGGTTTCTGATCCAAGGTTTTGGACCCTTCAGACCTGGCTTACGGACCTGCAGCGCAAATACCCCACGGACTGGGGCCTTCTTTCTGCCGCTGCCCTCTTCTCGGTGCTTCCCATCGCCCTTCTCTATTTGCTCTTTGAGAGGCGGGTGGTCGCCACCTTTGAGGAGGGGCTTAAGGGCTAACGTGCTATCCTGAGGGCTAAGGGGGTGCAAGCCATGCGGGTCCTGTTGGTGGTCTTGGCCCTGGCGTTGGCCGGCTGTCTGCCGGTTGCGGTTTTGCGCACTCCGGAGCCGGTTTCCGGAAGGAGTCTAGCCTTGGGCTTGAGTGCAGTGGGGCTGGAAGGGGGTGTGGCCCTTCTTCCCTATGCTGCCTACGCCGAGGGCAACGGCCAGACCGAGTATAGCTTTTCCGTTCAGATGGGCTTCAGGGCGGGGATCAAACAGGCCTTGGCCCCTGGGCTTTCCTTAGATATGGGCCTGACCTTGCCTCCCGTGCTGGGGGGGGATGCGGTGCCCCTGGCCCTGGATGCTGGGCTTTTGCTAGGGCTAGGGGGTGTCTACCTTTCTCCTAGGGTGCACTGGATTGGATTCCAGTCCCAGAATACGAGGGTGTCGGGCCTTCTCTACCAGGCTACCTTAGGCTATGCCGAGGAGGGGTTCTTAGGAGAGGGGAGCGTGCTCTTCCATGCCCAAGGGGGGGCAGTGCTTTTCGTGGTTTCCGCGGCCGTGCGTCTTTAGGGGGCAGGTATGCGGGTCTTGGTGGCTTTGATCCTGTGTGTGGCAGGGTGTGCCCCTATAGCTGTGCTTCGCCCGCCGGATCCGGTGCGGGGGCAGGTTTTCACGGTGGGAGGCAGTGTTTTCCCAAATCCCTACGGCCACGGCCAGTATCCGGTCTGGGCCGTACCCTACCTGGGATACGCCGGAGGGGATGGAACGTGGGAGTTTAACTTCTCCATCCAGTGGAGCATTAGGGTGGGGGGAAAGCTCAAACTGGCCCCAGGGTTGAGCTTGGATGGCGGCGTCAGCTTTCTCCCAGAATCGGACGCTTGGTTTGGGGACGTAGATCTAGGTCTGATCTTGGGTATGGATGGCTTCTACCTCTCTCCTCGCCTACACGCGTTGGGCAATAGGGATCAATACCGTTCCCGTACCGACCTTGCCTTCCAGGTGAGCCTGGGCTACTGGGGGGAGGGCTGGGCCGTGGAGGTGGGTTACGGCCCCTGTGGCTATTGCCAGATGGGTTGGGATTATAGCCGCTTGCACCAGGGGCCTTACGTGGCCTTGGGCCTCACCTTCGGAATCTCTCCCTAAGGGCCTTAAGCCTCTCCCGCACCCGTTCCTCCCAGCCCTCCCCTGTGGCCTCAAAGAGAAGGAGGCCTTCCAGGCCCTCAGGCAGGTAGGCTTGGGCAAAGCTTCCCTCCTTATCCTCGTGGTAATAGGCATAGCCTTTGCCGTGGCCAAGGGCCTTCTGCAAACCGGTGGGAGCGTTCCTCAGATGGAGGGGCACGGGAGCGTGAGGATGGCTCTGGGCTACCTCCTCCGCTTTCCTCCAGGCGGTGTAAAGGCTATTGGACTTGGGGGCCAGGGCCAGGTAAACGGTGGCCTCCACCAGGGCTAGCTCCCCTTCCGGGCTTCCCAGGGCCTCGTAGGCCTCCTTGGCCGCTACCGCCAGGCGCAGGGCCAAGGGGTCTGCCAGGCCCACATCCTCCACCGCCACCCGGATAAGACGGCGTGCCAGGTAGAGGGGGTCGGCCCCAGCCTTAAGAAGCCGGGCCAGATAGTAAAGGGAAGCGTCCACATGGCTTCCCCTCAGGCTTTTGTGGAGGGCGGAGACCAGGTCGTAAAACCTGTCCCCGCCCTTGTCCATGGCGAAGCGCTCGGCGCCCAGGGCTTCCCGTACGGTCCTTACGCTTACCTCTCCCAAGGAGGCGGCCAGCTCCAGGGTGTGGAGGGCGAAGCGGGCGTCGCCTGCGGCCGCCTGGGCCAGGAGGTGGAGGGCTCCCTCCTCAAAGGGGGTCCCTGGCAATCCCCTGGGGTCCGTGAGGGCCCTTTTGAGGAGGGAGAGGAGGTCCTCCTCGGAAAGGGGCCTTAAGGGGAAGAAGCGCAGGCGGGAGCGGAGGGCGGGGGTGAGCTCAAAGGCGGGGTTTTCTGCGGTGGCCCCCACCAGGGTGAGGAGGCCCGACTCCAGATGGGGCAGGAGGGCGTCCTGCTGGGCCCGGTTGAAGCGGTGCACCTCGTCCAGGAAAAGGACTAGGCTTCCTTCCCTCCGGGCCCTTTCCACCACCGCCCTTATCTCCCTAAGCCCAGCCTCCACCGCGGAAAGCCTAAGGAAGGGCTTGCCTACCCCCTGGGCCAGGATCTGGGCCAGGGTGGTCTTGCCCGTGCCCGGGGGGCCGAAGAGGACCATGGAGGAAAGCCTTTTCCCCTCCAGCATCCGCCTCAAAAGCCCCCGGGGCCCGGTGAGGTGGGGCTGGCCCAGGACCTCGTCCAAGGAGCGGGGCCGTAACCGTTCCGCCAGGGGCTCCATCCTCTTGATGTTAAGGCTGGGGTAAGGGGGGCATGGTAAGCTCGGAGGGAGCATGCGCTGGCTTTTCCTGTTGCCCTGGGTCCTTTTTCTCCTTGGGCTTACCCCTTTAGCCTTGGCGGAACCCTTGGGTCAGGTGGGAAGAGGGTTTGGGCTTATCCTTTCCGCCCTCCTTTTGGCGGCTTCTGCAAGCCTCTTTTCCCGTTTCCCCGTGGCTTTTCGGGTGCAGTTTTTCTTGGTCTTGGGTATTGGGCTTTTGGCTTTCCAGTTAGCTTTGGAAGGGGCTTTGGCCCTTACCGGTTGGGGTTGGGTACAGTATGGGGAGGCTCGGGAATACACCGCCTTAGGAGGGGTCCTGGGGGCCCTGGCCTTGGGGGTAGCCTTCTTCTTGGGTACGGGACAGGAGGCGCCCCTTTTGCCGGCCTTAGGGGGCGTGGGTACCCCAGAGGACCTTCGCCGATTGGCGGGGGCTTTAGAGGGCCTGGCCTTACGGCGTCCTTTGGTGTTGGTGTACCTTTCCACCTCGGCGCCTCCTGAGCGCCTTCAGAAGGAGCTTCGGCGGGGGGATTTGGCTTTCCAGCTTTCAGGGGGATACCTTCTGGTCCTTCAGGGAAGCCGGCCCGAGGATGCTGCCGGGCTTCTTAGGCGACTGAAGGAGGGCTTTCCCCTTTCGGCCTACGCCGTGGAGCGTTGGCAGGGGGGAAGCCTGGAAAGGGTGCTGGCCCGCCTCGAGGCGGAAACCCTTCTCCAAACCTGACTTCGGTGTAGGGAGCGCGGGCTACACCGCCTATGAGGTGTACCGGTTTCCCCTTTACCTTGGGCCGTTTGGGCCTCCGGTTCCCTACCCTTAGGCTCAGGGAGGTCAAGATGGAACAGGCCAAGGAGATCAGCCAGGCGTGGCAGGAAGCCCTGGAAACCTACGGGGAGCGGGAAGAGGAGTAAGGCCAATGGGGATAGGGGGCCGGGGTCCTAGACCCGGCCCCCTCTTATTTCCCCACCAGGCGTTTGCGTTGCGAAGGGTCCAGCACCTTCTTGCGCAGGCGTAGGCTCTTGGGGGTGACCTCCAAAAGCTCGTCCTCGGCTAGGAACTCCAGGGCTTCCTCCAGGGAAAGCCGCCTTGGGGGCACCAGGCGGATGTTCTCGTCCGAGCCTGCGGCCCGGATGTTGGTGAGCTTTTTGGCGGTGGTGACGTTCACCTCCAGGTCCTTTTCCCGCACGTGCTCCCCCACGATCATGCCGACGTAGACCTCGGTGCCTGGCTCAATGAAGAACTGCACCCGCTCCTGCAGGCGGTTGAGGCTATAGGCGGTGGCCACCCCCGCTTCCATGGCCACAGCGCTTCCCGTGGTGCGGGTAGGGATGGGACCCGCCTCGGGGCCGAAGCCGTGGAAGGTGTGGCTCAAAAGCCCCTCCCCTCCGGTGAGGGAAAGGAAAAGGCTGCGGAAGCCAAAAAGCGCCCGGGCCGGTACCACGAACTCCGCCCTTACCCGCTCGCCCACCTCCATGTGAAGCATTTCTGCCCGGCGGACCCCCAGGGCCTCCATGACGCTGCCGAAGCGGTCCTGAGGCACCTCTATCACCAGAAGCTCGTAGGGCTCGAGGCCCTCCCTGGTGAGCACCCGGGGCTGGCCCACGCTGAACTCGTATCCCTCCCGGCGCATGCTTTCCAGGAGGATGGCCAGGTGGAGCTCTCCCCGGCCCCGAAGCTCAAAGACCTCGGGGGCGACTTCCTCCACCTGGAGGGCCACGTTGGTGCGGAGCTCATTAAGGAGGCGCTCCTTTAGCTTCTGGCCGGTCACGTGCACCCCTTCCCGTCCGGCAAAAGGGGAGGTGTTGGCGGTGAGGGTGAGGGCCACGGTGGGCTCGTCCACCTTCAGGCGGGGAAGGGCCTCCCGGGTCTGGGGGTCGGACAGGGTATCCCCGATCTCCACCCCTTCCACCCCCGCCAGGGCCACGATGTCCCCAGGCAGGCTCTCCGCCACCTCCACCCGCTCCAGGCCCTGGTGGGTGTAGACCGCCACCACCTTGGCGGAGAGGGTTTCGCCCTCTTTCAAGATGGCTATGTTTTCCCCCTTGCGCACCCGGCCCCGGGCCACCTTACCGATGGCGATGCGCCCCAGGTAGGGGGAGTGGTCCAGGTTGGCCACCAGAAGCTGGAACGGCCCCTCCTCCCACCGGGGCGAGGGGATGTGCTCGAGGATGGTTTGGAAAAGCTCGGAGAGATCCTCTTTGGGTTCCTCCCGCCAGGCCCGGCCATCCCGGCCGATGGCGTAGAGGTAGGGAAAGTCCAACTGCTCCTCCGTGGCCCCCAGCTCCACCATCAGGTCAAAGGTGAGGTTTAAGACCTCATCGGGGCGGGCTTCCTTCTTGTCCACCTTGTTGAGGACCACGAGGGGCTTGAGCCCAGCCTCTAGGGCCTTCCTTAGGACGAAGCGGGTCTGGGGCATGGGGCCTTCGGCGGCATCCACCAAAAGGAGCACCCCGTCCACCAGGGAAAGGGCCCGCTCCACCTCCCCGCCAAAGTCCGCATGGCCGGGGGTGTCCACGATGTTGATCTTCACCCCATCCCAGACCACGGCCGTATTCTTGGCCAGGATGGTGATGCCCCGCTCCTTCTCCAGGTCGCCCGAGTCCAGGATCCGCTCCCCCTCATCCTTGGCCAAGGCCTTGGCCTGGCGAAGCATGGTGTCCACCAAGGTGGTTTTCCCGTGGTCCACGTGGGCAATGATGGCAATATTTCTAATCTCCATGGGCGCACCCAATCCCCCCACTCTACCATGCGGGGGCGCGTAGGATAGGGGCATGGTGGTGGCCACTTTTTCCCTGGTAGCCCAGGACCCGGAAACCGGGGACCTGGGCGTGGCCGTGGCCAGCAAGTTTTTGGCGGTGGGCTCAGTGGTTCCCTTCGCCCGGGCAGGGGTGGGGGCTATCGCCACCCAGTCCTACGCCAACCCCCGCTTTGGGCCCCAGGGCCTTACCCTTTTGCAACAGGGGGCGAGCCCGGAAGGGGTCTTGGAGGCTTTCCGCCGCACCGATCCCGGTCTGGAAAAGCGCCAGTTTGGCCTGGTGAGCGTCAGGGGTGAGGCCCTCAGCTTTACGGGGGCGGAGTGTCATCCTTGGGCTGGGGGAAGGGCAGGGAAGGGCTTTGCCGCCCAGGGCAACCTTCTGGCCGGCCCTCAGGTGGTGGAGGCCATGGTGGAAACCTTCCTGCGGGAGGAAAGGACCCCTTTTCCTGAAAGGCTTCTTTTGGCCTTGAAGGCTGGTGAGGAAGCAGGAGGGGATAAAAGGGGCAAACAATCCGCCGCCCTTTTGGTGGTGGGGGAGGGTAAAGGGTACGGAGGGTTTTGGGACCGGTACATCGACCTTCGGGCCGACGATCATTCAGAGCCGGTGGGGGAGCTTTTCCGCCTGCTTTCCCTGCACCGCCTTCTCTTTGAAAGGCCCAAGGAGCGCCGCCCCTTGACCCCGGAAGAGGTGCGGTGGTTGCAGGGGGTGCTCCGGAGCCTGGGGCTTTATGCGGGAGAGGTGCACGGGGAGTTCGACCAGACCACGGAGCAAGCTTTCCTTGCCCTGATCGGCATGGAGAACCTTGAGGAGCGCTACCAGGGAGGTCCGGAGGTGGACGAGGGCACCTTGAGCCACCTCAAGAGGAGGTACCCGTGGAGCTAGGAGCGGGGGGTGTGGTCTTCAACGAGAAGGGAGAGGTGCTTCTCCTGCGGGACCGCATGGGCTTCTGGGTCTTCCCCAAAGGGCATTTGGAGCCGGGGGAGTCCTTGGAGGAGGCGGCGGTGCGGGAGGTCCTGGAGGAAACCGGGATCAGGGCCGAGGTCCTCGCTCCCCTTTTCCCCACCCGGTACGTGAACCCCAAGGGGGTGGAGCGGGAAATACACTGGTTTCTCATGCGGGGGGAGGGGGAGCCCCGCCTGGAAAAGGGCATGAGCGGGCTGGGATGGTTTAGCCCCGAAGAAGCCAGGTCCCTCCTCTCTTTCCCCGAGGACCTGCGCCTTTTGGAGGTGGCCCTTGAGCGTTTACCGCTTTGAGGACAAGCTTCCCAAGGTGCACCCCACCGCCTTCATCGCTCCCGGGGCCTATGTGGTGGGGGAGGTGGAGGTGGGGGAGGGGGCTTCCATCTGGTTCGCCGCCGTGGTCCGAGGGGACTTGGAGCGGGTGGTGGTGGGCCCGGGGAGCAACGTCCAGGATGGGGCGGTTCTCCATGCCGATCCGGGTTTCCCCTGCCTTTTGGGCCCGGAGGTGACCGTGGGCCACCGGGCGGTGGTCCATGGGGCGGTGGTGGAGGAAGGAGCCCTGATCGGTATGGGGGCGGTGGTGTTGAACGGGGCCAGGGTGGGGAAGAATGCCGTGGTGGGGGCAGGGGCGGTGGTCCCTCCCGGAATGGAGGTTCCCGAAGGGAAGCTGGCCGTGGGGGTCCCGGCCCGCATTAAAGGGGCGGCGGAGCCTCCGGGGAATGCCCCCCGGTATCGGGCGCTGGCCGAGCGCTACCGCCAGGGGCTTTCCCCCGTGGACCTTCCGAGGCGCTACCGCCTCACCCTGCGGGGCCAGGATGCCCTGAACCCCTTTAGCGAACTGCACCTTCGCCTGAAGCGCAGCCGAAAGGAGGTCCTCGAGGTCCTGAGGCGGGCCTCCCAAGGTTTTCCCCTGGGCCCGGAGGAGGCCCTCCCCTTGGTGGAGGAGGGTTTTCTCTCCCCCGAGTGAGCCCGGGGCTACATAGGCTAGGGAGTCAGGGTGACAAGATGGAACGCAAGATGGTGGAGATAGAGGAAACCGGCCTGGCCTTTGAAACGGAAATGGATTTGGAGCGCTTGCAGCGCCTTGCTGCGGAGTGGCTCCAGGTGATCGGTGAGGACCCTTCCCGTCAAGGTCTCGTTAAAACCCCTGAGCGGGTGGCCAAGGCCTGGGCCTTCCTCACCCGGGGTTACCGGCAGGATCTGAAGGCTATCGTGAACGAAGCCGTATTTCCCGCCGAGGGAAGTGAGATGGTGGTGGTGAAGGGCATAGAGTTCTACTCCATGTGCGAGCACCATCTCTTGCCCTTCTTTGGCCAGGTGCACATCGGCTACATTCCCAACGGGAAGATCCTAGGGCTTTCCAAGTTCGCCCGCATCGTGGACATGTTCGCCAGGAGGCTTCAGGTGCAAGAGCGCCTAGCGGTGCAGATCGCCGAGGCCATCCAGGAGGTCTTAGAGCCCCAGGGCGTGGGCGTGGTGGTGGAGGGGGTTCACCTCTGCATGATGATGCGGGGGGTGGAAAAGCAGCACTCCCGCACCACCACCAGTGCCATGCTGGGGGTTTTCCGGGAAAGTGGGAAGACCCGGGAGGAGTTCCTAAGTCACCTCAAGTGAAACCCCCCTGCCAGGACAGGGGGGCTTAGCCAGGATCTCGTTACTCGGGGTTTTGGGGTGGGGCAGGGACCTCGCAGCCCGGCACCGCCACCTGGGGGGCTACTTGTTCCACCGCGATGGGGATTTCCGCATCCCCTACCCCTTCCACGTGGATCCGCAGAAGGCCGCTTTGGGCTCCTAGCGGCACGCGGAACATCAAGGTGGCGGGATTCTGGGCCTGGGTGATCTCGGGGTTTTCCGCGGGCAAACCCGGATCCGGGGGGAATAGGGCATGGTTGGTACCGGCATCCCACTCCGCTTGTGTGCCGAAGGTGTTGCCCTTAAGGGCCATCCAGTCCCCTGCCCGCACGGTACACCCGGACACCACGTCGGGCTGGATGCTTTGAATGCGCAACTTCCCCGTGGTCTTGATGCCTTGAGGAGCCGAGCAGGCTACGAGGGCGAGAAGCAGGAGCCAAGGGATTCTTTTCATGCTACCTCCTTTAGCTCCCCGGAGAGCTTTTAGCTCTCCGGGGGGAAGGTTTTACTCCGAGCAATGACCAGGGCCTATGAGGCCGTTGTTGTAGCTATCCAGGGTAGCGGCGTAGCCCTTGGCCTGGTTGGAGGTGGCCTTGTCCAGGGAATCGCTCGGCTTGTAACTGTTGAAGAAGCTTTCCGCCCAGGCCATAGCCGCATCCACAGCAAGGGTGGTGGAGGCCCCGTTGAGGATGTTCAGCTTGGCGGCGATGTACTGGTGGGCCAGGATGTAGTAGGCGTTCCCCTTGGGAGAGGTCCAAAGAACCTGGTAATAGCTTTGGCCGGACAGGAAGAAGGGGGTGCCCTCACCTATCTTGGCCCAGGTGTTGTCGTAGGGGGCGGGACCGTAGGTGGAATGGGTCTTCCAATAGCCCTGGGTAAGGGTACAGCTTCCGGCGCAGGGAACGCTAACGTTAAGGGAGGCCGAGGCGGAGCCTTGAGTCTGGGTGGTGTTGGTGGTGAAGGTGGCGGTGTTGTCCACCTGGTACTCCCCGCAGGCGTCAAACTTAACCCAACGCTCAAAGAAGTAGGTCTGGGAGATGACGCCCTCGGGAGAGATGCCGCTAATGGCGCTGACCGGCGTGGCTGAAGGGTCGCTTACGGTGACGCTACCATCCACCACCGCGCTGGGCGTGGTAAAAGCGAAGCTGGCCTGGCCTGAGGCGGTGCCGCTTTCCCCGCCGCCGCTCCAACTCACCGTGGCGGTGTTGGTGCGGCTTTGCCCGTTGGGCAGGTTTTGGCTGTAGGTGCAGCTTAGGGCTTGGCCTGCGGGTAGGGTGTAGGGGAAGGTGACCCCACAGTTGAGGGCGAGGCTTTCTCCTGTGGAAAGGGTATCGCTGAGGGTTTGCAAGGTGACGTCCACCCCGCCCGTGTTCCTTATGGTGACCGTCCCCTTCACCTTGAAGTCCGAGTCCGTAGGGGTGCCCACCAGGGAGACCGCGTACTTGACCAGGTAGGACTGCCCTGGAGCCAGGGTAAGGGCTCCGCCTGCTGGATCCGTCACCTTCTTCTCAATGGTCCAGCGGTAGGTGCGCTTGAACTCGGGTACCGCCGTTTTTTCCACGGTCACCGAGGCGCCAACGGCCACCTGGGGCTTTACGCCTTGGGGAGCCTGGGAGCAGGCGCCAAGGAGCCCTACTGCTAAAAGAACCGCGTACCAATGCCGCATACTAACCACTCCTTTCCGAATCCTTCTACTTCAATGGCTTGCGCTTTCCGAAGGGATGGCCAGGCCCACCTCACCCAGCCCTTCTCCATCGGCCAGCACCAAAAGGGTGTGGTGACCAGGGTCTAAGGGTACCTCCCCGGTCCAGGTGTAGCCATCCTCGCTCTTTAAGGCGAAGCTTTGGCTTTTATTCGTGAGGGCTACTTGGTTAGCCCGGAAGCGAAGGGTGATCGTTACCTTAGGACCCTCCAGGGAACTGGGGCTATAGAGGGAGCCAGGCACCACCTGAAGAAACAAGGGGGCTTCAACTTCCTCCTGCCCCTTGGCCCTAACGGTCAGGGTATGAAACCCGGGGGATAAGGGCAAGCGGATCCGGGTGGCGTAGTAGTTGCCCTCCTGGTGGGCCAAGGCCACCGGCCCTGAGGGCAGGTCCAGGAAGACCTGCTGGGCTTCGCCTTGGACCAGGGCCTTGATCTCCACCTCGGCCCCGGCGATGGGGGTGGAAGGATCGGCGGTGGCCACCAGGCTCAGGCGGTCTGCGGTGTAGGTTACCTCCACCTCCCGCCTGGGGGGTTTGGCCACCACTTGGATGGCTTTAGGAGGTGCGCTAGGGTCCACCTGAACCTGGGTAGCTTCCCCTTTTCGGTAGCCCTCAGGCAGGTAGCGGGCATCGGGATAGACCCGGTATTCCCCGCGGAAAAGCCCGCTGATAAGGGCGCGCCCATTGGCGTCGGCCCGGGTACACCGCTGCACCAGTCCTTCGGCGCAAACCCCGGCGAAGGCCAGGCCCTTTTCGCTATCCCCGTCCAGCACCTGGACGGCTAAGGTGGTGGCGGGGGCGAAGGGTAGGTCTTTGTCCACCCGGGTGTTTATGGCTACCTGGATGCGTTCCTCCCCCAGTAGGGCCAAGGTGGCGGGAAGGTTGCCGAAGTAGAGGACGCCTTCCCCGGCAGCGGTGAAAAGACGGTAGTGGCCCTCGGCGTCGGTGGTTTCACAGGTCTTTCCTAGGCAGACCTTTAACCCGGCCAAGGGAGCCTCGCCTGGATCCAGCCGCCCGTTCAGGTTTTCATCTCGGAAGGCCCGGCCCACGATCTCGCCCCCCTTGCGGCCGCCGAAGAGGTCCACCACCTCTTTGGGGGTGGTGAAGGTGAGGGTTTGGGTGTAGGCCAGGTTGAGGCCAAAGGCGTGGCGGGCTTCCCCACCTTGCAGAATGAGGGTATAGGAGGCTCCCAAGGAGAGACCGGGCTGCAAAAAGTTCCGCTGGGCAAGGGAAAGGCCAAAGCGCTGGCTTAAACCCTCTTCTAGGCGATGCTCGTAAGAGAGGCGGCTTTGCAGGCTTCCAGGCCAGAGCTGGTTCCAGGCGGCCCCGTAAAGGGTGAGGTCCTTGTTCGTGCCCCGCTTGGTCAGATACTGCCCCTCGAGGCTCCCTCCCTCCAGGGCCAGCCGGAGGATTACGCCCCCTTCCAAAAGGGGATCCTCTTGAAAGAGGTAGCGGAAATATCCGGACAGGCTGAGGTCGCGGGTGCCCAGGGTAAGGCTGGCCTGGTAGGTTTGGTTCTCCGGCGCCTCTCCGGAAAGCCGCCGATGTAGGCCGTAGCCTAGGCTTAGGCTTCCGCTGTACACCCCGGGTTCGCCAAAGGCGGTGCTGAGGCTGGGGGCCAGGCCATACCCCCGGCTTTCCCCTTGTTGCCGGTAGCTTCCCGTGAGGCTCACAAAGGCCCCGGCCGCCGCCTGGGCATAAAGGGTGAGCTGGTTTTGCCAAAGCCCCTGGCTGGGCCCCAGCTGGAGGCTGGTGCTTCCGCGAAGGCCCAAAGGGTAAAGGCTCCGCGTGCCTCCCGCCAGCCCCAGGGTGTGGAGGCCCCCAAGGGGCACGCCGCCATAGCTTTGCACCAGTTCCAGGTCTTGGGTCTGCCAGGTGAGGCTTTGGCTCAGGCCAAAGGAGAGGCGGTAGGCCTCCCCAGTCTGGCCGCTGAGGTCGGTGCCCAGGCCCAGGCTAAGGCCCCCTTCCAGGGGCAGGCGGTAGCGCAGGCTAAGGTTGTCCTGGCGGCCTGTAGGGGCGGTTTGCGTGGAGAGGGCTCCTTGCAAGTCTAGGCTTTTATCCAGGCTCACCGCGCTGGCCCGAAGGCCTAGGGCTCCTTGGCGATAGGTGCCCTCGAGGCTCACCCGGGCTGGATCCAGGCGGAAGGTGCTTGCCAGGCCGAAACTCCCTTGTCCCCCCTGGGCCCGGGCCTCCCAGCCTTCCCCCTTAAGGCTTAGCGTCAGGGTCTGGGGTGGGCGCCAGGGGTCTTGCAGGTCCCCGGTAAAGGGGCCCGTGCCGGCAGTGGCGGTCACGTAGTCCGAAAGGGCCCCGCTTAAGCTGGGTAAGAGGAGGTAGCTCACCTGGCCCCGGAGCTGGCCACGCTCCAAAGAAGCCCCCAGGCTTAAGGCCAGGCCCAGGCCCACGGTAAGTTCAGGGTCCCGCCCCCTGGGGCCGCTGGCGGTTAGGGGGTCCTTGAAGAGCACGATGACCCCAGCCTCCTTTCGGGCCCCGGGCTGGGTTTTGGGAGTGGCTCTAAGCTTCATGTAGAAGCGGTAGCCGGCGGAAATCTGCCCCTTAGGGGCCACCAGGACCCTTACCACACCCGTCTCCCCGGGGGCCAGGCTCAGGCCCGACGGGTTTAGGAATACCTGGAACATGGCGGCTTCCGCCTCTAGGAACACTTCTTCCCCTTGGTTAGAACGGTTGCTGACGTAAACCGGGAACTCAAAGGGCCCTCCCAGGTCGGCCTCGAGGATGGTGGGGGCGGCCAGGGCCAGTTGGATCAGGGGTAACACCTTTAGCACCACCTCGGTCCTGGCGATCTCCCTTTCTCCTTCAAAGGCCACCACCTGGGCTTTCCCCTGGGTGCCTGCGGGTAAAGGGGGTACCCGGAGGGTGAAGCTTAGGGTTTCCTCCTGGCCCTCCAACACCGCTTGCCTTTCTTGGGAAAGGGCTTGCCAGCCCTCCGGAGGAAAGAGGCGGAAGCGAACCGGCCCTCTTCCTTCCACCCTAAGGCTTAGGGTGAGGTAGTCCCCCGGGACACCGGCAAGGCTCGGAGAGGGAAGGAAGCGCACCTGGCCCCAGGCCAGGCCCAGGAGGAGGGGGAAAAGGGCCAGAAAACGTCTCATCTCAAGGCTGCCTCAAAGCGGTGACCAGGGCCTGGACCACGTAGCTCCCCGCCCGCTCGTTGCCCAAAAGCTCTAGGGCAAACTCCAGGCGGATTTCCAACCAGTCCCCGGTAGGGCCCGATTGGGTGTAGATGATCTGCGGGGTACCGTCGGCCCTTAGCCAAAGCCCCCCGTTTACCCGGTAGAGGACTTGTTTAGCGGGTAGAAGCAAAACTCCGTTTGGGTCCTTCAGATCAGGTATCTGGAGAAGTAGGCTCCACACCCCGGGGGCGTTGGAAAAGACCTGGACCGGTAGAATACCCCCTTCCAGGTTGCTGGCGGGGTAGGTGGCTGGAAAGGCCTTGGGGGGGTAATCCTGAAGCTCAAAGGCGATCTGGGTGGTGGGGGTGCGGAGGGCGATGGTTTCGGGGATCAGGGTCTGGACGATCCAGGTGGCCTGGGCCAGGGCCGGGGCCAGGAACAGGACCATGGCGGTTAACCAAGTTCTCATGGGGTGCCTCCTTTTTCCCCTTCTTCGCTGGGGGGCGCGGGGGGTGCGGCCAGGGGGGTGCGCAGGGCGAAGGGCAGATCGGCGGCCACGTCCTTCCCGGGATCGCCGTAGTTAAGGATGGCCAAGGCGGTGTAGCTTCCCACGGGTAGAGGACCCACCAGGATTACAGGGAGGATGCGTACCTGGCCTGGAAGGACCACCACCTCCTCTATCTCCACCTCCGCCGCCTTCCGTCCCGCCGCGTCCCGGACTTCAAAGCGTCCGGAGAGTTTTTGGGCGGTGTTGCCGGTGTTTTGGTACTGGATGGCAAAGCGATAAGGGTCCTTGGGGGACTGGGGAGGGCTAGGTACGATGCCGGTGATGCGCCCGCCGGTTTTCAGAGGGGGTATGTTCACATAGAAGACATGGGCCATGCGTACCCGGAAGGTGGCCAAGGGTACCCCTGGGGGCGGGTTGGGGTCTTCGGATTCCAGAAAGAGGATGCCCCAGTGGGTGCCAGGTGGGGCCTCTTTGGGCACGGTGAGGGTATAGGTGAGGGGGCGGTTTTGCTTGGGTTCCAGCAGGAACTCCGCCGGGGAGAAGGTGGCCCAAGAGCTTGCGCTTTCCTTTAGGGAGCCCGTGGGCAGGAACTGGATCTTTCCCATGGGATCGTAGGTCCAGTCCCCCAGGCTGGCCCGGACCCGCACCGGGCGGGTACCCACGTTGTAGACGGTAAGGGTTTGGGTAAGGGTTTCTCCCGGTTTGGCCTCCTTGAGGAGGACGGGGGGTTCCACGCCTAGGGTGCTCTGGGCCAGGGCGCCGAGGGCCAGGCTTAGGAGGAAGGGAAAGATTCGCTTCATGGTTCACCCATAGGGTGAAGGCCTGGCCCTAGGGCCAGGCCTTCGGGTTCGCTTACCAAGCCGTGGTCGCTAAGGTGTAGGTAAGGTTCGCGGTGCTCTTGCCCCAGAGGTCGCTGTTGACCTTGACGGCCACCACCACCAGGTCATCCAGCCAGCTCTTGTATCCGCACCGCTCGGGGTTGTTGCCGGAGCGGGTTCCCGTGGGACCGGCCTGCAGGGTGCGGGGTACCAGTTCCAGGTTGGCCCCGTTGGGAAGCTCGTAAAGCCCCGTAGCCGCGCCGAAGGTATCGCAGGGGTTATCCTGGATGTAAAGGTGCTGGATCCCTTGGGCGCCTTCGGGGTCGTTGCGGTTCACGGTCAGGTGCCACTGCTTCCCGTTGGAGAACTTCTGCAGGATGAAGGTGCGGTAGCAGACGAAGTAGTTCTTGCTGCCAGGGACGAGTTCCCCGTTATTATCCAGCTTGATGGGGGGATAAGCGGTCACCGCACCGCCGCCGTTGATGGTGATGTTGGGCCACTGGGCCACCCCGTAGCTGGTGCCCAAGGGGAGGGTCTGCACCTGGTTGTAGAAGTTATTTCCCAGTTGGGTCTTCCTATCCTGGTCGGAAAGCCCATAGACGCAGACCATCTGCCCGCCGAAGTCCGGGGTGGAGTTGGGCCAGCTGGCCCCGTCCAACCCCGTCAGGTCAAAGGTCAGGGTGGTCACGTCCAGGTGCAGGGCCGTGGCCTTGGGCAGGATGAGCTCGATGGTCTGGTTCACGGAGGCCGAGTCCGCGCCCTTGGCGTAGGCGTCAGGGCCGTTGCCCTTGGTGGGAGCCACCGTGGGGGCCTGGGCCAGGGCCAGGGGTGCTAGAGCCAATACTGCTACCAAAATGCCTTTGCGCATATATCCCTCCGAATCTGCCCCTCGAGGTGGTGGCCTCTCAGGACGCCCTCACGGTACCGAAGGGGGCGTTACCTGGACGTTACCGGTTGAAAGGGCTTCTCCTAGCGGGAAAGGGGGAGTTGTGCTAGGGTAAAGGAGAGGCAGGTAACGGTTTGAAACGGCCACTTAACGATCCCCTTTACGTTCTTTTCCTTTACGGGCCGGCGAAGCTGGTTTCCCCTCAGGGCACCGAGGTCCGCCTTTCCCGTAAGGGCCTGGTCCTGCTCTACTACCTGGCGCTCGAGGGGCCCACCTCGAGGGTGCGCCTGGCGGACCTGCTCTATCGGCATGGGGCAGGCCTGCAAAACCTTCGGGTAGAGCTTTTCCGCTTGAATCAGGCCTTGGGGCGGAAGGTGTTTCCTGGCGGGCAGGATCCCTTGGCCTTGCCTTCCTGGATTCGCCTGGAAGTCCAGGGGCCAGGAGAGGCCTTGGGGGGTTTGGAGGAGGTTGGCGACCTGGAGGAGTGGGTTGTAGAGGTCCGGGCCCGTTACCAGGATGCCGTCAGCGGTTATTCTCGCGGGGAGCTTCTTTCAGAGTTAGCGTCCCTACGCCCTCCCTTTCTCTTAGTCCTGCGTGGACGCTTGGGCGCGGGCCAGAGGGAGCTAGCCCGGGAGCTGGCCCGGGTCCTGGGGCTTTCCTTCCACGAAATCTTCCGTCCCGAGGGCTTGGTTTACCTGGAGCCACCCTATTCCCAAGCTTCCCTGAGGGAAGCCCTTCGGTCCAAGGCCTTTTTGGTCGTGAGGCTGGACCCTGGGGAGGAACCCAAGTTCTTCCTGGAACTGAGGGCCCATTACCCGGCGGAGCGGATCCGGGTGGTGGACCTGGGGCCCATCAGCTGGCCCGAGGCGAGAAAGGGCCCGTTGGCCCAGATTCCTTTTCAGGAGGCCGCTCGGGCCTATTTCGGGGCTGGGGGGCAGCCGGAATGGATGCCCGAGTGGCTTTCCTGCTCCGCCCTTCCCCAAAGGCCCTTGGCCCAGCTGCGCTTGCAGATGTGTTACTTGAGCGAGGCGGCCCGCCTGGCCCTGGAGCGGCTTTCGGTAACCCAGGGGGCTATTCCCGAAGAGGTTTTGGACGCCTTGGGTGCCTTGCCCTACATAGAGGAGCTGGAGCGGAAGGGATGGCTGGTTTACCGGGATGGGTACCGTTTCGCCAGCGGGGTGGAGCAGCGCCTTCTTTACCTTAGCCTTCCTCCAGGGCGGCGAAGGGAACTCCATGAGCGGGCGGCCACAGCCTTGATGCTGGCGGGAAAGCGGCAGAAGGAGGCCTGGCATCGCAGGGCCTTGGGGGAACGGGTGCCAGTTCCTTGGGCGGGGGGCCTCGAGGAGGCGGCCTCCCAGGTTCCTGGGGGATGGTATTGGAGGCCAGAGGCCTGCGACCCTGGGCGGGAACAGGCCCTTCTGCCAGGGGATAGGGAGGGGGTTTTCCTTACGGAAAAGGGTTTTGGCGTCACCTTGCTGGAGCCGGAAAGCGAGGCCCTTCTGGCCTTGGCGGCGTTGGAGGAGGAACTCCTTTTGAGGATCCTGGGGGAGGCCTATACCCCGGAGGAGGGTTTCGGCCTTTTCCTGGAGGTGATTAACGCGGGGCAAAAAGCCTACCTCCGGTTAGACCGGGATTTGGATTACCGGTTGTGGGTGGGACCAGGTCCTTTGCGCCTGCGCTTCTGGGGACAGGGGGTGGCGGAGTTCGCCTTGCAGGCCCATAGACCCCGGCCAGGTAGAGGGCAGGCCTACCGGCTAGCGGCGGAGTAACTGGATTAGATTCAGGAGAAGGGTGAGGAACAGGGATAGGAGGAGCGTGGAGGTAAGGGGGATGTACACCCTTAGCCCCTCCCGCTCTATGTGGATGTCCCCTGGCAGGTGGCCGAACCAGGAGAATAGCTTGGGAGCGTAGAGGAGGAGAAGGCCTAAGAGGGCTAGGGCAAGGCCAATGAAGAGGAGAACCTTACCTGCTTCCATTCCCTACCTCCAGATAGGCGGTGAGGGCCGCACCCAAAAGCCCGGCCTCCCCCCCCAGGAGGGCCCGGCGCAAGGGGGGCACCTCCCAACCCGAGAGGTAGTGCCGGTAGGCCTCCTCTAAGGCTTCCCAGTACGCCAGGGGAGCGTTTAGGGCCAGGCCGCCCCCCAGCACCACCACCCCGGGGTCAAAGGCCTTCACCAGGCTGGCGAGGCCCGTACCCACGTAGCGGGCCGCCTGGAGCAGGATGCGCTTGGCCTTGGGCTCTCCCTCCAGAAAAAGCTGGAAAAGCTCCTTGGTGTCCACGCGTCGGTTATAGGCGTAGGAGGCTTCCCGCTCCAAGGCCCGGCCGGCGGCCAGGGCCTCGAGGCACCCCTCCAGCCCACAGCCGCATAGGGGTCCTCCGGGAAGCAGGGTGATATGCCCCAGCTCCCCCCCTTGCCCCCTCTCCCCCCTTAAGACCCGTCCCCCCAAGACCACCCCGCC
Source organism: Thermus altitudinis (assembly GCF_022760835.1). Lineage (GTDB taxonomy): Bacteria > Deinococcota > Deinococci > Deinococcales > Thermaceae > Thermus > Thermus altitudinis. The sequence continues at coordinate 53,084 of NZ_JAKTNQ010000015.1, forward strand.
CCCGATGCCGGTGGAAACGGTGAGAAAAAGGGAACTGGCCTCCCCCCTGGCCGCCCCCAGGTGGTGCTCGGCCAAGGCAGCGGCGTTGGCGTCGTTTTCCAGGTACACGGGCCTCCCCGTGGCCTCCTCCAGGAGGCGACGGATGGGGAAGTTCACCAGGCCCCGGATATTGGGGGTGAAACGGATCACCCCTTCCTTGAAGTCCAAGGGCCCTGGGGTGCCGAGGCCAATGGCTACCCCCGGGGTTCCGGCTTCCGCCTCCACCCTTTGGGTAGCCTCAGCCAGGGCCTTTACCACCGCTATCCCGCCTTCCTCGGGGGTGGGGAGGACCACCTTGGAAAGAAGCTTCTCCCCGTCAAACACCCCGGCGGCGATCTTGGTGCCCCCCAGGTCCAGGCCCACCACCCTCATGGGATTCCCTCCTCTAGCAGGGCTTCGGCTTCCCCTAAGAGGGCCTCGGGCACCCAAAGGTTCACGTCCCCCATGTAGGTGCCGAGGGCGGCCTCGGGGAGGTCGGAAAAGGGGGTTTCCAGGACCACGGGGATGCCCCGGGCCTCGAGCCTCACCTTTACCCCCTCGGCCACGGGCCGGGGGGCGGTGAGGAGCTTGCGGTAGGGGGTGCCGGCCATCAGACGGCGTTCCATAGGGCCTCCACCAGGCGCACATAGTCGTGGGCGGCTCTTTCCACCTCCCTTAAGGGGATGTGCTCCCTGGGGGTGTGGGCCAGGGCGGGGTCCCCAGGGCCATAGCCCAACACCGGGGCTTTGGCCCCCAGGTAGGGAGCATCGGTGGTGAAGGGCCAAAGGCCCGCCTTCCCCTGGCCCAAGGCCTCGAGGGCGGCGAGGAGCAAAGGATGATCCTCGGGCAGGCGGTAGGGGGGCCAGAGGGCAGGGATGACGAGGCGCACCTCCCCCGAGGCCCTCTCCTCCTCGGGGATGTAAAGGGAGGCATCCCCAAGGGCTTTGAGCTTTTCCAAGAAGGCTTCCAAGTCGGCCTCGGGTTCGTAGCGCACGTCCAGGTACAGGCGCACCACCCCCGGGGTCTGGTTGCTGGCCCCGGGGTAGGTGTCCACCCGGGTGGGGGTGGGCTTGAGGTTAGGGGGCAGGGGAAGGTCCCGTAGGGCTAGGAGGTACTCCCCCAGGGCATAGAGGGGGTTTTCCGGACCTGAAAGGGCGGCGTGGGCCTCCTCCCCCTCAAAGTCAGCCCAGACCTCAGCCCGGCCCCGGTGGCCCCGCATGAGCCTTCTTCCCGAGGGTTCCCCTAGGATAAAGGCCAAGGGGGCAAGCCTTTCCGCCGCGTAGCGGCTTCCCAGGCCTCCCACCTCCTCCTGCACCGTGGCCAAGAAGCGCACCCGCCCCTTCAAGGGCCCTTGGGAAAGGGCCTCCAGGGCCAGGAGCATGGCCACCAAAGGGCCTTTCATGTCCACTGCCCCCCGGCCCCAGACGGCCTCCTGGGCCACGGCCCCTTGGGGGTAGGGCCAGTGGCTGGGGTCCCCCACGGGTACCACGTCCAGGTGGCCGGTCAGGACCACCTCGGGCTCCTTTTCCCCCAGCAGGGCCTCCACGTTTCCCGCCTCGTCCAGGATGGCGGGGAGTCCCATTCCCTTCAGGGCCTCGAGGATCAAACCCGCGGCCTCCCCTTCCTGCCCCGGAAGGCTTTCCGCCTGGATGAGGCGGGAAAGAAGCCGTACCCAGTCCACGCCCCTATCCTACACCCCGGCCCAAGGCCACCGCGTACAGGGCTATACCCAAGGCCACGGAGGCGTTCAGGGACTCGGCCTCTTGCCGCATGGGGATGCGGAAAAGCTCATCGCAGCTTTCCCTTACCAGGCGGCGCATGCCCTCCCCTTCCGAGCCCAAGACCAGGGCCAGGGGCCTTTGGAAGTCCAGCTCCCTTGGGGTCTTTTCTCCCCTTACGTCCAGGCCGTACACCCAAAGCCCCCGTTCCTTTACCGCCTCGAGGGCCCGGGGGAGGTTTTTCACCTTCACCACGGGAAGCTTCAGGGCGGCCCCGGCGCTGGCCTTCAGGGCCAAGGGGGAAAGGGGGGCGCTGCGGCGCTCCTCGGACACCACCCCGTGGGCCCCTAAGGCCAGGGCGCTCCGGATCATGGCCCCGTAGTTCCTGGGGTCGGTGATGCCGTCTAGGAAGACCAGAAGGGGCATCTCCCCCCGGGCTTCCGCCAGGGAGAAGGCCTCCTCCAAGGAGGCGTAACGGGGTTCCTCCACTTCCGCCGCCAGGCCCTGGTGGTGGGTGGTCTTAAGGAGGGTGTCCAGCTCAATGCGGGGCACCAGGGTGTAGTCTGCACCCAACCTCTCCAGCTCCCTCAGAAGCCAGGCTTCCACCCCCCTGGCCACCAGGACCCGCCGCACCCGGCCCTCCTTCAGGGCCTCGAGGACCGGATTCCTCCCGTAAATCCACATGGCCCTAAGTTTACGACCCGGTATGATGAGGGCGAAGGAGGCGAGCCATGTACAAAAGCATCCTGATGCCCACGGATGGAAGCCCCTGTAGCCTGCAGGCCCTGGAGCATGGCCTTTCCCTGGCCAAGGCCCTGGGGGCCAAGGTCCACTTCCTTTACGTGCTGGAGAACCCCGCCCAGGCCATCTGGATCGCCCCAGAGAGCGTTCCCTACGGCCTGGAGCTTCTGGAAGACCTGAAGAAGGCGGGGGAGGAGGCCATCGCCAAGGCCCTTAACCTGGCCCAGGAAAAGGGGGTGGAGGCCACGGGGGAGGTGAAGGAAGGGGTGCCGGTGCCCACCATCGTGGAGGCGGCCAAGGGGTTTGACCTTTTGGTCATGGGCACCCATGGGCGCACCGGGCTGGACAAGCTCCTCTTGGGCTCGGTGACCGAGGGGGTCTTGCACCGGGTGGGGATTCCGGTTTTGGTGGTGCGCTGCCGCTAGCCTTCCCTTGCCCCCAAGATGCGCCTGGTTAGCGTTTTCGTCTCCTCGCGCCTTTCCCAAGACGACCCCCTTTATGCTCGGCTGGTCCGTTACGGGGAGGTTATGGCGGAGGAGGGCTTTGGCCTGGCCTGCGGGGGGTACCAGGGGGGAATGGAGGCCCTGGCCCGGGGGGTAAAGGCCAAGGGGGGCATGGTGGTGGGGGTTACGGCCCCCGCCCTTTTCCCCGAACGCAAGGGACCAAGCCCCTATGTGGACTTGGAACTTCCCGCCTCCTCCTTGCCCGAGCGGATCGGGCGGCTTTTGGACCTGGGGGCAGGGTATCTGGCCCTTCCCGGGGGGGTAGGTACCCTGGCGGAACTGGTGCTGGCCTGGAACCTCCTCTACCTGCGGCGGGGCCTGGGCCGGCCCCTGGCGGTGGATCCTTACTGGTTTTCCCTCCTCAGGGCCCACGGGGAGATCGCCCCGGAGGATCTGGCCCTTTTGCACCCCGTGGCGGACGAGGAGGGTTTGCGGCGGTTTCTAAGGAGCCTATGAGCGAAACCCTTGTGGTGTACGTGCCGGACCTGGGTCAGGGCGTGAGCTTCTACCAGGCCCTGGGGCTGGCCCTCGAGGAGCTGATCCCGGAAAGGGAGGCCCTTTTGGCCCCCCTCGAGGGCCCCCTTCTCCTCCTGCGCCCGGGAAGCGGGGGAGTGGAGCCGGGGCCCAACCGCCCCCGGCCCGAGGGGCACGGCTTCGCCCGGGTGGGGGTGGAGGAAGGCCGCCTGGTGTTTTTCGTGGAGAACCTGGAGCACGAAAAGCTTCGCCTTTCCAAGTATGGCCTTCCCTTCCGCGAGGCAGGGGAACACCTCCTCCTCTTTGACCCGGGGGAGAACCCGGTCTTGGTACGGGGGCTTCCCCCGGAAGGACATCCCTGACGGAGGCCTATGCGGCTTTGGCTTTTGGATCTGGACGATACCCTTCTTGTGGACCACCGGGTGAGCGAGGAGGTGTTGGAGGGGCTGGGTCGGGAAGTGGGGGTGGAAGGGCTTCCCGAGGGGGTGCGGCGGAAGGCGGAGGAGTTCTTCCGGCAGGCTCCCTTTTACCCCTGGGCCGAGGGCATCGGCCACTCGGCCCTGGAGGCCCTTTGGGCCCGTTACTCCACCCCGGGGCTGGAGGCCTTGGGGGAATGGGCCTGGCCCTTTCGGGAAAGGGTCTTCCGGGAGGCCTTAAGGGAGCTGGGCGGTCCTGAGGAGCGCGCCCGGGAGTTGGCGGAGGCCTTTTTTCGGGAAAGGCGCCGCTATCCCCTCTTCCCCGAGGTACCGGAGTTCCTGGGGGCCTTGAGGGCGAGGGGAGCCCTCCTGGTCCTCCTCACCAACGGGGTGCCGGACCTACAGCGGGAAAAGCTCTTCGGGGCCGGCCTAGGGGAGGCTTTTGACCTTACCCTCATCTCGGGGGAGGTGGGCCTAGGCAAGCCTGACCCCAGACTTGACCGATATGCGGCCTTGGGGTAAAGAGGGGGCATGACCCTACGC
>NZ_JAKTNQ010000016.1 GCF_022760835.1 Thermus altitudinis
CCAAATGAACCGCCGGCGGACGTGGGGGGTCCATGTATCCCCGGTTTGCAAACTGGGGGACTGTAGCCCCCCACGCCCCCTTTTCTCTAAAGGCCTATCCCGGGGCTGGGAAGAGCACCCTCTTCCCCCTCCGGCTCCTAAAGGCCTTGCCGGGCAGGATCCTCCTCTTTGAACCCCGGCGGGTGGAGGCCTGGGCCGTGGCCGCCAGGCTGGCGGAAAACCTGGGAGAGCCTCTGGGCAAAACCGGAGCGGGTCTCCGCCCTCTGGCGAAGCCGCCTGGGCGCAAAGCCCCAGCAAACCCTGCCGGAACCGGAAGCGGTGGGCAGGCTTCTTCTGGCCGCCTACCCTGACCGGGTGGCCCAGCGGGTGGCACCGGAGCGTTACCGGCTGCCCTCGGGTCCCCTGGTGCGCCTTGTCGGGGACGGCCCCGCATACCTGGTGGCCCCTGGAGCTGACCTGACCGCCCAAGGGGGGCGGATCCTCCTCTATGCCCCTCTGGACAAGGGCCACCTGGAGGAAAGGGCCGAGGTGGTCTCCTGGAGGGGATGGGAAGAGGGTAGGTTCAAGGGCTACCTGGAGCAACGCTACCAGGCCCTGGTCCTGGAACGGATCGGCGTGGACCCCGGCCCCCCCACGGCAAAGCACCTGGAGGAAGCCCTCAGAGGCCAGCTTCCCCTCAGCGCCGAAGCCCAGCAGGTCCTCCTTCGCCTCTCCTTCCTGAGGGAGCACGGGGTGGAGGTGCCGGAGCTTTCCGAAGAAAGCCTACTTCAGGACCTCTCCTGGCTCCTTCCCTGGACCCAAGGGGTGCGGCAGGTGGAGGACCTAAAGGCCCTACCCTGGAAGGAGATCCTGCTGGGCCTGGTCTCAGAGGCCGCCGGGCCCTTGGAGCGCCTGGCGCCGGAAGTCCTCCTCCTGCCCTCGGGCAGGCGCAAGCGCCTGATCTACCGGGAAAAGGCCCCTCCCCTCCTCTCCTTGCGCATCCAGGAGGCCTTTGGGCTTCGGGAAACCCCCAGGGTTCTGGGAGGCCGGGTTCCGGTGGTGGTGGAGCTCCTTTCCCCCGCAGGCCGCCCGGTCCAGGTCACCCAGGACCTGAGGAGCTTCTGGGAAAAGCGTTACCCTCAGGTGCGCCGGGAACTCATGCGCCGCTACCCCAAGCACGCCTGGCCGGAAAACCCCTGAACACCCCCTACCCATGGCCAGGGGGCCAGGTTTATACTCGGTGTAAGCAAAGGAGGGAAGACTATGGAGCTTTTCCAGGAAGCTTGGGCGCACGCCTACTGCCAGAAGCTGAACCAAAGCGAGGCCTACCGGAAGGCCGCCGCCACCTGGGAGGGAAGCCTGGCCCTGGCGGTGCGCCCTGATCCCACCTTGGGATTCCCCCAGGGGGTGGCCGTGGTCCTGGACCTTTGGCACGGGGCGTGCCGGGGGGTGAAGGTGGTGGAGGGGGAGGCGGAGGCCGACTTCGTCATCGAGGCCGACCTGGCCACCTGGCAGGAGGTGTTGGAGGGCCGCCTCGAGCCCCTTACCGCCCTCATGCGGGGGCTTTTGGAGCTCAAACGGGGCTCCATCGCCGCCTTAGCCCCTTACGCCCAGGCGGCCCAGGAGCTGGTCAAGGTGGCCCGGGAGGTGGCATGAAGGCTTTGGTCTACCACGGGCCCTTCCAGGTGGCGGTGGAGGAGGTACCCGAGCCCAAGCTGGAGGCGGAAACCGACGCCATCGTCCAGGTGGAGCTGGCCGCCATCTGCGGCTCGGACCTCCACATCTACCACGGCAAGATCGCCGGGGTCCTGCCGGGAACCGTCCTAGGGCACGAGTTCGTGGGGCGGATCGTGGAAAAGGGGGCCTTGGTGCCCTTTTCCCTAGGGGAAAGGGTGGTGGGGAGCTTCCAGGTGGCCTGCGGGGACTGCCCGGCCTGCCGCAAGGGGCAGTACTTCGCCTGCTTGAAGGGAGGGGTTTACGGCTTCGGCCTGGCCCTGGGAAACCTCCAGGGAGCCCAAGCGCAGCGGGTGCGGGTCCCCTTTGCCCGGCATAGCCTTTTCCCCATCGGAAACCTGCCCGCAGAGGAGGCCATCCTGGCGGGGGATATCCTCACCACCGCCTACGGGGGGGTGCGGCCCTTCCTCGCCCCGGGGATGAGTGTGGCGGTGGTGGGTTCGGGGCCTGTGGGCCTCATGGCCCAGATGGTGGCCCACGCCCTGGGGGCTGGACGGGTCTACGCCATAGACCCGGAGGACGCCCGCCTGGAAAAGGCCGCGGCCCTGGGAAGCCTTCCCCTAAATCCCAAGGCGGAAGACCCCCTGGCCCGGGTGCGCAAGGAAACCCAGGGCCTGGGAGCGGACCTGGTGGTGGAGGCGGTGGGCGGGGATGGGGAGGCGCTAAAGCTGGCCCTTCGCCTTGCGGGGCCGGGGGGCATCGTATCCAGCCTAGGAGTGCCCACCGAGGAGAAGCTGGAATACCCTTGGCTTTCCGCCTTCAGCCGGGGCCTCACCCTGAAAAGCGCTCTGGCCAACATCCCTCGCTGGATTGAGGAGGTCCTGGCCCTGCAAAGGGCGGGGAGGCTTAGGGGAAGCTTTGTCTTCAGCCACCGCCTGTCCCTCGAGGAGGCCCCGGAGGGCTACCGGCTTTTCCACGAGCGCCAGGCCACCAAGGTGGCCTTGGTGCCCTAAAAGTAAAACCGCCGCCCGCAGGCGGCTTCTTCCTCTGACTTCTTTATTATACCACGGTTTACCGGTATGTAAAGAGGTATGCAGCAAAACCCGTTCCCCACGGGCTAGAAGCCTCTGGGTCCCCGCTTGGGACCGCGCCAGTGAGGGCCCCAGGAAGCCTTCCCGAAATACCTCGGAACTTTTCCACTTTTTTGGCAAACCCTCCCCCTGGGAAACCTTCCCCACCGGAAGGCACCAAAGTGCCGTCAGAGGTGTGCGACTGGGACCCCAGCCTAGCTTGCCCCGGGGTGGGATGGTGTTGGGCAATGTAACCTTCCTCCCCCTCCCCTTGGGCAACCGGGCTAACCTCAAGGCAAAGGGGGTGAAGCCATGGCCCGGTATCTGGTGGTGGCCCATCGTACGGCCAAAAGCCCCGAACTGGCCAAAAAACTCCTGGAGATTCGGGATCAGGACCCCGAGGCCCGCTTTGTCCTACTGGTTCCCGCCGTACCCCCTGGGGGCTGGGTTTACGAGGAAAAGGAAATCCAGGAGCGGGCAAGGAAGGAGGCCGAGGCCGCAAAAGCCGCCCTCGAGGCCCAAGGTATCCCAGTGGAAGAGGCCAAGCCTGGGGACGTTTCCCCCCTCTTGGCCATGGAGGAGGAGCTCATGGCCCACCCCGGGGCCTACCAGGCCATCGTCCTGGCCACCCTTCCTCCCGGGCTTTCCCGCTGGCTCCGCCTGGACGTCCACACCCAGGCCGAACGGTTTGGCCTGCCGGTGATCCACGTGATCGCCCACTGAAGCCCAATCCCCTTCCCCACCTCCCCGGCTTGTTTCTCATCCTGGCCCCGTATACTCGGCCTCGTGCTGGGGCGGTACGTCCTTAGGGAGGTCTTGGTCCCCTACCTGGTGGGGGTGGTGCTCTTCGTGGCCCTCCTCACCTTTGACCTCCTCTCCAGCCTCTCCGGGGTGCTCCTAAGCCGGGGGGTTGGGGTGGAGGCCATCCTGAAGCTCATCCTCTACCGCCTTCCCTGGACCCTGAGCCTGGCCCTTCCCTTGGGCCTGGTCTTCGCCATCCTGGTGGGCCTGGCCCGCCTCATCCGCAGTTCGGAGCTGAAGGCGGCCTACGCCGCGGGCGTACCCCCATGGGCCCTCCTAAAACCCCTGGCGCTTTTGGCCCTTCTGGTGAGCCTTTTCAACCTCCTCAACCTGGCGGAGCTCCGCCCTAGGGCCCTCGAGGCCTACGACCGGCACCTGGCCCACCTCCTATACGGGGAAGGGGCCTATAGCGGGGTGCTCCGCCAGCAACTTTATGCCCCCCCGGGCCTCGGGGTCTACTACGCCGAGGAGGTGCGGCCTGAGGTGGGGCAGAACCGGCTTTTTGGCCTCCGGGTAGTGGACGAAAGGGGCCGGGTCTACAGCGCCCCAGAAGGGGTCTGGGACCGGGAGGGGTGGCAGTTTCGGGGCTACGTGTGGGATGGGGAAGGGCCCAAGCCCTTCGCCGGCCTCCTTCCCTTCCCCGTGGAGTTTCGCCCTAAGGAAAGCCTGGGCTCCCGTGACCCCTACGACTCCACTACCCTCAGGGAGCTTTGGCAGAGAAGCCAGGTGGAGCCCTCAGCCCGCTTCGCCTTCCACCGCCGTCTGGCAGACGCCTTGGGGGGCTTCTTCCTGGGCCTGGTGGCCGCCGCCTTGGGCCTCGCCTTCCGGGAGGCCGCCTGGGCTTTCCTTAGCATCGTCCTCCTCATCTTCGGCTACTACGTGCTTTGGACCCTAAGCGCCCAACTGGCCCGCTATGACGTAAACCCCCTGTTCGCCTATCTCCCCAACGGGCTCTATGCCCTTTTGGGGCTCTACCTGGTCTGGAGGTTACGGTGACCACCCTGGACCGCTACCTGCTGCGGGAAGCCTTGGGCCACTACTTCCTAGGGCTTGGGGCCATCGTGCTGCTCTTCCTGGCAGGTGCGGTCTACGAGGTCCTGGCCCCCCTGGTGGCCAAGGGGGCGGACCCCTACACCCTTCTCCTCTATCTCCTCTACCGCACCCCCGAGGCCTTGGTGCGGGGAAGCCCGGTGGCCTACCTCTTCGCACTGCTTCTCCTCCTCTCCCGCATGGCCGAGGACTCGGAGCTCAAGGCCCTTCTCGCCCTGGGCATCCGGCGGGAACGGGTACTCCTGCCCCTCTTGGCCCTGGGAGGGGTATTGGCCCTCTTGGGCTTCGCCTTAGGGGAAAGCCTGGTGCCAAGAAGCCTGGCGGCGGGGCAGGACCTCTTGAGGCGGCAGGTGTTGGAACGCCCCCGCACCCTCCTCACCCCCGGGGCCAGTTTCCAGGACGCCAAGGGCCGGGTGGTCTACGTGGGGGAGGTGAGCGGGGATAGAATCGGGAAGCTACGGATTCTTTCCCGGGAGGAGGTGGTCTTGGCGGAGGAGGGAAGGTTCGGAGGAGGGGTTTTACGGGTGGAAAGAGGCCTGAGGATCACCTATGAGGGGGACCGGCCAAGAACCGTAACCCGCTTCCAAAGGGGCGAGCTGGTCCTTAAGGACCTCACCTTTGAGCCCTGGCAAAACCCCGCCAACCGCATGACCCTAAGGGAGCTAAGGCAGGAGGTGGAAAGGCTCAGGCAGGCGGGGGTGAAGGCGGGCCTCGAGGCCACCACCTACCATCGCCGCTTTGCCGAACCCGCCGCCAGCCTCATCTTTGCCCTTTTCGCGGTGGGGCTGGCCTTTTACCTCTTGGGCGGGTCCCGGAGCCTGGGGCTTGTGGGGGTGGCGGTCCTCACCTTCTTCTACTACGCCACCTGGAGCGTGGGACGGATCATGGGGGAGCAAAACGCCCTAAACCCCCTTCTGGCCGCCTGGGGGCCCAACCTGGTCTACGGGCTTCTGGGCCTCCTTCTCTTCCTAGGAGGGCGGAGGTGAAGGCCCTTGCCCTGGCCGTGGTCCTCCTTTGCCTTTGGCATCCCGCCTGGGCCCAGGAAAAGGTGCTGAAGGTCCTGGAAGCGGAGAAGCTAGAGCTTAGGCAGGAAGGAGACGAAGAGGTCTACGTGCTCACGGGCAGTCCCGTGCGCCTGGAACGGGATGGGGAGGCCATTGAGGCGGGAAGGGTGATCTATTTCCGCACCCGAAAGCTCCTTCTCCTCTCGGAGGGGGTTCGCTACCGGGACCGGGAGGGAAGGCTTTTGCAGGCGGAAGAGCTGCAGCTTTCCCTTTCCGACGAAAGCTTTGACGCCCTGGAGATGCGCATAGAGGCCAAGGACCTGTTCCTCACCGGGCCCCTTTGCCAGCGGGTGGCGGGGGCCATCCTCCTGGAAAGGGGCTATGCCTCCCCCTGTGTCCCCTGCGGCCAGGAGGTGCCCGACTACGCCTTCCGCGCCCAGGAGATCGTCTTATATCCCGGGGATCGGGTGGTGGCCCGGGGGGTGGTGCTTTTGGTCCAGGAAGGGCCCGTTTTAGAGCTTCCGGTCCTCCTCCTTTTCCTATCGGAGCGCCAACCCCGGTTTGAGGTGGGCCAAGACGGCGGGGGGTTTTACCTGAAGGCCGCCTTGCCCTACGTGGCCCAGTTCGGCCTGGGGTTCACCCTTCTTTCCTACTACCAAGGCCGGGGGTATGGCTTTGGCTTTGACCACTTTGGCACCGGGGAGGCCAAGGAACGCTACTTCTTCCTCCATACCCCCCCGGACACCTTCCAGTACCGGGGGGAGTACGCCCTAAAGCGGCGGGACTTCTCCCTTAGCGCCCTCCTGGAACGGGACGACACCCGGGACAGGCTTACCCGCTTCCGCCTGGAGGCCCTTTGGCCCGGCACCCCCTCCCCCCAGGACTGGCGCTACACCCTTCGGGCCGAGGGCTTCCTGGACCACGACCCCACCACCCCACCTCCCAGAACCCTCCAGCGCCTGCCCGAGGTGGAGGCCCAAAGCCCCGTCCTCCGGGAAGGCCCCTTCAGCGTGCAGGGGGGGCTGGTGCTGGGCCGCTATCTGGCGGAGACCAACCCCCTAAACCGCTCCGCCCGGGCCCTTGGGCCCTATGCCGAAGCAGGAAGGGCCCTCCTTTCCCATAGCGAGAGCCTTTCCCTTTCCCCTTGGTCCGGGGCCACGCTTAGGGCGGAAAACCGCTTCCGGGGCTTCTATTACACCACGCAAAACCCGAACGGGGAGTACGAGCGGCAGATAGACTGGGCCACCACGGCCAGCCTCCGGCAAACCCTGGGGGGCTTCAGCCTGGAAGCAGGCTACCTCCGTAGCCTCCAGGAGGGGGAAACCCCCTTCCGCTTTGACGCCCTACCAGAACGGCGAAGCCACCGGGCCACCTTGAGCTTGGGCCTTCAGGAAAGGCCCCTGGCCCTAAGCCTCAAAGGGGGCCGGGACCTGGAAGGAGGGAGGTACCTGCCCTTAGAGGCCCAGGCCACGCTTCAGGACCAGGGATACCAGCTGACCCTAGGGCACAAGCGGGGCCTCGAGGGGGAAGGGCCCTTGGAAACCCGCCTCGAGGGGAGCCTCACCCCCTACCCCTTCTCCCTCAAGGCCAGCCTCCGCTTTGACCACGCAAAGGCCCTCTTTGACCCCCTCCTCTTGCAGGGGGCCTACGCCCTCCCCGGGGGAAGCCTGAACCTGAGCCACCGCCATGGCCTTAACGGGGAAGGCCCCCTCACCACCGATCTCAGCCTCGCCCTAAGGGAGGGGGCCAGCGCCTACACCCTAAGGGCCTTAAGGGACTGGCAGAAGGATACCCTAAGCCTCCAAGGGCAGGCCATCTTGGGCCCAGAAAGCCTCTCCCTGCAAACCACGTGGGACCCCACCGCCTTGGCCTACACCCTGGCCTACCGCGGGGGAAGCCTCCCTGGGCCCCTTTTGGACCTGGCCCTTTCTGGCCGGTACCAGGAGGGCTTTAGGGCCACGAACCTGCGCTTTGGCCTTACCCAGGCCCAGCCGGAGGTATCCTTCCGCCTAGGCGCCAACCTCCACCTCCCCGAGGTGGAGGACCGGGAGATCTACCTCAAGGATGCCACCTTTAGCGGGGGGATGGAGCTTTGGCCACCGGTGCCGGCGGATGAAGCGGGGGAAGGGGCCATCCCCGGGCTTTCCCTCTCGGGAAACCTCACCTACCTGCGCCAGCCGCAAAGGCCCGAGGGCTATGGCCTCGCCTTGCGCAACTTCGGGCCCACCTTCACCTTCCTAGGCCGGGAGAGGACCAAGCTCCACCTCTCCGCCCTCCTCACGCAAAACCTTCCCGGGGAGCCCTTAAAGCCCCGGTTTGTCCTGGTGCTGGACCGGTGTTGCTGGGCCCTACGCTTCACCCTGGATGCCGCCAAGGGCAGCGTGGGCCTGGCCTTCCTCTACGGAGGGCAGGCGGCGGGGCTTCTCCTTTCCCAGGAAGGCGTAAAGCTGGGAGGTGGCCGGTGAAACGGTTAGGGCTTACTCACCTGGTTTTGGGCAGCTTGGCCCTTCTCCTGGGGGCCTGCACGGGAAGCCAAGAACCCCCCCTGCCGGCCCTGGTGGCCATGGGGGGAGGGGGGGAGGTGCGCTTCTACCGGGCCAAAGACCTCCAGGGGGGCACGGCTAGCCCCGTGACCACCTGGAACATCCCAGGACTCCAAGACCTGGCCTACTCCCATGGCTTCGGAAGGCTTTACCTTCTCCTAGGGGACCGCCTCGAGGCCTACCCCACCCAGGGCTTCGGGGGGGATGCCGCACCCCAGCCTTCCCCCACCACCGCCAGCCTCCCTGGTGGCGTGGACTGCACGGGAGGCTACCTCCAGCTGGGGCAGAACCGGCTTCTGGCCCATTGTCCAAGGGCCTCCCGGGCCTTCCTCTGGAACCTGGACGGCTCAGGCAACCTGGAGGAAGCGGACCTCACGGGCCTTCCCCCGGAGGTGCGCCTGGCCCTTTTCCCCCAAGGGGGGGAGGAACTTCTGGCCTACATGACCCGGCAGGCCCTGGGCTACCGCCCTCCCCAGAACCCCATGGGCACCCCCAGCTTGGAAAAGCCCCTGGATCCCCCGGCGAGCCAAGGCCCCTACGGCCTAAAGCTGGACCGCCTCCAGGGGCGCCTCCTAGGCCTTGCCGCCACCGTGTCCGAGGTGCGGCTATACACCCTGGAGGGGGATACCCTTGCAAGCCGCAAGGTCCTGGGCGATTTTCCCCAGGAAAGCCGCCTGGCCCTAGACCCCGTGGGGGGAACGGTGGTCTTTGGCCAGGGGTTCCAGGTGCTCTTCCCCCGGGAATCCCCCGTACAGGAGCCTTTCCGCACCTACACCGCCGGGCTCGTGGGCCAGGATGGTTACCTTTACCTGGTAAGGGGGCAGGGCCTCGAGGTCTACGACCTGGTGCCCTCCCCTCCCGTTTTCCTACGTAACCAGCAGCTGAACTTCGGTCCCACTTCCCTGGCCTTCATCCCGGTAGAATGAGGCATGCTCCAGGGTAAGGCCTTTTTGGTCACGGGGGCCGGGGGCGCCTTGGCCCGGGCGGTGATCCCCGCCCTGCACCAGGCAGGGGCTAGGCTCTTCCTCTCCGACCCCCGGGGGGAAAGGATGGCGGAACGGGCCAAGGAGTACGGCGCCCAAACCTTCGTGGCCGACCTCACCCGGCTGGAGGAGGCCCTAGCCCTAGCCCGTTTTGTGGAAGGGCAAGCCCCCCTTTTCGGGGTGGTGCACACCGTGGGCGGGTTCGCCGCCGGGCGCTTCTTGGACTCGGACCCCGGCCTCTATGACTGGCTTTTGGACCTGAACCTGCGCACCACCTTTAACCTCCTAAAGGCCACCCTGCCTTACATGGAAGCCCGCCGGGAAGGGTTTTTCGCCGCCGTGGCCGCGGGAACCGCCTGGACGGGAGCAGGACCCCACCGGGCCCTCTACACCATGGCCAAGACCGCCCTGGCCAGCCTCCTCCGCTCCTTGCAAGGGGAGGTGGAAGGGGTGCGCTTCCTCCTCCTCTACCCCATGGGCACCCTGGACACCGAGGCCAACCGCAAGGCCATGCCCGAGGCCGACCCTAGCCGTTGGATCGCCCCCGAACTCCTGGCCCAGGCCATCCTCCTGGCCGCCACCGCTAGGGGGGGAAGGCTTTTGGAACTGCCCATCTACCCCCCCATCTAGCCCCCAGGTAGGCCCCCAGGAAGTCCGCCAAAAGGTCCAGGCCAAAGGCCTCCCGGCCAGGGACATGGCTTTGGTGCCACTCGTCCACCACCCCGTACATAGCCGCCAGGAAAAGGCCGGAGCGGGAATCCCCCAGGGCTACCCCCAGGAGAAAACCTAGAAGGCCATAGGCCAGGAAATGGGCCCCCTTATCCCAGGGGTGCGGCAGGCCCATCCCGGTAGCAGGCTGGTCGGAAAGCCACCAGAGTAGGCCCATCTCCCCCAGGGCCAAAAGGGCGGCCAGAAGGCGCCAGGGGCTAGGCACCCTCTTCCTCCACCAGCTCCCAAAGCACCCCTAGGCCAAAGCTAGGGTGGAGAAAGGCCACCCGGTGGCCCCCGAAGCCAGGCCGGGGCACCGGGTCTAGGAGCCTGGCCCCTTCCCCCTCAAGCCGAGCCAGCTCCTCCTCTATCCGGGGGGTGGCAAAGGCCAGGTGGTGGAGCCCCGGGCCCCGCTTGGCCAAAAAGCGCCCCACCGGGGTTTCGGGCCCCATGGGGGCCAAAAGCTCCACCAGGGCCTCCCCTTGGCCCTTCAGCATGGCCACCTGGACTCCCTGGGAGGCCACCTCCCCTTCCGCCACCACGCCAAAGCCCAAAAGCCCATAGCGGGCCTTGGCCTCCTCTAAGTCCTCCACGGCAATGCCCACGTGGTGTAGCCGCATGGGGAGATTCTATAGGTCGTACCAAGGGGGCTTACCCCGGTAAAGCTCCAGCTCCCCGAAGACCTCTTCCTTGCTGGCCTCCTCGAGGCGGATCACCTGGGGCGGGCAGCTTTCCACGCAGGCCCCACACCCCGTGCAGGCCTCCACCTTGAGCCTGAGCACGTACTCCTCCCCCTCCCGCACCCTATAGACCGCCTCCGTGGGGCAGACGTTGGTGCAGACCGGGCAGAGGGTACATCCTTCCTCCACGGCTATCCTGGGCCAGCGCACGGTGGAAGCCCGCTTGGCCGCAAGGAGGCGCAGGCGAAGCTCCGCCGGCAGGCCCTTTTCCTCAGGTTCCGCGGCCAGAGGAGGCTCGGGCACCAGATCGGCGGCGGTGCGCTTGGCGCTCCCCAAAAGCGCCTGGAACAGCTCCCTCCGGCCCACCTTCTCCCCGGGAAGCTCCCCTTGGCGGACCTCCACCTCCACGGGGTGGTAGCGCCGGGCCTCCTCGGCCATCCTCTCCAGGTGCTCGGGCACCAAGGGGCCCCCAATCCTGCAGGTGGCGCAGTCTCCCCTGGCGAGGATAAGCTGGCCAAAGCGGCTTCCCGCCTCCGCCAAAAGCCCCGGGGTCAGGCGGCCCAGGCACAACACCTCCTCCCCCTTGCCCTCAGCCTTGGAGCAACGGATCTGCCCCTTGCCCCGGATCAGGGCTTCCTGAATACCCCCCAAAGGGTACTCCAAGGCCACCCCTGGGCAGACCCCCGTGCACAGGCCACACCCCGTGCAAAGCACCTCGTCCAGCTCCACCCGGAAGCTTTCCAGCTGCACCGCGCCTTTAGGGCAGACCTGGTAGCAGCGGTCGCACCCCCCCACGCTGTTCTTGTAGAGGAGGCAGCGGGTCTCAACATACCGGGGCCTGGGATCCGTGGCCTTCAGGAAGGCATTTAAGAGGTTATCCAAAAGGCCCATCTACGCCCCTAACAGGTCCTGAATGGCCTCCAGGAACGCCTCAAACTGCCGGAAGTCCATCTGCTGCTGGTTGTCGGAAAGGGCCACCTTGGGGTTGGGGTGGACCTCCACGTGCACCCCATCCGCCCCCACCGCCAAGGCCGCCCGGGCCAGGGGGGCCAGGAGGTCCGTACGGCCGGCGGCGTGGGTCACGTCCACCACCACGGGCAGGTGGGTTTCCCGCTTGGCCAAGGCCACCGCGGAAAGGTCCAGGGTGTTACGGGTCCAGCGCTCAAAGGTGCGGATCCCCCTTTCCGCCAGGATCACCTGCTCGTTTCCTTGGCTCAGGATGTACTCGGCGGCATAGAACCATTCCTCCATGGTGGCGGCAAGCCCGCGCTTGAGGAGAACGGGCTTACGGGAGCGGCCCACCTCCTTAAGGAGGGCGAAGTTTTGCATGTTGCGGGCCCCCACCTGCAGGATGTCGGCGTATTCCGCCACCACCTCCACATCCCGGGTATCCATGACCTCGGTGACGAAGACCATGCCGAAGGCCTCTGCCGCCTTCCGCCCCAGCCTTAGCCCCTCCACCCCCAGGCCCTGGAAGCCGTAGGGGCTGGTCCGGGGCTTGAAGGCCCCACCCCTCAGGACCCTGACCCCCTTGCCGGCGAGAAAGCGGGCCGTTTCCATCATCTGCTCCTCGGACTCAATGGAGCAGGGGCCGGCGATGAGGAGGGGCTTCTCCCCAAAGACCAAGGGGCCCACCCGCACCCGGGTGGGCTCGGGCTTGTGCTGGCGGGAGTAGAGGAACTTTTTCTGGTCCTCTTGCTCCTCGAGGTCCAGGCTGGCCTTGAAGATCTCCTTGAATAGCTTCCGGATGGTCTCCGCGGGGAAGGGGCCGGGGTTTTCCGCGGTGAGGTAGGCCAGCATCTCCTCTTCCCGCTTGGGGTCGTAGTGGGGTAGGCCCAGCTCGGTCTGGATGCGGCCGATCTCCTGCACCAGCCTCCCCCTTTCGGAAAGGAGGCGCAAAAGCTCCCGGTTCACCCGGTCCACCTCTTTGCGCAGGGCCAGGATGCGCTCGTCCATGGGTCATTCTATGGGCAGAACCCTAAGCGGGTGTCAAGCGGTTTCCTCCTTGGGCCTCGCCCGCTCCGCCAGCCGGGCTACCAGCACGGAGATCCAGTAGAGGACCAAAAGGGGGCCGGTGACGATGGCCAAGGACACCACGTCCACCGTGGGGGTGATGACCGCGGCCAGGGTGAGGAGGAGGACCACGGCGATCCGCCAGTTGCGGGCCAAAAAGGCCGAGGAAAGGATGCCCAGCCGGGCCAGGAGGTAGCTCACCACCGGCATCTCAAACACCAGGCCCATGACGGTCATCATCATGAGCACCTGGCCCATGTAGCGGCCAATGGAGATCTGCGGGGTGATGACATCCCCCAAAAAGCCCAGGAGGAAGGGAATGGCAAAGGGCAGGAAGCCATAGTAAGCGAAAAGGGCCCCTAAGGCGAAGCTGAACCCCGCCCCCAGCAAAAAGGGCACCGCCAGGCGTTTTTCGTGCTCGTAAAGCCCAGGGGCGATAAAGGCCCAGACCTGGTAGACGATGAAGGGCAGGGCCAGCACCAGCCCCCCGAAGGCCGCCACCTTCAAGGAGACCAGGAAGGGCTCGGTGATGTCCAAGACGATGAGGTTGACCTGGATGTTGTTCTGCTTGGCCGCCAGGTCTAGGGGCCGCTTCAGCCACTCCAAAAGCTGGACCCGAAAGGACCAGGCCACCCCCGTGCCCACCACCCAGGCCACCAAGGACCAGAGGATGCGGGTCCTGAGCTCCTCGAGGTGTTCTACCAGGGGGGCTTCCTTCAAGCCTTACGCTCCTCTTGGGGTTGGGTAACCTCCGGGGCCTTGCTGGGAGCCTCAGAAACGGGCTTGGGCTTCGGCTCCTCCCGCACGTCCACGGACTTTTCCAGCTCCTCGCGGATCTCCTGGGCCCCCCGCTTGAACTCGCGGATGCTTTGGCCCAAAGAGCGGCCCAGCTCAGGAAGCTTCTTAGGCCCAAAGATAAGAAGGGCCACCACCAGGATCACCAGGATTTCCGGCATGCCCAGGTTCATACTCCCCAGTTTACCACCTGGCCTGAAATGAGGGTGAAGCCTTCCTTATCCTTCCCCACCCAGGCCTTGGGAAAGCGGGCCCATTCCGGGTGGCACCGGGCTGGGATCAGTCCTCCTCACGTTTGCGGCGGGCATAGCCCAATAGGTTCCGCTGCCGCTCCCGGGCGATGGCCAAGGCCTCCTCGGGCACATCCTGGGTGATCACGCTTCCCGCCCCCACCATGGCCCCATCCCCCACCCGCACCGGGGCCACCAGGACGCTATTGGATCCGATAAAGGCCCCTTTGCCGATATAGGTCCTGTGCTTGCGCTTGCCGTCGTAGTTGGCGGTGATGACCCCGGCCCCGATGTTGGTGCCCTCCCCCACCTCAGCATCCCCCAGGTAGGCCAGGTGCCCCGCCTTGACCCCGGGGTGGAGGAGGCTATTCTTCACCTCCACGAAGTTGCCCACGTGGACCCTTTCCTTAAGGACCGCCCCCGGGCGGAGCCGGGCGAAGGGCCCAGCGTCGGCCCCGCTCCCCATCACCGCCCCCTGGGCCACGGTGTGGGCCTGGACCCGGGCCCCGGGTTCCAAGAGGGTGTCTTCCAGAATGGCATAGGGCCCCACCTCTGCCCCCTCGCCGATTTTGGTCTTCCCCTTGAGCACCACCCCGGGCCACAGGGTCACGTCCGGAGCCAGTTCCACGCTGGCCTCGAGGTAGATGCTCTCGGGCAGGATCATCCGCACCCCCTTTCGCATCCACTCCCGGCGCAAGGCGGCAAGGAGCACCCCCTCCACCCGGGCCAGCTCCTCCCGGGTGTTCACGCCAAGGGCCTCCTCCGCCACCCCCTGGACCGCCACCACCTTGCGCCCATGGGCCCGATAGATGCCGATGAGGTCAGGGAGGTAGTACTCGCGGGCAGCGTTCTCGTTTTTCACTTCCTTAAGGGCCTGAAAAAGAAAAGCGTCAAAGGCATAGGCCCCGGCGTTCACCTCCCGGATGGCCTTCACCTCCGGGGTAGCGTCCTTCTCCTCCACATTGCCCAAGACCTCCTCCCCTTGGCGCAGGATGCGGCCATAGCCGGTGGGGTCAGGAAGCTCCACGGTGAGGAGGGCCATCCCCGCCCCCTCCTCTACCCTTTCCAGAAGAGCCCTGAGGGTTTCCGGGCGCAGGAGGGGGGTATCCCCTTGGGTGACCAAGATGGGCCCAGGGAATCCCCTCAAGAAGGCTTCCGCCTGCAGGAGGGCATGGGCGGTGCCCAGCTGTGCCTCCTGCACCGCCACCTCCACCGGGTAGCCTTCCAAGGCCTGCATCACCTGTTCAGCCCCATGGCCCACCACCACCACCAGCTTCTCCGGAGCTAAGGCCAAGGCCGTTTCTACCCCATAGGCCAGCATGGGCTTGCCCAAAAGGGGATGGAGCACCTTGGGCAGGCGGGACTTCATGCGGGTCCCCTGCCCGGCGGCCAGGATCACATGGGCGTGCATAGGGTCATTTTAGGCTAGGTGTGGTCCTGAACCACCTCGAGGCCCATCCTCTCCAGCTCCCGCACCAAGGCCTGCACCGCCCCCCTAACCCCATCGGTGATGAGGGGGCTTCCGAAGCGGCTTACGCCCGCGTAGATGCCCTTGGTACTCTTGCGCACCTCCAAGAGCAGGCCCTGGGTGAGGTCCTCCTCCTCCACATGGGTGAGGACATAAAAGCCCTCTTCCCCCCGGGCCACCTCCAAAAAGACCGCCACCCCGCCCGGAACGACCACGGGGGCCTTAACCAAGACCAGCTTTTCCGGAAGATTCCCCTTTAAGAGGGCGTGGGCCACCGGATACCTCCTTATGGGCGGCCAAGGCATGGGATCCTCGGCCACCTTGGTGAAGACCGCATGGAAAAAGGTGCGGCCGGCCTCCTGCCACTTGAGGGCGTACTTGGTGCGGAGATGGGCCTCAGGAGGGTCCTTCACCTCCACCCGGTAGAGCCGGGTTCGTTCCGCCTCCTCCAGGGCGAAGCGAAAATACTCCTCGTGGTCGGTGGTGAGAAGGAGGTCCCCGCCCTCCCCAAGCCGGGTGGAAAGCCTGCGGAAAAAGCCCTCCTGCAAAAGGCGCTTCTTCTGGTGGCGCTTTTTGGGCCAGGGGTCGGGGAAGTTGACGATCACCCGCCTAAGGCTTCTCGGGGGCACCAGGTTCCGCAGGGCGAAGGGGCCTTGTCCGTGGTACAGGCGCACGTTCCCAATCCCCTCCCGCCTGAGGCGCCTATAGGCCCTAAGGACGCTGGCCGCCGAAACCTCGGCCCCCAGGATGAGCCAGTGGGGGTGGGCCTGGGCCAGCTCCGCGGTGAAGCGCCCGTCGCCAAAGCCCACCTCGAGGACCAAAGGCCCCTCCTGGCCAAAGAGGTCGTGGATGCGGGGAGGCCAGGTGGCCAAGGAAGCAGGTCGCACCAACACAAAGGGAGATTATAGGGCCTTTTCAAAACCTTTTCACAGGAGGGACCCAAGGTGGAAGCAGGAGGTTGGGTTATGGCCCTATTTGGCAATCTCCATTCCGTACCCCTGGAGGAGCTCCTCCAGGTCCTGGCCCAAAAGGAAGGAGCCCTAGAGATTTGGAACGTAAAGGATATTCCCGCCACCACCATCTACCTGAAGCCCGGCCGCATACGCTCCGTTGACCAAAACGGCAAGCCCCTGGACCCCCTGATGGCCAAGGCCGTCTTGCAAGCCCTGATCCAGGCTCGGCAAGGCAGCTTTGAGTTCATCCCCGAGGCAAAACCCAAGCACAGGCACCGCCTGAACTGGCCTCTGGAGAAGGTCCTTCTCAGCACCGTCACTCTTCAGGACGAGCTGGAACGCTACCGCCCCTACCTCCCGCACCCCCGGGCCATTTTCAAGGCCACCCTTATCGCAAGGAAGCATCTTTCCCAGGAAAGCTTTTTGCAAAAGGCCCTGCCCCACCTGGAGAGGGGGGCTTCCGCAGAAACCTTAGCCAAAGCCCTGGAAATGCCCCTAGACCTGGTGCGGTTTTACCTCTTCCGTCTGGAAAGAAAAGGCCTGGTGGAACGCACAGGACAGATGGAAAGTGGCCGGAGTGGCCTCTTGACCTTGATCCTTAAGGGGGTGGGGCTATGAAACCCAGCACAGCGTTTTTCCCCAAGCGGGTTTTGGTGGTGGATGACGAACCCATCCAGCGCCTTCTCCTCATGCGGGCCCTCGAGCCCCTAGGGGTAGAGGTCCAGGAAGCCCGGAACGGCCAAGAAGCCCTGGATCTTTTTGAGGATGGCCTCCCCCAGGTGGTGCTCACCGACTTGCACATGCCGGTCATGGATGGCTTGGAACTCACCCGCAGGGTCAAGGCCCTTGATCCCCTTCTCCCCGTGATCCTCCTCACCGCCGATGGGGACAAGGAGGTGCGCCTAAAGGGCATTGAGGCCGGGGCCGACGACTTCCTGAACCGCCCCGTGGACCTCACGGAACTCCGGCTCAGGGTGCGGGGGCACCTGGAAAGGCGGCGGCTTCAGGAAAAGCTGGAGGACCTGGAAAGAACCCTCCTGGCCTTGGTGCGGGCAGTGGAGGCCAAGGACGCCTACACCGCCGGCCACGGGGAAAGGGTGGCCCAATACGCCCTTTGGACCGCGGAGGAGCTAGGGGCCAGGAACGGGGAGCTGGAGGACCTGCGAATGGGGGCGCTGCTTCACGACGTGGGCAAGATCGCCATCCCCGACCATATCCTGCGGGGCGACTACACGCTCACGGAAAACGAGTGGCGCTTCATCCGCCAGCACCCGGTGAAGGGCGATGAGATCATTCAGCCCCTAAGGGCTTACCCTCGCCTAAGGCCATATGTGCGCTGGCACCATGAGAAGCTGGACGGCTCCGGCTACCCCGATGGCCTTACCGATATCCCCCTCCTGGTCCAGACCCTCACCGCCGCCGACATCTACGATGCCCTCACCAGCGTGCGCACCTACCGCAAGCCCTTGCGCCCCGAGGAAGCCTTAGGGGTGCTGGAGGAGGAAGCGAGAAAGGGAAGGCTCCACCGGGAGGTGGTGCGGGCCATGAAAAGCGGCCTTATCCGCAACCGGACCCTGCGAACGGCCTAAAGGCCGTACTCCTCCCAACGGGAGTCCACCAGGGCCTGGATGCGCGGGTCCATGCGGATGCGCTCGGGCCAGGTGCGGGTGAAGCCCTCCTCGGGGAACTTGCGGGTGCCGTCCAGCACCAAAACCGGGCCCTCCACTCCCTGCATGACCCGGGCATCCCGCTCCGGGTCTATGTTGTTAAGGACGGCCCAAAGGAGCTCCTCAGGGGTCAAAAGGGTGTCGTGGTCCGCCAGGAGGAGAAGGCGGATGCCAGCGCTTTGCGGGGTGTTGAGGAGCCTTTCCGCCAAGGAGAAGGCCTGCCCGGGGCGTTCCTTGCGCAAGGCCACGCCCCAAATCCCCGGCCACTGGCGTTGGTCCTCCACCTCCAGAGGGGGTAGTTCCGCATGCGCCCGGGGTGTGAAGGGCACCTCCCCCCCCTCCTCAGGAAGCTTGCGGGTGCCGTCCAGGACCAGCTTTCCCCCAAAGGCAAAACCCCGGGAGCTATGGTCCAGGACGTCCATGGGCCCCCTTAGAAGAAGGGTATCCCGGCCAGGTAGGGCATGCTTAAGGGCCTCCTGCAGGGTCCTAAAGCCCGGCTTCACCGGCACGTCCCCGTCCACGGCCACGATCACCTTGGCGAACATCATCTGGCCTAGGCCCAGCATCCCATAGGCCACCTTGTAGGCCTGGCCGGGGTACTCCTTGCGCAGGGCCACGTTCACCCAGTTGTGGGCCACCCCCTCGGGGGGCATGTGGTAGTCCACCACCTCGGGGAGCACCAGGCGCAAGGGGGGCAGGAAAAGCCGCTCGGAGGCCTCTATGAGATAGGCATCCTCCATGGGGGGCATCCCCACGATGGTGGCGGGGTAGATGGCCCTCCTGCGGTGGGTGATGGCGGTCACGTGAAAACGGGGGTAAAGGTCCACGGGGGTGTAAAAGCCGGTGTGGTCGCCAAAGGGGCCTTCCTCCACCAGGGGTTCCTCCGGGTCAATGTAGCCCTCCAGGACAAACTCCGCCTCGGCAGGCACCGGCAGGTCCACGGTGATGCCCCGGGCCAGCTCCACTGGGGCTCCCCGCAGAAAGCCCGCCAGGTGGAACTCGCTCACCCCGGGCAAGGGAGGCAAGGGGGCGGTGGCGGCATAGGTGAGGATGGGATCCCCTCCCAAGGCCACGGCCACCTCTAGCTTTTTGCCCAGTTTCCTGGCCTTCTCCAGGTGGCGGCGGCCCACCTTGTGGAGCTGCCAGTGCATGGCGGTGCTCTTCCCGTCCAGGACCTGCATCCGGTACATGCCCACGTTGAGCTCCCCGGTCTCCGGGTCCTTGGTGATCACCAGGGGCAGGGTGAGGAAAGGCCCCCCGTCCAAGGGCCAGCACTTGAGGATGGGAAGGCGGGAAAGGTCCACCGCCTCCCCCTTCAGGACCACTTCCTGGACCGGAGCCCTTCGCACCCACCTGGGGAAAAACCCTTTGAGGAGGGGGAGCTTGGGAAGCAGGCCCAACAGGGCGGAAAGCCCCCCCTTGCCCGGCTTAAGGGCCAGCAAGGCTTCCACCTTGGCCGCAAGCTGGTCCA
This sequence comes from Thermus altitudinis, assembly GCF_022760835.1. GTDB lineage: Bacteria > Deinococcota > Deinococci > Deinococcales > Thermaceae > Thermus > Thermus altitudinis. The sequence goes on from NZ_JAKTNQ010000016.1 coordinate 19,090, forward strand.
GGTCCTCCACCCCCAAGGCCAAGGCGGTGCGCTCCCGGGTGCCAAAGAGGCCGATGGCCACGGGGAAGTCCTTACCCACCACCCTTTCAAAAAGAAGGGCTGGTCCCCCCGCCTTCACCATGCGGTCCGCGATCTCGGTGATCTCCAGCTCGCTGGAAACGGGTACCCTGATGCGCTTAAGCTCCCCCCTCTTTTCCAGGGCCAGGAGGTAGGCCTCGAGGTTCCTAAACACCCCCAAGCTTACCCAAAGGGGAAAGGCCGTGAGGATTGCCGCCTACACTTCCAGCACCAGGTGCTCTATCCGGTGGGACCTTGGGGTGCCGTGGACCAGGATGGCCTCGAGCCTCACTGGGAGATCGTCCCGGGCCAAAAGGTGGTGGGCGCTTTTCAGCAGGCGCTCCACCTTCCTCGGGGTAATGGCCTCCAAAGGGGCTCCAAACGCCCCCGAGCTACGTTGCTTCACCTCCACCACCACGTACACCCCGTCCTTCTCCATGAAGAGGTCCACCTCGCCAAAGGGGGTGCGGCGGTTGCGCCCAAGAAGCCGGTACCCCCGTTCAAGAAGATAGGAAAGCGCCAAGTCCTCAGCCCAACCTCCCCTCATCTACCCCCTCCAGATGGGGTTTCCTTCGGTACCGGCGCGAGGCCAAAACGGCTTCAAGGCGTCCACTCCTGAAAGAGCTCCCCGTCCAGGTAAAGCCGAAAGAGGACCTTCCCCACCCCCTGGTAGGTGCCCGTAACCCGTAAGCCCTCCTGCCCTTCCCCCTCGTAGACCAGGTGCTCCCCCCGGTCGTCTACAAACACCAGGCGCACCTGGCGCCCCTCCGCCTCCGGGGGGAGGTTTAGGTCTAGGGAGACGGTGCGCACCTCGGGCTCCTTAGGGGGTGGGGGGTTCAAGGCCCCCACCCGCACCTCTCCCCTCACCGCCACCCTTAGGCGCACCCCGCTTCCCGGGAGCATGGGGGTACCGGGGGCAGGGTCTTGGGCTAGGACCGTACCCGGAGGTGCCCCAGCGGGCACTTCCTCCATCTGCACCTGGAGGCCCATGGCGTTCAGGAGGAAAAGGGCCTCCTTTTGGTCCAAGCCCGTGAGCTGGGGCAGGGGCACGGTGGGACCCAGGGAAGCCCCTCGGGAGACCAGAAGGCGCACCGTGGCCCCAGGGGGCAAGGGGGTGCCAGGAGGCGGATCGCTGGCCAGCACCGTGCCCAAGGGCTCGGGGCTTTCCACCTGGGCCACCCCAGCCAGGCGGTACCCCAGCTCGGAAAGCCGGGCCTCGGCCTCCTCCTGGCGAAGCCCCTTCAGCTCGGGCAAGGGATTCAGCCGGGCCTGGTTAAGGGTAAGGCGCACGGTGCGCCCGGCCCTAAGGCGGGTTCCCGGTGGGGGCTCCTGCGCCAGCACCACCTCCTTGGGCTTGGTGGGGTCGTTACCCTCTTCCACCTCCAGCCTAAGCCCCGTATCCTTCAGGAGGAGAAAGGCCTCCCGGGCGGTTTTGCCCACCAGGTCCGGCACGGCGTACTCCGGGGGGTTGAAGTAGCGGTAAACCCCTTGGGAAAAAAGCCATAGCCCCAGGAGGAAGAGGAGAAGGCCCGGGGCTACCCCCAGAAGAAAGCCAGGCCGAAGGCGGGAAGCGGACCGGGCCAAGGCCCGCCGGGCAGGCCCTAGGGGCCAGGGGGATAGGTAGGCCACCCCTTCCTCGGCCATGGCCAGGTGCTCCGGGCCGAATCCCAAGGGAGCCAGGGCCTCGAGGGCAGCCCGGGGGGGCGCTTTCCGGGCCAAGGAACGCTCGGGGAAAAAGGCGTAGTAGCGCCCAGGCTTGGCGGAAACCACCGCCTCCACAAGCCCAAGCTCCTCTAAGCGTTTGATGGCCGCCCGGTACCGGTAAAAGCGCTCCTTGTCCTCGGGGGTGCGCACTTGGAAGAGGAAAACCACCCCGCCCTCCACCCGATAAAGGACGATCCCCTCCCTTTCCTCGAGGGTTTCCAGCACCGGGTAGCGGTCGTCCAGAAGCATGCGTGCCCGATTATACTCCCCCAAGAGAACCCCCAAACCCCTATACTCTAGGTGGTATGTGGGATGTTCTCGTGGTGGGTGGTGGTCCCTCTGGTCTTTCCGCGGCCCTCTTCCTGGCCCGGGCCGGGCTTAAAGTCTTGGTGTTGGACGGCGGGCACTCCAAGATCCGGCAGGTGAGCCGGGTGCCCAACTACCCGGGCCTTTTGGATGAGCCCTCTGGGGAAGAGCTGTTGGAAAGGCTAAAGGAGCACGCCCGCCGCTACGGGGCCGAGATCCGCAAAGGGGTGGTCAAAAGGGTGCGGGACCTGGGAGGGGTCTTTGAGGTAGAGACCGAGGAGGGCGTGGTGGAAGCCGAACGGCTTCTTCTTTGCACCCATAAGGACCCCACCCTGCCCTCCCTCCTAGGCCTAACCCGAAAGGGCGTCTACATTGACACCGACGAGATGGGGCGCACCAGCTACCCCCGGGTCTACGCCGCTGGGGTGGCCCGGGGCAAGGTGCCGGGGCATGCCATCGTGAGCGCAGGGGACGGGGCCTATGTGGCCGTGCACCTCATCTCCGACCTGCGGGGAGAACCCTACAAGGACCACGCCACCTGAAACCGAGGCGCCACCTCCAAATGGCCTCCAGGAAAGGGCCTTCCCGGGGCCGTCTCATACCGGCCTACCCGCCATCATAAAGCTGGCCGTCATGCCCCCATCCACCACCAGGATGGCCCCGGTGATGAAGCTGGCCTTCTCCGAGGCCAGGAAGAGCACCGCCTCTGCCACCTCTTCCGGCTGGCCCAACCTTCTTAGGGCATGCAGGTCCTCCCAGTCCCTTTGGGTCTTCTCTGGGTCCTCGGAAAGGGCGATGGCCTCCAGCACCGCTTCCGTGGCGATGGCCCCCGGGGCCACGGCGTTCACCCGGATGCCCAAAGGGGCCAGGTCCAAGGCCAAGGACCGGGTGAGGTTGACCAGCCCCCCCTTGGAAGCGTTATAAGCGGCGTTTTCCTGTTCGGCGAAGAGCCCCTGGACGCTGGCCACGTTCACGATGGCCCCCCTACCCACCTTGGCCATCTCCTTGGCCGCCAGGGCGGAAAGGTGCATGGGGGCGGTGAGGTTGACCTCCAACACCTTTCGCCACTGGGGAAGCTTCACGGTAAGGGCCGATCCCGGGGCGCCCGTGGCCGCGTTATTCACCAACACGTCCACCCGCCCCAAGGCCCGGGCCGCCTCCTCCACGAAACGCACCCGGTCCCTCTCCTCGGCCAGATCCGCCTGCACGAAAAAGCCCCCCACCTCCTCCGCCACCTCCCGCCCCTCAGGCCGTAAGTCGCAAAGGGCCACCAAAGCCCCCTCCCGGGCAAAGGCCCGCACAATGGCCCGGCCTATGCCCCGGGCAGCTCCTGTTACCAAAACCCCCTTCCCCTCAAAAAGCCCCATGCCCCTAGCTTACGAGGCCCGGGTCCAGGGCCTCAGCCACCCTTTCCTTGGGCAGGCTCCCCTGCACCACCTCCTTCCCCCCGCCCTTGGCCCCCAAGGCTTTGAGCCTTTCCAAAACCGCCTGCCGACCTGGGCCAAGGGTGGCAAAGCGCCCTTCGGAGGAGAGGAGCAAAAAGGTCTTGTGGCTCCAGGAGAGGAGTTTCTTGGCCAGGTCTCCCAAAACGGCAGCGGGCACCAGGAGCACCCCCTCGGCCAAGGCCCGGGGCAGGAGAGCCTCCACCAAGGCCTCTTTAAGCTCCAGGTTCTCCCCCTTTAGGGCATAAAGCTCCTCTTGAAGCTTGCGCACGGGCTTCTCCAGCTCCAAGGGGCTGGTGGAGAAGGAAAGGGCCAGGCGGGAAAGGAGGGCGTGCTTGGCGTGGTAGTCCTCCAAGGCCTCCCAGCCGGCCATAAAGTAGACCCGGCTTCCCCCTTTGTACCGCTCCCACTTCAGGATCTTGATGGGCCCCGCCTGGGCGCTGGTCCTAAGGTGGGTACCCCCACAGGCCGCCAGGTCAAAATCCCCGATCCTAACCAGGCGCACCCTGCCCTGCACCTTGGGCGGCCGCCTTAAGGGGTAGTGGCCCAGTTCCTCCTGGGAAACCCAGAAGGCTTCTATGGGGTAGTCGGCGTACACGGCGAAGTTAGCCAGGGCCTCGGCCTCTTGGACCTTGGCGTCTTGGGCTTCCTCCTCGAGGTCCACCGTAGAGACAGGGCTGTCCAGGCTCACGGCCACCGTGTGATATCCCCCGGCCCGCAAAAGGGCCTGGGAGAGGATGTGCTGGGCGGTGTGGCGCTGCATGTGACGAAAGCGCCTATTCCAGTCAATCTCCCCCTCCACCTCCACCCCCTCGGGGATGGGAGCCGCCATGCGGTGCACCACCTCCCCAAAGGCCTTGGCCTCCTCAAAAACGTGCTCCACCCGCACCTCGCCAAAATCCCCCCTCAAGACCCCCGTATCCGCAGGCTGCCCCCCGGACTCGGGGTAAAAAAGGGTCTCGGAAAGCACGGCATAATGGCCCTTCGCGTCGCTCCAAGCCCGTACCACCCGGGCCCGAAAGCGGGTGGCGTAGCTATCCTCCTGGTAAAGCCTCATGCCCTCTAGAATAAAGAGGATGGTGCCCCTGGACTGGGAGGAGTGGCCAAGATGGCGGGCCCAGGCCCAGCCCACCCTGGCCTCTTCAAGAAAGGACCTGGAGGAAGGGGAATACGCCCTTAAAGGCCCCTCGCGGGGGTTAGTGGGGCCCGCCTTGGGACACCTCATCCAGGCGCCGAAGGAAGCGGGGCGCACCCCAGAGGCTCCTTCCCTTCCCGCCCGCTATCCCGACGCCTATCCTGAGGGAAGCCCTTACGGGTACCCCACACGGGCCCGGGCTGGAGAGGCCCTAAGGGCGGCCAAGAGGGTCCTGACATGGGAGGAGGAGGAGGTTTGGAATGAGCTCAAAAGGCGGATGGCCGCCTGGGAAGCCCTGGGAGAGGCCCGGGTTTACCTCTTGGGCTCGGTGGCCCGGGGAAGCTTCGGCCCAAAAAGGGATATAGACCTCCTGGTGGTCTCCCCCCACCCGCCCAAGGACCCCTTGGAGCGCCTCCTCCAGAGCCTGAACTCGGGCTGGGTGGAGACCAAGGGCCTAACCCTCGAGGAGTTTGCCAAGGAAAAGGCCAAAGGGGCCTTGGAGCCATGAAGGGGGAAAGGCTGGACAAGGTCCTCGCCCGCCTGGGCCTAGGAAGCCGCAAGGAAGTGGCCCGCTTGGTGCGAAGCGGCCAGGTGCAGGTGGGGGGCCGGGTGGTCCAGGATCCTGCCTTTCCCGTACCCCCAGGGGCGCGGCTCGAGGTGAACGGCCAATCCCTGGCGCTGCGGCGCCATCACCATATCCTCTTGCATAAGCCGGCAGGGTACATCACCAGCCGCACGGAAGGCCCTTCGGTCTATACCCTCCTGGAGGGCTTTCCCACCCGGGACCTCTCCCCGGTGGGCCGCCTGGACAAGGACACGGAAGGCCTCCTCCTCTTCACCACCCACGGCGAACTCCTCCACCGCCTCACCCACCCCCGGCACAAGGTGGAAAAGCGCTACCTGGTCCACCTGGAACGCCCGGCCACCTGGGAGGACCAGAAGGCCTTCCGCCAAGGGCTTCTTTTGGATGGAAAACAGCTCCTCCCGGCAGAACTCACCTGGCAGGAGGACCCCACCTGGGTGGAGCTGGTCCTGAGGGAAGGCCGCTTCCACCAGGTGAAGCGCATGTTCCAGGCCCGGGGCAACCGGGTGCTCTATCTGAAGCGGCTCTCCCTAGGCCCCCTCACCCTGGGCGATCTGCCCAAGGGCCAGGCCCGCTACCTCCTGCCAGAGGAGGAGGAGGTCCTATACCGGGCGGTGGGACTTTTCACAGGAACTTAAAAGGGCTTTGGATACACTATCGCCATGTTGCGCCATATCGGCTGGATTTCCCTCCTCGGCCTAGCCCTTGCCCAGCCCGGATCCGAAAGCCCCCCTATCACCGCCATCCTAGTGGTAGAGGAAGACGTCATTGAAGAAGGTCAGCTCCGCACCTATGTGGGCAGCCAAACCCACCCCGTAGCCTCCGAGAAGGAACTGAGGGCGCTCCTAAAAAGGCTGGTGCGGGAGGCAAGGCCTCCCCGGTTCATCTTCCAAGATGGCCGTTGGCGGGGTGTGGAGAAAAAGGGCATCGCCTTGGACGAGGCTGAGGTCCTAACCGCCTACCGGGAGGCCCTTAGCAGGGGCCGCAAGAGCTTCCGCCTCCCCGCCCGCTATACCCCTCCAAGCCCAAACCTTAAGGAGCTTTACGCCTTAGGGGTGCGGGAACACCTGGCCACGGGGGAGACCGACTTTAGGGGGTCCAGCGCAGCTAGGGCTCACAACCTGCTCCTGGCCTCCAGCAAGCTGGATGGGCTTCTGATCCCCCCGGGGACCTTCTCCTTTAACCAGGCTCTGGGCCCCGTCACCGAGGAGGAAGGCTATAAGGAAGCCTTCGTAATCGTAGGGGATCGCACGGAACAGGGGGTGGGGGGTGGGGTTTGCCAGGTTTCCACCACCCTCTTCCGCGCCTTTTTCTTGGCGGGGCTTCCCCTCCTGGAGCGCCACGCCCACAGCTATCAGGTGGCCTACTACAAGCCCCCGGGTCTAGATGCCGCGGTGATCCAACCCTACAAGGATTTAAAGGCGGTGAACGACACCCCAGGCCATATCCTGGTGCAACGCTCTGTCCAGGGCACCACCCTCCGTTTCCACCTCTTCGGCACCAAAGACCGGGAAGTGCGCTGGGAAGGCCCCTTCATCTCCGAGAGGAAACCTCCCTTACCTCCCCGGGAAATCCCGGACCCCTCCCTGCCCCCCGGCGTGCGCAAGCAGGTGGACTTTGCTGCCGAAGGTGCCCGGGTGGAGGTGAGGCGCACGGTGCGCTATAGGGATGGCCGGGTTCGGGAGGATAAGGTGGTCAGCGTCTACCGCCCCTGGGGAGCGGTCTATCTGGTGGGGCCTAAACCAGCTCCAAAAGCACCACCCGCTCCACCGGCACCAGGCGGTGGGGCTCCGTAACCCGGGCAGCCTCCCCCCTTTTCAGGTGCAAGTACCGGCCTTGGGGTAGGTCAATGACCAGTTCCCCCTCGAGGACCAGATAAAAGCCCCCTTTCTCCCGGTCCTCTTCCTGGGTTAGGGGGTAGCCCTGCACGGGCACCCCAGGCACCTCCACCCTTCCCTCCCGCGCCAAACGCAGGAAATGCACCTTATAGCTCTCCATCGGGTAGCCACCTCCTGCCCGCCAGGCTACCGCTTGAGCTTGGCCCGGCCCTTAGAGGCCTTGGTTCCCTTGCCGGCCGAGGGGGTCTTAGGGGCGGGGATCAACTTCGGGTCATGCTGGGGACAAGCGGGGTTTAAGCAAGCCCCTTCCCCCTTTTGGGCCAAAGGCCAGCCACAGGCGGGACAGCTTTGCTCCAACAAAGGATAGAAGCTTAAAAAGCCACAGGCGTTGTTCTCGCACTTGTAGTAGGGTTTTCCCCGCCGGCTTCGCTTCTCCAAAACCTGGCTCCCACACTTAGGGCAGGCATGACCCGTGGGCTCCCCGTCGTCCCGGGTGTAGTCGCATTCCGGATACCCCGAGCAGGCAATAAAGCTCCCGTAACGGCCTTCCCTGCGCACCAGGGGCTTTCCGCATTTAGGGCAGGCCTCCCCAATGGGCTCCGCTTCCTTTTTCTTTTCCAAAGGCTCGGTATACGTGCATTCAGGATAGCCCGTACACCCCAGAAACTGCCCATAGCGGCTTACCTTTAGCTCCAAAGGCCTTCCGCACTGGGGGCAGATCTTCTTGGGCACCCGGGAAAGCTCCCCCAAGAAGGGCTCGTAAAACTCCCAGACCACTTTAGGCCAAGGAACCTTCCCCTCCTCCACCTGATCCAGCCCGTCCTCCATGCGGGCGGTAAACTCGTAGGCCACCACCTGGGGAAAGCGCTCCTTAAGGTAATGGGTCACCTGGCGGCCCAAAGGGGTGGGCAGGAGGGTGCGCCCCTTGCGCAGCATATACCCCCGCTTCTCCAGGGTTTCCAGGGTGGGGGCATAGGTGGAAGGGCGGCCAATGCCCAGTTCCTCCATGGTCTTCACCAAGGTGGCATCGGTGTAGCGGGGTGGGGGTTCGGTGAAGTGCTGCTTGGGTACGAGCTGCACAGGCTCCGCCTTCTCCCCCTCGGCCACCTCAGGCAGGATGGAGGCTTCCCCCTCGTTCTCCCCCGGCACCTCAAAGGAGGTGGCCTCCCGCCCCCAGGCCTTTAGGTACCCCTCAAACCGCAAAACCGAACCCGAGGCCCGGAAGGTAAAGCGCGGGGTTTCCCCCTCATCCTGCAACAGGACCACCGTCTGCTCATAGAGGGCATCCCCCATCTGGCTGGCCACAAAACGGCGCCAGATGAGGTCATAAAGGCGGTACTCCTCCTCGGAAAGGTACTTCCTCACGCTCTCTGGGGTACGCCGGGCATCGGTGGGCCGGATAGCCTCGTGGGCGTCCTGTACCCCCTCCTTGCGGTTGCGATAGATCCTAGGGGCCTCCGGCAGGTACTCGGACCCAAACATTTGCCCTATGACTTCCCGCGCCACCTGCAAAGCCTCCGGGGACACCCGCACCGAATCCGTGCGCATATAGGTGATGAGGCCCACCGTGCCCTCGGGAAGATCCACCCCCTCATACAGGCGCTGGGCGATGCGCATGGTGCGGCTTGCCGTGTAGCCCAGGCGGCTGCTGGCCACCTGTTGCAGGGTGGAGGTGGTGAAAGGGGGCGGGGGGGATTTGCGCCACTCCTTGGTCTCCACCCGGGCCACGCGGTAGGCCTTTGCCCAAGCCTCCTCAGCCATGACCCTGGCCTGGGCCTCACCCGCCAGGTGGAGCCTCCCCTCCTTCTCCCCCTGGCCGGCCCAAAGCCGCCTGCCCTCCACCTCGTAGAGGCTCGCGGAAAGCACCCTGTCCTGGCCCAGGGCGAAAACCCCCTCCAAGGTCCAGTACTCCTCCGGGCGGAAGGCCTCTATCTCCTCCTCCCGTTCCACCAGAAGCCGCAGGGCCACGCTCTGAACCCGGCCAGCGGAAAGGGCCCGCTTGCGGAACTCCAGGGAAAGGAGGGGGGAAAGGTTGTAGCCCACCAGCCGGTCCAGCACCCGCCGGGCTTGCTGGGCATCCACCAGGTTCTGGTCTATAGGCCTGGGGCGCTCCACCGCCTGGCGCACCACCTTGGGGGTGATCTCGTGAAACTCCACCCTTAAGGGCTCCTTCGGATCCCGTCCCAGAAGCCTCGCCACATGCCAGCCGATGGCCTCCCCTTCCCGGTCGGGGTCGGTGGCGATGAGGAGGCGCTTTCCCTTAGCCGCCCGCTTCAAGGCCTCCACCACCGGCTTTTTGTCCTTCTTCACCTCGTAGGTGGGAGCGAAGTCCTGCTCCACATCCACCCCAAGCTCCCTTTCCGGCAGATCGGCCACGTGCCCCAGGCTGGCCCGCACCTCATAACCTGGCCCCAGCATCTTCTGGATGCTCTTGGCCTTGGCGGGAGACTCCACCACCACCAAGGTGGCAGCCTGGGAAGAAGCCTCCCCGGGCTCCTTCTGCAAGGGGCCTTTGGTCTTGGAAGGGCTCACCCCTTTCGCCCTCGGCATCGCCCCCCATTTAGGGGCCTTTGGCCTTGCTTGTCAAGACGGAAACCCCAAGAAGGCCTAGACCATCCCGCCGTGGCACTCCCTTGGCCCTCCTATCCCAAAGTGTTTGCAGAAATAGGCAAGCCTGACTAAAATGCCATGGTAGGGCTTTCACAAGCCTTTCACAGGAGGCTCATACCCTGGCTCTCGGGAGGTGGATATGAACGGAAAAACCTGGTTACTCAAGGCCTTCTTTGGCTTGGGCCTCCTGATCCTGGCCATGGCCTTGGCCCAAGCCCTAAGCCTGGACCTAAGGCCCTACTTGGTCAAGGTGGTGGAGGGCAAGGAGGTCCTCGAGGAAAACCCCTTAGGGGTAAAACCCGGGGATATCCTGGAGTGGCGCCTGGCAGCGGAAAACCGCTCCCAAGGCCCCTTGCGCCAGGTGGCCTTGGTAATCCCCATCCCCAAGGAAACCTACTACCTGGAGGGAAGCGCCAAGCCCTTGGTCCTTGGTTCGGCCACCATCCGCCCGGAGTTCAGCTTTGACGGGGGAAAGACCTTTGGCTTTCCTCCCCTCAAGAAGCGCATCCGGGTGGTGGAAAACGGAAAGGAGGTGGAAAAGGAGGTAGAGGTGAAACCGGAAGAGTACACGCACGCAAGGTGGGTAGTCCCTGAGGTACCCAAAGGAGCCAAGGTGCAGGTATCCCTGCGCACGGTAGTTAAGTAAAGGAGGTAAAGGCATGAAGGGAGTGGCAGTACGGTTTTTAGGCTTGTTCTTGGCCCTGGCCCTGGGACTGGCCCTGGCCGCGGGTACCCCAGCGGGCACCGCCATCCAGAACCAGGCCAGCGCCAGCTACATTGACTCGGCAGGCCAACCCAAGACCACCACGTCCAACCTGGTTACCACCCTCGTCCAACAGGTCTATAGCTTCACCATAACCCCGGACGGCACGGAAACCAACCCGGGCCAAATCCGCAACGGCCTCCCCGGCGGACAGGTGCTCTTCCAGTACACCGTCACCAACACCGGTAACGGCACCGACACCATCAACCTGAGCACCCTTCAGGGGACTGCCGACAACTTTGACCTCTCCAACATCAAGATTTACCTAGACGGAAACTGCAACGGTAACGTGGACGCCGGCGAACCGCAGATCTCCAGCGTCACCCTGGCCGCCGACGCCTCGGCCTGCGTGATCGTGGCCGCCACCATACCCGCCACCGCCCAAAGCGGCCAGTACGGCAACCTCAACCTGGCAGGCACTTCCCAGGGCAACAACCAGGTCACCGACAACAACAACTGGGCCCGGGCCGTGGCCACCACCCAAGCGGCCCTGACCGCCTTCAAGGCGGCCACCCCCTCGGGGAACGTCCAACCTGGCGGTATCATCACCTACACTATCTCCGGCAGCAACACGGGTGGTAGCCCTGCCTACGGCATCCCGGTAACCGTAGATAACACCCCCAAGACGGGCATCCTGATTGAGGACACCATCCCTTACGGCCTCACCGTAATCAGCATGCCCACGGGCTCGGCAGGAGCAGGGTCCATCCGCTACATCTACTACGATGGCACCGCCTGGATGACCTTGACCACCAACCTGCTCCCCATCACTGGCGACGGCATCAAGAAGATCGGCATGCTGATTGAGGGAACGGGTGCCTTCTTCACACAGGGGACCCAGTACACCTTCTCCTTCCAGGCCCAGGTGCCCAGCAACGCTCCTGCCGGAATTTCCTACGCCAACTCCGCCACGGTGAAGTTTGACGCCAACGGGGATGGTGACGCTAATGACCCAGGTGAAACCATCAACACCAACACCACCACCAACACCGTGGCCGCCACTTACCAACCTCTGGTGGGCTACCCGGGCAACGTGACCCTGGGCAACGAAACCCAGGAGGTGGCTAGCGCTTACGCCGGCCAGGTGGTGAGCTTCACCAACGTGGTGCGAAACGGCGGAAACGCCCCTGATAGCTTCACCCTTTCCTTGCAGAACTCCACCTTCCCCACGGGTACCACCTGCTCCATCTACGCTGCCGACGGCATCACCCCCATCTCTGGCCCCATTGGTCCTCTAGCACCCGGCGCGGAGCAAAACGTGGTGGTCAAGTGCCAGCTCCCCGCCACCTACTACGAAAACCCTGCCGACGGCCAAACCACTACCTACAAGGTGGAGCTCAAGGCCACCAGCGTGAACGACCCCAGCAAGAGCGACATCACCACCAATAAGCTGGTGGACATCCTGCCCGGTTACGCCGTGGACCTGGCGGCCCAGGGGTACTCGGGCGACAACATCCCTGGCAACGATAACCCCGCCGGCCAGAACGCCAACCCGGGCCAGACCGTCTTCTTCCCCTTGGAGCTCACCAACACCGGCGCCAACCCTGACACCTACAACCTGAGCGGCACCGTGCCCGCTGGCTGGACCGTGGTCTTCTACCCCGATACCAACTGCGATGGCCAGCCCGACGGTGCCCCCATCACCAACGTGGGCCCGGTGAACCCCACTCAAAAGGTCTGCTTCGTGGCGGCGGTGACCGTACCTCAGGGAGCCGCTCCTGAGCCTAAGTCCGTAACCTTTACCGCCACCAGCACCAACAATAGCAGCGTCTACGACACCGTTTCCACCACCGTCACCGTGAACCTGGTGGCCCAGATCAGCCTGGATCCTGACCGCCAGGGTACCGTGACCAGCCCGGGCACCATTCAGTACACCCACACCCTTCGCAATGATTCCAACGCCCAGGCCATCTGCAACATCTCCGGCACCGGCGGCGCCTACGGCTGGACCTACCAGTACTCCACTAACGGTACCGACTGGTATGGGGCTCTGGGCAATGTGTACGTGAACCCCAACGGCGGAACCGTGACCATCTACGTGCGGGTGATTGTGCCTGCGGGTGAGCCCATTGGCCGTACCGATGTGAACACCGTCACCGCCACCTGCCAGGTGGACACGGGCACCGCTACCGACACCGCCACGGAGACCACCACCGTGGTGGGTGGCGAGCTCAGGCTGGAGAAGCAGGTGGATAAGACCACCGCTTACCCTGGCGAAACGCTCACCTACACCATCACCGCCACCAACATCGGTACCGGCGACCTCAAGCAGGTCATCATCACCGACCCCCTGCCCGCCTACACGGACTTCGTGAGCGTGTCGGCCACCATTCAGGGCTTCCCTGCCGGCGCCACGGTGCTCTACTCCACGAACGGCACCACCTGGTCCACCACGGCACCCACTACTCTGCCCGCGGGTGGGAGCATCTACGTGGCGGTGGATACCAACGGCGATAACACCATCACCAGCGCCGACATCATGCCCCCTGCGGCTACCATCACCATCACCTTCAAGGTGCAGGTGCAGTAACCCCTTTCCCCCGCCCCGGGAAGCCCCGGGGCGGGGCCCCCTAAAGGGGGCTGAAAAAAGAAGAGGAACTTCTGAGAAGGACTTTCAAAAGATTTTCGCACGACTGAGTGACGCTGAAGAGGAGGTGAGGGTGAAAAGGCTAGCAACCCTAATCGCCGGGGCACTTTTCAGCCTCTTCACCCTGGCCTTCGCCATGACTCCGGCGGGCACGGTGATTCGCAACCAGGCCATGGCCCTGGTGGATGGAGAGCGCTACCTTTCCAACGTGGTGGAAACCGTGGTCCGCCCCCTTTGCCTTCCCTCCCTCACCCCCAACGGTACCCCCGCAGCTCCTGGCCAGGTGGCAGGCGTGACCCCCGCGGGGTATGCCTATCTGCCCTATGTCCTGACCAACGCCGGGAATGATACCTTCACCTTTTCCCTTTCCCTTTTGTTGGGTCCCCGTGACTGGGACCCAGAGGAGATGGCCATCTTCCCCGACCAAAACGCCGATGGCCTCCCCGATGGCCCCATCCCCCTGGCCCAGGCCACCTTGGCCATGGGGGAAACCCTTCGCCTGGTGGTGGGAATAAGGGCACCCACCAACGCCGCAGGCACCACCCTCTTGACCCCGGTAGCCCGCTGCCCCAGTGGCCAAGAGGATGCCGACAACTACGCCCGGATTACCGTCACCACGGGACCTGCTCTTACCGTGGAAAAGCAAATGCCCCTAAGGGCTCTCCCGGGGGAGGAAATCCCGGTTCTTCTTCGGGTGCGCAACCTGGGAACGGCCACCGCCCAAGGGGTAACCGTAGTGGACTACCCCCTGCCCTTACCCTTTGTGCCCGGCAGCGCCCAAGCCCCCAAGGGCCGCGTGGAATACCACGACGGCACCACCTGGCAGCCCAGCGAGCCTCAAGTGGTGAAGGGCGTGCGCCTGGTCCTGGATAGGCTTTTGGCGGGCGAAGAGGCCACCTTGGCCTTCCGCCTACAGGTGCCCCCCATGGCCTCCCCGGGCCAGGTGGAGAACCTAGCCCAGGCCCTAGGCCCAGGAGGCCCAGCGGAAGGGAGGGCCGTTTTGGAGGTGCTACCCCGCCACGAACACCACCTGGGCCCCTTCGGCAACCCCAGGGCTTTACCCGGCGGGGAAGGTTCAAGGGACGACAGGCAAACGGCCCAAGGCCTAACAGGCCAACCCCTTTGCTTTGCCCATACCCTGGAAAATGCGGGCACGGTGCGGGATAGCTACCACCTGCGTGTAGAAGGCCTTCCCGAAGGCCTAGGCTATTGGCTTATGGGTATGGATGGCACCCCCCTGACCCCGCCCCTGGTGCTAGAGCCTGGGGAGAGGGTGGACTTCAAGGTTTGCTACCTCCCTCAGGAGGCGGGCCCCTTCCAGGCGGTGGTGGTGGCCGTCTCCCAAACCACGGGAGCTAGGAACGCCACCACGGACCTCCTGCAAGTTCTCCCCGCCAGTGCCCTAAACCTCATAAAGGAAGCGGATCCTGCCCCTGGCACCACCTTGAGGCCAGGCGACGAGATCACCTATACCCTGCGCATCCAAAATGCCTTCGCCCCCCTTTCCCAGGTGGTGGTGGAGGACGCCTTAAGCCCCCATGTGGAGTTCCTTTCGGCTTCCCACGGGGGAACCTACGACGCCCAAAACCACAAGGTGGCCTGGACCTTGGCCGCCCTGCCGCAAGGGGAAACCCTCTTAACCCTTAGGGTGCGGGTGCGGGCCGATGCCCCCGACGACACCTTGGTGGAAAACACCTTCCTCCTTAGGTCCCAAGAGACGCCCAACCCCATTGTCTCCAACCCGGTCACCCACCCGGTTTTTGGCGTTAACCTCCTCCTGAAGAAGGAGGTAACCCCTAAGGAGGCCGTGGTGGGGGACCTCCTGACCTACCGGCTTACTCTGGAGAACCCCTCCACCGCAGCCCTCACCGTCCGCCTCAAGGATACCCCGCCCTCAGGAACCCGTTACGAACCCGGCACCGCCCGCCTCTTCCCCGGCTGCCAAGGAAGCGGGGAAGCCTTAGAGCCCCAGGTGGAAAACGGCACCCTAAGGTGGGAAAACCTTCCCCTTCCAGGCAAGGGCAAGCTGTGCCTTAGCTATCAGCTTCGCCTTTTGCCCGGGGCCCCGAAGGAGCTGGTGAACACCGCTGAGGCCTTGGGGTTGAGCGGCAACGGGGCAGCCACCGCCAGCGGAAAAGCGCAGGCTTTAGCGGTGCAAAAACCTGGCCCCTTTGCCCTGGAAGGCGTGCTCTTGGGGCGGGTTTTCCTGGACCTAGACGAGGATGGCCGGTATGGGCCAGGGGACATTCCCCTTCCCGCGGCCCGGGTTCTGCTGGCCAACGGCACCCAGGCGCTTACGGATGCCTCGGGGCGGTACGCCTTCCGGGAGCTTTCCGGCCTTCACCAAGTGATGTTGGACCCGGCCTCTGCTCCCTTTCCCCCTGTGCCCCTACCCATGGACCTGGGGGAAGGCTACCGCAAGCGGGTGGTGGTCCAAGGTGTCACGGTGGTGGACTTCCCCCTGAAGGCCCCCAAGGGGGTTGTACGGGTATTGCGCAGCACCACCTTAAGCCTGGGGCCTTTCCGGGTGGAAAAGCGTCTCCTGGAAGTGGGTGGCAAGCTTTTGGTGGAGCTTAGGCTCAAGAGCTCAGAAAGCCTGCCCGACCTTACCCTCACCGATCCCTTGCCCCAAGGAGGGGAGAGGGCCTTCCACTTTGAAGCTTTCCAAGGGGAAGAAGTCCTAACCTATGAACTGAAAGAGGCTATCCTGACCGACCCCGAGGTGCGCTGGAGGTACCCATGAGGAAGCGCCGCTTGCTCCCCGTTTTTCGCGGGCTAATACCCCTCTGGATAGCCCTGGTTGGCCTTCTTTCCCTGGTGGGCCAAGCCCAGGGTGAGATCACCCTGAAGACCACCGTGGTGGGGCTAGACCTGGAGTGGGAGCTTCAGGGTTACGAGGTCTGGCTGGTGCCCGAAAGCCCTACGGGCCGTATTGTCCTCTTTTCCCCAGGGCTAGACCCTGAGGATTACCGAAGCGCCCTTAAGGGAAAGGAGGAGCTTGGGGACGAGCGCTATGACCGGGGTTTGGGGAAGATCCGCACCCTGTTCCAGCTTTACCGAGGCACCCAGCTTCTAAGGGAGATGGAGTTTGGGGTGGAGCCCCACCGGGAGGTGGTCTTCTTTGAGGGTTCCGTGGGGAAGGAACCCCTCCTCCTCCGGGTGCGGATGGAGGGCTTGGGCAAGAACACCTTCCTCCTCAAACTGAGGGGCTTTACCCCTTACCTGGATGAGAGGGTGCAGGTCGTGGATGTACGTTATGGCCTAAGCCCCACCATTCGCCAAATGCCTGGGGAACGGGGTCAGTTCCGGGAACTTTTCGCCCTCGAGGTCCCTCAAGACCTTATCCCCACCACCGTAAGCTTCTACGACGAGGACGGGCCCCAGGAGCTCCTGTCCCGGGTGGTGGAGCCCGATGGCCGGGTGGTGGACCGCCAGGTCTCCGGGGACCGGGAGTGGGCGGAGTACCCCTTGCGCCTCCCTGGCCTTTACCGCTTCCTCTTCACCCAGCCCGCCACCGCCAAGCAGTACTCCAACACCATCGCCCTAAAGGTGGACGCCTGCCTCCGCCTTTCGGAAGGAAGGTTGATGGCCATGCCTCCAGGCCCCCGGGAAGCCCGGGTCCTGGACCCCCAGGGCCAGCCCCTTCCCCTCACCGCCAGGATTACCCAAGAGGGTTTGGTCTACCTGGATCTTCCCGAAGGGTACCGCCTCTTGGACACCCGGGTAGAGGGGGCCGTGGCCCGGAATGGGGAGAGGCTTCGCATCGGCTGCCCTGGCGGGCGGGTGACCTTTGTGGTGGAGCCCCCCCAAGCGGAACTCCGGGTGCGGGTGATCCTAGACCTCCCCACAGGGGAGCGGCCCGGGGAAGCCCTGGTAAGGGTGGGAGACACAGCCCACCGGGTGGCGGGCGAGGCTTCCTTCCGCCTACCCCCTGGCACCTATCCCCTCTTGGCCCAGGTGGAAGGGGCCTCGGTGGAAGGCCCCAAGGAGGTACGCCTCCCACCCGGGGGCCAGGAGACCATCCTCTACCGTATCCGCCCCCAGGTGGACCTCACCCTCACCCCCGAAACCCAGCGCCACCCCGAAGGGGAAAGGGCCCGCATCACCCTAAGGGCCACTACCCCCTATCCCGGCCTGCTCCCGGGTGAGCTGGTCCTGGAGCTTCCCGCAGAGTTGGAGCCCCTAACCCCCACCCGCCTCACCGGCCCCCTCGCCAAAGACCGCCCCCTGGAGCTTGTGGTGGAGGCCAAGGGGCCGGCGGGAACCTACGCCCTTAAGGGCAGGCTGGAACCCTACGGGCTCAGCCGCCCAGCCAGCGTGGAGTTCTACCGCAAGGCCACCTTTACCCTGCGGAAGGAAGCCCTCACCCCCAAGGTGGCCCAGGGGGAGGAGGCCCGCTTCCGCCTAACGGTGACCAACGAAGGGGATGAGGCCGGCACCGTGCGCCTAAGGGACCTGGGCGGGGCAGGGCTCGTGGGGGAAGGCCTGGACCAGACCCTGCGCCTCGAGGCCCGCCAAGGAAGGAGCCTCGAGGTGGCCTTCCGGGTAGTGGGGGAAGGGGTCCTGGTCAACCGGGCCGAGCTCCTCTCCCCCGAAGGAAGCATCCTGGCCCGCTCTGAGGCTTCCGTGGAGGTCCTCCTTGCCCAGCCCGCCCTAAGCCGGGAGCTCTCCTTCCGCCGCTACCTGCCCGGAGAGGTGGTACAACACCGCCTGGTGGTGCGCAACCTGGGGGAGGCCCCCATGCCCTACGTGCTCAAGGACTCCTGCCCCGACTTCCTGGAACCCAGCACCGCCCGCTTTGAGGGCCTTTTGCCCCCAGGTGGGGAAAGGGTCCACACCTACACCGCCCGGGTGCGCTTTGGCCCGGAGGCGGAAGGGACCTGCCGGGCCACGTTGGAAACAGCCCGGGGCAACCCCCAAGCGGAGGTGGCCCTCAAGAGGGTCCTCCTGGGCCTCAAGAAGGAGGCCAGCCCCCTTAGGGTGCTGGAGGGCAGCCCCGCCCTCTTCCTCCTTACCGTCACCAACCCCGCCGACCACCCGGTGCGCATCCGCCTCCTGGACACCCCGCCCAAGGGCCTTCCCATGGAGGGGTTAGACCTGGAGCTTTCCTTGGAAGCCGGGGAAAGCCGCACCTTTGAGGTTCCCGTGAAGGCCGTACCCGTAGGCGTCCACCTGAACCGGGCAAACGCCTTCCTGGGGGAAACCCCCGTGGCCTTCCCCGCCGAGGCCAGCCTGGCGGGCTTGCCCCTGCTGGTGCCCGAGCGCACCAGCGAGGTGCGCCTACCCTACCGGGTGGAAGCCCCTCAAGGGGAAGGGCTACTTCTGGCCTTCCCCCTTCCTCAAGGAGCCACCTACGTACCCGGTAGCGCCCGGCTTTCGGACCTACCCCTGGGAGACCCCTTGGTCTACGGGGAGGAGGGCAAGGAAGTCCTCTACTGGAAACTTCCCTTCGCCCAGGAGGGAGAGGTGCGCTTCCTCCTCAAGCACGAAAAGGCCCTACCTCCCCTGGAGAAGCCCGGCCTCACCCTCCTCGCCGGGGGAAGGGAGGTGGCCTTGCAGGGTAAGGCCAGCCTCGAGGCCTACCGCAAGGCCAAACCCCTCGCGGTGCGCCGGGTGGGGGTCATTCGCGAACCCAACGACGGCCAGCTCTTCCGGGATCGGGACGCCATCACCGTGGTCCTGGAAGCCCCCTTGGGCCCCATCACCCTCAAGGTGAACGGAGAGGCTGTGGGCAAGGAAAGGCTTGGCAAGGCGGAGCTGGACGAGGGCCGGGGCTGGCAACGCCTGGAGTACTATGGGGTGCCCCTCAAGGTGGGCAAGAACCTCCTGGAGGTGGAGGGGGTGGCCCAGGACCGGGTTGAGGTCTTCCGCACCGGGAACCCCGTGCGCCTAAGGCTTTCCCTCCTGGAGGGTAAGGTGGATGGCCGCACCCCCCTGAGGGTCTTGGTGGAGGCCCTGGACGAAAACGGCCTGCCCGCAGGCTTCGGTCCCTTGACGGTGGAAACGGACCTTGAACCCCTAAACCCCGACGCCTTCCTGGAGATCTCCGGCTACCAAATCCTCCTCAAGGACGGCCGGGCCGAACTCCTGCTCAAGCCCCTGCCCGCCCCCAAAGAGTTCTCCGTGCGGGCGGAGTTCAACCGCCTTCAGGCCCAGGGGCGCTTCTTCGCCGGGGAGGGTAAGGAAGGGCTATGGCTCGCCCAGGGGAGCGTGGGCGTAGCCCTGCAAAACCTGGGCGCCGGCCTCAGCCTGGAAACCCTGCGCCTTTTCGGCCTGGCCCGGGCCTATGCGGAAGGTCCCCTCTTGGGAGGCCGGGGCCAGCTGGCCCTGGACACCGCGGTCGGGCTGGCCACCAAACCCTCCCCCGAGCGCTTCCCCATAACCGGGGCCGCCACGGAGGAGAAGCGTCCCCTCACCTCCGACGACCCCATCGCCTTCCGCTACGACCAGCCGGAGCTCTCCATCGCCTACGAAAGGGCACCCTTGGGGGCAGGCCTGCCCGAGGCCACCGCCTTGCGCTTCTCCACCCGGGGAAGCACCAGGCTGGAAGGCTTCCTAGGCCTCCTGCCCAAGGATCGGGTGCAGGAGCGGATCACCCCCGACGGCACCTCCTACTACCGCCTCTCCCAACCCGCCAAACCCGGCTCCCTAAGCCTCATCCTGGTGGAAGGGGCCCGGGAAACCCGGCTTTCCGAGGGCAAGGATTACGTGGTGGACGACCTGGGGAACATCCAGCTTTCCCGGCCCCTCTTCCCCACCACCCCTGACCTGGCCCCCGTCTACCTCTTGGCGGAATACGCCCCGCTCAACGCCCCCCGGAACCTCCTGGCCTACGGGCTGGGGGCCACCTATGAGGAAGGAGGCTTCCGCTTCGGGGTTTCCGCCGCCTACCTGGGCGCTTGGCGGTATGGCCTGGAGGCGGGCTACGCCCAAGGGGGGGATCGCCTGGCTTTCAGCGCCGGCTACGCCGAGGGCCGCTTCCGCCTGGCCTTTGGGGCCGATGCCAGCCTGGGGGCCTTCCGCCTAAAGGGAGACCTGCGCACGGAAGACCTGGCCCAAGGCTTAGCTGCCCTTCAGGGCCAGGCCCGCCTGGCCTATGAGGATGGCCCCTTGGGCGTGGCCCTGGAACACACCACCCCCGCCCAAACCGCCTTCCTCCTGGAGTACCGGCCTACGCCCTTCACCGTGGGAGCAGGCCTCGGTTACCTCTGGACGGAAAACGCCTGGGCCTTCCTGGGCCGGGCAGGGTATGAGGAGGGAGGCACCCGGGCCCTCCTCACCCACATCCAGGGCTTTGGCCTCAGCAAGGCCCTAAGCCGCCTGGACGCCACCTGGCCCCTGGACCCCAACCTATCCCTGGAGGCGGGCCTCCTCTACACCTGGGGCGAGGGCCTCTCGGGCACCTTGGGCCTCAGGCAACGGCTAGCCGGGGCCAACCTGGCCCTTTCCTACCAGCTTCCCACCGTAAGTGGGGAGGGAAACCGGGCTCGCTTCGGCGTGGAAGCCCCCTTGCCCCTCACGGATACCCTCAGCCTCAACCTCTCCGCCGGCCTAGAGAGGAACCTGAATACCGGCCAAGGCCTAACCGCCTTTGGCCTCGCCGCCCGCTACAAGGGCGAGACCCTCTCCGCCACCTTAGGAGGCGAGGTTTCCTTGGATGGGGAGACCAAGCTGGTCCTGAAAGGCGGGGTGGCGGGAAGCCTGGACGAGGAAAACACCCTCTTTGCCGACTTCCTCTACCGCCCCCTGGAGGCCAAAGGCCGCTTCAGCGTGGCCTATGCCCTCTTCGGCCGGGACCTTAACCTCCTCACCTACCACCGCTTCCTGGCGGAGGCCGAGCCCTTGTGGGAAGGCCAGCTGGCCCTCACCTACCACCAGCCCGCCTTCCAGGTGGGCCCGGGCTTCGCCTACCGCATCAAGCCCCAAGACCCCGCCGCCAATACCTACCAGCTCTCCTTAGGGGGCAACCTCTACCTGGGCCGCACCTTCGGCCTGGGCGGGGCCCTCTACTACATGCTCCAGCCCGGCACCGGCCAAGACCGCCTGGTCTACAGCGTGGAGGGAAGCCTAAGGGTGCTGGAGGGGCTTTGGTTCAACCTGGGCTACAGCTTCGGCGAAACCCTCCTCCAGCCCCAAGGCCTCTACCTGCGCCTGGACTTCTTTGGAGGTAGCCGATGAAGTTCCAGAAAGGACCGGAAAAAACCCTTCTCCTGAAGCCAAAGGTGCCCAAAAGGACTAAAAGGCCCCGATGGTCCCTCACCACCTGGTTTCTTGGCCTTTTGGCCATTGCCCTGGGTATAGCCCTGAGGGGAAGCGGTGGTGCGGGCGGGGCCGCGTGCCCCTGCGGGGCCTGCGGCGGCGGGGTGTGCACCCCCACCCCCGCCCACCTGTCCCATCTGGCGCAGCTTTGGGCCTGGGCTTCCGGCATATGGTCCGCTTTCCTCCTGAGCCTGCGGGCCCTCCTTACCCATTTCCGCATCCCTCCCCGGATGCAGAGGCCCAAAGTGCCCACCCGCCTCCTGGTACCCCTAGCGCTTCTCGCCCTCCTGCCCATCCGGGGGAGCAACTTTCCCCTGGCCGACCTGCCCGGCCCTCCGGCCAATCCGACGCCGGTTTCCGCTGGAGCCCTCATTATTCCCATGGATGACGTCAAACAAAACCTTAATGGCAAGCCCTTCAACCTTGCCGCTTATGGCCTTGTGAACCGCCTCCTGCAGAACAAGGTTCCGGTGTACTGGGTTATCCGGGCGGGAAAGACCAAGGACGGCGTGGACTTTAGCGCCCGGGCTGAGCGTATCCTTCCCACAGCCCAGGGGGAAGCCCTTCTGGACTTCTCAGGGGGGCCTTTCGTGGTACCCCCAGAGTTCGCCGACCAGGCCCTAACCCTGGCCCAAGCCTTCGGCAACCAGGTGGCGGTGTACCGCCTTAAGGAAGACCAGGTCCTGGACGTGCGCTACGTCCTCACCTTTAAACCGCGCATTTTGATTAGCGATCAAAATAGCACTATTCATGTGCAAATCTTAACTGAAGCAAACATTCCCATTCCCAACTACCAGGTCGCCTCCTCTACACCCGCTCTAGCTGCCAGCTCCTGCTATACCATTTATACCGCACCCCACACAGACTTGGGCAAGCAGGCCACAGGCGTGGACCTTTTCGTCCAAAGCGGCGGCAACTTCCTCGCCCAATGCAAAGCCTTAAGCACGTACGAAACCGTTTACCGCTTCCAGTTTAGCGGCGCCGTGGTCATAAACAACGTCCCAAACCTCCTAAGTTACCCCAACCCCGACTTGGCCTATAGCCAGTTTACCAGTGCCCTTGAGCCCGCACCCGGTGGCTCAGAGCAGGACTGGATAGGTATCCCCACAGGAAACACCCATCCCCATGCGCTTTCCACAGCAATCATAAATAATCAGTTGACCACGCTATACGCCGCCACCGCTTCCAAACACTATAACGGCCCGGGAGGAATGGTTTTCTACCTGGGGGGACACAATTACGGCAGTGGCTCCACCCTAGCCTTCTACAATGGGCGCCGCATGTACCTCAACGCCATCTTCGTGCCCACTACCCGCCCCCTCGGATGCAACCTCCTCTTTGGGGCCCTTAGAGGGTACGTTTTCCTGGACCTGAACGCCAACGGCCAGTGGGACCCGGGGGAACCCCCCATCCCCGGTATCCAGGTCAGCCTGACGGGTCCGGAGAACCTCACCCTCACCACCAACGCCCAAGGCGCCTATGCCCGCGGGCTAGACCTAGGCACCTACCAGGTACAGGTGCAGGTGCCCAGCTGGGCGTACGTGACCACCAATAACGCCACCCAAACCCTTACCCTTGCCCCCTACAGCATGACCGAGGCAAGCCCTGTGGGCCTGGCCTACCAAACCTCCCCCTATGCGGGCCAAGTGGTCATCAACGAGGTGCTTTTCCGCCAGCGTACGGGGGATGTGGACGAGTTCATTGAGATCTACAATGCCGGTTCCACCCCCGTGGACCTCTCGGGCTTCCGCCTCATGGATGGAAACCTCATCATGGGGGTACTGGATGGAATTGGCTCCATCACGGGCTCCAACACGCCCTTTGCCTTCCCCTCCGGCACCGTGCTAGGCCCTGGGCAATACCTGGTGGTCTGGGTAGGCTCCAGCACCCCCGACCGCCAAGCCCCCAGCGCCCAGTACCAGTTCTACCTGAACCAAAACCAAGCTCGCTTGGCCGATGGTGGGGATGACCTCTGGCTTTATGACCCTCAGCTTCGCATCGTGGACTACGTGGCCTGGGGGAGCTTCCCTGAAAACTACTACCCTAGGAATCTCTGGGATGCCACCTACCAATCCAACCTCAGCGCAGCCTCCCCAGGCCAGTCCATCAGCCTTACCCCCAACGGGCAGGACACGAACGGTTCCGCCTGTTGGGAACCCACCACCAGCAACCAGGCCCAGGCCCGCTGCCCTGGCTGGCTACCTACCGTGGACACGGACGATGTCCCTGGGCGGATCACCAGCGTGGGCCGGAACAACAACGGCTTCACCCTCTCCGGCTCCGTCTACCACGACCTGGAACCCGACGGCCTCAAGGGGCCCGGCGAGGACTGGACCACGGGTACCACCGTCTACGTAAACCTGGTCCAGGGGAACACCGTGGTCCAAAGCGTGGCCGTACCCCAAGGTACCGGGACCTTCTCCTTCCAGGGCGTACCTCCCGGCACCTATTCCCTGGTGGTGGCCACCTCCAATGGCGCCACCGCACCCCAGGCGCCCCCAGGGTGGCTCTTCATCCAGCCTGGGGAGGGCAGGCGGGAAGTGGTGGTGGCCGGCCACCTCCAGGGCCTGGACTTCGGCCTCTTCCGCGGAGGGGTGGTCCAGGGCCAGGTCTTTTGGGACGACGGCCTGGCTGGGGGCACCCCCAACAACGCCCTCCGGGATGGCGGGGAAGGGGGCGTGGGGGGCGTGACCGTCACCGCCACCGACGGCACCCGCACCCGCACCGCCCTCACCGATGGCAACGGCTACTACCGCCTCTATATCCCCTACTCCTGGGGAAATGTGGCCCTCTCCCATCCCTTGCGCCCGGCCACCGGCCACAACGATGGCCAAGGTGGGGTCACCCTGGTGGGGAGTTGGGCGGATGCCCTAGGCCCGGGCTCCGCGGGGGCTACGGTTTCCTTGGGCCCCGCCTCGGGCTTGGCCGGCTCCATCCGGGAGCGGAACTTCGGCGTGGTGCGGGATAGCCGCTTCTACCCCGATGGCTCCGGCCAGACCTCCTCCCCAGGGGTCTACACCTTCAGCCACTGGTACCGCCCGGGCACCCGGGGAAGCGTCACCCTAGACCTCCTCTCCCCTCCCAACCCCCGTTACGCCTACCAGGTGCGGGTGGACCTGGACTGCGATGGCGCCTTCGGCCCAGGGGAAGACTGGGCCTCCTTCCCCTCCACCTTTACCGTGGGCAGCGCCTGGCCCAGGGAAGCCGATGGCAGCCTCAGGGCCTGTGCCCTGGAGGTCCGGGCCCTGGTCCCCGCAGGCGCGCCAACCGGAGCCATGGACATCGCCCTCCTGGAAGCCCGCCTCACCTGGGCCCATAACCCCAGTGTCCAAGAACCCGACACCCTCACCGACACCCTGCAGGTGACCGGTGGAGAAGTGCGCCTGGACAAGCGGGTGCGCAACGTCTCCCAAAACACCCCCTTCGGCACCACCGCCCAGGGCAAGCCCAATGAGGTCCTGGAGTACTGCATCGCCTACCGCAACCTGGGCACCCAGCCCGTGAGCAACTTCACCCTCTCTGACCCCGTGCCCTTCTTCACCGATGCCCTCACCACCGTGGCCGACTACGGCAACAAGGCCATCCGCTGGACCCATGGAACCACCACCCAGTACCTCACCGCCCAAACGGGAGACGATGCCGGAGAGATGGCCAGCGGCCTCGTAAGGGTGGCCGTGGGCACCGTGGGGCCAGGGGAGACGGGAGAGGTGTGTTACCGGGTGAGGATCCGCTAGGCCCCTACCCTTCCCCGGGGTTTTTCCCTTGGGGAAGGGAAACCCCAGGATAGCCCCGGGGAAGGAGCCTCCTCTCCCAGGCCGCCTCCAAAAGCCCCTCCCGGAAATCGGGGTGGGCGATATGGATAAGGGCCAGGGCCCTTTCCCTTAGGGAGCGGCCAAAAAGCTCGGCCACGCCCCACTCGGTGACCACGTAGTGCACATCCGCCCGGGTGGTGACCACCCCCGCACCCGGTTTCAAGTAGGGGACGATGCGGCTATGCCCTTTGGCGGTGGAGGGAAGGGCGATGATGGGCTTGCCCCCCTCGCTCCTCGCCGCCCCCCGGATGAAATCCAGCTGGCCGCCAAAGCCCGAGTAGATGCGGGTGCCGATGGAGTCCGCCACCACCTGACCCGTGAGGTCCACCTCGATGGCGGAGTTGATGGCCACCATCTTGCGGTTTTGGGCCACCACGAAGGGGTCGTTCACGTAGTCGGCGGGGTGGAGCTCAAAAAGGGGGTTGTCGTGGACGAAACGGTAAAGCCGCTCCGAACCCAGAACGAAGGTGCCAATCACCTTGCCGGGGTGGAGGGTTTTGCGGGCCCCGGTGATGAGGCCCTTTTCAAAGGCTTCCAGCACCCCATCGGAGATCATCTCCGTGTGGACCCCTAGGTCCCGCCTCCCTTCCAGGCTGGCCAAAACGGCATCGGGGATGGCCCCGATGCCCATCTGCAAGGTGGCCCCGTCCTCTATGAGGCTGGCCACGTGCTCCCCGATCCTCCGCTCCACCTCGCCAAACCCCTCCCGTTTTAGCTCGGGCAAGGGCCAGTCCAGCTCCACGATGGCGGTGAAGCGGGAAACGTGGACGAAGGTATCCCCCAGGGTTCTGGGCATGCGAGGGTTCACCATGGCGATCACCAGGGGGGCGGCCTCGAGGGCCGCCTTGGTGGCGATCACCTCCACCCCCAAGGAGCAGAAGCCATGCTCGTCGGGAGGGGATACCTGGACGATGGCGGCATCCAGGGGCAGGATGCGCCTCTTGAAAAGCCAAGGCACCTGGTGGAGCATGACGGGCACGTAGTCGGCCCGGCCCTGGTTCACCGCCTCCCGGTCGGCGGGCCCCACAAAAAGGGAGCGGCGGCGGAAATGGCCTTCCATCTCGGGAGGGGCGAAAGGGTCCTCCCCCATCTGCAGGAGGTGCACTAGCTCCACGTTCTCCAGCTCGTCCTTACGGGCGGCCAAGGCCTTCAGGATGGGGGTAGGGGTGGCGGCGTTTCCGGAAACGAAGACCCGCATGCCCGACCGGATGAGGGTTACGGCATCTTCGGGAGAGGTCAGCTTCTTGCGGTAGCTCATTCCAGGTGCCCTCCTTTCTGGCCCAGGAGGAGGTAGGCCCCCTGGCGGAGCTCTGGCACCTTCAAGGGATCCTCCTCCACCTCTAGGAGAAAGGGCAAAAGGGTGGCGGTGAGGGCGTGGCTGCTGGTACGGGGCACCAGGGCGGGAACGTTGGGGAGGCAGAAGTGGGTGATGCCCAGCTCCTGGTACACCCCCACCCGGCTGGTTTCCGCAATTCCCCCCTGGTCAATGGCGAAGTCCAGGAGCACGGCCCCCGGGCGCATGCGGGAAAGCAGGGCCCGGCTTAGGAGGAGGGGGGCCCTTTCCCCCGGCACCGCCACCGCCCCCACCAGGACATCGGCGAAGGCCACGTATCGCTCCAAGCGGGTCTGGGTGATGAGGGCGGTGACCGCCCCTTTGGCCTCCTTGGAGGCCTCCTCCAGGGCCGAAAGCTCCTTGTCCAAGAGGTAGACCGAGGCCCCCACCCCCAAGAAGGCCCGGGCCGCCGCCCTCCCCAAAACCCCCGCCCCCAGGATGACCACATCCGCAGGGGGAATCCCGGGCAACCCGGAAAGGAGCACCCCGGGGCCGAAGGGGGCCTCCAAAAGCCTCCCCGCAATCTGGGGGGCCAGGCGGCCGGCGATCTCGCTCATGGCCTTGAGCACGGGGCGCCTTCCCTCCGCCCCGATGAGTTCGTACCCAATGGCCGTTAGGCCCTTTTCCGCCATGGCCTCCACCAAGGCGGACTCCGCCACCGCCAGGTGCAGGAAGGCCATGACCGTGGCCCCAGGGCGGAGGAGGGCGACCTCCTCGAGGGTGGGCCTTCCCACCTTCAAGACCACCTCCCCCCGGCCAAAGGCCTCCTCCCGGCTCACCAGCCGGGCTCCGGCCTCCTCATATAGGGCGTCGGCAAACCCAGCCCGCTCCCCGGCCCCCCGCTCCACATAGACCCGGTGGCCCCGGCCCACCAGCTCCCGCACCCCTTGGGGAGTGAGGGCCACCCGGCCCTCCCGCACCTCCCCGAAGGGGGGTTGGGTCTTGACCACGCCCTGTTCCTTGGGTAGGCCAAACTCCATACCCGCCTCCTCGCCTTGAGCTTAAAGGGGAAGCGGAGGGCGGATGTCCCTTTTCCTTCTCATGGAATCCCATCCTAGGCTTGTTTTGTGGATGCCTTCGCGGATTGGCTCTTCGTGGCCCTTTGGGGAGCGGGGGTGCTCCTAACCCTGGTGCCCTTTGTCCCCGCCACCCTTTTGATCCTGGCCGCCGCCCTCCTCCACGAGGCCCTGGTGGGCTTCCGGGAACTTTCCTTGGGCCTGTGGCTGGCCCTAGGGGTTCTGGCCCTCCTGGCCATGAGCCTGGACAACCTGGCCACCCTCCTGGGAGCCAGGAGGTACGGAGCCGGACGGGCAGGGCTTTGGGGGGCGTTTTTGGGGGGCATTCTGGGCCTTTTCCTGGGTGTTTTGGGCGTGCTGGTCTTGCCCTTCCTTCTGGCCTGGCTCTTTGAGTACCTTTCGGGAAGGAGGGCCGAGGAGGCCCTAAAGGCGGCCTGGGGCACCCTGGTGGGCCTCATGGGGGGCGTGGTGGCCAAGGTGCTGGTGCACGTAGCCATGGGAGTCCTGGTGATCCGGACCATCTTTCAAGGCTAGGGTATGCTTTTCCCCATGGACCTGGTCCTCGTCACCCGGGAAGGATGTGGCCTATGCGAAAAGGCGGAAAGGGCCCTTTGGACTTTGGGAATACCCTATGTGCGCCGGGATGTGGACCAAGACCCCGAGCTCTTCCGCCATTACACCTTCCGGGTACCCGTGCTTCTTCTGGGGGACAGGGTGCTTTTGGAAGGTATCTTTGACGAGAGGTCGCTGATGGAGCTGGTGGCAAGGCTCCAAAGAGGGGGTGAGGCATGAACCCCACCATGATCCAGATCGGCCCCTTGCGCATCCAGTGGTATGGCTTTCTCCTTACCCTGGCCATCTTCATCGGCTTTGAACTGGCCAAGCGCAGGCTTAGGGCCTGGGGGTTGGATGCGGAGAAGTTTGAGGGGGTGGCCTTCTGGGCGGTGGTGTGGGGGGTGGTGGGGGCCAGGCTGGGCTATGTCCTCACCTCCCCCGGCTACTTTCTGCAGAACCCGGTGGAGGTTTTGTACATCTGGCACGGGGGGCTTTCCTTCCACGGGGCCATACTGGGCGGGGCCCTGGTCTTCCTCTACTTTCATAAGCGCAAGGGCTACCCCCTCTGGCCCTACCTGGACGCCGCCACCCCGGGGGTGGCCTTAGGCATCATCGCCGGGAGGATCGGGAACCTAATGAATGGCTCCGACACCGTGGGCCGCCTCACCTCCTTGCCCATCGGCTTCACCTGGCCGGAGTGGGCCAAGGGGTTCCCCGGAATCTGCCCCGGCATTGAGGATATCTCCCAGGTCTATCGGTGCGACGAGCTCCTCCGGGGACCCGTGCACCTCACCCAGATCTACGGGGCCCTGGTGGGCCTCATCCTCCTGCCCCTTTCCTACTACTGGCTTCGCCAGAAGCCCTTCTACGGGTACGCCTTTTGGAACTTTATCCTTTGGTACAGTGTGCTCCGCTCGGTTTTGGAGGAACCCTTCCGCTTAAACCCCTTGTGGCTTCCCGTCTACCAGAACGACCAACTGGGCATCGGCCTCTTCACCGCCACCCAGGTGGTGAGCGTGCCCCTCATCCTACTTTCCTGGTACATGCTTCGGCGGCTAGGCCGGTAAGATAAGCCCATGGTGCTTCCCCCCCGCAAGGACTCCCTCAAGTGGGGCACCTACCCTGAGGACGTCCTGCCCCTTTGGGTAGCGGACATGGACTTCCCCGTGGCCGAGCCCATCCGCAGGGCCATACGGGAAAGGGCCGAGGGTTTTTTGGGTTACCCCCCCCGGGATGGGGACCTCGAGCTTAAGGCCCTCATCCTGGAAAAAGCGGGCTTGGAAGGGGAACTGGCCTTTATGCCCGGGGTGGTGGTGGGGCTCTACGGGGCGGTAGCCGCCTTCACCGCCCCTGGCCAGGGGGTCCTGACCCAGGTCCCCATATACCCCCCGTTTCTAGCCGCCATCCGCCAGCAAAAACGCACCGTTCTGGCGAATCCTTTACGGGAAACCGAGGAGGGGTACCGGCTGGACCTCGAGGGCCTGGAGCGCCTGGCCTACGCCAGCCGGCTCCTCCTCTTCTGCCATCCGCAAAACCCCACGGGAAGGGTCTTTGGGGAGGAGGAGCTTGCCGCTTTGGCCGCCATCGCCCGCAAGCACGACCTCATTGTGGTTTCCGACGAGCTCCACGCCCCCCTCACCTACGAGAGGGGCCACGTGCCCCTGGCCCGCTTCCTCCCCGAGCGCACCCTTACCCTGTTGGGACCGGGAAAGGCTTACAACTTGGCCGGACTGCCCATTGGGGCGGCGGTGGGGCCTAAGCCCCTGGTGGAGGCCTTGAGGCGCTACCTGCCCCACACCTTCCCCAACGTGCTGGCCATGGCCGCCTGGAAGGCGGCCCTGAGGGAAGGGGAGGCCTGGCTTGGGGAGACCCTGGCCCGGCTTAGGGCGAACCGCGACCGGGTGGCAGCCTGGGCCAAGGAAGTGGGCCTCGGCCACGTTCCCCCGGAGGGCACCTACCTGGCCTGGTTCAAAACCCCCATTCCCCAGGCGGCCTCCTTCTTCCTCAAGGAGGCCCGGGTGGCCCTGAATCCCGGGGAAAACTTCGGGGAAGGGTACGATCGCTACGTGCGCCTCAACTTCGCCACCTACCCCGAGGTCCTGGACGAGGCCCTAAAACGCCTTGCCGAAGCCCTCAGAAAAGCCTAAGCCCCCCAGGGGTTCCCCGGGGGGCAAGGGGGCTCGGGCCTACTGGACCACCTCAATGGGGATCCGCTTGGCCCGGGCCTCGGCCACCTTGGGTAGGGTGAGATGCAGGATCCCGTGGCGGAACTCCGCCTTGGCCTGGGAGGCGTCCACCTCCACGGGAAGGGTGAAGGTGCGCACGAAGGAGCCATGGGGGATCTCCTGCAGGTAGTAACGGCGCACCTTGGCTTCCTCCGCGGGCTTCACCTGGCCCCTGATGGTGAGCTTGCTGCCCTCGAGGCTCACCTCCAGGTCCTCCGGGGCCAGGCCCGGCACCGCCATCTCCAGGACCAAGGCCTCGTCGGTCTCGTAGAGGTCCGCGGGCGCCACGTAGGTGGCCACGGGGCGGGCAAAGTCCCCCAAGACCTCCTCAAAGAGCCGGTTAGCCTCCTCCAGGAGGGAGAAAGGACCCCAGGTGCGGAAGGGGGTGATCTCCATGGGCCGTGCATCCCTGCGAACCAGGGCCATACCTATCACCTCCCGCTTCACTTATATCACTTGCGCCTTAGTTTGTCAAGTATCCTTATCCTCTAGCGCCTACCCATGCGCCCCCTATAATCAGGGGCATGGAGATCCCCTCTGGAGCCGTCCTGGTGGATACCCGTCCCCGGGCCGCCTACGAGGCCGGGCACCTACCGGGTGCCCGGCACCTGGACCTTTCCGCCCCCAGGCTTCGCCTGCGGGAAGAGGCGGAGCTGAAAGCCCTGGAAGCCGGCCTCACCGAGCTTTTCCAGGAACTGGGACTCAAAAGCCCCGTGATCCTCTACGACGAGGGCCTCACCAGCCGCCTTTGCCGCACCGCCTTCTTCCTGGGGCTTGGGGGGCTGGAGGTGGAGCTTTGGACCGAGGGCTGGGAAGCCCACGCCAGCGAGCGGGAAGAGCCCAAACCCCAGCGCTCGGATACCATAGCCCGCCTCCGGCGGGACTGGCTCCTCACCGCCCAGGAGGCGGCCAGCCACCCTCTCCTCTTGGACGTGCGTAGCCCCGAGGAATACCAGGGCAAGGTCCACCCTCCTTGCTGCCCCCGGGGAGGGCGCATCCCCGGAAGCCGAAACGCCCCCCTGGAGCTTTTTCTGGAGCCGGACAAGGTGCTAGGGCGGCTCGGCCTGGAGCCGGGGCAGGAGGTGGGGCTTTACTGCCACTCCGGGGCCCGAAGCGCCGTGGCCTTCTTCGTGCTGAGGAGCCTGGGGGTCAGGGCCCGGAACTACCTGGGCTCCATGCACGAGTGGCTCCAGGAGGGGCTTCCCACCGAACCATGAGGGTGTACCGGCTAAGCCTGGGCCCCCTGGAGGCCAACGCCTACCTGGTGGCGGGGGAGGAGGGTGCCGTGCTCCTGGACCCCGGGGACGAAGCAGAGAGGATCCTGGCCCTCCTGGAGTCCACGGGGTTAACGCCCCAGGCCATCCTCCTTACCCACGCCCACTTTGACCACCTGGGGGCCGTGGCCCCCTTGGTGGAGGCCCTGTCCCTCCCCGTCTTCCTCCACCCCCTGGACCTTCCCCTTTACCAAAAGGCCCAGGAGGTGGCGGCCCTCTTTGGCCTCTCCATCCTCAAGCCTCCCCTACCCGTGGAACCCTTGGCCGAGGGCCTGTCCCTTTTTGGCCTTAAGGTCTGGCACCTTCCCGGCCATAGCCCCGGGCACGTGGCCTTCCTCCACTGGGAAGGCTCCGAGCCCCCTAGGGTCTTCTCTGGGGACCTCCTCTTCCGGGGAAGCATCGGCCGCTACGACCTTCCGGGGGCAAACCGGGAGGACCTTTTCCGCTCCCTAAAGCGCCTCCTCACCCTGCCCCCCAAGACGGAGGTCTACCCGGGGCACGGGCCCCCCACCACCCTGGCCCTCGAGGCCCAGACCAACCCCTTCCTCCTGGGGTTAGAATGGGAAACGTGAACGGGGCGGATGCTCCCCACAGGGGACAGCTTGAGGCGCTTAAGGCCCTTTATGACCTGCAGGAAAAGGACCTGGAGATAGACCGATTGCAAAAGGAGGCGGAGACCCTCCCCCAGGACCTGGTTGCGGTGAAGACCCAGGTGGAGGCCCTGGAAAGCCGGCTCGCCGACCTCCTGGAGCGCCAGGCAGAGCTCCGCAAGGAGTACAACCGCCACAGCCTGGACATTGAGGACCTCACCGCCAAGGAGAAGCAGGCGGAAGCCGAGCAACGCCAGGCCCAAAGCGCCCGCGAGCAGACCCAGTACGAGAACCGCATCCAACAGATCAAGGACCGCATCAAAGAGCTCCTGGAGCTTTCCACCCCCATCATGGAGGCCATGGAGAACCTGGAAGGCGAGATCCAGGAGGTGGAAGCCGAGCTCGCCGCCTTAAAGCCCCGCCTGGAAGAACTCTTGGAGGCCAACCGGGTGCGAGTGGAGGCCCTAAGGGCGGAAATCGCCCTCAGGCTAGAGGAACGTTCCCTCATGGCCCAAGCCATCCCCGCCCCCGTCCTGAAGGAGTACGAGGCCATCCGCCGGGCCCGCAAGGGCACCGGCATCGCCCGCATGCTCCGCCAAGGCCAGGTCTTCCGCTGCGAAGGGTGCAACGTGGTCCTGCCCACCCACGTGGCCCAGAAGGTGGTGCAGGGGCAGCTGGTGCGCTGCCCCTCCTGTGGCCGGCTCCTGTGGAAAGGGGAGGGCTAGACCAGGCGGGCCTCGAGGGTGATCTCCTTCACCGCCCCTAAGGCCCGGGAAACCGGGCAGCCCTCCTTGGCCGCCTGGGCGATCTCCTGGAACCTATCCGGGGTTATCCCCGGCACCTCCGCCTCGGTAACCAGGTCAATGCGGGTGATGGTGGCCTTTCCCTCCACCATCTCCAGGTGCACCCGGGCCTCCGTGGAAACCCGCTTGGGGGTGAATCCCTCCCGCTCCAAGGAGGCCGCCAAGGCCATGGAGAAGCAGCCCGCATGGGCGGCGGCGATGAGCTCCTCGGGGTTGGTCCCCGGCCCCTCCTCAAACCTGGAGGGGAAGGAATAGGGTCCCTCAAAAGCCTGGCTTTGCAGCTTCATTAGACCCTGACCGTTACGCAAACCGCCTTCCCATATCGCATTGGCCTTTCTTACCGGCATGGCTTTACCTCCGGTTCCAGGATACTCCTAACCCGCACAACCGCCGGGTGAGGCAAGGCACCTTCTACTATCCCTTGCGGTTTGACGGAGGGGCCCAAACGGAAGCACACTAAAGGCGTGCTTTTCCTCTTCGTGGACGGCCTCGGCCTAGGTGAGGCCCTGGAGGACCTTTTCCCCTTCCTCCTAGAGCTTTCCCCTAAGGCCTTGGACGCCACCTTGGGGGTGGAGGGCCTGCCCCAGTCGGGCACGGGCCAGACCACCCTCCTTACTGGGGTCAATGCCCCCCGCCTTCTCGGCCACCACCAGGGGCCTTTTCCCAGCCCCAGGCTCAGGCCCCTTCTGCAAAAAAGCCTGTACGCTTGGGCGAAGGAAACAGGCCTACGCATCCTCCACGCCAACGCTTACCGCCCGGAATACCTAGAGCGGGCCGCCGCGGGAAGGAGGCTTCTCCTCTCCGCCTTCGCCCAAGGGGCCCTCCTGGCGGGCCTGCCCCTTTTGCCCCTGGGCCACCCCGAGGCCCTTTCCCCTGGGTTTTGGGAAGATCCCTTTGGAGCTGGAGCCCAGGCGGCTTCCCTGGCCCGGGGCTTTGACCTGGTGGTCCTGGAATACTGGGCCCTGGACCTCTTCGCCCACCGTTTCCCAGAGGCGCTACCCGAAAGCTTCCTGGAGCTTTCCCTTTTCCTGAAGGGCTTCTTGGAGGAAGGGGGCACCCTCCTCCTCACCTCCGACCACGGCAATGCCGAGGAGCCCTGGCACCCCCGGCACACCCGAAACCCTGTGCCCTTGGTCTATACGGGGCAGAAAACCCCCTTCTGGCCGAAGGATCTGGCGGCCTTTTTCCTTTGGTTGCAAGTGATTATCACTTCTAAACTTACAAAATCCGACCGGAATACTTGACTTTGTCCCCCCTTTCCGGTAAAGTCCCCAGGCAGAGGGCGCCCTCGCCCCGGGGAACCCCCGGGGAGGTAGGAAGGAGGCAAGATGCAGCGTAGAAGACTCGTTACCTTGGTGGGCATTCTGGTCCTAGGGTTGGCTTCCGCTCAAGAGACGACCCTGACCCTCTATTCCGGGCGGGGGCAGAGCCTGGTGGAACCCTTGGTGAAGCAGTTCCAAGCGGAGACCGGTATCCGGGTCCAGGTGCGCTACGGCACCGACGCCCAGATCCTGGCGGCCCTGCAGGAGGAGGGAAGCCGGTCGCCGGCCGATATCTTCTGGGCCAACACCGCAGGGGCTTTGGGCCAGGCGGCCAGCAAAGGGCTCCTACGGCCCTTGGGAGACACCCTCCTGAAGCAGCCCTTGGCCTTCGTGCCCGAGTCCAAAGCCTGGGTACCGGTGACCCTGCGCCTTAGGGTCTTGGCCTACAACCCGCAGAAGTTCAAGCCGGAAGAGCTTCCGGGAAGCATCCTGGACCTCCCCCGCTTCGCCCAGGACAAGGGCCTGGCGGGTAGGATGGGCTGGACCCCCACCTATTCCAGCTTCCAGGACATGGTGGCGGGGATGATGGTCCTCTATGGGGAAAACAGGACCCGGGAATGGCTTTCCGCCATGAAAGCCCTTAACCCCAAGGGCTATGCCTCCAACTCGGCCATGCTGGACGCCATCCGCGCCGGGGAGATCGACCTGGGCTCCACCAACCACTACTACGTGGTGCGCTTCCGCCGAGCGGGGTACAACCTGGGCCTTCACTACTTCAAGGAAGGGGATGTGGGCAACCTGGCCCTGGTCACAGGGGCAGGCATCCTGAAGACCTCCAAGAACCTGGTGGCCGCCAACCGCTTCCTCACCTACCTCCTCTCCCCCAAGGGGCAGCAGTATTTTGCGGGGACCGTGGGGGAATACCCCCTGGTGAAGGGGGTGGTGGCCGACGCCCACCTCCTGCCCTTGGAAGAAGCCCTGAAGAAAAGCCCCAAGCTGGACTTTGAAAAGCTTCCCCTGGACCAAGCCCTGAGGCTCCTCCGGGAGCTGGGCATCCTCTAATACCCTTTCTTGTTGTATTCTTCGTCCATGACCGTGGCCGACCACCTGAC
>NZ_JAKTNQ010000017.1 GCF_022760835.1 Thermus altitudinis
AGGCTTTGTCCACACGGTCTATGACGTTCTGTAGGACCTGGGAATGGATGCCCCTGTACTCAGGGTGTTCGGAGCGTATCTCCGGCAAGGAGCGCTTCTGCTCGTAGAAGCTCACTGTCTTGCCTGCCTTACGGTAAGCCTCTCTACGCTCCTGAAGGGCTGCGTTGTAGAGCTGTCGGCAGAGATAGAGAGTACGCTCCAGGTCTTTTCTCTGGGGCTTGGTAGGGTACAGGCGGTACTTGAAGGCTTTTCTGATCATCGTGGCTTCAGCACATTATCGCACATCTGTTGTCCACTATACTCTGTCCCTGCAGGGCATGTGGGGGAGTCCATGTATCCCAAGGACTAGAAGGTCCGGGGGGTTATAGCTCCCCCACACTCCCTCTTTTCTCTAAGGCCGCAAGCAACCTCTCCCCAAGCCAGGGGGCATAGAGGAACCCGGTGGAGCCGAGCCCCGTGAGGGCAAAACCCCCGGCCACCGGAAAGAGGTAGGGAAGCCCCACCGTGCTGCCAAGCGGGCTGGGGTTTGCCAGCCGGAAGCGCACCCCCCGCCAGGCCGAGGCCACCTTTGGCCGGTAGCCCAAAAGGGCCTCCGCCCCCCTGAGGAGCCACTCCGCCTCCCCTTCCGTGGGGGGTGGGGCCTCCGGGGTCCTCTGGTGGGGCAGGTAGCTTCCTCCAAGCACGCTTCCCGCCAGGTAGACCCGGTAGCTGATGGCCCGGGGAAAGTAGTCCAGGAGGGTGAGGACCAGTCCCGGGATATGCCGCCCCTCGAGGCCCAAAAGGTGCGCCCCCTGCCCCCCACCGGCATAGACCAGCACCTCCCCGTGGACCCTTTCCCCGCCCTCCAAAACCAGGTACGGGGGCTCCCAGGCCAAAACCCGGGCCTTAAGAAGCGAAAGCCCTTCCGCAAGCCTCTCCAGAAGGGGCCTGGGCTCTAGCCAGAAGGCCTCTTCCAACAGGACTCCCCCCTCCTCCCAGGTGTGCCTAAGCCCCCCAAGCCGCAAGGCCACCCTCTCCCTCTCCCCTTCCGGCACCGGGCGGTAAACGCCAAGGTGCAAGGGCACGAAGCGGCTATAGAAGCGGAGGGCCGCCTCGAGGGCCTCCTCGCCCCGTGGGGCCAGGGTGAAGCGCCTGCCCCTTAAAGGATTCACCAGGGCCACGGGCACCCGGCTGGCCTCCCCCAGGCCCTGGGCCACCACCAAGACCCGGTGGCCTTTCTCCTGCAAAAGCCGGGCGGCGGTGAGTCCCACCACCCCCGCCCCCAGGACCACCACCTCGGCTTTCGCCCGGCCACCCGCCATCTAGAACCGGTACCCTTCCCCCTCCTTCCGGCAAAGCCCCCGGCCCACAAGCCCCTCTAAAAGGCGCTCCGCCTCGGAGGGGGAGAGGAAGGCTTTAAGGTCCTCCGGGCGCAGGAAGCCGCCCTTCCGCCAAGCCTCCTTCATGGCCAAGCGCTCCAAGGCCGCCTGGGAAGGCCCCCTTTGCAAAAGCCTCCCTTGCCAGCGCAATAGACCCAGATACAGGGGAAAGGAAAACCCTAGGGCCAGAAGAAAGCCCCCCGGGCTGAAGCGGAAACTGGCCCAGAGGAGGAGAAACAGGGCCAAGGCCCCGCTCACAGGCAAAAGGTGCCGTCCCATAGCGCCTCCTCAGGCCACGGGCAAAGGGATGGGGGCGGGTTCCCGGGCCCCCACCACCTCCCCAAAGAGCAGGTGGGGGGTGGCCTGTTTGATCTCCACCTGGTAAAGCCCAGGGGTGGGGGCCTGGTGGGCAGGAACCAGCACCGGGTGGTTTCCCCGGTCGTGACCCTGTACGTACCCCTCCTCCTTAGCCTCCCCCCGCACCAACACCTCCACGGTCTTCCCCACCCACTCCCGGTTCCGGCGGTAGCTCCACTCCTTTTGCTTCTCAATGAGGCGCATGAGCCTCTCCACCTTCACCTCCCGGGGCAGGTCCTGGAAGTGCTTGTAGGCAGGGGTTCCGGGCCTTGGGGAGTAGATGAACATGTAAGCCTGGTCGTACCCCACCTCGTCGTAGAGGGAAAGGGTTTCCTGGAAGTCCTCCTCCGTCTCCCCAGGAAAGCCCACGATAATATCCGTGGAAAGCACCACATCCGGCAAGGCTTCGCGGATCTTGCGGATGCGCTCCAGGTAATGCGCCCGGCGGTACTCCCGGGCCATGCGCCTCAGCACCCGGTCGGAACCCGACTGCACCGGCAGGTGAATGTAGCGGGTAATGGCCGGGGTTTCGGCGATGGCCTCTATGATGTCGTCGGTGAAGTTTACCGGGTGGCTGGTGAGGAAGCGCACCCGGGGGATGCCCATCCGGCCCACCATGCGGAGGAGCTGGGCAAAAGAGGGGAAGCCCGGCTGGTCCTTGCCGTAGGAGTTCACGTTCTGCCCCAAAAGGGTGATCTCCAGCACCCCGGCTTCCCTCAGGGCCTCTATCTCCCTCAGGATCAGGTCGGGATGGCGGGAAACCTCAGGACCCCGGGTGGTGGGCACGATGCAGTAGGTGCAGTGGTGGTTGCATCCCCGGATGATGGTCACGTGGGCGGAAAGGGCCCCTTTGGGGGGCGGGGGGATGTAGTCCAGGAGGTCTTCCTTGAAGGTGAGGTCCCAGAAGCGGCCGTTCTCCCTCAAGGCCTCCGCCAAGGAGGTAAGGGCCCCGGGGCCCAGGAGGATATCCACCCCGAACTTCCGGGCCATCTGCTGGCCCTCGTCCAGCTGGGCCAAGCAGCCCATAAGCCCGACGAGAAGGCCCCTTCTCTCCTTTTCCTTACGGAGCTGGCCCAGGAGGGAGCGCACCTTCTCCACGGGCTTGCCACGGACGGCGCAGGTGTTCACCAAGACGAAGTCCGCCTCCTCCAGGCTGTCCACCAGCTCCCACCCCAGGCTCACCAGCTCGCTGGCCACCAGGTGGGAGTCGTACTCGTTCATCTGGCATCCAAAGGTAATGATGTGGGCACGCATAGGCCTCCCAGGGCGACCGGGGGGATCCCGGACCCGTTTCCTCAGTGTAACAACCTCCTGGTCCCTTAGGCTATTGCCGGGTCAGGATACAGTGAAACCGGGCTCCCAAAACTAGACCCTAGGGAGCCCGGCACCTGCTGGTGGCGGCGGTGGGACTCGAACCCACGACACCACGATTATGAGTCGTGTGCTCTGACCACCTGAGCTACGCCGCCACGGGCGCACCAGGCAATCCCCATCTTAGGGGAGGGCCCTCAGGCGGTCAAGGCTCAAAGCCGATGTGGTCCATGAAGTCGGGGAGGATTTCCTCGGCAAAAAGGTCCAAGAAGGCCCTCACCGCCCCCAGGCTCACGCCACCCGTAAGGTCCAGGTCCGACTCCACCCACGCCGTCCCCTCCTCATCCAAAAAAGCCCGGCTAAAGCGGCGGTCCCGGTTCCAGGCGTTTAGGACCTCGAGGCCCAACCCCCCATCCAGGGTAAAGCCGGCGCTTAAGGTCAACACCCCACAGCGCTCCTCCTGGCAGTAGTCCAGGTAAAGCCAGACCTTCTCCAAGCCGGCCATTGGCAAACGGAACTCCCGGGCGTCCACCCTTTCGTAGCTGAGGCCCGCCTGCTTCAAGACCCCCTCCACCTCCGCCGGGCTTAAGCCCTTGACCACAGCCTGCCCCAAGGCCAATCCCAAAAACACGAATGCTGCCAGCAATCCCCTCATAAAACCCCTTTCCCCCCAACGGGCCAAAAGGCCACTTTGGAGGACCCCTTCAGCCTACACAATCCCCCGCTCCCGCAAAAGGGCTCCCTTCTCGAAGCGCTCCAGGCGAAAAGGGCTTAGGTCCAGGCTCCGGGCCTCTCCATGGACCACCTCTTCGGCCATGAGCCTCCCCACCATGGCCGCCTGTTGCACCCCGTGGCCGGAAAAGCCCGCCGCCACCAAAAGCCCCTCCTCCACGAAACCCAGGATGGGGTTGGCGTCGGGGGTCATCTCGTAGTAGCCCCACCAGCTGGCCTTCCGGTCCAGGGTGAGCCCCTCCAGGAAGGGGAAGCGGGAAAGGCCCGCCTCGAGGGTCGGCCCCAACCACCCCCAGTCCATGCCCTCTTGGAATCCAGGGGGTTCGTCCGGATTGGAACGGCCAAAGAGCACCCTTGCCCCTTCGGAGCGCAGGTAGAAGCCCGTGGCCAGGTCTATGGTGAGGGGAAAGGCGTGGGAAAAGGGCGCTGGGCCCGTGGCAAAGACCATGCGGCGCACGGGCGCTATGGGGATCTCCAGGCCAAGCCTTTTCCCCACCTCCCCCGTCCAGGCCCCGGTGCACAGGAGGAGAAAGGGGGCCTCCACCTCCCCCTTGGGGGTCCTGACCCGCCAGAGGCCCTTTTCCCTGTGGGCGGAGATCAGGGGCTCGGAAAAGCGCACCTCAGCCCCAAGCCGCCTGGCCTCCCTGAGGTAATAGGCCGTGACCCCGTGGGGGTCTATCACCCCATCCATGGGGCCATAGGTGGCGTAGGCCAAGCCCTCTTCCCGAAAGGGCACGTGGGCCTGGGCCTCCCTTAGGGAAAGCTTGGCCACCGGTACCCCCAAGGCCCTTTGGGTGGCCAAAGCCTCCTCCTGGGCCTCCCTAAGGCCTTCCGGCACCAGAAAAAGGTACCCTATGGGCCGGTAGCCGGCCTCAGGAATCCCTTGGTACTCCAGGATGGAATGGTAGGAAAGGAGCACGTTCAAGGGCTCGGAGAACTGCACCCGCACCCCGGCAGCGCTTCTCCCGGTGGAGCCTTGGGCAAAGGTGGCCTCCTTTTCCAGGAGCCGCACCCGAAGCCCCGCCTGGGCCAGACGGTAGGCGCAGGCCGCCCCCACGATCCCCGCTCCCACCACCAGGGCATCGGGCATGCCCCCAGTCTAGGACACCCTTCCCCCTCAAAGGGGGTATGCTATGCCCCGGAGGTTGGCCATGGGCTACCAACACATCCGTATCCCCCAAGAAGGTGAAAGGATTACCATCAAGGACGGGGTTCTCCAGGTTCCCGATCGTCCCATCATCGGCTTCATTGAGGGGGATGGGACCGGCCCCGACATCTGGAGAGCCGCCAAGCCCGTATTAGACGCTGCGGTAGAAAGGGCCTACGGGGGGAGGCGCAGAATCGCCTGGGTAGAGATCTACGCCGGGGAAAAGGCCAATGCCGTCTACGGGGAGCCCATCTGGCTCCCGCAGGAAACCTTGGACTTCATCCGGGAATACCTGGTGGCCATCAAGGGCCCCCTGACCACCCCGGTGGGCGGGGGGATCCGCTCCATCAACGTGGCCCTCAGGCAGGAGCTGGACCTTTACGCCTGCGTGCGTCCGGTGCGCTGGTTCAAGGGGGTGCCAAGCCCGGTGAAGCACCCGGAGCTGGTCAACATGGTCATCTTCCGGGAAAACACCGAGGACATCTATGCGGGGATTGAGTGGCCTGCGGGCAGCGAGGAGGTGCAAAAGGTCCTGGACTTCCTCAAGCGGGAGTTCCCCAAGGCCTACGCCAAGATCCGCTTCCCCGAAACCTCGGGCATCGGCATCAAGCCGGTTTCCAAGGAGGGCACGGAGCGCCTGGTGGCCGCCGCCCTGGACTACGCCATCAAGGAGGACCTCCCCAGCGTCACCCTGGTGCACAAGGGCAACATCATGAAGTTCACGGAAGGGGCCTTCCGGGAGTGGGGGTATGCCCTGGCCCGAGAGAGGTATGGGGCCACGCCCCTGGATGGAGGCCCCTGGCACGTGCTGAAAAACCCCAAAACGGGCCGGGACATCGTCATCAAGGACATGATCGCCGACAACTTCCTGCAGCAGATCCTCCTTCGCCCCGACGAGTACTCGGTGATCGCCACCTTGAACCTGAACGGGGACTACATCTCCGACGCCCTGGCGGCCCAGGTGGGCGGGATCGGCATCGCCCCCGGGGCCAACATCAACTACCTCACGGGGCATGCGGTCTTTGAGGCCACCCACGGCACCGCCCCCAAGTATGCGGGCCAGGACAAGGTGAACCCCTCCAGCGTCATCCTCTCCGGGGAGATGATGCTCCGCTACCTTGGCTGGAACGAGGCGGCGGACCTCATCCTCCAGGCCATGGAGCGCACCATCGCCAAGGGCTTGGTCACCTACGATTTCCACCGCCTTCTGCAGGCGGAGGGCAAGCCCGCCACCCTCCTCAAGACCAGCGAGTTTGGCCAGGCCTTGATCCAGCACATGGACTAGAGGAGGGCGAAGCGGGCCTCGAGGCGGGGAAGATCCGCCTCCAGGAAGCGGAGGGTGACCTCGGCGTCCAGGGGTAAGGGCCCAGGAAGGGCCACCTGGGCGCTAAGGCCAAGCTCCGGCAGGAGAAAGACCCCCTGCCCTCCCCTCTTCTCCACCAAGACCCCCCTCCCCTCGTACCCCTTTTCCCTCAGGTACACCAGGGTCCAGTGGAGCTTGCTCTTCCTCTCCCCCTCCCGCACCAGGTCGGCCATGGCCTCCGCCGCCCCCACCCTCTGGAGGACCTCCTCCTGGGAAAGGGGCTTGTCCCCCTTTAGCCAGGCCCTAAGCTGCTGGTGGGCCACCAGGTCCAAGTAGCGCCTCAGGGGGCTGGTCACCTGGGCGTAAAGGGGAAGGCCAAGGCCCTTATGGGGGGCCGGAACCGCCTTGAGCTGGGCCCGTTTCAGGGCCTTCCGCTGTTCCCACATGGCGCTTTGACCCTCCCCTTCCACCCGCTTAGAGGGGGCCTCCTGGGTGGCGTAGGGGAAGGGCAGGCCTTCCCTATAGGCCAGGTGGGCAGCGGCATAGCCCGCCAGGTGCATGGCCTCCTGCACCCAGATGCGGCTTTCGTAGGCCTCTAGGGGGCGGATGCGGATCTCGTCCCCTTCCAGGCGCACCTTGACCTCGGGAAGGTGGAGCTCGAAGCCCCCCTGGGCCAGGCGCCTTCGCCGGAAGGCCAGGGCCAGCTCCTTCAAGGGCTCCAGCTCCGCCACCCCCAGGGCCTCCTGGTAGCTCAGCCTTTTCACCCGCACCCAGCTCAGGAAGACCTCTTCGTCCAGAACCTCCCCTTCCCGGGAAACCGTGAGGGCAAAGGTGAGGGCCGGGGAAACCTCCTGTAGCCCCAGGCCCAGGGCCTCCGTGACCCCAGGAGGGAGCATGGGCACCGTGCCCTCGGGCAGGTACAGGTTGGCCCCCCGGCGCAAGGCCTCCAGGTCCAAAGGGCTGAAAGGCGCCACCAAGGCCGCCACATCGGCCACGTGCACCCATAGCCGGAAGCCCTCCGCCACCCTTTCCGCATAGACGGCATCGTCTGGGTCCTGGCTTTCCTCGTCGTCAATGGCGTAGGCGGGGAGATGGGTGAGGTCCACCCGCTTTTCCTGGGGCAGAGGGGGCACAGGGAGGTCCGGGGGGGAAAGGCTCAGGCCCAAACGCCTAGGGTGCGGGTTCTCCCGCCGCCACACCCCTAGGCGCAGGAGCAGGGCGTGGGCCGCCTCGGGGGTTTCGGGCTGGCCCAAGGCCCTAAGCACCCGGCTTTCCTTCCTCTCCCCCAAGGCCATGGCCTCCACCTCCTGGACCAGGGGGCGGTCCTCCAAGGCCAGGACCCCCTGGCGCAGCCGCTCAAGCCCCTCGGCCAAGCGGCGCTCCCTTTCCTCCCGCTCCCGTTTGGCCTGGAGAAGGGCCTCAAGCTCCCCGGGGGTCCGGGCCCTTACCCTTTCCCCTTCCAGGTAAAACCGTTCCCCTTTCTGGGCCAAGACATAGGCCCCATAGGCCGTCTCCGGGGTATAGGCCCCGAAGACCAGCTCGGCCAACTCCCTCAGGTCCACCGCCTGCCCCTGCAAAAGCTCCCAGGCGGCTTCCTCCTCGCCTTCGGGCACGTTCAGCTCCAAGGAGGCCGGCCCCGGGTGGAGCCAAAGGACATCCTTGGGGCGCACCCGGGCCCGTTCTCCCCCGGGCAGGGTGAGCTCCAGCTTGTCCCCCTTTTCCTCGGCCAGGGCGGGCCTGCCCTTATAGACCACCAACGCCGCCACAGTCCTAAGGATAACCTAGGGGGAAAATCCGATATGTTCCATGAACGTGGGTATGGTGGTTTCGGTGAAGAGGCGGAAAAACTCCTTTACCGTTTCCCGGCTCACCCCCTCCGTCAGGTCCAGCTCCCACTCCACCCAAAGGTCCCCATCCTCGTCCAGATAGGCTCGGCTAAAGCGGCGCTCGCGATTCCAGCGGTTGATTTGCTCGAGGCTCACACCATCCTTTCTAAACCCGGCGTAAAGGGCTACCAAGCCGCACCGCCCCTCCTCA
Organism: Thermus altitudinis; assembly: GCF_022760835.1. GTDB lineage: Bacteria > Deinococcota > Deinococci > Deinococcales > Thermaceae > Thermus > Thermus altitudinis. The sequence continues at coordinate 8,246 of NZ_JAKTNQ010000017.1, forward strand.
CACCAATCCAACTCCACCCACACCTTGAGGGCCTTCTCCAACTTCAAAAGGAAAAGCCCCTCCCCCCTCTTTTCGTAGCCCAACCCCATCTCCCGCAAAAGCCCCTCCAACTCCCCAGGCGTAAGGCCCTTGACCAGGCCTTGGGCAAAGGCCAAACCCAAGCCCGCCAGCATCCCCACCAACAAGGCCCGGAAACCCATTAAATCCCTCCTTCCACCCCTTCGGGTGGGCGCAAGGGCGTGTAGGCCACGGCCCATCCCGGCCGGCCCCTCCCCACGTTGAAGGTCGTTAGGAAGAAGTAGGTCCAAAGGTAGAGGCCCGCAAAGGAAACGACCAGCCACAGGCCAAACCCCACCCCTTCCTCGGGAATCCAACCCGAGACAAGGACACCCAACAAGCAAAGCCCAACCCCCGCCCACATCCAGCCGCACACCTGGCGGTAGCGCCTCCTGGCCTCCCGCCAAGGCCCCTCCGCCTCGGCCGGCGGATAGATAAGGCCATTCAGCCAGGCCAATCCTCGGGCGGTGTAGAGGTATCTCCGAAGCCCTGGGTGCTCCCGCCAATCAAGCCCCAGGTGGGCCAGCACCTGGTCCCAGCCAGGTAGGTCCAGCCAAAGGGGCACCCGCTCTTCCCCAAAAACCAGGTAGAAGAGCGGCTTGTTGCTAAAGCGCCATGCCAGCCGCAAACGGTAACGGTACGACAGTAAGCCCCCAAGCCGCTCCTCCATCCAAGTCCAACGGCCCATGGGCCCCTCAACCCCAGCAAACCGTTCCCGGAGGTAAAGCTTCTCCCCCACGCGGATCCCCTCGGGCTCCAAAACCACCCGCAGGGAGGACCGCAAGAGGGGACCCAAAGCGGTGGCATAGAGGTATAGAGCCGCCGGAAGAGCCAGGAGAAGGGAAACGAGGAGCCAGTGCTGGGCGAACCAGAAGGCAAACCCTAAAAGGACGAGAAAGGCCCAGAGCCTCCCCCACGCCGCCCACACCTGCCAAGGGGCGTAGCGGAGGGTTTTCCTGGCCTTCTCATTCCCCACCGTAATCCCCCCACTCATGAAGTAGCCCAGAAGGACCTTCCCAGTAGAGGTTCCCCGCCTCGTCCTGGTGGGTGGGCTCCGGGGTCTCACCGGAAAGCATCTGGCTCCACTCCTCCGCCATCCAGGTGTTGAAGTCCCGATGCTCCTGTAGGCTCTCCTCCAGCCCAGAGTCTCCGGAAAAGTCCCAGGCGCCGCCGGGAAGGTCTGGGGAATACCCTTCCGGCATCTCCCCAAACCCATACCCATAGGGCCCAGACATGCCTCCGTCGCCTGGCGCCGGGAAGGCAGGGACCCCTCTGCTTTGCGGGGCACCAGGCATCGGAGGGGACCCAGGAGGCGGCGCCCCGTACCTCTGGCCAGGCCCGGGGCCCGGCCAGGCCGGCGCACTACCTACTGCCGGCACCTCCAAGGAGGCCAAGACCGTTTCCACCTGGGGCCGAATCTGGGCCAGCTTGCCCGGCTCCCCGGTAAGGGTAAGCTGGTATCCCTCCTGCCCCACCACAAAGGCCCAGATCCAAAACTCCAAGGCCCGGCCTCCATACTGCCCGCGCCCGGAAAAGGCCACGGCTTCTATGCCCCCGAGGGAAACCCTGTGCACCGGTCCAGGAACGAATCCCGACATCCCTTGGGCGTTGCGCCAGGCCACCACCTGGGCGTACTGGACGGGGGCCATGGGCTGGGGAAGGGGTTCCCTAAGCAGGGTAAGGTTTTCCCGGAAGGTGTCCTTAGGACCCTCCAGGGGGCTCAGGAGGGCCCAGCCCCCCTGCACCTCCTTGGCCTCCCACCCCTCGGGCACCTCGAGGCGCACCTGGCCCACCTGGACCTCCTTGGGCCCCTGGGGAAGCAGATTCCCCACGATGCCCAGCACGAAGAAGGCGGCGAGGACAAGGATCACCCAGTCCCGCCCCGTGCGCGGCCAAAGCAGCCTCACCTTGGGCTTTTCCTGCAAGCCTTTTTCCTCCGCTTCCATGCCTCACCTCACCCGGAAAAGGCGTATTTGCTCCATGAAATAGCTGGTGTAAGGGTTCTCCGATTCCCGAGCCGCCATGAAATACTCAAACTTCAGCACCCGGGTGTTGGGGTCGTATCCCAGGGCCAAGGCGTTACCCGAGGTGAAACTGCGCCCACCCGAGCCCCCTGTGGCCAGGTACCCGATCTCCACCACCCCATCCCCGTCAAAGTCGTCCGCCAACCGACCCGGGAAAAGGAATTGGGGGCTAGGGGGTAAGCCGGCTAAGGGAGATTCCTGAAGAAAGAGCAAATAAGGCTTGTCGGGGTAGACGGGGCAAAGCATGCCATCCATGGTGGGTTGGCCGCTTTGATCCAGGAGCTCACAGGAGGCGCTGACGAGGTAAGTAGCTAGCACTTGGCCTTGAGGATTGTAGGTGACACTCCGGTAGACCCCTTGCTGCGTACGCTCCAAGGTAAAAAGGAGGCTAGTGCGAACGGGGGTTTGCCGGATCACCTGGCCCGTGCGCACATCCCGTTCCCGAGTAACCCCCCCTACCACCTCCACCCGGTAGGAGGGCCGGATGAGGACGGGCTTTCCGGGGGCCGGGTAGCCGGCAGTGGCCGCAAGTTTGCAGGCGACACCGGTGGTGAGGTCCATCGGAGGGCCAAAGGGACGTGGAGAGCACAGGTGAAATGACATCTCTTGCAAGCACCCCAAGTAGGTCTGGGCGTTCTGGGCCAGATACCCTTGGCATTGGGCGTGGGCCTGACGGCGAATCTGCTCGTAAGGTCCAAAGCTAGGAGGGTAGAACACCTGCTGGGCCAGGGCCCAGACCAACAGAAGGCCCAGCCCCCATCCAAAACCCTTCCGCCAAAAGCGCCTCATGTTCTGAACCTCCCCTTAGCGGACCTCCTTCAGGCTGTAACGAGTACAGGGATTTCGCCCTTTTTGCAGGTTGCAGTACACATAATAGGCCAACCACCCATCTTGGCGGTAGGCAAGTTCCACCGACTCCTTTTCGTTCCGGAAGCGGTACAAAACCAAATCTCCCTGAAGGGTACGGGTAAATTGCTCGCCCGCGATCTCGGTTCTACCCGTGTGCCACACGGGCGGAAACAACACCTCTTCACCCTCCTGTAGGCCAAAACCGTCCAGGAGGTAGGTTTCCTCGTTACGACCTTCGGCGTCCTCCACCACCTCCGTAACCCGCCAGCGGCCAGCCCCCACGGGCTCTATGCGGTAGTAAAGCCCTCCCAGCGCCACAGCGAACTGTTTGCCATCCCCCACCTCCTTGCCGTACCTAAGCTGGACGGTCCGGTTAGCGGGCGGAGTAAAAGCCGGCTTGGCCGAGCTCGGGCCTGTTGGGGGAAGCTGCGATGCTCCTGGAGAGGTAGGGGGCTGAGAGGGCAGGCCAGGACCAGGAGGCACCGGCCCCGGCACCCCAGGAGATGGATACCCAGGCATCCCCGGAGACGAGTAGCCAGGCATCCCCGGCATCCCAGGACCAGGAGGCACCGGCCCCGGCACCCCAGGAGATGGATACCCAGGCATCCCCGGAGACGAGTAGCCAGGCATCCCCGGCATCCCAGGACCAGGGGAGCCTACCCCGGGCATCCCCCCTCCCCCCAGCAGCTGCACTTGCCCTAGAAGCTGCTGGAATAGAGGCTGCACTTGGGAAAAAACCTGGGCTGGTGCCGTGAGCTGCAGGGCGTACGCCCGGCCGCCCTCCACGGTGTAAACACTTAGGTCCAGATAGCTCTGCCCCTGGAACAGAGCCTGGCTCACCAGCCCTAAGGCAGGCCGGCCACCCAGGGTCAAGCCCGAAAGGGGCTGCCGTTGCACCTGGATGCCCTGCTGGCGCAACACCTGGTCCTGCTGGGACAGACGTTGGAGGTTGAGCTGATGAAAGCCCTGGAGGTCCAGGGGTTGGCCCAAATCCATGGAGATGGCGTAAAGCTCTGCCCCCATAGGGTGCATGAGGACCACCGCCAAACCACCGGCAAAAGGCACCTCTTGCGCCAGCTGGAAACCCTGGGGGATGGGAAAGGCCATCCCCAAAGCCGGGTTCTGGTACACCTGCCCGCCAGCCCCGGGCACCCCCGGACCCCCGCCAGGCGCCTGGGGGAACCCGGGTAAACCCATCTGGGCCCAAGCCCACCCCAGGGCCAGCAAAAACCCTACCGCCCTCCACATGACCCTTTTCATGTCTTCCTCCTCCCTGCGCTCCCCTTTGCCTCATGCAAAAGCCCTATACCCTCTCCTCCGGCCGCGCCCTCCTCGTGCCTAGCCTCCGCAAGAGGCAAATCCAGCAAGGCCCTTTGCCATCCTCCCCTCCAAGGCGCGGTCCTAGGCCCTCGGCCCTTGGCAGACCCCCTGCCTCTTTTCCGCAACCTCTCACCCCGATCCCCACCCTAGCCAGCCGGCCTTACACATCCCTTAAACGGGAGGACGGTATAGTGGGCGGGATGGAGTGGGACCTTTCCGACCTCTATGCGGGACCTGAGGACCCGGCCCTCGAGGCCGACCTCGGCGAAGCCCTCCGCCTGGCCTCAGACCTTAGCCCAGAAGGCCTCCTGGACCCCCAAGAGGCAGAAAGCCTCTTCCGCCGCTACGAAATGGCCCTAGAAAAGGCCTATAAGCCCTTGAACTATGCCTCCCTCTACTTCGCCACCCGCACCCAGGACGCCTCGGCCAAGGCCCTCTTGGACCGGGTCAGGAACCGGTACACCGAGGTGCGAAACCGCCTTCTCCCCCTGGAGATAGCCCTGAGGAAGCTTCCCGAGGAGGCTTTCCAAGGGCTCCTGGGCCACGAGGGGCTAAAGGATCTGCATCACTTCCTAAAGAGGCAGCGGGCCTACGCCCCCCACACCCTTTCCGAAAGGGAAGAGGAGCTTTTAAACCTAAAGGGCCTGGTGGGGAGGAGCGCCTGGAGCCAGTTCTACACGGAGTATACGGGCCGCTTCCGCTTCCGGGTGGGGGAAAGGGAGCTCACCGAGATGGAGGTGCGGGCCCTTAGGCGGGACCCCGACCCCGGGGTACGGCGGGAGGCCCACCGGGAGCTGTACGGGAAGCTCCTGGCCGAGGCCCCCACCCTAGGCGCCGTGTTCAATGCGGTCTACCTGGACTATCTCCAGGACCTTCGCCTTAGGAACTTTGCCCATCCCCTCGAGCCCGTGGCCCTCCGGGACGAGGTGGAGGTGAAGGACATAGAAGCCCTTCTGGAGGCCACCCGGGCCCATTACCCCTTGGTGGAGGCCTACTACCGCTGGAAGGCCCGGCGCCTGGGGCAGGAGAAGGTGCCCAGCCCTGACCTCCTGGCCCCCTTGGGGGAAAAGCCTAAGATCCCCTTTGCCGAGGCCAAGGAGCTGGTCCTCACCGCCTTCCGCCGCTTCTCCCCAGAGATAGAGGCCATCGCCAAGGAGTTCTTTGCCCAGCGCTGGATTGACGTGTACCCCAGGCCCGGGAAGCGGGGCGGGGCCTTCTGCTCCGGAGGGCTCCCCTCCACCCACCCCTACGTCCTCCTCAACCACACCGACGACCTGGACGCCGCCCACACCCTAGCCCATGAGCTGGGGCACGGAGTGCACTTCTACCTGGCAAGGGGGCAACGCCTCCTCAACTTCGGGGCCTCCACCCCCTTGGCGGAAACCGCCAGCGTCTTTGCGGAAATCCTCCTGGACGACCTCCTCTTGGAACGGCTTTCCGGGGAGGAACGCACCCTGCTCCTGGCGGAAAGGGTGGAAGACGCCGTGAACACCCTCTTCCGCCAGGTGATGTACACCTTCTTTGAACGACGGAGCCTCGAGGCCCGCCGGGAAGCCGCCCTTTCCCCCGAGGCCTTCCACGGGATCTGGCAAGAGGAGCAGGCGAGGCTTTACGGGGATGCCGTGGCCTGGACAGAACTGGACGGGGCCGCCTGGGCCGGCATCCCCCACTTCGTCCACTACCGCTTCTACACCTACAGCTACGCCCTAGGCTACCTGGTGGTCCTGGCCCTCTATGGCAAGTACCAGGAGGAGGGCCAGGCCTTCGTGCCCCGGTATCTGGAAGTCCTGAAGGCCGGGGAAAGCCAAAGCCCCAAGGCCATCCTGGCCCAAGCGGGGGTGGACCTGGCCTCCGAAGCCTTCTTCCGCTATGGCTTTGGCGTCTTGGAGTCTTGGCTTAAGGCACTTCCCTAGGGCAGAATAGGGGGATGGACCTGGTCTACCGCGCTGGGCGCTACCCCTACCTCACCCAGGACCTTCCCGGCGTGGGTGGGGCGATCCGCCTCCTCCCCCAGGACTTCCAGGTGGAGGAGGTGCCCGCCTACCTGCCCAGCGGGGAAGGGGAGCACCTCTACTTCCTCCTGGAAAAGGAGGGCCTCACCACCCGCCAGGTGGTGGAGTTTTTGCGGGACGAGGTGGGGGTTCCGGAAAAGGAAATCGGGGTGGCCGGGCTTAAGGACAAGCACGCCAGGACCCGGCAGTGGTTCTCCATCCCCCGCAAGCACGAGGACGCCCTGTGTCTATTGGAAAACCTTAGGGGAACCCGGCTTTTGCAAGCCAACCTCCACACCAACAAGCTCCGCACGGGCCACCTCAAGGGAAACCGCTTCCGCATCCTCATCCGCGGGGCCCAGGATGGGGAGAAGGCCCGGGCCGTCCTGAAGGTCCTCGAGGCCAAGGGCATCCCCAACTACTACGGCCCCCAGCGCTTTGGCCTTGGGGGGCAGAATCCCCTCAAGGGTTATGCCCTGGTGAAAAAGGGCAAGGGGAGGGGAAATCCCTGGCTCAAGCGCTTCCTGATCGGCAGCCTGCAAAGCCTCCTCTTCAACGACTGGGTGGCCTTGCGGATGGAAAGGGGGCTCTACGACCGGGTGATCCCCGGGGACTGGGCCAAGAAGCACGCCACGGGAGGGGAGTTTCTGGTGGAGCGGGAGGAAGAGGCGGAACGGGCCTTGAGGCTGGAGATCAGCGCCACAGGACCCCTGTTCGGCAAGAAGTACCCGGAGGCCCAGGGCGCGGCCAGGGCCCTCGAGGACGAAATCCTGGCCCGCTACGGGCTCATGCGGGAGGAGTTTCGGGCGCGCCGGGGAGCGAGAAGGCCCATCCGTATCCCCCTCCGGGAGTGGGCCCTGGAGCAAACCCCAGAAGGCCTATGGCTCAGCTTCTTTCTGCCCAAGGGGAGCTACGCCACCAGCCTCCTGAGGGAGGTGATGAAGGTGGAGGTGGACGCCCCGGAGGAGGGGGAAGAAAACCAGGAGGAGGGCTAAACCCTCCCCCTTCGCCCCGCCTCGGCCTAGAAGCGGTACCCCACCTTCAGCTGTCCCGCCAGCTTGCCTCCGGCCACGCCCAGGTCCCCGCCCAGGAATAGGGGCGCCCCCAAGGCGGCCTTAAGGTCATACTCGGCATCGGCCCGGAAGTAGAGGCTGGTGCTGGCAAACTGGAAACCAGGAACGGCCACCCCCAGCCCCACCCCCGCCTTCAGGCCCTCGGCCAGGGGGTAGAGGTAGCGGAAGAGGAAGGCCCCGTTCCAGTTGCCATTCACGTTATAGGCGATGTCCAAGGCGGGCCGCACCTCCCCCACCGGGGGCTGGAAGAGGAGGCAGTGCCAGGAGGCCTCGAGGCCCAAGCCCTGGGTACCTCCCACCACCGCCAAGGAAGGCTTCAAGTTCTCCACGGAAAACTGCGCCAAGCTTAGCCCCAACACCACCGCCAAAACACCTAGAACCCTTCGCATACCGTCACCTCCTGGGAGCATGTTACCCCATATTCATGGCTTCGTGCAAGGTTTCCCCTAGGAAATCTCCAGGGAAAACCCGGTACCCCCTCTCCCTAAGCACCTCTCCCACCCTCTCTCCCCTTCCCCGGACCAGGATGGGGGGTGAACCCAGGTTCAGCATGACCACAAAGCCCATCACGTACTCGGCCAGCTCCTCCGGGGCCATCCTGGGCCCACCCGTGCGGCCGTGGCCGGGAAGGTCCAGAAGGTAAAAGGTAAAGCCCTCGGGAAGAGGCTCGGGCCAAGCGCCCGCCTCCTCCGCTAGAAGGACCACCGCCGGTCCCCTCCCCCTGCGATCAAAGACCAGGTTCAGGCCGTAGAGGTGGAGGTACCCCGTCCGCCTCATAGGGCAAGACCCCCGGGCAAGGGACGGAAAGCCTCCCCCAGAAGGAAATCCCCCACAAGGTCCAAAACCTCTTCCCAGGCCTCCCAAGGGACCAGGTGGCCGGCTTCCTCCAGGGTGAAGCGCACCGCCTCCCCCTTGGCGAAATCCGCCACCTCCTTGCCGTAAAAAGGAGGGGTAAAGGCATCCCAGGCCCCCTGGACCACCAGCACCCGGGCCTCCGTGCCCCTAAGCCAACGGCGCTCGTCGGAAAGCCCTTCCACAAGGTGGAGCCACCGCCGCACCTTCCCCTCCGACAACCCTTCCTGCCACACCCCAAGGACCTCCTCACTCTCCACGGCCCGGGGGCCAAAGAAAAGGGCCCGGCCCACCCGGGCGAATCCCTCCAACCCGCCCGTTTCCCAGCCCAAGCGGAGGGCCGCCAACTTGGCGGAGAGCAGCGCATCCCGTCTCAGGAGGGGGGAAAGGAGCACCAGGCTTTTCGCCTCCTCCTGAAAGGCCACCTTCAAGGCGGCCAGGGCCCCTTCCCCAAAGGCGATGAGGTGAAGCCCCTCCTCCGAGGGAAGGTCCAGGAAGAAGTCCAGGCCTGCCGGAGGTGCCAAGAGGCCAGGGAAAAGGCGGATCTCGCCCACCTTCCCTTTATACTCCAGGCCATGGAAAGGCAAAGCTTCCCCGAAAGGGAAACCCTGGATGCCACCTTGGGCGTACGCTACCTGAAGCTGGAAAAGGACGAGGTGGTGGCGGAGCTGGAGGTCACCCCCAAGGTGCACCAACCCTTTGGCTTTCTCCATGGCGGGGCCACGGTGGCCCTGGCGGAAAGCGTGGCCAGCGTGGGGGGGTTCCTCAACTGCCCGCCGGGGCATGCCGCCTTCGGCCTGGAGATCAACTGCAACCACATCCGCAGGAAAAGCCAAGGCACCATCCGGGCCGTGGGAAGGCCCCTCCACCTGGGCCGCACCACCCAGGTGTGGGAGGTGAAGGTTTACGACGAGGAAAACAAGCTGGTGGCGGCAAGCCGGTGCACCCTGGCGGTGGTGCCCCTAGAACCAGGTGCGTAGCCAGCGAAGCCAGTTGCCCCCCAGGAAGCCCTCATCCCCCAAGGCCCAGAGGTCCCGGTGCCGGTCCAGGCCCAAGGGCACCGCCTCGAGGCCAAACCCCCCGTCCCAATCCGTGCCCAAGCCCACCCTTTCCGGGCCTAAGAGGGTTTCCGCATGGGCCTTGTGGCGGAAAAAGGCCTCCAGGGGAAGCCGGGGATCCCCCCGCCTCCAGTTGGGGTCCAAGAAGGCGTTGAAGGGCACCAGGCCCAAGACCCCCTCCCGCTCCCTTAGGGCCTCCATAAGCCGGTCGGAGAGATGCCGGGGGGAGGGCACCAGGGCCCGGGCATTGGCATGGGTGGCGCAAACCGGGCCCGAAAAGGCCTCTAGGGCCTCTAGGGCCGCCGCCTCCGCCAGGTGGGAAAGGTCCAGGGCCACACCCCAAGCCTCCATCTTCCGCAGAAGGGCCTTTCCCGCCTCGGTAAGGGGGGCTTCCTCGGCGTTGCCCCCAGCGTAGGCGTTCCGGGTGGCCCAGGTGAGGGAAAGGAGCCTAAGGCCCCTTTGGCGCAAGGGGAGGAGGTCCTCCGGATCGGCCAGGGCGTGGGCCCCCTCCAGGAGGAGCACCAGCCCCAGGACAAGGTCCTGGGGATAGCGGGCCAGGTGGGCCTCTAGGTCCTCGCCCTCCCGCAGGATCCGCACCCAGCCCTTGGCCTCCCAAGCCTCATATAGGGCCAGCTGGGCGTACACCTCCTCCTGCCAGTCCGCCTGTCCCCCCTCCCGGGGGTCCACGAACAAGGTGGCGAAGGCCACGGCCACCCTGGCCTCCCGAAGGCTGGGGAGGCTTACGAGGGGGGTTTCCGGATGGGGGTCCACTTCCCTCAGGCGGTCTAAGGGAAGGGAAGGGTCCCGGCCCAGGGCGCGAGCGTTATGGGCCAGGTCCAGGTGGGCGTCCACCATGACGGGCTCCATAGGGGCACTCTACAATGGGAAACGTGCGGCTTTCCCAGCTTCCTCCCCTTCCCGAGACCCCCGGGGTCTACCTCTGGAAACAGGGGGAAGAGGTCCTCTACGTGGGCAAGACCAAGAACCTGAGGGCCCGGGTGCGCAGCTACTTCCACGCCGAGGGCAAAGCGGCCCGCATCGCCCAGGAGGCCACGGGCCTGGACTTCATCGCCACCCGGGACGAGGTGGAAGCCCTCCTCCTCGAGGCCAACCTCATCAAGGCCCACCGCCCGCCCTATAACGTCCTCCTCAAGGACGACAAGCACTATCCCTTTCTGAAGCTCACCCAAGAACCCTTCCCCACCCTTTTGGTGGTGCGGCGGGTGGAGGAGGACGGGGCCAGGTACTATGGCCCCTTCCCCGAGGCCAGCGCCCTAAGGCGCATCAAGACCCTCATTGACCGGCTTTTCCCCTTGCGCAAGAACTCCGGCTACCCCATGAAAAGGCGGCGCTACCCCTGCCTCAACTACAGCATGGGCCGCTGCCTAGCCCCTTGCGTGGGCCTGGCCGACCCCCAGGCCTACGGGGAGGCGGTGCGCCAGGTGGAGGCGGTGCTGGAAGGCAAGGTGGACCACCTCCTGAAGGAGCTGGAAGCCAAGATGCGGGAGGCCGCCCAAAGGCTGGAGTTTGAGCGGGCGGCGGAGATCCGGGACCAGAGGGAGGCCCTGAAGGCCTTCTTTTCCACAGCCCAGCAGGCCGTTGATCCAAAGATGGGGGACCTGGACTTCCTGGGCCTGGCCCAGGCGGGACCGTTGGCGGTGGTGCAGCTTTACCAGGTGCGCTCGGGGCGTATCCTGGGAAGGATCAGCCGGGTGGTGGAGAAGGAGGAGGCCAGCCCAGAGGAAATCCTCTGGGCCTTCCTCAGGGACTACTACCTGCAGGCCTCGCCCCTGCCGCCCTTGGTCCTGCTCCCTTTCCCCCTGGAGGACCTGGAAAGCCTGGAGGCCCTCCTCCGCCGCCGGGCCGGGCGGAAGGTGGAGCTGAGGGTGCCCAAGAAAGGGGAAAAGCTAAGGCTTCTGGAGCTGGCGGAAAAAAATGCCCGCCTGGCCTTGGAAACCGAGCTCAAGCAGCGGGAGAAGCGGGGGGACCACCCGGCCCTAAAGGCCCTCCAGGAGATCCTGGGGCTTGCCCAAAGGCCCTTCCGCCTCGAGGGCTACGACGTGAGCCACCTCCAGGGCCAGGCTCGGGTCTTCTCCCTGGCGGTCTTTGAGGGGGGAAGGCCCAAGCGGGCGGAGTACCGCAGGATGCGCCTGAAGTCAGGGAACGACGACTACGCCGCCATGGAGGAGGGGGTCTTTCGCCGCTTTACGGGAAGCCTTAAAGACCTACCCCTCCCTGACCTCCTCCTGATTGACGGCGGCCTGGGCCAGGTGCGGGCTGCGGCCAGGGCTTTGGAAAGGGCCGGGCTGAACCTTCCCCTGGTGGGCCTGGCCAAGCGGGAGGAGGTCCTCCTCACCCCCGAGGGCCGGGAGATCCGCCTGCCCCTGACCCATCCGGCCTTGCAGCTCCTCATCCACCTGCGGGACGAAACCCACCAAAACGGGCTTCGCTACCACCAGAAACGGAGAAGCCAGGAGCTTTTCCAGATTCTAGAGGGCATCCCGGGTATCGGGGAAGCCAGAAAGCGGCTTCTATTGGAACGGTACGGGGGGCTTAGGGCCCTGAAGGAAGCCCCCTTGGAGGAGCTGGCCCGCTTGCCCGGCATGAACCGCAAGGCCGCCGAGGCATTGAGACATGCGCTCCAGTCAAAGGAACGCAAACAGTGGTGAGAGAGGGCCTCTAAGTTACTGAAGATTGCCGGCTAGAGGCCCTCATAGAGGGAAAGGCTATCACTTACTGGGAAGCCACAATCGTTGCATTTGTACCAACAACAATGAAGCGACCATTGCCGAAGAAAACATCCACTAAGTCCACGGAAGTTCCCGACGTTTGCTTGGTCCAAGTTACTCCATCCTTAGAAGACAAAATTGTCCCCCACCAGCCCACCGCTACATAGATGCCGTTTCCAGCAGCAACTCCCAAAAGTGTGCTTGATGTACCAGAAACCCCCACCGTCCAACGAAGGCCATCTGCGGAGCGCAACACAGTATCCCCATGCCCAACCGCTATAAATTGCCCGTTGCCGTACACAACTCCTCTCAGTTTATAGCTAGCAACTTTACCAGAACGCCAAGTAACTCCGTCCTCGGATACGGTGATGATGCCGTTGTCGCCCACAGCAACAAACCGGCCATTGCCAAAAGTTACGTCGTTCAGGCCCTCGGTTGTGGAGGAATCTCGCGCTACCCAGCTCACACCATCATCCGAAGTTAAAATGGTACCCCGTGCCCCCACCGCGACATACCGATTGTTCCCGTAGGTAACACCATATAGGGGGTTACTACTTGTAGCCCGCGGACTCCAATTCAAAGCATCTATCGAGGTCAAAATCGCTGTCTGGCCCACGCCTACAAACTCGCCGTTACCGTAGGCAACGTCGTAGATGATATAACCATCATTTTCCCTTCCTTGCCAAGCCAAGCCATCCTGAGAAGTCATGACAACCGTACGTAAACCGTTGCCTGAATAGTAACCTCCTACCACCAAGAACCTGTTATCAACAAACAAACCACCAAAGAAATCTGCCTTAAGGCCAGCGGTACGCAAGTACCACGCGGTGCCGTCAGAGGAACTTACAACCACGCCATTTCCCCCAACAGCCACAAACTGGCCGTTAACGTAGGACACATCAAACAAGTTACTACCCGTACCGGAGGATTGCTCTGTCCAGTTTAACCCATCTTCTGAAGCCCAAATCTTCCCATCTGCCCCAACTACAACGTACTTATTTGCCCCATAAGCAATGCTGCTGAGATAGTACCAAAGCTGGCTCGTCCGTTCCCACGTAACTCCGTCAATAGAAGTATAGACCCTCTGACTAGCGACGACCACATAGCGACCCTTAGCAAACACCACATCTTGAAGATACTCATAGCTATTAATGTTGCGAATCTGCCAGGTAATCCCGTCTGGAGATGTCAAGAAGCTGCCCCCATCGCCAACCACTACGAACAGGTTATCCCCGTAAGTGACACCACGGAGATCCCGGGTAGTTCCCGAAGCTCTTACGCTCCAAGTTGATCCGTCACGGGAGGCCAAAACCGTACCGTTGGCGCCAACCGCTATAAACTGACCCTGGGCGTACGCCACATCGTAAAGGTGATTATTTGTTCCCGATACCCGAACAGTCCACTTTTTCCCATCTGTGGACTGCAAGATGGTTCCGTAAGCCCCTACCGCTACGAACGCGTTGTCGCCATACACAACGCCATTGAGGTGTTGCGTTGTTCCGCTAGAGACGGAACGCCAGCTTTGACCATCGGTGGATATAACGATGACCCCTCCTTCTCCCACACCTACATACTGTCCATTACCGTAAGTTATGCCATTTATATTGGTAGCTTGCTGCACTACTTGCCAAGACAGGTTAATGGGTTGTCCTCCATCACGCTCTGAATCCCTAGGCACAGGATTTATCGGACAAGCGGTAAGCCCTGTGACCAAAACCGCATACAGGAGCGTGCGGGTAACAAACACTTTAACGTAGTTTTTTTTCATGATAGTGTTCCCCCTATTTCCAGCCTAGGTAACTTTTATGCTCCTGTCAACTAGGTTGCAGGGCCTTTTAACTTTAGGTTTTCCTTAGGAACAACGCAATATAAAGCACGCCCCAAAAACTCCCCCTTTGAACACCCACAGAGGTTAAGATAACCTCCTGATGGTGCGCCGCGCCCTGGAAGAAGCCATCCACCAGGCCCTCAAGGAACTGGGCCTGGACCTCCGTCTAAAGGTGGCCAAGGCCCCCAAGGACAAGCCCGGGGACTACGGGGTTCCCCTCTTCGCCCTGGCCAAGGAGCTCAGAAAACCCCCCCAGGCCATCGCCCAGGAGCTCAAGGCCCGGCTGGACCTTCCCCCCTTTGTGGAGGAGGCCATCCCGGTGGGCGGGTACCTGAACTTCCGCATCCGCACGCGGGATCTGCTGGGGGAAGCCCTTAGGCCCAAGGGCCCTTTCCCCAAGAGGGAAGGCCTGGTGCTCATGGAGCACACCTCGGTGAACCCCAACAAGGAGCTCCACGTGGGCCATCTCAGGAACATCGCCCTCGGAGACAGCCTGGCCCGCATCCTGGACTATGCCGGGCGGGAGATCCTGGTCCTCAACTACATTGACGACACGGGCCGCCAGGCAGCGGAAACCCTCTTTGCCCTCAGGCACTACGGCCTTTCCTGGGATGGAAAGGAAAAGTACGACCACTTCGCCGGCAGAGCCTACGTGCGCCTCCACCAGGACCCCGAGTACCCCAACCTACAAGGGGGCATAGAGGAGGTCCTACACGCCCTGGAGCGGGGGGAGCTCCGGGAAGAGGTTAACCGCATCCTTCTGGCCCAGATGGCCACCATGAAAGCCCTAAACGCCCATTACCACCTACTGGTGTGGGAATCGGACATCGTCCGGGCGGGGCTGCTGGAAAAGGCCCTGCGCATTTTGGAACAAAGCCCCCATGTGTTCCGCCCCCAGGAGGGCAGGTACGCAGGGGCCCTGGTCATGGACGCAAGCCCCTTCATCCCCGGGCTGGAAGACCCCTACTTCGTCCTGGTGCGCTCGGGTGGCGCCGCCACCTACTACGCCAAGGACATTGCCTTCCAGTTTTGGAAGATGGGCCTCCTCGAGGGCCTCCACTTCCAGCCTTACCCCAACCCTTACTATCCCGCCCTCAGGACCAGCGCCCCTGAGGGGGAGGCCTATACCCCCAGGGCCCGGGAGACGGTAAACGTGATTGACGTGCGCCAAAGCCACCCCCAGGCCCTGGTGCGGGCGGCCTTGGCCCTGGCAGGGCATCCTGAGCTTGCGCAAGGCGCCTTCCACCTGGCCTATGAAACCGTGCTCCTGGAGGGCAGGCAGATGTCGGGGCGGAAGGGCCTGGCGGTGAGCGTGGACGAGGTCTTGGAAGAGGCAGAGAGGAGAGCCTTGGCCATCATACAGGAGAAAAACCCCGAGCACCCCGCCAAGGAGGAGGCCGCCAGGATGGTGGCCTTGGGGGCCATCCGCTTCGCCATGGTAAAGACCGAGCCCAAAAAGCAAATAGATTTCCGCTACGCCGAGGCCCTCTCCTTTGAAGGGGACACCGGGCCCTACGTGCAGTACGCCCACGCCCGGGCCCACAGCATCCTGCGCAAGGCCGGGGAGTGGGGGGAGGCGGACCTCGCCCAGGCCACCCCTTACGAGCGGGAACTGGCCTTAGCCCTCCTGGACTTTGAGGAGGCGGTGCTGGAGGCCGCCGAGGAGAAAACCCCCCATGTCTTGGCCCAGTACCTCCTGGACCTGGCAGCCAGCTGGAACGCCTACTACAACGCCAAGGAGGAGGGGCGGCCCGCCACCCCCGTGCTGACGGCGCCTTCGGGCCTAAGGGAGCTTCGCCTGGGCTTGGTGAAAAGCCTGCAAGAAACCCTGAAGACCGGGCTTTTCCTCCTGGGCATCCCCGCCCCTGAGGTAATGTAAGGGCATGCGCCTTGCCCTCGCCCTCCTCCTCCTCTCTTTGGCCTGGGGCCAGCGCCTAGTCTCCCCCGAGGAAGTGGCGCGAAGCCAGGTGATCCGCAAGGCCCTGCCCGCGGTGGTCCGGGTCCAGGGTTCCCCCACGGCCCCTGGGGAAAACCAGGTGGTGGGCACCGGCTTCTTCGTAAGCCCCTTTCGCGTGGTTACCAACTACCACGTGGTCCAGGACCTCACCGACCTCACCGTGCGCCTGAGCGACGGGCGCACCTTCCCCGCGGAGCGCTTCGCCGTGGACCCGGGGATTGACATCGCCCTCCTCACGGTGCGGGGACTCCAAGCCCCGGGCACGTTGGGCTTCAGCAAAACCCCTGCCACGAGCCTTCCTTTGGGGATGGGGGTGGTGCTGGTGGGGTTTCCCTTCGGCCAAGGCCCCTTGGCCTCCTACGGCATCCTATCCGGGATCGGCCCCTTGGAAGTCCCCACCCCTGACCCCAGCGTGGGGGCCGAGGTGGGGGAGTACCTCTTCACCGACGCCCCCCTCACCGTGGGCAACTCGGGAAGCCCCCTTCTGAACCTGCAAGGGGAGGTGGTCGGGGTGGTGGCGGACGTGGTGGGGGGGCCCTCGGGGGTGGGAGGCATCGGGGTGGCCATCCCGGCGGAGTTGGTGGCGCAAAGCGTCCAGGACCTGGAGCGCTTTGGCATCCCCCAACGGGGCTGGCTGGGGGCCAGCCTGGTGAGCCTGGACGAGCTGCCTCCCGTGCTCCTTAGGGCGGTGGGCCTCACCACCACCCAGGGGGCCATGGTGGACCGGGTGGAACCGGGTAGCCCCGCAGCCCGGGCCGGTCTAAGGGGAGCCCAGCGGGACGCCCAGGGAAGGCTTTTGGCCCTAGGGGATGTGATCCTGGCGGTGAACGGGAAGGCGGTCAAGGACAAGGCGGAGGTGGTCCGCCTCATCGCCCGTTACCGCCCCGGGGACCGGGTGCGGCTAACGCTTTGGCGGGATGGGCGGAGGCTCGAGGTCACCCTCACCATGGTGGCCAGGCCCGTCAGCCGTTAGGCTACCTTGCGGAGGTCAGCGTGTACATCGCCATAGAAGGCCCTATCGGCGCAGGCAAAACCACCCTGGCCCGGCTTCTCGCGGAAAGGCTTGGGGCCGAGCCCCTCCTGGAGGTGGTGGAGGAAAACCCTTTCCTGCCCCTTTTCTACCAGGACCGCAAGGGCTACGCCTTCAAGACCCAGGTCTTCTTCCTCCTCTCCCGGTACCGGCAGCTTTCCCGCCTGCGGGAAAGGCCCCTTTTCGGCGGCGTGGTGGCCGACTACCTCTTTGACAAGGACGCCATCTTCGCCAGCCTGAATCTGGAAGGCCCGGAGTGGGACCTGTATCTGGACCTCTACCGGGAGCTTTCCCTGAAGCTTCCCCCGCCCGACCTCACCATCTACCTGAGGGCCCCGGTGCCCGTGCTGTTGGAACGCATCAGGAAACGGGGCCGGCCCTTTGAGGAGGGGATGGACCCCGCCTACCTCGAGGCCCTCTCCCAGGCCTACGAGCGCCACTTTGCCCGCTACCCCCATCCCCTTTTGGTCCTGGAAGCGGACCAGCTGGACTACAGCCAACCCGGCCCCGACCAGGACCGGGTGGTGGCCCTGGTCAAGGCCCATGGCCTTCAAGGGAAAACCCAACCCTAACGCCATGTACCTGGCCATCGCCGGCAACATCGGTAGCGGCAAGAGCACCCTCACCGCCCTTCTGGCCGAGGCTTTCGGGCTAAAGCCCGTCTACGAGGCGGTAAGCGAAAACCCCTACCTGGAGGATTTCTATCGGGATATGCAGGGCTACGCCTTTCACTCCCAGATCTTCTTCCTCTCAAGGAGGGTGCGCCAGCACCTTTTGGAGATCAACGGGGCCAAGGCGGTGGTCCAGGACCGCACCGTCTACGAGGACGCCTTGGTCTTTGCCAAAAATCTCTACCGGGAAGGCTATTTGCAGGAGCGGGACTGGCGGACTTATATGGATCTTTTCCAGAGCGTAGCCCCAGCCCTTCGTACGCCCGACCTCCTCATCTACCTCCGGGCCAACCTCCCCACCCTGAGAAGGCGGATAAGAAAGCGGGGCAGGCCCTTTGAGCAAGGCCTTCCTGAGGGCTACCTCTTGCGGCTTAACGAGCTCTATGAGGAGCTCATCGCCTCTTGGGACCTCTCCCCCGTCTACGTGGTGGAGGCGGACCGGATAGACTTTGTGGAAAAGGAGGAGGACCGCGCCGCTTTGCTCGCCGCCTTACGCCCCCGGATCCAACCATGACCCTGGAGGAACTCTTCGCCCCCTATGGCCTGAAGGCCCCGCCCCTGAAGGTCCTGGGCCTGACCCAGGATTCCAGGCGGGTAGCCCCGGGCTTCGTCTTCGTGGCCATCCCCGGGGTGCCCCTTCCCCACCGCAAGCCCTTGGACGGGCACGACTACATCCTCGAGGCCCTGGAAAGGGGGGCCATCGCCGTGGTGGGGGAAAGGGAGCTCAGCCTTCCCGTCCCCTACCTGAGGGTGAAGGACGCCCGCCTGGCCCTGGCCCACCTCTCCCGGCGCTTCCACGGGGAGCCCGACCGGCGGCTGAACCTCCTGGGGGTTACGGGCTCCAAGGGCAAGAGCACCACGGCAAGCCTCCTCCACCACCTCCTGCACCAGGGGGGAAAGCGGGCCGCCCTCCTCTCCACGGTGGGGCTCAGGCTGGGGGAGGACCCAAGGCCTCCCATCGGCCACTTCACCACCCCCGAGGCCCCGGAGGTCTACGCCTTCCTGCGGGAGGCCGTGGACCGTGGGCTAGAGGCCGCCATCCTGGAGGTTTCCAGCCACGCCCTGGCCCTGAAGCGGGTGGAGGGGCTTGCCTACCGGATCGGGGTCTTCGTGAGCTTTTACCCCGACGACCACCTGGACCTGCACGGCACGGCGGAGGCCTACTTTGCCGCCAAGGCCCTCCTGGTGGAGCGCTCAGAGCTGGCCATCCTCAATACCCGCCTGCCCCACCTAGACCGCCTTCCCCTTCGGTCCCGCCTGCTTTTCGGCCCTGGCGGGGAGGTGTGGGGGGAGGGTCTCAAGGAAGGCGAAGAAGGCCTGCGCTTCACCCTTCGCACCCCCTGGGGCTCTGGGGAGGCCTTCGTCCCCCTACTGGGGGCCTACAACCTGGACAACGCCCTGGCGGCCAGCGCCGCCGCCTTGGCCTACGGGCTTCCCCTGGAAGGGGTGCTCCGGGGCCTGGCCACCTTCCCCGGGGTGCCGGGACGCATGGAGGTGGTGCAACGGAAGCCCTTCCGGGTGGTCATAGACTTTGCCCACACCGGCAGAAGCCTGGAAGAAGCCCTAAAGACCTTACGCCGGACCACCCGGGGGAGGCTTCTTCTGGTGGTGGGGGCTGCCGGGGAGCGGGACCCCAAGCGGCGGGAGGACATCGGCCGGGTGGCGGCGAGGCTCGCCGACCAAACCTTCTTCACCGAGGAGGACCACCGCACGGAGGACCTCATGGCCATCCTCGAGGCCCTGGCCCAGGCCGCCAGGGAGGAAGGGGGCCTTTTTGAGGTGATCCCCGACCGCAGGGAGGCCATTTTCCGCGCCCTTTCCGAGGCCCAAGAAGGGGATACCGTCCTCCTGGCCGGCAAGGGGCACGAGGCCACCTTGGAGCGGGGCACCTTGGCCCTCCCCTGGAACGAGAAGGAGGTGGCCCTGGAAGGGCTTAGGGCCTTGGGCCTAGGTGGAGGCGACCACCCCTAGGGAGGCCAGCCATTCCGCAAACGCCTTCAGGCCCCGATGGTACATGGCCTCCCGCTTCTCCCTCTTCCCCATCCTCCCCTCCACAGGGGGCACCAGGCCCCAGTTGGCGTACATGGGCTGGAAGCCCTGGGGGTTGGCGGTGGCCAGGAAACGGACCAGCCCTCCCAGCATGCTCTCCTCCGGGGGGACCACGGGCCTCAGCCCCAGGGCCTGCCTGGCGGCGTTCAGCCCCGCCAGAAACCCCGTGGCGGCGCTTTCCAGGTAACCCTCCACCCCGGCCAGCACCCCAGCAGCGAAGAGGCCTGCCTCCTCCTTGAACTCCAGGGTCTCCCGCAAGAGAAGAGGGGCGTTGAGATAGGTGTTGCGGTGCATCACCCCGTAGCGCACGATCTCGGCCCCCTCCAGGCCCGGGATCATCTGAATAAGCCGCTTCTGCTCGGGCCACTTGAGCCCGGTTTGGAAGCCCACCAGGCTCCACATCCGCCCCGCCTTGTCCTCTTGGCGAAGCTGCACCACGGCAAAGGGCTCCTTGCCCGTCCTGGGGTCTTTAAGGCCCACCGGCTTCATGGGGCCAAAGAGAAGGGTCTGGTAGCCCCGGCGGGCCAGTTCCTCCACCGGCACGCAGGCCTCAAAGAACTCCCGCTTCTCCCACTCGTGGGGGACGTGCTCCTCTGCCCGCACGAGGGCCTCGTAGAAACGCCGGTACTCCTCCTCGGTCAGGGGGCAGTTCAGGTAGTCCGCCTCCTGCCCGTAGCGCCCGGCGCGGAAGCACTTCTTTAGGTCTATGCTCTCGTAAAGGACAATGGGGCTTGCCGCATCAAAGTAGCTGAGGAAATGGTCGCCAAAGCGGCGCCGGATGGCCTCGGAAAGGGCATCGGAGGTAAGGGGTCCGGTGGCCAGGATGGCCAGGCCCTGGGGAATCTCCGCCACCTCCTCCCGCACCACCTCCACCAGGGGGTGCCGGGAAAGCTTTTCCGTAATGTACTGGCTGAACTCCTCCCGGTCCACGGCCAAGGCCCCGCCTGCCGGCACCCGGGCCCTATAGGCCGCCTCCATCACCAGGCTCCCCGCCTGGCGCATCTCCGCCTGGAGGAGTCCCTTGGCGTTGGCAGGCCCCTCGCCCCCCAAGGAGTTGGAGCAGACGATTTCCGCCAAGTACCCCGTGGCGTGGGCCGGGGTCATCCTTTGGGGGCGCATCTCATAGAGGCGTACCGGCACCCCAAGCCGCGCCAGGGTCCAGGCGGCCTCGCTTCCCGCCAGGCCTCCTCCCACCACCGTCACCCGTTCCATCCTTTAGATGCTACCACCCATCCAGGCTTGGGAAAAGGACGGATAGCGGGTAGAATGGCCCTATGGCGGTGCGGCACCGGTCTAAGGTGGCGGTTCGGCCTTGTCGCCGGAAGCCCACCTCGAGCTCCTGGAAGGCCAGGCCTACCAGGGTGAAAAAGGGGGAAAGGAGGGCTCCTTTTCCCCCTGAGGTGTAGATCCCTTGGGCTCCTTCCCCATGAGCCTGGCCAAGCGCATCATCCCCTGCCTGGACGTCCACGCAGGACGCGTGGTGAAGGGGGTAAACTTCGTCAACCTCCGCGACGCCGGGGACCCCATAGAGGCCGCCCAGGCCTACGACCAGGCGGGGGCCGACGAGCTGGTCTTCCTGGACATCTCCGCCACCCATGAGGAGCGGGCCATCCTCCTGGAGGTGGTGGCCCAGGTGGCGGAAAGGGTCTTCATTCCCTTGACCGTGGGGGGCGGGGTGCGCTCCTTGGAGGATGCCCGGGGGCTCCTCTTGGCCGGGGCCGACAAGGTGAGCGTGAACTCGGCGGCGGTGAAGCGCCCTGAGCTCATCCAGGAGCTGGCCCACCACTTTGGCTCCCAGGCGGTGGTCCTGGCCGTGGACGCCCGCTGGAACGGGGACTTCCCCGAGGTCTATATCGCCGGGGGGCGCATTCCCACCGGCCTCCACGCGGTGGAATGGGCGGTGCGGGGAGCGGAGCTTGGCGCGGGGGAGATCCTCCTCACCAGCATGGACCGCGACGGCACCAAGGCGGGCTACGACCTAACCCTTACCCGCCTGGTGGCCGAAGCGGTAAACGTGCCGGTGATCGCCAGCGGCGGGGCGGGAAACATGGAGCATTTCCTGGAAGCCTTCCTGGCCGGGGCCGATGCCGCCTTGGCGGCCAGCGTCTTCCACTTCGGGGAAATCCCAATCCCCAAGCTTAAGGAGTTCCTGGCCCAACGGGGCCTGGAGGTGCGCTTAGATGGATCTGTCCCAAGTGAAGTTTAGCCCAGAGGGCCTGGTGCCCGTGGTGGTGCAAGACGCCACAACAGGGGAAGTCCTGACCCTGGCCTACGCCAACCGGGAGGCCTTGGAGGAGACCCTGAGGACCAGGCGAAGCACCTTCTATAGCCGTAGCCGCAAGGCCCTTTGGCGCAAGGGGGAGACCTCGGGGAACTTCCAGGAGGTGGTGGAGGTCCTCCTGGACTGCGACGGGGATGCGGTGGTCTACCGGGTTCTCCCCCATGGCCCCGCCTGCCACACCGGGGAAAGGAGTTGCTTCCACCGCCCCCTCCTTCCGGGAGAGCCCAGCCTGGGCTTTGTCCTGGCCCAGGTCTACGCCACCATCCAGGAGCGCCTCAAGACCCTCCCCGAGGGAAGCTACGTGGCCAAGCTCCACCAAGCGGGCCTAGACCGCATCCTGAAGAAGATCGGGGAGGAGGCCGGGGAAGTGATCCTCGCCGCCAAAAACCAAAACCCTGAGGAGGTGCGCTGGGAGGCCGCGGATCTCCTCTTCCACCTCCTCTTGGTGCTGGCGGAAACTGGGGTCAGCCTCGAGGACCTGGCCCAAACCCTCTGGCAACGGCACCGCCCTAAGCCAGAACCCGGTGCCGCCTCCTAGGCCTATATGATGGAAACATGGAAATAGAACGCCGGTTGGTCCTCGAGGTGGTGCGGGTTACCGAGCAGGCCGCCCTGGCGGCAAGCCGCCTAGCGGGCAAGGGGGATAAGGACGCCGTGGACGAGGCGGGCACCCAGGCCATGCGCCGGGTCCTGAACGAGCTTCCCATCAAGGGCACGGTGGTGATCGGCGAGGGGGAGATGGACGAGGCCCCCATGCTCTACATCGGGGAGGTCCTGGGGCAAGGCGGTGTGGAGGTGGACATCGCCGTGGACCCCGTGGAGGGGACCACCACCGCGGCCAAGGGCCTGCCCAACGCCGTGACCGTGATCGCCATTAGCGAAAAGGGCGGCCTCTTCCACGCCCCCGATATGTACATGGAAAAGCTTATCGTCCCCCCACCCGCCGCCGGGCTTGTGGACCTCTCCTGGCCGGTTTCCGCCAACCTCAAGGCCTTGGCCCTGGCCCTCCAGCGCTCGGTGGAGGACCTGGTCATCGTGGTCCTGGACCGCCCGCGCCACGAGGGCCTCATCCGGGAAATCCGCGAGGCCGGAGCCCGGGTCAAGCTCATCTCCGATGGCGACGTGATCGCCGCCTTGGCCGCCGCCATCCGGGGCACCGGGGTGCATGCGGTGATGGGGATTGGGGGGGCCCCAGAAGGGGTCTTGGCCGCCGCCGCCCTCAAGTGCCTGGGCGGGGAGATCCAGGCCCGCTTCACGCCGCAAAACGAGGAGGAGCGGGCCCGGCTAAGGGCCATGGGCGGGGATGAGAACCGCATCTACCGCACCGAGGACCTGGCCCCGGGCAAGGAGATCGTCTTCGCCGCCACCGGCATCACCGATGGGGACATCCTCCAGGGGGTCCGCTTCTTCGGGGGCGGGGCCAGGACCCACTCCATCGTCCTAGGGCACACCACCCGCACCGTGCGCTTCATAGACTCCATCCACCTCTTTGAAACCGGAGCCCGGGTCACCATCCGCGTGTAGACTAAAGGCGTGCCCCGGAGGTACACCCAAGAGGAGGCCCTCAGGCTTGCCCTGGATTTCTTCCAGGGAGATGAGCTAAGGGCCTCCGTTTTCCTGAACCGCTATGCCCTACGGGACCCGGAGGGTAGCCTCCTGGAGGCCACCCCGGAGGAGATGTGGCAGCGGCTGGTCCAGGGGGCTACCCGGGTGGAAAAGGGAGCCAAGCGGGAGTTTTTCTGGCTCTTCTCCGATTTTCGCTTCGTCCCCGGAGGCCGTATCCTCTTTGGCCTAGGCAACTGGCGCCGCTCCACCCTCTTCAACTGCTACTACCTTCCCATCCGGGAGGACTCCATAAGGGGCATCACCCGCTTCCTGGACGAGGCCGCCCGCACCTTTGCCTACGGGGGTGGGGTGGGGACCAACGCCGATGTTCTAAGGCCTAAAGGGGCCAAGGTGGGCAACGCCGGGGTGGAAAGCTCGGGGGCAGTAAGCTTCATGGAGCTCTTCTCCACCCTGGCCGGGGTCATGGGGGCCAGCGGGGGCCGGCGGGGAGCCCTGATGCTCACCTTCTCCGACCGGCACCCAGATCTCCTGGAGTTCCTCCAGGCCAAAACCGATCCCCAGCGCAGCCGGGTGCGCCACGCCAACATCTCCCTAAGGGCCACGGACGCCTTTTTGCAGGCGGCCCTGGCCGATGAACCCTGGCCCCTTTCCTTCACCACACCCCGGGAGCACGTGGCCCGAACCATCCGGGCCAAGGAAGCCTGGGACACCCTGGTGGAGGCCGCCTGGCAAAGCGCCGAGCCCGGCCTCCTCTTCTGGGACCGGGTGCGCACCTGGGCCACGGCCCAGTACGGGGGGATGGAGGTGGAGGGGGTCAACGTCTGCGGGGAGGTGCCCATGGAGCCCTACGGGGCCTGCAACCTGGGAAGCCTGAACCTGGCCGCCTTCGTGCAGGAACCCTTTGGGGAAAGGGCCCGCCTGGACTGGGCGGGCCTCGAGGAGGCCACCCGCCTGGCGGTGCGCTTTTTGGATGCCGTGGTGGACCTGGGGAAAAACCGCCACCCCCTAAGGGCCCAAAGGGAAGCCTCCCTGAGAAGCCGGAGGATCGGCCTTGGGGTGATGGGCCTAGCGGACATGCTGGCCATGTTGGGGCTTCCCTACGGCTCCCAGGAAAGCCTAAGGCTTTCCGAAGAGGTCATACGGCGCATCAAGGAAGCCGCCTATTGGGAAAGCACCCGCTTGGCCCGGAAAAGGGGTCCTTTCCCCGCCTTTGACCCCAAGGAGCACGTGCAAAGCCCCTTCATCCAGGCGTTGCCCGAAGCCCTGGTGCGGGAGATAGAAAAGGGCCTTAGGAACGCAGCCCTCATCTCCATCGCCCCCACGGGCTCCATCTCCATCCTGGCCGGGGTGACGAGCGGCATTGAGCCCATCTTCGCCCTCACCTACCTGCGCCATGCCGGTGGGCAGGTGTTCTTGGCGGAGCATCCCCTTCTCCTACGGTACCGCCGGGAAAAGGAGGGGGCGATACCGGACTGGCCCACGGCCCATACCGTGGATCCTTTCCAGCGGGTACGCTTGCAGGCGGCCTTGCAGCGCCACGTGGACCAGAGCATCTCTTCCACGGTGAACCTCCCCCAGGAAACCCCCAAGGAGGTGGTGGAAGGGCTCTTCCTCACCGCCTGGAAGGAAGGGTGCAAGGGGATCACCGTCTTCCGGGAGGGAAGCCGGGAGGAGGTGGTGGAACCCTTACCCCCGGTGGGGGTCTGCACCTTCTGCCAAACGGCATGACCCGCTACCGCATCGCCACCAAGCCCTATCTTCCCTATCCCGGGGAACGCCTGGCCCGAAGGAAGGGCCTAGGGGGTGAGTTTTACGAGCTCCGCCCATACGCTCCCGGGGACGAGGTGCGCAAGGTCCACTGGCGGGCTTATGCCAAGACCGGCAGGCTCTATACCCGCCTAGAAACCGCCCCCGAGCGGGTCCGTTTCCGCATCCACCTGGACGAAAGCGAAAGCATGCGCCTCTTTGGCAAGCTGGCCTATGGGGAAGAGGTGGCCAGGCTTCTTCTAAAGCTCGCCCGCCAGGAGGACGCCTTCGCCCGGCTGGAACGGGGAAGGCCCGAGGCCTTCCGCCGGGGCCCTGGGGTCTTGGTCCTCATCACCGACGGCCTGGACCCCCTCCCCTGGCCCAAGATCCTCCCCCGGCGGGTGGTCTTGGTCCAGGTCCTGGCACCCGGAGAACTATCCCCACCCCTCGAGGACGCGCTCCTAAGGGATGTGGAAACCGGGGAAACCCTCCCCGTGGGACCGGAGGAGGTGAGGGCCTACCGGGAAGCCCTGGAGGCCCACCTGAAGGCCCTCCGCCTCCTGGCCCTGCTGAGGGGCCGGTACGCCCTCCTAAAGGTGGGGGAACCCCCCTTGCCGGCCCTCCTTCGGCAAGGGGTGGTGGAGCCCCTTTAGCGCCCTCCTTCCCTTCGCCAGGTCCTGATGAACCCCAGGGAAGGGCCTCTCCGGAGGGCTTGAGCCAAGGTGGGGTGGGATGGGGACGGGGGCCACCCTGGGGAAGATCCCCGGTACGACCCTGGGCATCCCAGGCCACCACCCCGTTTAAGGAATCTGTAAGGCCCCCTGAAGAGGATGGAGGTAGGCAGGGGTACCGAAGACCCCTGGCCTTAAGGAGGTAGGTATGGGAAAGATCCGCAACCTGGCCTTTTTAGCCCTGGTCCTTGCCGCCTGCAGCATCCCTTTTAGCTATACGGTGGACGCCTTGCCCTACCTGGAGAGGGAAGGCACCTTCCAGGTGGGGCAAGGGGGGATTAACCCCAACCCCAAGACCCTGGGGCCGGTGGAGATAACCTGGAACCCCGACTCCCGGGTGAACCTCACGGGGGCCAGCCTGGCCTACAAGGTCTGCTTTGCCTCCAAGACCCCAGGGGCCACCTTCGCCGGCACCTTGAGCTACACCGCCTATCTGGGCGGCAGTGCCGGCGACCTCTTCAAGGAGGCCAACCGCCTGGCGCAAGGGAGTAAGGATGTGTCCCCGCTCAACCAAGACCAAGTGTGCCTAGAAGGACAGGGCAACCTGACGCCCGGTCAGCTCACCGCCATCCAAAGTGGTACCTTCTACGTGGGAGCCCAGATCTCGGGGGATGCCACCAGCAGCCAAGAGGCCACCATCGGCTACCGGCTGGAGCTTTTCCGGATTCATCTCTCAGGCTCCCTCCGGCCCTAAGGTGAAAGGAGGTCAAGATGTGGCATACAAGGTTCCTGCTATTCCTTAGCTTTCTCCTTAATCGGGCACTTCTTGCGTCAAAGCATGTTCCAATCCCTGAAGCGAAAATGTGGCCGATGAAGTTTCTCGAAAAAATGGGACGCGGAACCCAACTTGTCCTCGTCCTCACCCTCCCCCTTCTCCTAACGGCTTGCGGGGGTAGCGGTGGGGCAGAAAACGGCAGCCTGCCTCCAACCGTCCGGCAAGAATCGGGAACCGTAGTCTTCCCAGCTGACATCCAAGTTGACCTGAGAGGGTCCACTGCGCTGACTGGCTGGGGAGAGGCTACACTGGACGCCAATGGCCGCTTTACAGTTCCCATTAACTTAGAAGGCTCCCAACTGATTTTGATTCTTAACCAGCAAGAAAAGTTAGTGGCCGCTAGTTTTCGGCCTTTTTCGGAGGCCCTAGAGATCAACCTCGACACCACTGCTGCTGCTCTTCTTATGTTCCTTGTACCTCCAGCTTACCGCCCAACTCAAGAAGGCTCACGGCAAGCTTTCATCCTTCTCAAGCAGCAAGAGTTCTTCCCTTCTCTTCGTCAAGCCATCAAGGACCAACTTAAAATTCTAGGCTATATTGACCCGAGCGCAAGCCCTCTTTCGGATGTCCTTGCCTCCACCATTCAACCCCTCTGGGCACTGGTAAGCTCCCCCGATTACCCACCCCTTCCACCTGATGCTGTTCCTTCGCAAGGGATTCGAGGCCTAAGTGTAGACCCAGGAACCGTCCAGAGCTATCTGCAAATATATGACGAAGATGAAGACCGGGATGGAAACCCAGCTACCCATGAGATCGTTGTGTCCCACTACGCGCCTACCATGGCCGGTTTGGTGTACCTACCGGCTGCACCAACAGCAAGAAATTTCTCACTCATTGGACCCCGGACCGGTTGGGGTATCCTAGAAGCATTTACAGGACAAGTAGCATGGCCTTCTACGCAGAATCTGGTGATCCACCTACCATCTCCCCCACCGGAAAAGTATTTTGCTTTTGGCGTAACCGTGGCGATCGGCCGCGGTGAGAGCCCCACTGCAACTCTGTATCTCAACGAACTTGGGGGGATGAGAGACCAAGCTCGAGAAGCCATCAGAGATGCTTTGGCCCTCGTTATGTTCACAGATGTCGTACTCTCCGTTATAATACCCAACACCGTACAACTTCTTGGGGTAAAGCTAAGCAAGCTGAATCTCGATCGTCTAACCAATTGTTTAGTTCCGCAAATCCTCGACACTTCTTTGGGCGGTGCGCTCAGGGTGCTTGCAAGCACAATGATGAACAGGGGTGCAACCGCAGAAGAAGTTGGTAATGCTTACAAACAGATTCTACAAGCCATCGGCGATGAGGGGGCTACACAAATTAGGGCCACCACGGAGTGCCTCATCAAAAGCTATTTAGAGCAATGGGCAAAAAATGCCGAAGAGAAGGCACTCAAGAAAATTCTTAAGTTATCCGTGCGCACTTTCTTAGGGCTCTTCGACAAGCTCGGCTGGGCTGGGAACCAAGTGTGGGTAGTGAATGCTTACCAAAGCCGGCATTCGGTTGAGGGATGGAAGATCGTCCCTGAGCGCCACCCCTTACGTTGGGCCTATGCGGGCTTGGCCTACAGCATGGACGGAACATCTGCAACAGAAGGTGGCGGTACACCCCTCGTGGTTGTTGGTGGCCAAAGCGAAGGAAAACCGGTGGTGTGGATGAGGGGCCAAGGAACAAGAATCCTCACAAACCGTCCCGGTACCGTGCTGGATGTCTGTGTTTCCGAGGACGGCACAAGGATAGCCGCTGTAGGAATGCTTGGTAACGGCACCTCATCATTCTGGTGGGTTAAGGGATGGGACGATGTTCGGATCCTACCTGCACCGGGTGCCAACGGAAATGTGGCATACGGATGCGCTTGGATTGGCAATCAGCTTCACATTGTCGGCCGGTCGATAAGTGGGTTCCCCGTAGGCATGTACTGGATAGATGGAAGAATTGCCCTGCAAATGAGGTGGCAGAGCCAATGCCCAAACGGGGTTGTGTTCCTAGATGTAAATAGGAAGGGGGAGGTAGTTGGTGGAGTTGGCGTTTGGCAACCGGAACCGGACCCGGCAGACCCCAATAAACCCAGCTGTCATGAAAGGCTAGTGCGCCACCTTTTCACTCTCCGCTCCGGCCAGGGTCCACAGATAATCCACGAAGGGGATGGTCACGCGAACAATGCCTATATCTATTGGGCCCGGATTTCAGAAAATGGCTTTGTCATAGGGAGGACAGAAGGTGGTCTCGGCTTTCTCTGGACAGGAATGGGTAAAGCTCCTCTTCCCGGACAACCCCTTGCGATTAGCGCCAATGGAACTGCTGTTGTCGGTGAAGCTAACGGGGGATATATATGGCTAGGCGGAAGGGTGGAAAGCCTCAACCATATCTTCTCCGCCTATCTCAAGGAGGGGGACGTTTTGGGTGCCGCCTTTGGGATAACTCCGGATGGACGTTTTGTAGCAGGCAACGGGACACGTAGGGGCCAAGCACCCTTTGTCTATGTGGGCGATATCAACTTGGCAAGGGGTGGCTTAGGACAGTAACCCCCGGCGTACTCCGGCCAACCTCCTTAGAGACAAACGCATTTTCAGATGGCCTCTACTGGTACCCATGTGGCGGGGGAAAATCAACCCCCACAGAGAAACACCTCGAGGCCCAAGGCCCTTAACCTTTCCGGGTCCACACCCCCCTCCCCCCACCCTGCAAGCCGCCAGTAGGCGCGCACCCCTTCCCGGAAGGCCTCGGGGTCCAGATGGGCCTCGGGGTTACCCTTGCGAAAGGGCTGGAAGAAGCGCTCGGGCAGGCGGTCCTCCTCCGGCTTTAGGCCCTCCCGCAGGTTAAAGAGCCGGGTGAGCTGCAAGGTCCTCTCCCCCACCGCCAGCATCTCCCCTGGGGTAAGCCGCCAGCCCGTGGTGGCATAAAGGGCCTCCTGCCACTCTTCTGGGGTCCAGGGAACAAAGTCGCACATCACCAGGCTATTCACAAACCCCCGTTCCCGGGTCTTGGTCCAAAGCATGCGGATCTTGGCCTCGGAGAGGTCTTCGGGGGGAAGGGGCGCAAAATCTTCCCCGTAAAAGCGAAGCTCCTTTAGGGCCTTCCCTTCCTTAACGAAGGCGGTGTCGTGCAGGTTGTGGTTATGGTCGGCCCCCGTGGGGCTCACCGCATACCCCACGCCCAGGGCCCGCTTGTACCGGGGGTCGTGCATGGGCACCTCCTGGCCCTTCACCTGCATGGCCAGCTCGGGATGGCCGATGGCCTCCGCCAGGCGCCTCGAGCCCAGGGCCAAAAGCTCCCCAAGCCGCCCCTCCTTGCGGGCCAGCTTCTCTATGGCGGCGATCAAGGCATCCCCGTTGCCGAAGCGTAGCCCCAGGCCCTCGTCGTCCAGATACCCCTTCTCCACCGCCTCCATGGCACAGGCGATGGTGACGCCCACCCCGATCACGTCCAGGCCATACTGGTTGCAAAGGGTGTTGGCCTTGGTGACCGCATAGGGGTCCGTCACCCCACAGGTGGAGCCCAAGGCCCCAAGCCCTTCGTACTCCGGCCCCCCGTACTCCGGGCGCACATCGTACTTGCCCGTGCCCTCAATCCTCACCACCTGCTTGCAACGGATGGCGCAGGCGTAGCAGGTATCCCGGCCTATGCGGATGCCGAGGGCGTCCAGGCTGGTGCCATCCAGGGCCTCCGCCCCTTCCAGGTAGCCATCCAGGAAGTTATGGCTGGGAAGAACCCCCCTTAGGTTAAAGGGCTTCACCGTGCCCACGGTACCCATGGTGACCAGACCCGCCGCCCTTTCCATGCGCTCACCCGCCATGCGCCGGGCCAAGGCGGTAAGGAGGGCGGGGTCGTGGTAGGAAGGCCGGGTATCCTTCCTGGCCCGGGCGGAAACCGCCTTGAGGCGTTTAGCCCCCATCACCGCCCCCAGGCCCCCCCGCCCGGCAAAGTGGGCCAGGTCGTGGATGATGTTGGCGGTGAGCACCCGGTTTTCCCCGGCGATCCCGATCTGGGCGATGCGGGTGCCCGGTCCGTGGGCTTCCTTGAGGAGGGCCTCCACCTCCAGGGGATCCTTGCCCCAAAGGTGGGAGGCGGGCTGGAGGCTCACCTCACCCCCTTCCACATGCACGTACACGGGCTCTTCCGCCTGGCCCAGGACCACCAAGGCGTCCAGGCCAGCGTTTTTCATCTCGGCGCCGAAGAACCCCCCAGCCTCCGCATCCCCATACCCTCCCGTGAGGGGGCTTTTGGCGGCCACGGTGTTGCGGCCCGAGCCGGAGATGGGGGTGCCGGTGAGGATACCGGGGGCGAAGATCAAGGCGTTTTCCGGGCCCAAGGGGTCCGCCCCTGGGGGCACGTGCTTTAGGAGGAGGTAGGCGGCAAGGGCCCTGCCCCCCAGGAACCGCTGCCAGAAGGCCTCGCCGTAGCGCTCATACCCGATCCGCCCCGTGGAGAGGTCCACGAAGGCCACGCGGTCGTGGTAGCCCTTAGGCATAGCCAAAGTTTACCCCCTGAGGCCTGAGGCCTCAGGGGGAAGGGAATCCTTAGCGGGTCTTTCCCGCCAAGAGGTCTTCGGCCAGCTTCTGGGCCTTGTCCAGGGCCACCTTGGGATCCACCTTGTTGAGGATGGCCTCCTTGATGGCCTGGCCTAGGATGTCAAAGCGGATCTGCTCCCACTCGGCCAAAGCCGGCTCAAACTTGGCGTAGCGGCTTTGGCGCACGATGGTACCAAAATCAGGGTTATCGGCCACATAGCTCTGGTACACCGGTTCCTTCAAGGCCGCCTCGGTCACCGGCACGTACCCGGTGGCGGTGGCGAACACCGCCTGGGCCTTGGGGGAGAGGACAAACTGCAGGAAGTCCTTGGCCACCGCCTGCTCCTCCTTACCCGCCTGGCGGAAGACCACCAGATTGGTACCCTGGACCAAGCCGAAGCCCGGCTGGCTGGAGGTGCGGCCGGGCAAGGTGGCCACCCCCAGGTCAAACTTGGCCCCTTGACGGTAGTAGGTGTAGCCGGCAGAGGTATCCACGCTGAAGGCGTAAGGACCCGATCCCAGGTTCTGGTTGATGTACCCCGAGGTGATAGGCTTGGCCCACCCCTCCTTTACCCCGTTTTGCAGAAGGGTAAGGGCCTCCACCGCCTCCTTGGAGTTCAGGACCAGCTTGCCGTTTTTCAGGTAGCTTCCCCCAAGGTTGAAGAAGAAGTAGGCGAAGGTGGAGGCATCGGGCTGGAACCAGTACACAGGCCCCCCTTCCGCCTGGGAAAGCTTTTTGCTCAAGGCCACGAACTCCTCGAGGGTCGCCGGCACCTTGGCCCCGTGCTTCTTGAGAAGGTCCTTGTTGTGGTAGAGGACCTGGATGCTCTTGTTGAAGGGCACCCCATAGACCACCCCCCCGAAGCGCACGGCGTTCAGGAAGGGTAGGTTGACGCCCTGGAGCCTCACCCCCAGGGACTCAATGGGCAAAAGGGCCTTGGCCTCGAGGTACAAGGCGATGTTGTTCTCGTAGGCCTGGGCCATGGCCGGCACCTTCCCCGCGGCGAAGGCCGCCTTGATCTTGGTGGAGAGGTCCCGGTACCCCCCTTGGGGCACGGGGCGCACGCACCGGCCCTGCTGGGTCCTGTTGAACTCCACCACCAGGTTCTCCAAGGCGGCCTTGGGGGCTCCGCCGGTGAAGCCATGCCACAGCTCCGCCACCACCTTGGCCTTAGCGCACTGTTCCTTGATAACCTCCTCGGGCTTGGCCTGCTGGGCTAGGGCAACACCCAAAACCGCCATTAACAAGAGGGCTCTTCGCATACGCAAACCTCCGAGGAAGAGTATATGCCCTCCTTGGTCAAGCCTCGGTCAGGCTACTTAAGGCCCGACCGGGCGATACCCTGGATGAACTGGCGCTGGGCGAAGAAGTACCCCAGGATCACGGGGAGGATCACCAAGGTGCTGGCCGCCATCAAGGCCCCGTAGTCCGACCCGGCTTCGGAAACAAAGGCCTGCAGGCCCAGCTGCACCGTGCGCATCTCCGGGCTTTGGGTGACGATGAGGGGCCAAAGGAGGGCGTTGTAGGCCCCTAGGAAGGTGAAGATGCCGTAGGACACCAGTCCCGGAAGGCTCAAGGGCAGGGCGATGCGGAAGAGTTGGGTCAAGTAGCCCGCTCCATCTATGCGGGCGGCATCAAACAGGTCCTGGGGTAAGGAAAGGTAAAACTGCCGCAGGAGAAAGATGCCAAACACCGAAGCCAGCCAGGGCACGATGAGGGCGTAGTAGGTGTCCAACCAGCCCAGCCTGGCCAAAAGCACGTAGTTGGGAATGAGAAGCACCTCCCCCGGCACCATCATGGTGGCTAGGATCAGCACGAACACCGCCTCCTTGCCGGGAAAGGGAATGCGGGCCAAGGCAAAGGCCGCTAGGGCCGCCAGGAAGAGCCCCACGGCCACCTGGGTGAGGGCGGTGAAGAAGCTATTGAAGAAATACCGGCCCCACGGAGCCGCATGCCAGGCCTCGAGGTAGTTGTGGAAAAGGTAGCCCAAGGCCCCAGGCACCGCATTCACCCACTCCAGCCGCCAGTCCTCCCCCTGGGAGCGGAGGGCATCGGGAGGGAGGGGAGGGTCCAGGGGTGCCTCTTTGGGCCAAAGCACCACCAGGGGCAAAAAGCGAAAGGCCTCCCCTGTGGTGTTGGTGAGCCGCACCCGCCAGGCCCCCTCCCGATAGACCACCTCCACCCGGGTGCCATCCGCCCGGGGGTCAAAGAAGGCCCCTGGGGTGCGGGGTATGAAGGCCTTGGGCGGCCGCCCCTTTTCTCCCGGGAAAACCAGTTCCACACTTCGGCCAGGGGCCAGCCCTCCCCAAAGCGGGCTATCCCCGAGCCTAGCCGCCTTAAGCCAGTTTCCCGGCTTCATGCGCTCGGGAACCCAGATGGGCTTGGCCTGCAAGGCTTCCTGCGGGCTTTTTAGGCTGGTGGCCAGCATCCAGTAGAAGGGAAAGGCCATGATCACCCCTCCCCCCAGGAGGACCAGGTGCACCAACAGTGAGGTGGGTTTAAATCTCATAGTTCACCCGCCTTTCCAAAATCCGCCTCTGGATCAAGGTGAGCCCCAGGATCAGAAGGAAGGTCACCATGGCGATGGCGCTGGCGTAGGAGAAGTCCGCGTCGCGGAAACCTTTGTTGTAGAGGTAAAAGGCCAAGGTCAAGGTATCCTGCAACACCCCACCCGTGGGCGTGAGCACATAGACCTGGGTGAAAACCTGAAAGGCCCCGATGAGCCCCAGGGTAAAGAGAAAAAAGGTGGTGGGGGAAAGAAGCGGCCAGGTGATGAACCAATGCTTCTGCCAGAAGCTCGCCCCATCCAGCTCCGCCGCCTCGTAGTACTCCTTGGGGATGGCCTGGAGCCCAGCCAAAAGGATCACCACCTGGTAACCCAGAAAGTGCCACACGCTCATGGCCATGATGGCTACAAAGGCCAGGCTGGGTCCCGCCCAAAAGCCTTGGACCTGGACCCCAAGGGGCTCGAGGAGAAGGGCGAAAACCCCCTTCGGGGTGTTCAACCAATCCAGGCCGGGGGTACGGAGAAGCCAGTTGAGAAAACCAAACTCCGGGTGGTAGATCCAACGCCACACCGCCGCCGCCGCCGTGAGGGCGGTGATGTAGGGAAGGAAGTACAGGGTGCGATACAGGCCCAAAAAGGCCACCTGGGTATTCAGGAGAATGGCCACCACGGTGGCCAGGAGAAGACCCACCGGCACGGTAAACACCACGTACCAGAAGGTGTTTCCCAAAGCCCTCCAGAAAAGCGGGTCCTGGAGAAGGATACGGTAGTTTTCCAGCCCGGAAAAGGCAGCGGGGCGCAGGAAGTTGACCCGCTCAAAAAGGCTTAGGTAGAAGGCGTAAAAGGTGGGAAAGACTTGCCAGATGAGAAGAAGGGCTAAGGCGGGCCACACCAAGGCCCAGCCATACAAGGCGCCCTGCTCCTTCTCGCTCAAACCCCGGCCAAAGATGAGGGCGAAGAGCAAGGGCACCAAGAAGGCCGCCGGTGGGAACCAGTAGGCCATCAGGCCAAGGGCCAAGAGGGCGTGGCGCCAGCCAAAGCGAATCCCCCAAAGGACCAAAAGGGCATACAGCCCAAGCCCCACCCCCACCCAAGCCTGGGCGAGAAACCCCAGCCGGGCCGCATAGACCCCTAGACTCAAAAGCGCTCCCCAGGACAAGACCGCATGGAGGGGAAAGGTCCGCATCCCGTGCCGGAGTATACCAACCCCTCTAGGATAGGGGCATGTGGACCTTGACCCTGGACACCGCCACCCCTTACCTCTCCCTAGGCCTTTTCCGGGGCGACGAGGGCATTGGCCGGATCGTGCGCCTAGGCAGGAGGCATGAGGAAGCGCTTTTTTCCATCTTGGACGGGCTTCTCGGCGAGGTGGGGGCGAGGAAGGAGGAGATAGGCGCCGTGGTCCTGGGAAAGGGTCCCGGGTCGTACACAGGCCTGCGCATCGCCTTAGCCGCGGGCTTAGGTATCGCCATGGCCCACGGGGCCCAGGTGTACGGGGTGAGTTCCCTCCTCGCCGCCTGCTGGCCCTTCCTGGAGGAAGGCGGCCCTCCCCTCACCGCCCTTTTCACCGCCAGAAATGGGCTCTACTACGGGGCCACCTACGCCAGGCGCGAGGGAAGGCCCCTTGTGGTCCAACCTCCCCGGAAGCTGAAACACTCGGAACTGCCCCAAGAAGGCCTCCTCTTGGACACCCCTCCCGACCCCCGGGCCCTTTACGAGCTCCTCCCCTTCGCCCAAAAAGGGGTGGAGCCGGCATACCTGTAAGGGGCTCAGCGCAAGAGAAGCCTTAGCCCCTTCCTGACCTCCCGGTCTCCCTGCCTTGCCACCACCTCGAGCCTCAGCCCCTTCGCCAAAGAGGGGCCTAAGGGCTCCGCCAGGCGGACCAGGGCATCGTCTAGGACGAACTCCCTTCGGTACACCCTATCCCCTATGGGGGCTAGGGCCAAGGCCTCACCCGTGGGCAGGAGGAGGAAGACCCCCTCTGCGGGAAAGCGAACCCTCGCCGTAACCTTCACCACCTCTTTGGGGGAAGCCCTGGGAGGGGTGAGGCTTATCTCCAAAAGCTCCCTTCCCTCGTCCAAAGGGAGGAGGAGATCCCGGGAAAAACCCAGCTCCCCCCTTAACCTTAAGGCTAGGGTCCCTTGGGCCTCCCAAGGAACCTGGAAGGTGAAGGTATGGGCCCCTTCCCGGACCACCCCCTCCTCCACCACCCCTCCCTCCCCCAGGGAGAGCCAAAGCTTCCCCTTAACGCCCTGGACCTCCAGGCGGACCTCTTCCCCTGGAGCAGGCCTTGGGGGAAAGAAGCGCACCCCTATGGGAGTGGCCTCATCCACCGCCTCCTTGGGCCCTTGGCGGAAGGAGAGGGTCACAGGGGTTTCCTCTAGGGGGTGCAGGGGCACCTCCAGGGCCCCTTCCGCCTCCCCCTCAGGGAGGGCGTCAGGCAGAAGCCTATAGACCCCTGGGGGGACCACCGCCTGCCCCCCGCAGGCCACGTAGGCGGTAACCCCTCCCCATAGATAGGCCCCCTTCCCCCCTTGCCCCATGCAGATCAGGCGGATGCGAGAAGCGGGCGGGAGTTCCACGGAAAGGGGGGACTCCCAAGGACCAGGACCCACCTCCACCTGGGAGGGGAAGGCCAGGGTATTGGGGGGAGGAAGGACCTCCACCTTACCCCCCTGCCGGGGGAGGAAGATGCGGAAGCGTCCTTGGGCGTCCGACACGGCCAAGGCCCCTTCCACCCCCCGGGCCACCACCCGACTGGAGGCCAAAGGCCTTCCCAGGAGGCGCACCTCGCCCTCCAAGGGTAACCGGTCATACCCCCCTAGGGCCCAGGAGACCTCAGGGGGGACACCTAGGCTAAAGGCATACCGTCCTTCTAGGCGAAGGCCGCCTCCCCCAGGGGTCCAGAACCCCTCGAGGCGTAGGCCATAGGGCCCTTCCTCCCAACCCAAGCCCCCCGTAAGGCTCCCCTCACCCTCCCCCAGGGGAAGCCTACCCTGAAGCCAAAGGTCCACCCCTCCCCCACGGTGGTCCAGACCCACCCCGAGGGCCTTTTTCTCCCCCCAGTCCACCCCCAAGCGTCCGCGGGTGCCTGGGGCCAAGGGGAAGGAGAGGCTACCCGAAAGGGTTCCTCCCCTAGGCTCTAGGGCCCCCTCCACCCGGTAGACCACCCCCTCGAGGCTTCCCCAGTGGGCCCCCCGCAACCAGGGGTAGGGGTAGGGGCTGGCCTCCAAGCTTAGGCCGGGCAGGCTACCTCCCAGGCGCAACCCCCCTTCCCAAGCGAGGAATAGGGCAGGCTCTCCCCACCTTTCCAAACGGAAGAAGGGGGGCGCGCAGGGAGGGCTAAACCCACACCCCCCCTGGACGGTAAGGCCCAAGGCCGCATAGGCGAACCGGAAACCTCCTGCGGATACTTCCAGGCGCCCGTGCTCCCCCTCCCCCCGCCACTCCCCTGCGAGATGGGGGGGATAGGCCAAGGCGAGGTGCCAAGGGCCCTCCCCGTAGGAAAGCCCAAAGCGGGGGCCAGTCCCCAGGGAAACCCCCCACGGGCCAAGGTCTAACCGCAGGTTCCCCACAAGGCGCATCCCCTCCCCCTCTAGCCGTAGGGCCAGGCCGGCCTCCCTCGCCAAGGGCCCCTCCAGGGTCAGGGAGCCGTAAGGCCCGGGGTGGGCCAAGGCCACCCTCCCCCGAAGCCTATAGGGGGGCGGGCTTCCCCCTGGGCCTTCCACCTGGACCCGATACCTTTCCTGGCGCTCCCCGTAGGCCACGAGGAGGAGAAGGGTGCCGCCTTCCCCTAAGGGAAAGTCCACGGTCCTCTCCTCTCCAGGGGGGAGGTCCAGCCCCTTCGGGGGAAGGAAGACCTGGCTCTCAGGGGCTGAGCCCAGGGAAACCCTGAGGGGCACGTTACCCCTATTGGCCAGGGAGACCGAAAGGGTCCCTTGGGCCCGGGGGGGCACTCCGAGGAGAAGGTGTTCGGCCTTCCTCACCTCCACGGTCTGGCACAGGGTAGACCCTCCCGCCCCTACGCAAACGGAGTACACCCCGGGAGGCACGGTGGGAGGGGCTTCCAAGACCGCCAGGGCCAGTCCCTCCCCCACCTCCGGGAGGAGAAGGGCACGGAAAGGCCCCGTTTCCCAGGTAAGGGTTCCCTCCACTCCGGGAAAGGCCAGGGTAAAGGCTTCCCCCGGCCCCACGGAAGGGGGCTTTGCCCCCCAGGCACCGGAAAGGAAAAGGAGATAGGAGACGAGAAGGGCAAGGGGGGCACGGGCTTTAGTTCCGCCGTAGCCCATAGGTGAGGGTCAGGGTGCCCGAAGCGGGTAGGGAGGGGAAAGCATCCTCCGGGGAGAGGAGCAGGAAGAAGTGAAGGGCAAGCACCGCGGTGGTATTCCTAGGGATACTGGCAAGGCCCCTGTTGTCGGGAAGGTTTCCCAAGGGGGTAGGGCTTGGCGCGTGGCTCACCACCCCTGAACCCGAAACGGGTTGGACCATGAGGTAGAGGCGGGAAAGGGGGTCCAAGGGGGCGGGAAGGGTGCCCGTTATCCCGGTGAGGCGGAAGCAGAGGGTGGTTCCTGCCCCGCAAAGGACACCCCCACCCCCACCTCCCCCCGTCCGGACGGTACACGTCACCCGGTAAGGGACGGTAGCCCCCACCACCCGGGTAGGGAGGAGGAGGAGGGAAGACCCGACATCCAGGAGATGGAGATACCCGGATAGGTTGGCCACGGTATACCCGTTTTGCACGGTGAGGGGGCCGGGTTCGGAGAGGTCAAACACCACCCCGGTGGCGTCGCAGTCCACCTGGGCTAAGGCCCAGGTGACCAACAGGAGAAGGGCTAGGGTACGCGCCATCTTCCCTCCGCCGCATAGCGCCCATAGGGGCTCTCTAGGAGGAGGACTACCCGGTACTCCCCCGGGGGGAGGGGGGCCTCGGGTTCCAGGAGGACCCGCCTGCTCCCCCGGGGCCATACGGCGAGGTCCTCCAGGGAAAGGGCGGCGACCTCCTCCCCGCTTGGGGTGAAGACCTGGGCCCTCACCCGTAGCCTTTGGAGCACGTTTCCGGGATTTTCCAGCCAAAGGGAGAGATGGGACCCCTCCCCCTCCACCTTGGCCTTAAGGGCCGGCTTTTCCGTGCCCCGCAGGGTCACATAGAGGGCCAGGCCCAGCTCGGGCCTCACCTGAAGGCGCACCCCTCCCCTTTCCGAGGGGCGTACCGCTCCGCTGAAGACCACCAGGCAGGCCCAGGTTCCCTCCCCTTCTGGCGCCTTGCCCTCCACCCGCACCTCCCTTTGGGCCAAAGGGGGCAGGGAAAAGGCGGTGGGGATCACGGCAAGGGAAGCGCAAAGTTCCCCTCCCGTGGGGGTTTCCAGGAGGGAACCGTCCTCCAAGAGGCGGAAAGGGGTAAGGCGGACTCCTATGGGCTCCTCTCGGGGAAGCTCGTTCTTCAAGGTTACGGGGAAGGAAAAGGCCTCCCCAGGAAGTAGGGTGAGCTCTACCCTGGCTGGGGAAAGGGTGAGGGAAACCCCCTGGGCCAAGGCCAGGCCCGAAAGGGCCAGGAGCATAAGGGTACCCGTGATGGCTCTAGGCATGGTTTCCACCATTTCCATTGGGTGTAAAGCCCCCGGGACTTGTCCATCCCAGGGGCCACCCATCCATAGGGGCACCCGCTACGGGGAGGTGAGGGTGTAGGTGATGGTGATCTGAGCGCCAGTGATGCCGCCCAAGGGAATATCGTCGTTGATGTCCATGGTGAGGAGATAGTAGAGCCGGTAGACCGACTTACCCTGGCCCCCCGACCCCGCGCCGATGAGGGTGCTCACGGCGGTGATGGGGGTGGGGACCGTGGTCCAAGAGCCTCCTTTGCCGCTCACCTTTTCCGCAAACACCTTGACCCGGCCGTTGCCCAAGGAGAGGGTACCCGAAACCGAGGGGCTCACGCTCCACTGGGCCCGGTTGGTGCGGATGGTCATGGTACCGTAGTCATTTCCGCTTGTACCCGCCACGCTGGTGGGAGCAAAGTCCTGGGTACCGGAGGCGGTGTCAATGAAGGTGTTGTAGGCCGCCAAAGAGGCCTTGGTATAGGGCGTACCGCCTACGTTCACGGTTTCCGACCCGGTTAGGGTGGTGTCCGCGAAGTCAAAGAGGTAGTCGGTGGCATCCAGGGTCAGGCTGAGGACGGAAGGGACGCTCACCGTGATGGTGTGGCTGTCCGTGGTCTGGGCCAGGGCCAGACCTGCCAAGAGGGCCATAAGGGCTGCCAGTTTGCGCATACGCTCCACCTCCCAAAAGGACTGGGGGCCGGTTGCGCCACTGGCTCCCCGTGTCCCTTGGCGCCCATCTTGGGTTCCACGGTTCATCGCCTCCGAACGCCCTAAAAACCTTAGGGCCAGGCTTGGGCGCCTGGCCGGCAAGGGCTTAGCTACGAAGGAAAGCTTTTAACCCTCGGCCGGTTGCGCCACTGGCTCCACCTGCCCCAGGCGCCCAACTACAGGGCAGGCTTCTTCGCCTCCGAGGTACCTTTTGAGGAGCCTACGCTCCCTATGCTTAGGATAGCACAAAACAAGGGGAGAAAACCCTGAAGGCTTCCTTTGCCCTCACGAAAACCCCCTTTGGGGATTTTGCACCCCTATCCCCCATAACCCCTCAGTCCGCTGCCACTCCTGGCACCTGGGGTAGGCGGTACTGATAGCTGGGAAGCGGTTCCCGGAAAGAGGTGCCCCTAAGCTTTTCCGCCATCAGCACCAGGTTCTCCCCGGCAATGCGGGCGTCCTCCATGAGTTCGGTGTTTTCCTTCAGGCTAAGGGCTCCCCGGCGATGGGCATAGACCAAGCCCAAGGGGGCCAGGACAAATCCCATGTAGGAAAGGGGCAGCAACATCTGGGAAAGGGCCTGGCTGGCCCCTTCCTCCTCGGCCACCGCCAAGAGGGCCATGGGCTTGCCCAGGTTCAAAAGGCCCTGGTTCTCCATGGAGGTCATGCGCTCCAAAAGAGCCTTCATGCGGGCCGAAACGCTGAACCAATAGACGGGGGTGGCGAAGACCACGGCGTCAGCATTGAGGATCCTCTCCGCCACCTTGCCAAAGCCGTCCCAGGGCCCTTGCACACAAGCCTCCGGGCCGCAGGAGGCCGGGTCTAAGGAGTAGTTCCCCGCGCATAGGGGAAAAGGGTGTTTCACCAGGTCCAGGCGCTCGGTGGTGGCCCCTTGGAGCCTGGCCGCCTCGAGGACCTCATCCAATAGCTCCGCCGTAAACCCATCCGTGCGTGCCGATGCGTTGACGCCGAGCACGTGTAAGCCCATAATATCACCCACGCACTAAACCTATTTTAGTATAGCATGCGCATATCAAGGCCGCCAAGGCCCAGCCACGAACTCCCCCATGCCCCGGGCCCGGACGGGGTAGCCCCTAAGGACTCCTTCCCCAACCACCGGCCCTTCCCAGTAGGCCACCCGGGTAGTGCGGGAAAGGATCTCCCCCTCCGGGAAGGGGGGGCGCACCTCCAGGTCCAGCCCCGGCCCCACCAGGCGCCAGGCCAGGGTGTAGGTATGGCCGGAGGGGCTCTTCCAAGCCTCTAAGGGGAGGAAGCGGAGCTCCACCCCCTCCACCCTTCCCAAGGGATCCACCCGGCTACCCAGGACCTGGACCACCTGGCCCTTGGCGCCTTTCACCTGGTAGGCCATGAGCTCCGAGCCATCGGAAAGGTGGAGGCTAAGCCAGTCCCAAGTGGCGCTTAGGCCGGAAAACTGCTCCCCCCACTGGTGGTCGGCCCAGGCCTCCCCCCGGGCCTCTTCCCCGCGGATCCGACCCCAGGCCTCGAGGCGGGTATAGGACTGGTAGTAAAGCCGCCCCGTCTCCTCCGTGCCCGAATAGCCGGGGGGGTGGACCACCGGGGGCTTAAGGGGGCGCAGGCGGAGGTCCACCGGCCCCGCCAAAAGGCGGAAACCCCCATTCTCCCAATAAAACCGCCAGCCGGAAACCTCCAGGTAAGGACCCGCTTCCGCCCGGCCCCTAGGGGCCAGGAGGTCCTGGTCGGAAACCTCCAGGAAAACCCTTTCCCCATTGCGCAAATCGGTTAGGGCCAGGTGAGCAGCGTGAAAGGGGCCAAAGAGGCTTCCCGGAAGGCCTAGGATGCGGTAGGCGGGCGGGGCGTAGGCCTTGAAGAAGGCGAAGTGGAAGGCGTAAGGCTCCACCCAGCCGGAGGCGTACCACCACTCCATCTGGGCGGGCTTGGGGTTCCAGTCCTGGGGGTCGGGAAGCCGCTTTGGGTCCACCCCCACCAGAACAGGAGCGCAGGCCGCCAACGCCAAGGCCAAGGGCCACAACCGCCACATGGCTTTAGTCTATCCTTAAAGGACCCAGGCCCAATGTGGGCCATTTCCCATGTTAGAGAAAAGGGGGGTGTGGGGGGCTATAATCCCCCGGTTTCCAAACAACCGGGGAT
>NZ_JAKTNQ010000018.1 GCF_022760835.1 Thermus altitudinis
AAGATAAAGACGGCTACGGTAAAAAGGGAAGGAGACGAATGGTACATCATCTTCGTCTGTGAGGTGGACCCTAAACCCCTACCCCCCAATGACAATCAGGTGGGGATAGACCTGGGCACCAACCCTCACTTTCTTGTCACCTCTGACGGGGAGAGGGTAGAAGCCCCTAGGTACTACCAGAAGGCCCAAGAAAAGCTTGTTCAAGCCCAAAGGAAGCTCTCTCAAAAGAAAAGGGGTAGCAACCGGTACAAGAAGGCCACAAAACAGCTTGCCAAACTGCACCGTAAGGTCGCCAACCAGCGCAGGGACTTCCACCACAAACTTGCCAGGAGGCTTGTAAACCGCTACGGGGTGATTGTCCATGCAGACTTCAACATCCAAGCCTTGGCCCGCTCCAACATCGCCAAGGGTGTACAGGATGCGGGGTGGGCGCAGTTTCTCCAAATCCTTGCCTACAAAGCGGCGGAAGCTGGTAGGCGGGTCATCAAGGTGGACCCCAAGTACACGAGCCAAGATTGCCCTGTCTGCGGACACCGGGAGAAGAAGCCCTTGTGGGTCAGGGAGTTCACCTGTCCCTCTTGTGGCACTCTCCTACATCGGGACGTGGCCGCGGCAGTGAACATCTTGGCCAGGGCTCGGACGGAGCCTTCGGTGACGGGTTTACACCCGGAGCCGAGAAGCCTTGCTCTTTAGAGCGGGGAGTCGTCACATTCAGGGTGCGTTCACCCCACTTGCGTTTAAGATAAGCCTGGAATGCGTGGGTTTATCAAGTTTCTTTTGGACCTCTCCCTTTGGACCTTGGCGGCGCCTTTGGCTCTGGTGCTCCGCTTGGAGGGGCTTCCGCCCCAATACCGAGAAGCCGCGGTTGTCTACACCCTGTTGGGTGTCCCCCTTAAGGCCCTTCTCATCCTCCTTTTTGGCCTCCACCGCCAGGCCTGGAGCCGGGTGGGGGTGCGGGATCTCCTGCGGTTAGGTGTGGCGGTGGCCACAGGTGGCGGTATCCTTTTTGCCTTTGCCCTGCTCCTTAGCGCTTATCTTCCCCTACCTCGGAGCGTGCCCATCATCTCTGCTGCTTTGGCCTTTCTGTTCCTAGGGGGGATGCGCCTAGGGGTGCGCCTCTACTGGGAGAGCAAAAGGGGCAAGGGGGTTAGAGGGCGCCGGGTCTTGGTGGTGGGGGCGGGGGAGGCGGGAAGCATGGTGGTGCGGGAGATGCTCCGCCATCCGGAGGCTGGCCTCTACCCGGTGGGTTTCCTGGACGACGATCCCAACAAAAGGGGACAGACCATTGCTGGGGTGCGGGTGTGGGGGGCCCTGGACGACCTGCCCCGGGTGGCCCGGGCCCTTGAGGCGGAGGAGGTTTTGGTGGCCATTCCTTCAGCCCCCGGGGCTGTGGTGCGGAAGGTGGTGGACCTGGCCCGGGCCGCAGGTATCCAGTACCGCATCCTGCCGGGGATTTATGAGATCCTCTCCGGTCGGGTGGGGATTTCCCAAATACGGGAAGTGCGTTTGGAGGACCTCCTTCGCCGGGAGCCCGTGCGCCTGAGGGTGGAGGAAATAGCGGGTTACCTGGAAGGGCGGGTGGTCCTGGTCACGGGGGCGGGGGGCTCCATTGGCAGCGAGCTGGTACGCCAGGTGGCCCGGTTCAGCCCCGAGCTGGTGATCCTATTGGGAAGGGGGGAGAATAGCCTGTTCCTCTTGGAAAGGGAGTTGGAAGCCTCCTATCCCGAACTCCAGTACAAGGTGGTGGTGGCCGATGTGCGGAACCAGGACCGCATGCACCGCATCTTCCAGCTCTATAGGCCCCACGTGGTTTTCCATGCCGCTGCCCACAAGCATGTGCCCCTCATGGAGGCCCATCCCGACGAGGCCATTTTTAACAATGTGCGCGGAACGCAAACCGTGGCGGAACTCTGTCTGGAATTTAAGGTGGAGCGCCTGGTAAATATTTCCACCGATAAGGCGGTAAACCCCACGTCGGTGATGGGGGCCAGCAAACGGGTGGCGGAGCAGGTGGTGGCCTGGGCGGCTTTGCGGGCCTTGCCTGGGCAAAGCTTTGTTTCCGTCCGCTTCGGCAACGTTTTGGGAAGCCGAGGGAGCGTGGTGCCCATTTTTTTGGAGCAGATCAAGAGGGGGGGGCCGGTGACGGTGACCCATCCGGAAATGCGCCGTTACTTTATGACCATTCCCGAGGCTGCCCAGTTGGTGTTGCAAGCGGGTGGCATGGGGGGTAATGGCGAGGTCTATGTGCTGGACATGGGAGAACCCGTAAGGATCCTGGACCTGGCCAAGGACCTGATCCGCCTGGCGGGCCTCGAGCCCTACCGGGATATAGACATCGTGTTTACGGGTGTGCGCCCGGGGGAAAAACTTTTTGAGGAGCTCCTCACCGCCGAGGAGGGGGTGGAGGCCTCCCGGCACCAGAAGATCTGGGTGGCCAAGAAGGGCCAACTCCCCCCGGACTTTCCCCAGTTATTGGAGGAGCTCTATCGGGTATCCCGCCTCTATGATGGGCAAAGGATTCGGGAAGTGCTCCAGCACCTTGTTCCTAGCTATCATCCTGGGGGCGTTCCTTCCCCTGGCTCGGATAGGGTATAGTGGGCGGCGTTATGGTGGAAACCCCCTCCGATGAGCTTTCCCTAAGGGACAT
Organism: Thermus altitudinis; assembly: GCF_022760835.1. GTDB lineage: Bacteria > Deinococcota > Deinococci > Deinococcales > Thermaceae > Thermus > Thermus altitudinis. The sequence goes on from NZ_JAKTNQ010000018.1 coordinate 2,648, forward strand.
CCTGGAAACCCTCAAGCGCCAACGGGTTTGGATTCTCACCCTTCCCGTGCTCTTTGGCGCTTTGGCCCTGGTCTACGGGTTTTTCATCGCGGAGCCTCGCTATGCCTCCACCGCCACGGTGAACGTAGCTCCCGTGCAGGTGCAGGCGCAGTTGGAGCAACGCATTCAGGTTCAGGGGCAAAGCCTCCTCACCTTTGAGGGGCTAAAGGCCCTGGCCTTTTCCGAGGAGGTGGTGCGGGAGGTGTGGGAGGCCTTGCGCAAGGAGGGGAGGCTCCCCACCGCCTGGCAGGACCAGGGGCGTAGTCCCGGGGTGGAGCGCATGGTGAAGGACTTTCGCATAAAGAACGAAACCCCCCGCCAGCAAGTGGTACCCCAGGGGCAGGTGCCCCCGGTGGTGGCCTCCCTAACGGTCCAGGCCCCAAGCCCCGAGGTGGCGGCCAAAGCGGCCAACCTCTGGGCGGAGGCGGTGGTGAAGCGGGTGAACCGCATTCCCTTGGCCCGCCTCGAGGCCAACCTAGAGGCCCTAGAGGAGCAGATCGCCCCCGCGGAAAAAACCTACCAGGAGGCCCAGGCCCGTTTTGAGGCCTTCCAGCGCTCCACCACCCTGGCCCAGGACAAGGCGGAGCTGGAGGCCAAGACCGGCGAGCGGGTGAGCCTAGACCAGGAGCGTTCGGCCTTAGAGCGGGACTTGGCGGCCGTGCAGGGGAGGATTCAGGCCCTTCAGGCTGAGGCCCGGCGCCAGGCGGCCTTGGTGCCCATTGGCACCAGCCCTGAGCAGCTGGCCATCATCGGCAGGCGGTTGAGGGAGGCCCAAGAGAATCTCAAGCGGGAAGCCGAAAGGGCCAGGCAGAGCTATGTGGCGGCAGCCCAAGCCTTGGAGCAGTTCCAGGGGCGGGAGCGCATTCCCCTTTGGCAGGCGGAGTTGGGCGCCTATACGGAAGGGTATGCTTCGGCCCAGGCCAGGCTGCTGGCCCTTCGCAAGGACCTGGCGGTCCTTCAGACCCGGCTAAAGGAAGCCCAAGCCCGCTTGGCGGAGTACAAGGCCCAACTCCCTGGCCTCTCTATAGAGAACCTGGTGGCGGGTTTGACGGTGGAGGAGGCGGAGGCCTTGGTGGCGGAGCGTTTGCGGGAGGCGGATGCCCGGGTGAAGGCGGCGGAGGCGGCGTGGCAGGCGTACCAGCGGGAGAGCCAGCTGAACGTGTTGAAGCAGCAGTTAGGGGGTTTTGCTGACCGGGTGGCGGGGATACGGCAGCGTTTAGCAAAGATTCCCACGGACAGAGCTGTGCTCCAAAAGCGCCTGGAGGAGGCGGAAGCGCAACTTGCCCAAGAGCCCAAACTGTTGGCCTTGGAAAGAGAGGTGGTGGCCGATCCTGCGGTGGCCGCGGCCATTGCTCGGGGAGGGGATCTTCAGGCGTTGGTGGGTTTGAAACTTAGGAATCAAGAGCTGAACCCCACCCACCAGAAGCTCCTGGTAACAACCTTGGACTTGCGGGCCGATCTGGCAGCCCTGGATCGGGAGGAGAAGGCCTTAAGGGACGAGGAGGCGCGTTTGCTGCCGCAGGTGGAGGCTTTGCAGGAGCGGATAGCGGAGGAAGAGACCAGGCGGGTGCGGTTGTTGCTGGAGCTGGACACGGCGCGGGACATTTACAATGCGGTGTACCGGTATGCGGAGAACCTGAAGCGGTTGGCGGCGAAGCCGGAGGTGAAGCTGAGGGAGGTGAGCCCGGATGTCCTGCGCTTCCGGGACCAGGTGGTGGAGCTAGAGGGGCAAAAGGCGGCCCTCGAGGCTGAGCAAGCGGCTTTGGAGCGGAACCTAGGGGAGTACGACCGCCGTATCCGGTCCCTTAAGGCCCAGCTTGCGTCCCAGGAGCTGGAAAAGGAGGCCATCCTCCTGGAGTTCAACACCAAAAAGGCGGCCTACGAGGCCTTCCGCGCCCGGTATGACCAGATTGCCAACCTTACCGCTACGGACCTGGCCTTTGACAACCCCAACCCCGAGTACCAGCGCCTGAGGAGCGCCCTCATTGACGCCCAGGCGGAGGAGGCCCGGCTCCTTTCCCGCAAGGCGGCCCTCGAGGCCCGCATGGCCCAGGTGGAGGCCCGCATCAACCTGCTCAAGGAGCGGGTGGCCCGGGCCCAGGTGGAGGAGGAACGGGTGCGCCAGGCCCTGGAGCTGGCCCGCAACGCCTATGTGGCCCTGGCGCAGAAGCGCACGGACTTGCGGATTGAGCTGGCCAGCTCGCAAAACTCCTTGGCCCAGGTGATCGCCCCCGCTTACCCCATCTACGAGAAGGTAGCCCCCAAGCGGGCCCTGATTCTGGCCCTGGCGGTTTTCCTAGGGCTGGTGCTGGGGGTGATGGCAGCCTTTGTGGCGGAGGCCCTGCGGCCGCCCCAGCCGGAAGCCGCAAGGGGATGACGCCTTTCTGACAGGGTTTCGGCAAGCCCTCTTGGTGTCAGCGGTACGTTTGGAAGGGCAAACCAACTACGGGGCTGACCAAGTCCTGGTCCAGCAAGGCCCTGTCCTGGCAACGCACCTAGGCCAGGCTGGCCCGTTTTGAGGCTCCTGCCCCAAACGAACCTCCCGGTCGCCCTCTAGGAGGGTCTGCAAAACCTCGGTCTCAGTTTCCCCTCCCTTAGCATTATCTATCTGCTACCACATTTATACGCAAGCCCCCTTCATACCTTACACGACCGGGCATCGTTGGGATTTTATGGAGGCCGTATGCTATTCTCTTTTGGGGGTGCGTATATGCAACGGGTAACAGTGGTGGGGGCGGGTTACGTGGGGCTGACCACTGGAGCGGTGTTGGCCTATCTGGGGCATCGCGTGACGGTGGTGGACGTGGATAAGGCGAAGGTGGAGGGCCTGAAGGCGGGAAGGCTTCCCTTTTTTGAGCCTTACCTTGAGGAGTTGGTGGGTTTAGCCCAAGACCGCTTGGCCTTTACCCACAGGTATGAGGAGGCCATCCCGGGGGCCGAGGTGGTGTTTTTGGCGGTGGGAACACCTGCGGGGGCCGACGGGTCCCCGGATCTTTCCCAGGTGCGGGCTGCGGCCGAGGGTATTGGGCGGCACTTAGGCCCGGGGTTTACGGTGGTGGTGAACAAGTCCACGGTTCCTGTGGGGAGCGGCAACTACGTGGAGGCGCTGGTGCGGCGGGCCTATAGGGAGGCATACGGGGAGGAGCCGCTGGCCTTTGCGGTGGCTTCCAACCCGGAGTTTCTCCGGGAGGGCCAGGCGGTGTACGACAGTTTTTATCCGGACCGCATTGTGGTGGGTGCGGAGGACAAGCGGGCCCTGGAGGTGCTGCGGGAGCTTTACGAACCCATCTTGGAGCAGAGCTTTGTCCCACCTCCTTTTCTGCCCCGGCCTGAGCGAATGGGGGCGGTGCCCTTTATCACCACCGATACTGCTTCTGCGGAGCTCATCAAATATGGGGCCAACGCTTTTTTGGCCATGAAGATCAGCTTTATCAACGAGCTAGCCGGGTTGGCGGAGCGGGTGGGGGCGGATATCCGGGAGGTAGCCCGGGGGATAGGTTTGGACAGCCGCATTGGCCACCGGTTTTTGGGGGCGGGTTTGGGCTGGGGAGGCAGCTGCTTTCCCAAGGATACCCTGGCCCTTCTGGCCATGGGGCGGGAATACGGTGTGCCCATGCTCCTGGTGGCGGCCACCCGAGAGGTGAACGCCCTGCAGAGGCAGCGGGTGGTGGAGAAACTTTTGGGGGAGCTGAAAACCCTGAAGGGGCGCACCATTGCCTTGTTGGGGTTGGCCTTCAAGCCGCATACGGATGACCTTCGGGAGAGTCCTGCCCTGGAACTGGCGGCTTCCCTGCTGGAGAGGGGGGCTTTTGTCCGCGCCCACGACCCCATGGCCCTTCCCCGGGCCAGGAGGGAGGTGGCCTTGCCCCTGGAGTACGGGGAAGGACCGGAGGAGGTTCTTCGGGATGCGGATGCGGTGGTTCTGGCCACGGACTGGCCGGAGTACCGGACGTGGCCTTGGGAGTCTTTGAAGGCCCTGATGCGTATTCCCTTGGTGGTGGACGCCCGCAACCACCTGGACCGGGATAGGCTGGGGGCGGCGGGATACCGCTACCTGGGGGTGGGGGTGCCGGCGAGGGGTGTTCTGGAGGCTCTGCCCAACGGGTGTTCCTAGGAGGGGGTAGATGAGGGTCCTGATCACGGGAGCGGCGGGCTTTTTGGGGAGCCATTTGGCGGAGAGGCTGCTCAAGGAGGGGCATGAGGTGCTGGGGGTGGACAACTTGGCCACTGGGCAGAGGCGGAACCTGGAGCGCTTGGGGCGCTATTCTGGTTTTACTTTTTTGCAAGCGGATGTCCGCTACCCGCTTGAGGTGGAAGGCCCCTTGGACTGGGTGTTCCACCTGGCCTCTCCGGCCTCGCCACCCCGGTACCTCAGACTTCCCCTGGAGACTCTTTTGGTAAACGCCGAGGGTACGCGGCACCTTTTGGACCTTAGCTTGGCCAAGGGGGCCAACTTCTTCCTGGCTTCTACCAGCGAGGTGTACGGGGATCCCTTAGTCCACCCTCAGCCGGAAACGTACTGGGGGAACGTGAACCCTATTGGCCCCCGGAGCATTTATGATGAGTCCAAGCGGTATGCGGAGGCTTTGAGCGTGGCCTACCACCGGGTGCACGGGCTTTCCATACGCATTGCCCGCATTTTCAACACCTATGGTCCCTTTATGGACCCGGAGGATGGGCGGGTGGTGTCCAGCTTCATTGTGCAGGCCCTCAAGGGGGAGCCCCTTACCGTATATGGGGACGGGAGCCAGACCCGTTCCTTCTGCTACGTGGATGATTTGGTGGAGGGCTTTTTTCGTCTTATGGAGGTGGGGTATCCCTATCCTGTCAACCTGGGCAATCCTGAGGAGTACCGGGTCCTGGACTTGGCCCACCTAGTTCGGGAGCTTACGGGGAGTTCTTCTCCCATTGTTTTCCGGCCGTTACCCGAGGATGACCCCAAGCAACGCCGTCCGGACATTAGCTTAGCCAAGCGACTCCTGGGTTGGGAGCCCAAGGTGCCAGTGCGGGAGGGGCTGGAGCGGACGGTTCTTTACTTCCGGGAGGTGGTAGACCATATCGTTTAAGCCGCTTGGCAAAAGGCTAGTCCTTAGAAACGGCCTCTGAAGCAGCCTTTTTCGGTGCTTGAAGAAGTGGCTTAGGTTGGGTATAGTAGAAAGCCGGTAGCCCCTTTGGGGGCCTTTAGGAAGGGGAAGCCATGTTTGCCATTGTCAAGACCGGTGGAAAGCAGTACCGGGTGGAGCCTGGGCTTAGGCTGCGGGTGGAGAAGCTCGAGGCCGAGCCCGGAAGCCAGGTGGAGCTTCCCGTGCTCTTCCTGGGTGGGGAGAGGACGGTGGTGGGCGCTCCCTTCGTGGAGGGGGCCAAGGTGGTGGCCGAGGTCCTGGGCCACGGCAAGGGCAGGAAGATCACCGTCTCCCGCTTCAAGGCCAAGGTGCAGTACCGCAGGAAGAAAGGGCACCGCCAGCCCTATACGGAAATCCTCATCAAGGAGATTCAGGGGTGAGCCATGGCACATAAAAAGGGTTTGGGTTCCACTAAAAACGGCCGGGATTCCCAGGCCAAGCGCCTAGGGGTAAAGCGCTATGGCGGCCAGGTGGTGAAGGCGGGGAACATCCTGGTGCGCCAGCGGGGCACCCAGTTCAAGCCTGGCAAGAACGTGGGCATGGGCCGGGACTTCACCCTCTTCGCCCTAGTGGACGGGGTGGTGGAGTTCCAGGATAAGGGGCGGCTAGGCCGCTATGTGCACGTGCGCCCCTTGGCCTAGGCCAAGGGACAGCCTGGATGTTCCAAGACGTCCTGACCATCACCGTCGCTGCCGGTAGGGGTGGCGACGGTGCCATCTCTTTCCGTCGGGAGAAGTTTGTGCCTAAGGGCGGCCCCGATGGAGGGGATGGGGGTCGTGGGGGAAGCGTCTACCTGAGGGCTAGGGGAAGCGTGGACTCCCTCGCAGAGCTTTCCAAGCGCACCTACAAGGCGGAGGACGGGGAGCACGGGAAGGGAAGCGGCCAACATGGCCGTGCTGGACGGGACCTTTACCTAGAGGTGCCCCGGGGTACCCGGGTCTTTGATGCCGATACCGGGGAGTTCCTGGGGGACCTCACGGAGGAAGGCCAGGTTCTCCTGGTGGCCCGGGGAGGGGAAGGAGGAAGGGGGAATAGGCACTTCGTCACCCCCACCCGCCAGGCCCCCCGTTTTGCCGAGGCCGGGGAGGAGGGGGAAAGGAGGCGGCTTCGCCTCGAGCTCCTGCTCATCGCCGACGTGGGCCTGGTGGGCTACCCCAACGCCGGCAAGTCCAGCCTCCTGGCCGCCACCACCCGGGCCCATCCCAAGATCGCCCCCTATCCCTTCACCACCCTAAGCCCCAACCTAGGGGTGGTGGAGGTGGGGGAAGAGGAGCGCTTCACCCTGGCGGACATCCCGGGGATCATTGAGGGGGCCAGCCAGGGAAAGGGCTTGGGGCTTGAGTTCCTAAGGCATATCGCCCGCACCCGGGTGCTGCTCTACGTTCTGGACGCCACCCAGGAGCCCCTTAAGACTTTACGCACCCTGCGGAAGGAGGTGGAGGCCTACGACCCCGCCCTCCTCAGGCGGCCAAGCCTCATCGCCCTCAACAAGGTGGACCTCCTGGGGCCGGAGGAGGTGGCCCAAAAGGTGGCGGAGCTTTCCCAGGAGGGGCTTCCCGTCCTTGCGGTAAGCGCCCTAACGGGAGAAGGCTTAGAAGCCTTAAAGGAAGCCCTCTTCAGTTTGGTGAAGGCCACCCCGGCCCCCGAGCTTCCAAAGCCCACCCCCAGGGTGGAGGTGGAGGCCGGGGTGGAGGTGGTGCCCCTGGAGGAAGGGGTGTACCAGGTGCGCTCCTCCGCCTTGGAGGGTTACCTTAAGCGGCTTAAGGGGGACCTTTCCGAGGCCGCCGGCTACCTGCAGGAGGTCTTCCGGCGCCATGGGGTGGAGGCGGCCCTTAAGGCCAAGGGGGTGCGGGCGGGGGATATCGTGCGCATCGGGGAGCGGGAGTTTGAGTACATCCCGGGCTAGGGAGGGCGGGTTTGCGGATTGGGCTGTTTGGCGGGAGCTTTGACCCCATCCACCTGGGGCACCTGATCGCCGCCAGTGAGGCCCAAAGGGCCTTGGGGCTGGACCGGGTGCTCTTCGTGGTGGCCGCCCGCCCCCCCCACAAGACCCCCGTGGCCCCCGACTGGGCCCGCTACGAGATGGTCCTCCTGGCCACGGCGGAGGAGGAGGGGTTTTGGCCCTCGAGGCTGGAGCTGGACCGGCCTGGCCTGAGCTACACCGTGGACACCCTAAGGGAGGCCCGGAGGCTTTTCCCAGGGGATGAGCTCTTCTTCATCACCGGGGCGGATGCCTACCGGGATGTCCTCACCTGGAAGGAGGGGCACCGGCTCCATGAACTGGCCACCCTGGTGGCCGTGGCCCGGCCCGGCTACCCCTTGGACCGGATGCCGGTGCCTGTGGTGCCCCTTTTGGTCCCGGAGGTGGGGATCTCCAGCAGCGAGATCCGCAGGCGCCTCAAGGAGGGCCAGAGCGTGCGCTTCTGGGTGCCTAGGCCCGTGGAGGTGTACCTTGAACGGCACGGTTTCTACCGCTGAGCTAAAGGAGAAGGTGAAGGCCCTGGTCCGCCCCGAGCGCTGGGCCCATATTGAGCGGGTGGCGGCCCTGGCCCGGGAGATTGCCGAACGGAACGGTCTGGATGGGGAGAGGGCCTATCTGGCAGGGATTCTGCACGACGCGGCCCGCGATCTGGGAGAGGAGGAGCTCCTCCGCCTGGCCCCACCGGAAAACGAGGTGGAAAGGGCCCATCCCCTCTCCCTCCACGGCCGGGCGGCCCGGGTTCTGGCCCAGGGCTGGGGGGTGGAGGACCAGGAGGTCCTGGAGGCGGTGGAGGGGCACGTGTACGGGGTAGACCCCCGGAACCCCTTGGGCATGGCCCTATACATCGCCGACATCTCCGAGCCGGGCCGGGGGGTGAACGGGGAGATCCGGGACCTGGCCCTTTCGGGCCGGCTTCTTGAGGCCTACCGCTTGGCGGTGGGGAACAAGGTGGCCTACCTGAAGGCCAAGGGTATCCCCATGCATCCCCGGACCTTGGCGGTTTACCATCGCTTGCAGGATGCGCCCTAGGCTTTCCTTTCTCCTCCTTTCCCTAGCCCTTTTTGCCCTTGGGGGGGTGCTTTCCTGGCCCAGGCCTCTGGGGGAAGGGGAGGTGCGGTCCCTAAGGGCGGGACCCTTGCCCGAGATGGGGGTGGTGGTGGCGGCCCGGGACATAGAGTACTGCGGCTACCACACCCCTTGCGGCCCGGGAAGCCGCACGGACACCATCTTTTACGTGCGCATCCGGGGAGGGGAGGCTAGGGCCTTGGCCATTCCCCGGGACCTCTTTAGCCCCGTGGCGGGGGGCAAGATCAACAGCGCCTACGCCCGGGGTGGGGCCGAGCTCCTGAAGCGGGCGGTGGAGGAGGCCACGGGCCTGGTGGCGGAAAGGCACCTCATCCTCACCCTGGAAAGCGTGGCCCGGGTGGTGGATGCGGTAGGGGGGGTGGAGGTCTACCTGGACCGCCCCATGCGCTACACCGACCGGGCGGCCAAGCTCTTCATTGACTTCCCTGCGGGCAGGCTTCACCTAAACGGGGAAGAGGCGGTGAAGTACATGCGCTTCCGCCACGATGCCTTGGGGGATTATGCCCGCTTGGACCGCATCAAGGGGGTGATTTCCCAGGTGCTCAAGAAGGCCCAGGACCCCCGCACCTGGCCGGCCTTGGCCTTGGCCCTAAGGGAGGCTTGGCGGGAGTTGGACACGGACCTCTCCCTGGAGGAGGTTTTGGCCCACTTCCCCGCAGTCCAGGGCCTCAGGCTTTCCCTGGCCACCCTGCCCACCCGGGAGGGGAGGGGGACCTTTCTCTATGTGGACGAGGGGGCCAAGGCCCAGGTCCTGGCCGCATGGATGGGCCGGACCCTGCCCTCATCCCCGCCGCAGGTTCCCGTGCGCCTACGGGGGGAAAGGGAGCTGGTCCTTTGGGGCCAGGCCCTTTTGGCCCGGGAGGGGGTGGAGGTGCAGGTGGAGGAGGCGGAGGTGGGGCGAAGCGCTGTGTACGCCAAGGACCTCGAGGCGGGCGGCTACTTCGCCGAGCTTTTCCACCTGCCCCTTCTGGCGCCGCACCAACCGGTGGTGGGGGTGGTGGTGGAGCTGGGGCCCGACCTGGTAGAATAGGGGCAGATGGTAAAGACCCTGGAGGCTGTGGAGCTGGTAGCGAGGATCAAGGATCTCCTTGGGGAAAAGAAGGCGGAAAACGTGGTGGCCCTGGACCTGAGGGCGGTGTCCGATAGCCTGGACTACTTCGTCCTGGCCAGCGCCACCAGCACCCCCCATCTCCAGGCCCTGGAGCGCCACGTGGAGGAGAAGCTGGGGGAGGCGGGGCTTCGGCCCCGGCCCACGGAGGGGCAGAGCCCCCGCTGGGTGGTCCTGGACTACGGGGAGGTGGTGGTCCACCTCATGACCCCCGAGGCCCGGGAGTACTACGACCTCGAGGGCTTCTGGGCGGACGCCGAGAGGATTTAAGGGTTAAGGCCCTGGGCCTAGTCCAGGGCCGAGTAGAGGGCTTCCAGGTCTAAGGGTAACCCAGGCAGGGCACCGGGCCGCCGGGCTAGGCCTTAGGGCTATAGCCCATTTCCTCGCGGAAGTACCCTGCAAGCCCCTTGCTTTGGGGGTTAAGGATGGGCTAGGCCTGAAGGCTTGCCAAGCCCAGGTAGGCCCGCATCCTCTCCCTCCGGTCCTGGGCCTCCCGTGGCGGGGGAAAGGGCCTCCATGACCAGGGGCTTTCCCCGTAAAAGGGCTTCCCCCTTGGTGGCCCCCACGCCGCCACGGGGCCTTGGGAAAAAGGGCCACCCCCAGGAGGTTGGGCCCGCGGCTGGCCCCGGCCATCCTTCCTATTTCAGCCGTGGCGGGGCCAAGGGCCCCATGATGAAGCGCTGAAAGAGAAGGTAAAACCCCAGGTAGACCAGGATCTGGAACCACATGCTTTGGGCCCAGGTGAGGCCCAGGGATGCGGTGAGCAGGATGAGGAGGGTGGCCGCCATCACCACCAAGGTGGTGCGGAAGAAGATTCCGGGGAAATACCTAAGGGCTTCGCGGAAGGTTTTGGGCCGCCTCTCCTCCCATTCCTTCAGGGCCTTTTTCTTGAGCTTTTCCTCACGCTTCTTCTTGCCCACGGGGAAAGTATACTTAAGCCCGTGAAGGTGGCGCACACCGTGGCCGAGCTCCGGCAGGCCCTTCCTCGGGAGGGGATAGGCTTTGTTCCCACCATGGGGTATCTCCACCGGGGGCACCTGGCCTTGGTGGAGCGGGCCCGCAAGGAAAACCCCTTGGTGGTGGTTTCCATCTTCGTCAACCCCTTGCAGTTTGGCCCCGGGGAGGACTACCACCGTTACCCCCGGGACCTGGAGCGGGACCGGGCCCTGCTCGAGGAGGCGGGGGTGGATCTCCTCTTCGCCCCCAGCGTGGAGGAGATGTATCCCGCGGGGTTTTCCAGCCGCATCACCGTGGAGGGTCCCCTCACCGCCCTATGGGAGGGGGAGGTGCGCCCTGGGCACTTCCAAGGGGTGGCCACGGTGGTGGCTAGGCTCTTCCTCCTGGTGGGGCCAAGCCGGGCCTATTTTGGGGAGAAGGACTACCAGCAGCTTTTGCTGATCCGCAAGATGGTGCGGGACCTGGGCTTTCCCCTGGAGGTGGTGGGGGTGCCCACGGTGCGGGAGGAGGATGGGCTGGCCCTTTCCAGCCGCAACGTCTACCTGTCCCCGGAAAGGCGCAAGGAGGCCACGGTGCTCTACCGGGCCCTTTGGGCCATGCGGGAGGCGGCCTTGGGGGGAAAAGGCGTGGCCGAGGCCTTGGAAAAAGGGGAGGAAGTGCTCAAGGGGGTGCCCGAGTTCCGCCCGGACTATCTGGCCATCGTGCACCCGGAAACCCTCCTGCCCCTTTCCCGCTTTGTGCCCGGGGCCAGGGGGATCGTGGCGGGCCGCTTTCCCGAGGTGCGCCTGATCGATAACCTGGAGGTCTACCCATGAGCGAAGCTTTTCCCCAGGAGGGTAGGCAAAGCCTCTTGGAGATGCTCAAGGCCATGGTCCAGGCCCGGGCCTCGGACATCCACTTGCAGGCGGGGGCCCCGCCCGTGATCCGGGTGGATGGGAAGCTGAAGCCCTTTGGCAACCGGCCCCTAACCCCCAAGGACACGGAGGCCATCGCCAAAGCCCTCCTTACCCCGGAGCAGTGGGAGGAGGTGGAGTACCGCAAGGAGCTGGACTTCGCCTACACCATCCCGGGGGTGGCCCGCTTCCGTTGCAACCTCCTGAGGCAGAGGGGAAGCTTCGGCTTGGTGATGCGGGTGGTGGCCGAGGTGATTCCCAGCTTTGAGGCCTTGGGCCTGCCCCGGGAGGTGATGGAGGGGCTCGCCGCCAAGGAGCGGGGGCTCATCCTGGTCACCGGGCCCACAGGAAGCGGCAAAAGCACCACCCTGGCGGCCCTCATTGACCATATCAACCTGCACTACGCCAAGAACATCGTCACCATTGAGGACCCCATAGAGTTCCTGCACAAGCACAAGAAGAGCCTGGTGGTGCAGCGGGAGGTGGGGCTGGACACGGATAGCTTCTACTCCGGGGTAAAGTACGCCATGCGCCAGGACCCCGACGTGATCCTGATTGGGGAGATGCGGGACAAGGAAACGGTGGAGGCTGCCCTCATGGCGGCCCAGACCGGGCACCTGGTGCTCTCCACCCTCCACACCCTGGATGCGGCGAGGACCATCAACCGCATCATCGAGTTTTTCCCGCTTCATGAGCACCAGCAGGTGCGCATTCTCCTTGCCGAGTCCCTTCTGGGCATCCTTTCCCAGAGGCTTTTACCCCGGGCAGACGGGAAGGGGAGGGTGCTGGCCCTGGAGGTTCTCATCGCCACCCCTTACGTGCGGGAGCTCATCAAGGATGAGGACAAGACTCCCCAGATCAAGGAGGCCATGATGGAGGGCTCCATCCACGGGATGCACACCTTTGACCAGCACCTGGTGGAGCTCTACACCCAGGGGCTCATCTCCCTGGAGGACGCCCTTTCCGCCGCCACCAGCCCCCACGAGTTCAGGCTTCTCCTCACCAAGGCCACGGGGCAGGCGTACTGAACGCTAGAGGTCAAGGCATTTTAGGTGATAGCGTTTTTTACCTTTCTTCTCTGTGATCCGGAATCGGGCTACAAAGGGCGGGGGGGTTCTCTCTATGAACCGTGTGATCCGGGCTTGGGCATTTGCGAACTCTTGGGCTACCTGAACAAGCCAGCCTGGCATTTGCTGCTTGGGCTTGGGTAAGAGGATTACCCTGGCCCTGTAGGCTAGGAGCACTTCCTTTTCTCATTGTTTCCGGCTCACCTGGGGAATCCATATTTCGTCCCGTTCCTCTTGGGAGAAATGGTCATCGTGGAGTTCTACGGTTAGCCCTAGTTGGCGAAGGTGTAAGGGGAACTTGCGGCCAAGATTCCGGTCACAGAAGTAGGTGGGACTCACGCAGCCCTGCCCTCGAAAAGGATCGCTTCCTTCACGTCTTCTACACTGATGCCGTAGTCTTCAGCTAGGGACGTGGGGGTTTCACCGGAATCATAACGAAGCGCAATGATGCGGGTTCGGATACTTTTCACGGTGGGCGCGCCAAAGGCTACTTGCGGATCCAGCACGATCCGGTTGCTGCGTATTTGGTCAGCTACGGGAGGGTGGAAACGAAGCGGCCTTCCCCTTGCATCCCGGTGCACCCTAGCCAGGTAGCTCTCTAGGATTTTCTCCAAGGCTAGTTGGCCGGAACGACTCAGCGACAGCAATCCTTGAGGATCCCTAACAAAGATGTCGCCAAGGCCAGCTTTCAGGTCAAGCAGCAAGGGGCGGGCTACCCCAAGGTGCTCCATGGCGTACTTCACCATGCGTCGGATTTTGGCCATCGAGACACCAAACACTTCCCTTAATGCGGCGAGCACATTGGCTTCTACCAGGTTGTGGAAGGAGAGCAGGTGGCCTTCTTCTGGAGGGGTTATCAGGGGTTCAGACCACCTTGCCCCTTGGGCCGTGGTGTAGCTTCTCCCACGCACCCAGGTGCGAAGGGTGGCTACGGGGATGCCTAGGTAACGGGCGGCTTCCCGGAGGGTATAAAGGGGGCGGTCCCGGGGGTCCAAGCTCAGCACCCGGCTTTCTGGCTCCGCTCCTTTGGGCTTTCCCCTATCCATCAGCTAGATTATCACCCCAGGGCCCAGGGAATGTCCACCCCTGGGAGGGCTCAGTTTCTCCTACACACTGAAGGGGAAGCTTGACGTCCCGGTCATACTCCAGGCGGGATTCGGAGACCTCCGAAGGGAAGAGGTGCCCTAACCCCCCGATGCCAAGGCGGTACCGCCCGGCCGTGGCCCTGGCGTAGCATGGGGGCATGAACCCGGTGGCGTTCATCCGCGAGAAGCGGGAGGGCCTTAGGCATAGGCGCCAGGACCTCGAGGCCTTCCTCCTCGGCTACCTGAAGGAAGAGGTGGCGGACTACCAGGTCTCCGCCTGGCTCATGGCGGCCTTCTTAAGGGGCTTGGACCGGGAGGAAACCCTTTGGCTTACGGAAACCATGGCCTATTCCGGAAAGGTTTTGGACCTTTCCCACCTGCCCCACCCCGTGGACAAGCACTCCTCCGGGGGGGTGGGGGACAAGGTGAGCCTGGTGGTGGGGCCCATCCTGGCGGCGGCGGGCTGCACCTTCGCCAAAATGTCGGGCCGGGGCCTGGCCCACACGGGGGGGACCATTGACAAGCTGGAGTCGGTGCCGGGCTGGCGGGGGGAGATGACGGAGGAGGAGTTTCTGGATAGGGCCCGGCGCATCGGCCTGGTCATCGCCGCCCAAAGCCCGGACCTGGCCCCCTTGGACGGAAAGCTTTACGCCCTAAGGGACGTGACCGCCACCGTGGAGAGCATCCCCTTGATCGCCAGCTCCATCATGAGCAAGAAGCTGGCGGCTGGGGCCAGGAGCATCGTGTTGGACGTGAAGGTGGGCAAGGGAGCCTTCATGAAGACCCTGGAGGAGGCCCGGCTTCTCGCCAAGACCATGGTGGAGATCGGCCAGGGGGCGGGCCGCAGGGTGAGGGCCCTTCTCACCAGCATGGAGACCCCCTTGGGCCGGGCGGTGGGGAATGCCATTGAGGTGCGGGAGGCCATAGAGACCCTAAAGGGGAAGGGGCCTGAGGATCTGGTGGCCGTGGCCTTGCGCCTTGCGGAGGAGGCCTTGGGGCTGGAAGGGTTGGACCCGGGCCTGGCCCGGAGGGCCTGGGAAAGCGGGGAGGCCCTGGAGAAGTTCCGGGCCTTCCTCGAGGCCCAAGGGGGGGAGGCCAGGGTGGTGGAGGACTTCACCCTGCTTCCCCTAGGGGAGGAGTTGCCCCTTTTGGCGGAAGGGGAGGGAGTGGTGCAGGAGGTGGACGCCTACCGGGTGGGCCTGGCGGTCTTGGCCCTGGGGGGTGGGCGAAGGAAAAAGGGCGAGGCCATTGACCCCGGGGTGGGGGTCCATCTCCTGAAAAAGCCCGGGGACCGGGTGGCAAGGGAGGAGGCCCTAGCCCTGGTCTACCACCATGGCCGGGGCCTGGAGGAGGCCCTGGGCCATCTAAGGGAGGCCTTCCGCTTGGGCCAGGAGGCCAACCCCCTGCCCCTGGTCTTGGACGCTTTGCCCTAAGGGTCAACCCATTGGCCCCAACCAGTGGCCTTGCCCTTAGGGGCGAGGGGGTAGGGTATACTCTTGCCGGATGAAGCGACGCTGGAAAAGGCCCGTGCGCTATACCCTGTTCCTGGCCCGAAGCGGCGGGGGAAGCCGGGCGGTGGTCCTGCCGGGGTGGGCCGTGGCCCTCTTCCTGGCCCTCCTAACCCTTTGGACCGGGGCCAACCTCTACCTCTGGCATAGGAGCCGGGAGGCCCGCGCCCTGGAGGTCCGCCTCCAGGCCCTTTCCCAGGAGGCCCGGAGGCTTTCCCTGGCCCTCGAGGCGGAGCGGAGCAAAAACGGGGCCCTCTCGGAGGAGGCCAAGCGCACCAAAAGGGAGCTGGAGGAGATCAAGAAGGCCATAGAAGAGCTCCGCCGCCGGGCGGGGCTTTCCCCCTTGAACGCCCTTCCCGTGCGCTACCAGGAAGGGGGCCGGGGGGGTGGGGCCGTGGCCGAGGAGTCCCTGGCGGGCTGGGCGGAGGTGCGGGCGGAGGTCCTGGACCTCAAGAACCAGCTTAAGGAGGTGGTCCCAGCTCTGGAAAGGACCCTGGAGGTGGAGCGAAGCCTTCCCCAGGGCCTGCCCCTACGGGGGTACAAGGGGGTCACCTCCTTTTTTGGCACGCGCAAAAACCCCTTCGGCCCAGGGTACGAGTTCCACGACGGCCTAGACTTCGCCGCTCCCTATGGGGCTCCCGTCTACGCCACGGGAAGCGGGGTGGTGGCCCAGGTGGGCTGGATGGGGGCCTATGGCCTTGCCGTCCTCCTGGACCATGCGGAGGGGTACCAGACCCTCTACGGCCACCTTTCCCGCTTGGCGGTGCACCCCGGGCAGAGGGTGGAAAGGGGGCAGGTCCTGGGGTACGTGGGCTCCACGGGCCGCTCCACCGGCCCCCACCTCCACTACAGCGTCTACCGCTACGGCACCCCCTTGGACCCCAGGCCCTACCTAGACCCCCTTTGGGCCTCCCGTTAAAATGGGGCGGATGCTGGGGAGGAGGCAAAACGGGGCCCTCACCTACCTGGGGCCCGACACCGAGGTCCTGGGGGACCTGAAGGCCAAGGGCCAGGTGCGCATTGACGGCCTGGTCAAGGGCTCGGTCTACGTGGAAGGGGAGTTGGAGGTGGGCCGCACGGGCCGGGTGGAGGGGGAGAGGGTGGAGGCAGGAAGCGTCCAGATCCACGGGGAGGTCAAGGCCGACTTGGTGGCCACCAAGGTCAGCCTTTCCAAGACGGCCCGCTTCACCGGCACCATTCGGGCCCAGGCCCTGGATGTGGAAGCGGGGGCGGTCTTCATCGGCCAGAGCCTGGCGGGGGAGACCAGGGCCTTGGAAGCCCCCAAGGAGGCGTAGCGTGGCCCTAGAGCGGCTTTTCCGAAGGAAAAGGCCCAGCGGGGAGAACCGGGACGTCCCCGAGCTTTGGACCAAGTGCGAGGCCTGTGGGGCCCAGCTCTATAAGAAGGAGTTTAAGGAGAACCTGTACGTCTGCCCCAAGTGCGGCCACCACCACCGGGTGCCCGCTCCCGAGCGGGTGGAGATGCTGGCCGATGCCGGCACCTTCCAGGAGATCACCCGGCTTAAGCCCTTGGACCCCTTGGGTTTCGTGGACACCAAACCCTACCGGGAAAGGCTTAAGGCTTACCAAGAGGAAACCGGCCGCCCCGACGCCATCCTGGGGGGTACCTGCGCCATCGGCGGGGTGCCTGCGGTCCTCATGGTCATGGACTACGCCTTTGCCGGTGGCTCCATGGGGAGCGTGGTGGGGGAGGAGATCGCCCGGGGAGCAGAACGGGCGGCGGCGGAGGGCCGGGCCCTGGTGATCGTGGCGGCCTCGGGGGGAGCCAGGATGCAGGAGGCGGCCCTTTCCCTCATGCAGATGGCCAAGACGGTGATGAGCCTGGACCGCCTTTGGGAAAGGCGGCTTCCCTACGTGTCCATCCTCACGGATCCCACCACCGGGGGGGTTACCGCCAGCTTCGCCGCCTTGGCCGACGTGATCTTCGCCGAGCCTGGGGCCTTGATCGGCTTTGCCGGGCCCAGGGTTATCCGCCAGACCATCCGCCAGGAGCTCCCCGAGGGCTTCCAGCGCTCGGAGTTCTTGCTGAAGCACGGCATGGTGGACCGGGTCACGGACCGCAGGAGGCTGAAGGCGGAAGTGGTCCAGGTCCTTCGCCACCTGCACCCCGGGGTTTCCTATGGCACTGGAGTTTGAAAAGCCCATCCTAGAGCTGGAAAAACGCATCGCCGAGCTGAAGGAGACGGCCCGCACCACGGGGGTGGACCTCGAGGCGGAGATCCGTCTCCTAGAAGAACGCCTGGCCCGGCTCAAGCAGGAGGTCTATGGCCATCTCACCGCCTGGCAAAGGGTGCAGCTGGCCCGGGCCCCGGGCCGCCCCACCACCTTGGACGTCCTGGAGAAGGCCTTCCAGGACTTTTTGGAACTCCATGGGGACCGGGCCTTCGCCGACGATCCCGCCATCGTGGGGGGGCTGGCCTACCTAGAGGGGGAAAAGGTGGTGGTGGTAGGCCACCAAAAGGGGCGGGACACCAAGGAGAACCTGCAGCGCAACTTCGGCATGCCCCATCCCGAGGGGTACCGCAAGGCCATGCGCCTCATGGACCTGGCGGACCGCTTCGGCTATCCCTTCATCTCCTTCATTGACACCCCGGGGGCCTACCCGGGGGTTTCCGCGGAGGAGCGGGGCCAGGCCTGGGTCATCGCCCAGAGCATCCAGCGCATGAGCCGCCTGAGGGTTCCCGCCATCGCCCTCATCCTGGGGGAGGGGGGAAGCGGGGGGGCCTTGGCCATCGGGGTGGCCAACCGGGTCCTCATCATGGAAAACGCCTGGTACTCGGTGATTAGTCCCGAGTCCTGCGCGGCCATCCTCTGGCGGGAGGCCAAGGAGGCTCCCAAGGCCGCCGAGGCCCTGAGGCTCACGCCCACGGACCTTCTGGCCCAGAAGGTGGTGGACGCCATCGTTCCCGAGCCCGAGGGCGGGGCCCACAAGGATCCCTTGAAGGCCATCCAGAACATCAAGGAAGCCCTCCTAAGGACCCTCGAGGAGCTCAAGGAGCTTTCCCCGGAGGAACTCTACCAAGACCGTTACCGCCGCTTCCGCACCTTAGGGGCTTACGCCGAGTCTTAAGGGGCCTTGGCCTTTTTCCCTCAGGATTTTCACAGGGAGGCTTTAGCCTGAGGGCGGAGGTGAGGGCTATGCGGAAACTGCTTTTGGCCATTTTGGGTTTGGGGGCGGCGTTGGCCCAGCAGATAAGCCCCCAGGGCATCCTCGTGAACCCGGTGCCCACCGACCTTCAGGTAAGGGTTTGGGTGGACAAGGATCCAGGAAAGCGGGGCACGAGCGTTTATCAGATCGGTGAGCCCATCTTCATCTACGTGAACGTGAACCAGGATGCCTATGTTTACCTTTTCAACATCAACGCCGATGGCAGGATTGACCCCATCCTGCCCAACGCCTTTGAGCGGGAGAACTTCCTCCGGGCGGGGGAGACCCGGCGCTTTCCCCCGGAAGGGGCCCGCTACCGCTACACGGTGACCGGCCCGGAAGGGGAGGACCGCATCCTGGCCGTGGCCAGCAAGCGCCCCCTCTCCTTGGGGGAGATCCTGGATGTGGAGGCCAACCGGCTGCGGGTGCAAGGGGCGGAAGGCCTGGCCCGGGCGCTTTCCATCGTGGTGGAGCCCCTTCCCCCCAAGGACTGGGTCACGGACGTGGCCCGCTACTACGTGGGCCGGGTGACGGCTCCCCCACCTAGCCCGGCCCTGGCCACCTTGGTGGTGGACTCCAGGCCCACCGGCGCCGAGGTCTACCTCAATGGCCGGCTTTCTGGGCGCACCCCTCTCACCCTCCAGGTGAACCCTGGCCGGCAGGAGGTGGAGCTCCGGCTTGCCGGCTACCAGCCCTACCGGGTGACGGTGAACCCGAAGCCGGGGGAGCGGGTGCAGGTCTTCGCCCAGCTGGTGCCCGAGCCCAGGCAGGGAACCCTGGTCATCTCCTCCACTCCCTCGGGGGCCGAGGTGTACGTGGAGGGGGCCCTCCGGGGCCGTACCCCCCTTTCCCTAAGCCTGCCCGAAGGCCGCTACCAGGTGGAGCTTAGGCTGGCCGGCTATGAGACCTACCGGGCCACGGTCCAGGTGCGAAGGGGGGAGACCACCCGGCTGGACGTGCGCCTTAACCCCGTTTCCCGCACCGGGACCCTCTTCCTGGAGTCCAACCCCACGGGGGCCGAGGCCTACGTGAACGGCACCTTGCGGGGCCGCACCCCCTTGCGCCTGGTCCTGGATGAGGGGACCTACCAGGTGGAGTTTAGGGCCCCCGGTTACGAGCCCTACCGGGCCACGGTGCGGGTGGAGCGGGGCCGGGAGACCCGGGTTTCCGCCAGCCTTAGGCCCATCCGCACCGGGGAGCTTTACCTGGAGGCCAGGCCCGAGGGGGCCGAGGTCTATGTGGATGGCCGCCTCATGGGCCGGGCGCCCTTGAGGGTAAGCCTGGAGGCCGGTCTCCATGAGGTGCGGGTCCTGGCCCCCGGCTACGGGGAGTACCGGGCCCAGGTGGAGGTGCGCCCCGGGGAGTCCGTGAGGCTTTATGTGGAGCTCCTCCCGGTGCGGGCGGTGTTGGAGCTTTACCTGAACGTGGAGGCCCGGGTCTTCTTGAACGGGGAAGAGGTGGGGGTGGCCAAGGGAGGCTACCTGCGCCTCGAGGCGCCCTTTGGCCAGCACGAGCTCACCCTGGTGGCCCCTGGGTACCGCACCCTGGTGGAGACGGTGCAGGTCAGCGGAAACCAGGTGCTGCGGTTTACCCTTAGACCCCTCTGAGGGCCACCGCCAAGGGGGGGTTTCCCGCCGTGGGTTTCCGCGGCGGGAAGCCTTCTAGAGGGGCTTCTTCCAGGCCCGGTAGGAAAAGAGGGCCAGGTAAAGGCCCCCTAGGACCAGGGCGAGAAGCCAGGCCCAAAGCCAGGGTCCCTCACCCCCCAGAAGGGCCACTACCCAGGCCCAGCAGCCCAGGAGGGTAAGGACAAGGCCGGCCATCCGCTGGGTTTTCCGCCAGACCCCGGGGTCCGCCAGGGTCCAGGGGGTGCGGACCCCGGCCACGGGATTAGGGGGAAGGTGAGGGAGGAGGAGGCCTAGGGCCAGGAAGACCAGGCCTACCCCTATAAAAAGAGCCCTTCCCAGGGGGAAGGGTATCCCCTGGGCCTGGGCCCAAGCGGCGTAGAGAAAGATGCCTTGCAGGAGGGTGAAGCTCCAGACGGTGGCGGCCTCCAGCCACGGCCAGATGGCAGGTGGTTTCCCCAAGGACCTGGGGGCTAGGGCCAGGAGGGGGTAGAGGAGAAGGGTAACGACGAGGGGTAGGAGGAGGACCTCGAGGCGGCTTCCGTACCGGGTGACCTCCCCTTGGGCGTTCCCGTGGGCGGGGATGGAGGATGGCAGATGGGGATAGGCGTAGAGGGTGAGGGCCCAAAGGAGAAAAAGGCCTAAAGGGGCCAACCAGCGGACCATGCCCAAAGGATAAGCCGTTAGCATAGGGAGGTGGAGGCCATCGTCTTGGGAGGCGGTGAGGAGGCTTGGGCCCGCAAGTACGGGGTGCGGAGCAAGGCCCTGGTGCCCTATCGGGGCCGGCCCATGGCGGAGTGGGTGCTTTCCGCCCTGCAGGAGGCAGGGCTTTCCGCCATCTACGTGGGGGAGAACCCAGGCCTAGCCCCCTCCCCCCGCCTTACCCTGCCCGACACCGGGAGTCTGCTTGGCAATCTGGAGGCGGCCCTGGGGCACGCGGAGGGCCGGGTCCTGGTGGCCACCGCGGACCTCCCCCACCTGAGCCCGGAGGCGGTGCGCTTCGTGCTGGAAAAGGCCCCGGAAGCCGCCCTGGTTTACCCCATCGTGCCCAAAGGGGCGGTGGAGGCCCGTTTTCCCCATACCCGGCGCACCTACGCCCGGCTTAGGGAAGGGGTCTTCACCGGGGGAAACCTGTTGCTTTTGCACAAGGAGCTCTTCTTCCAGGCCCTGCCCCTGGCCCAAAGGGTGGTGGCCCTTAGGAAGAAGCCTTGGGCCCTGGCCCGGCTCATCGGCTGGGATATCCTCCTTAAGCTTCTCCTGGGCCGGCTTACCCTTCCTGAGCTGGAGGCGCGGGCCAAGAGGATCCTGGGGGTGGAGGCCAGGGCCCTCATCACCCCCTACCCCGAGGTGGGGGTGGACGTGGACCGGGAGGAGGACCTGGTAAGCTAAGCCCATGCGTACGGTGAAGGAACTCCGCCTGGCCGGGCTTTTCGCCTATCTGGCTGCCTTGGTGCTGGGCCTTCTTTTTTCCTACCTCCTCCACTCCCTTCTGGGGGGCGGGGGCAGGCTGGGGTGGGAGCACTTTAACTTTACCGGCCTCCTGGAAGGCCTAGGGTTTCTCCTCTTCTTCACCTTTGCCCTCTACGTGGCCAAGAAGGCGGTACGGGTGCCCTGCACCACCTTGCTCACCGCCGGGCTTCTCTGGCCCACCCCGGCCCGCCGCTTGGCGAAGCCTTTGCCCCAGGTGGAGGCCCTGGAGGCCTACGAGGGCCGGGGGGTGGCCCTTTTGGTGCAGGAGGGGCGTCCGGTGGGGCTTTTGGGCCTTTCCGACCACATCCTGCCCTTAGAGGAGGTGCCCAGCGTGGAGGCCGAGGTGGCGGTGAGCGAGCTTTCCCCCCTTTTCCTGCGTCAACCCCTGGTCCTGGTGGTCAGGGGGGAGGAGGTCCTGGGGGCCATCTCCCGGGAGGCCTTCTTCCGGCACCTGGGGGCCTAGGCGGTTGACAAAGGGCCTGCTGCCCTAAAATAGGGGGGAGCGGTAGCTCGGGAGGTGAAGGATGCCGCACGTGATCTGTGAACCCTGCATCGGCGTAAAGGACCAGTCCTGCGTGGAGGTCTGCCCCGTGGAGTGCATCTACGACGGGGGGGACCAGTTCTACATCCACCCCGAGGAGTGCATTGACTGCGGGGCCTGTGTGCCCGCCTGCCCGGTGAACGCCATCTTCCCTGAGGAGGACGTTCCCGAGCAGTGGAAGTCCTACATTGAGAAAAACCGCAAGCTGGCCGGGCTGGGCTAAGGGCTAAACCTTCGGCCCAGGGGGCTTGGGACCCTCGGCGGGGTTTTGTTTATAACTCCCGCACGTACCAGCTTAGGGTGGGGCCCCCGTCTTTCACGTGGCGGAAGCCCTGGGCCCGGAAGAAGTCCTTAGCCCGGGCGTTGTTGCCGTAGACCACCGCATAAAGCCGCTCGGCCCCCGTAAGGTGGTTTAGGAGATGCTCCAGAGCCCTCCGTCCTAGGCCCTGGCCCTGGCGGTCTTCCCGGATGAGGAGGAGGCTTAGGGTGGCGTCCTCGGGCTCGGGGTAGTGGAGCTTGTAGTCCAGGTAGCCCACCACCTCCTCCTCCAGGAGGAGGAGAAAGGCCCGGCGGCGCTCGTCCCTTTCTAGGGTGGCCAGGTCCCGGGCCACGTCCTCTAGGGCCGGGGGTTCCATACCGATCAAGGCGAAGTACCCTGGGCTTCGCAGGAAGAGCCCGTGCAAAAGGGGTGCGTCCTCCGGATGCACGGGGCGCAGGCTAATGCTGAGGGTCCGCATCCCTCCCATGCTACCGGTCCGAGCCTGAGAATGGGGTGATGGGTTCCCCAAAAGTTTAGCGCCGTGGGGAGACCTCCCCACGGCGGTCCAGGTTACCCTTTACCTGCGGGCTGGCTCCACCACGGTGACGTTCACCGCCTGGGGGCCCTTGCCGTTCTTGCCCGGCTCCACGTCAAAGGTGACGATGTCGCCCTCGTTCAGGGTGCGGAACCCCTTGGCGTTGATGGCGCTGAAGTGGACGAACACATCGGTGTCGCCCTCGCGCTCAATGAAGCCGTAGCCCTTCTCCGCGTTGAACCACTTGACCCGACCCTTCTGCATACTGCTCCTTCTCTTCCGGGCCCTTAGGCCCGTATCCGGGGCTTTAGGGGTTGCTTTAGACCCCAGGGGCCACCCTATAGCCACCCGGAATGCCTCAGTGTACCACGAGGGGTCCTATTTGCGAAAGAGCCCCTTGAGCTTTTCCCAAAAGCCCTCGGGGGCTACTTTTTCCCCCACCTCCTCCGCGTAGGCCCTCAGGAGCTCTTTGGCCTTGGGGGAAAGGTGTTTGGGTACGGAAAGCTCCACCACCACCCTTAAGGCTCCCCGGCCCCCGGGGTAGGGAAGGCCCTCCCCTGGGAGCTCAAACACCTCCCCGTGCCCGGTGCCTGGAGGGATGTCCAGGGGAATGGGCCCAGAGAGCCCGGGTACCTCTACCCGGGTGCCCAGGGCCGCCTGGGCTAGGCCGATCCTCAGGCGGTAGACCAGGTGGGGGCCTTCCCGCTCCAGATGGGGGTGGGGCCGGATTCTAAGGCGCACGTAGAGGTCCCCGGGGCCTCCTGGGGCCAGATTGCCGTAGCCCGGGACCCGGAGGATTTGGCCCTCGTCCATGCCCGGGGGGATCCTCACCCGGACCCTCTCCTCCCGGGCCACCCGGCCCCGGCCCCGGCAGGTGGGGCAGGCCTCGGCCAGGAGGTAGCCCTGCCCTTTACAGTGGGGGCAGGTGGAGCGGGTGACGAAGCCGGAAAAGAGGCCCTGGCGGTAGGTTTCCACCACCCCGCGGCCTCCGCAGGTGGGGCAGGCCACCCGCTTGCCCCCCTGGCCATGGCAGGATTCGCAAGGGACCAGCCGGGCATACGCCACCTCCACCTCTTTTCCCCCGAGCAGGTCCTCCAGTGCCACCTCCACCTGGGCCTCGAGGTCCTCCCCCCGGGGAGCGGTGCGCCCGGAGCGGAAGCCGAAGACCTGGGCGAAGAGGTCAAAGAGGTCCTCCGCTTGGAACTCCGGCGCCCCCAGAAGCCCCCGGTCGTACTGGGCCCGCTTCTCGGGGTCGGAGAGGATGGCGTAGGCCTCGTTGATCTCCTTGAAGCGCTCCTCGGCCTCCTTGTCCCCAGGGTTGCGGTCGGGGTGGTACTGGAGGGCGAGCCTTCGGTAGGCCTTTTTGATCTCCTCCTGGGTGGCCTCCCGGCCCACCCCCAGGATGGCGTAGTAGTCCTTCATCCAACTAGCACTTTACAAGGAAAGGGGCTTAGGCTAAAGTGTTCCCCAATGAGGCTCCTGCGAGCTATCCGGTAGGGGGCCCCTTCCTGCGGGAAGGGCCCCCCCGGTCTGGCCGCGGGGGCTTTTCTTATGCCCGCTTCCCACGGGCGTAGAGGAGGCGAGATGCTGCTTCTGACCCCTGGACCCACCCCCATCCCGGAACGTGTGCAGAAGGCCCTTATGCGCCCCATGCGCGGCCACCTAGACCCCGAGGTGCTGGCGGTGAACCGAGCCATCCAGGAGAGGCTCCGCTGGCTTTTTGACCCCGGAGAAGGAGCCTTGGTGGCCGCTTTGGCGGGCTCGGGAAGCCTGGGCATGGAGGCCGGCCTGGCCAACCTGGATCGGGGCCCTGTTTTGGTGCTGGTGAACGGGGCCTTCTCCCGAAGGGTGGCGGAGATGGCCCAGGTGCACGGCCTGGAGCCCACGGTTTTGGAGTTTCCCCCGGGCGAGCCTGTGGACCCGGAGGCCGTGGCCCAGGCCCTAAGGGAAAGGCCCTACCGCATGGTGGCCCTGGTGCACGGGGAAACCTCCACCGGGGTGCTGAACCCGGCCCGGGAGATCGGGGCCCTGGCCCAGGAGGCCGGGGCCCTTTTCTTTTTGGATGCCGTCACCACCCTGGGGATGCTTCCCTTCTCCATGCGGGAGATGGGGGTGGACTACGTCTTCACAGGGAGCCAGAAGTGCCTCTCCGCCCCCCCGGGTTTGGCCCCGGTGGCGGTGAGCCTCGAGGCCCGGCGGGCCTTCACCGCTAGGCGGGGCTGGTACCTGGACCTGGAGCGGGTGGCGGAGCATTGGGAGCGGGGGGGGTACCATCACACCACCCCGGTCCTCCTGCACTACGCCCTTCTGGAGGCCCTGGACCTGGTCCTGGAGGAGGGGGTGGAGGCCCGCCAAAAGCGGGCCCAGGAGGTGTACGCCTGGCTCCTTGGGGAGCTGGAGGAGCGGGGCTTTCGCCTCTACCCCAAGGCCAGCCCCTTGCCCACCGTTTTGGTGGTGCGCCCCCCCCAAGGGGTGGAGGCGGATCGCCTGGTGAAAGGCCTTTACGCCCAAGGGGTGGCGGTGGCGGGGGGGATCGGGCCCACCCGGGGCCAGGTGCTGCGGCTTGGCCTCATGGGGGAGGGGGCCAGGCGGGAGCTTTACCAGGGATTCCTCGAGGCCCTGGACCGGGTCCTGGCCCTAGCGTAAGAAGAAGTAGGCATAGACCAGGGCCAGGGCCATGCGGTAGAGGGCAAAGGGCCTGAAGCCGTGGCGCTCCACAAAGGAAAGCATCCAGCGCACGGTGAGGAGGGCGGTGACCAAGGCGGCGAGGAAGCCCACCACGAGGAGGGTCCAGCCCCCTTGGGGTACGGCCGGGGCGCTCTTGAAGAGGTCGTAGCCCACGGCGGCCAGCATGGTGGGCAGGGCCAGGAGGAAGCTGAACTCCGCCGCCGCCTTGCGCCTTAGGCCCAGAAGAAGTCCTCCCAGGATGGTGGCCCCGCTGCGGCTGGTGCCCGGGAAGAGGGCGGCAAGCCCCTGGAAAACCCCGATCAGGGCCACCCGGGCCCAGGGTAGCTCCAGCACATCCCCATAGCGGGCCCGTTCTGCCAGGCGGTCCGCCAGGAGGAGGACCAGGCCCACGAAGAAGAGGAAGAAGACCACGATGCCGTCATCCCCCAGGATCTTCCCCTTGATGAGGGGGTAGAGGAGGAAGCCCATGGCGGCGGTGGGTAGGAAGGCCACGCCTATGCGCAGCCAAAGGGCCCGGTCCACCGCAAAACGCCGGCCATAAAGCAGCAAAATGGCCAGGATGGCTCCCAGCTGGATGGCGATGAGGAAGGTTTTTAGGAAGGGGTCTTCCTGGATGGGCAGGCCCAGGAGGTGAAAGAGCAAGGTGAGGTGGCCGGTGGAGGACACGGGTAGGAACTCGGTGAGCCCCTCCACCACCCCCAAGAGAAGGGCTTCCCAAAGGCTCATGGGGCCCATGCTACCATGGGGGCGTGGCGGCTTTGCCCGGAGGTGAGCCCGCGATGTACTCCGTCCTCATCCCTGCTGCTGGGAACGGGGAGCGGCTGGGCCTAGGGCCCAAGGCCTTCCTGCGGGTGGGGGGGAAGACCCTCTTGGAGTGGGCCTTGGGGGCCTTCCAAGAGGCGGCGGAGGTCCTGGTGGCCCTTCCCCCGGGAGCGGAGGCCCCTAGGGGGCTTCGCGCCGCCTTTCTGGAGGGGGGCAGGACCCGGCAGGAGTCGGTTTCCCGCCTTTTGGAAGCGGCAAGCCTCCCCTTGGTCCTGGTGCACGATGTGGCCCGGCCCTTCGTGAGCCGGGGGCTGATAGGGCGGGTCCTCGAGGCCACCCGCACCACGGGGGCCGCGGTGCCGGTTCTGCCCCTTCCCGACACCCTGATCCGCCCAGAGGGGGAGGCCTACGGGGAGGTGGTGCCCCGGGAGGCCCTGCGCCTGGTCCAGACCCCCCAGGGCTTCTTCACCGCTCTCCTGCGGGAGGCCCATGCCTACGCCAGGAGGCGGGGGCTGGCCGCCACCGACGACGCCCAGCTGGTGAGGGCCCTGGGGTATCCCGTGGCCCTGGTGGAAGGGGAGAGGACGGCCTTTAAGATCACCTATCCGGAGGATCTGCCTTTGGCGGAGGCGTTGGCGCAGGTATGGAACGCCTAGCGGTGGCCAAGGTGAACCTGGGCCTCTCCCTCCTCGGCAAGAGGCCGGATGGCTATCACGAGCTGCATACCCTTTTTGCCGCGCTTTCCTTCGGGGATAGGCTCTTTTTGGAACCCATCCCCGAGGGGATTGAGTTCCGCGGGCGCTACGGGCGGAGGAACCTGGCCTACCGGGCGGCGGCCGCTTACCTGGAGGCGGCAGGCTGGCCCGGGGGGGTGCGCATCGTATTGGAAAAGGCCCTACCCGAAGGGGCAGGCCTGGGCGGGGGCAGCTCGGATGCCGCCCAGGTGCTCTTGGGCCTAAAGGAGCTTTATCCCGCGGAGGTGGACCTCCAGGCCCTTGCCCTTTCCCTGGGGGCGGATGTGCCCTTCTTCCTCCGAGGGGGGGTGGCCGAGGCCCGCGGGGTGGGGGAGAGGTTAAGGCCCCTTTCCCTACCCCCTCGTTTCGTGGTGGTCTTT
This sequence comes from Thermus altitudinis, assembly GCF_022760835.1. GTDB lineage: Bacteria > Deinococcota > Deinococci > Deinococcales > Thermaceae > Thermus > Thermus altitudinis. The sequence continues at coordinate 29,652 of NZ_JAKTNQ010000018.1, forward strand.
TCCTCGGGCCTGCGCCTTCCTACCCCCAGGGTCTATGCGGAGGTCAAGCCCCACGACTTTGGGCCCGACCTTCCCGTGGGGGAGATCCTCGAGGCCCTCGGAAGAGGGGAGGAGCCCCCCTACTGGAATAGCCTCGAGGCCCCTGCCTTCCGCCTTTATCCAGAACTCCGCCGGGTGAAGGCCAGGCTGCGGGATCAGGGGCTAAGGGGGGTGCTCATGACGGGCTCGGGTAGCGCCTTTTTTGGGTTTGCAGAGAGCGAGGACCACGCCAGGAAGGTGGCGGAAGCCCTCCGGCATTCAGGGTATGTGCGCTATGGGGTCCTGGGGGGGGAGCATGGGGCTGTTTAGGGACCTGTTTGGCTGTTGCCCCAAGGCCCTGGAAGAGATCAAGGCCTTGTCCATCCGCTGGGATGAGGAACGCTTCGCCTTTTGGCTCAAGCAGGACTTCCCCTTTGTGGAGGCCTTATACCGGTTTCAGGTGGGGCTTTTGCGGGATGCCCCTCATCCCCACCGGGCCCCTTTGGTCCAGGCCCTCATGGCCACGGTAGAAGAGCTGGACTGGCTCCTTTCCCAAGGGGCGGATCCTAAGGAGCCGGTCCATCCGGTGCGGCAGGAGTACGTCGCCCTGCTCCAGGAGATGGAGGGGTTTTCCTATCCCTACCGCCTGGTCTTCTTCTACTTCCTGAACCACCTTTTCCTGGAGGCCTGGAACGCCCACGTGGAGGGAGATGGACCCTGGCAGGAACTTTCCCAACATTGGGCGGCTCCCGAGTTCCAAGCGGTGCTCTTTGACCTGGAGGTGATGGCCCAGGGCCAGGTGGAGGGGCTGGACCCTGGGGTGGTGGAGCGCTACCTGGCCCGCATCCTGGAGATGGAAAAGAAAGTCTGGAGCCTCCTCCTTTAGGCGGAGGCGGGAGGGGAAAGGGCCCCGGATTCCGGGGCCCCTGGTCGGCCAAGCGTTTCCTCAGTTCAGTTCTTCGCCCCAGGCCTCCTCAAAGAGGCGCTTGGCTTCTTGGACGGTTATCTCCAAGGTCTGGGAAACTTCTTCCGCCAGCAGGTAGATGGCCCGCCTTAGGGCCTGGCGGTCCAGGTCCGGCAGGCCCCGCTCCAGCTCCCAAGCCCTGAGCTGGCCCGCCATCTGGGCGATGCGGTAAGGGTTCCCGTCCGCCAGGATCTCGCTGGTCTTGCGATGCCGGGCGGCCCACTGCTTGGGCAGGGGCATGCGCCCATTTTTGAGGAGGTCCAGGATCACCGGTACCTCCTCAGGGGCCAGGGCTTTGCGCATGCCCACGCTTTGGGGGGCTTCCACGGGTACGTAGGCCTTGGAGCGGGAACCGGGGAAGTCCACCTGGTAGTAGGCCCGACTTACTCCGCTCACGCTCCGTTGGGCTATGCCCGCCACCACGCCAACCCCGTAAGGGGGCAGGACCACCTTGTCGCCGGGACGGAACTCTTTCACGGCGCCACTCCTTTCCGGAGCACCTCTAGGAGATGCTCCAAATAAGCCTCTACCTCTAGCTGAGGCGTACACCCCAAGGCCGCGATCACGTGGGCGGTGGCCCTGGGGGAAAGCCCCGGGCGCACGGCTCCTTCCTCCTGGCCGCTTCGCACCAGCTCCTCCAAAAGGTCCAGGTAGTGCTGGTGAAGCCCTTTGAGCCAAGGGGTGGGGTCCTCCATGGCCTCCCGGGCTACCGCGGCCCACAGGCCTCGCCATTCGGCGATCCAGGCCAAGCGCTTTTGCAAGAGGGCTTCCAGGCGCACAAAAAAGGGCGCCTTTTGGCGCACCACCTCCTCCACCTCCCGGTAGAAGGCCCAGGTCCTTTCCTCCACCAGGTTTTTCAAGAGGTCCTTCTTGTCGCGGAAGTACAGGTAGATGGTGCCCTTGCCCACCTCCGCCCGCCGGGCCACCTCCTCCATCTTCAGCCCGGAAAGCCCCATCTCCCGGAGGATTTCCAAGGTGGCCTCGAGGATGGCCCTCCTCTTGTCCTTGGATAAGGCCCCCGGGGGGGATACCATCGCGGCCACGCCCTCAAGTCTACCACACCACCCTTTTCCTTTCATGAGGAGGGCATTACCCTAGGGGTATAGGAGGTCGGTATGCGCCAGGGCTTTTTCGCCTTGCTGACCGCCGATCCCCTTCGGGGGGCCTTGCGTCCGGTGGAGGCCAGGCTCCTGGAGGAGGCCCGGGGGGAGGCCCTCTTTTTGGTGCCCTATCCCTTGCGGGACCTGGCGGAGGCCTGGCGGTTGGCCTACCGCAGCCTGGGCCTCAGGCAGGGACGGGTGCTCTATCTCAGGCGCCGGGAGGAGGCCTTTGATCCCCTGGTGGCCCAGGCAGTGGCCCAAAGCCCCCTGGTCTTCTTGGCCGCGGAGGGATTGCCGGAGTTTTTGGATCTAATACGGGGAAGCCCGCTCCTTCAGGCCCTTTTGGAGGTTCACCGGCAGGGGGGTGGGGTGGTGGCCTTGGGGGAGGCGGCGGGCCTCCTGGGGGAGGCGGCCTTCTACTCCCTGGAAGGGGAGGTGAGGGCCGCCTTGGGCCTGGCCCTTCTCCGGGGCCTGGTCTTCCTCCCCCGGGTGGAGGAACGGGGGCGGTTTCTGGCCCTTTCCCGCCTGGTGGCCGACAACCCGGACCTGGTGGGCCTGGGCCTATTGGAAAACACCGCCCTCCGCCTTCTTAGGGGCTTGGGCGAGGTCTGGGCGGGGGAGGTCACCTTGGTGGATGCCGGAGGGGCGGAGTACACGGGCCGGGGGGTTAAGGGGCTACGGATGGATGTCCTGTCGGCGGGGGAGCGTTTTCCCCTGCCTGCCCTTTAGGATGGCCCTATGCCCTCGGGGCGGGTGCACGAGGCCATCAACCTGACGGTCCTGGGCGGGGTGGCAGTGGCCTACCTGGCCTATGGGGGTTCCCCGGAGGAGCCCAGGGCTTTGGCCTTTGCCCTGGCCTACCTGGCGGGGACCTTTCTCCTCTCCCCGGACCTGGACTTGGCGGAGAAGGGGACGCGTTCCCAACGCCGTTGGGGCCTCTTGGGCCTCCTTTGGCGCCCTTACGGATGGCTATTCCGCCACCGGGGGCTTTCCCACACCTGGGTGCTGGGGCCCTTGACCCGGCTGGGGTACCTGGTGGGGCTCCTTGGGGGCTTGGCGGTTCTGGCCCAAGGCCTCGCGGGGTATCTGGGCATGGGGTTTTCCCTGAGGCTACCCTCTTGGCCTTGGGAGGTTTGGGGTTTTGCCCTTTTGGGCTACTACTTTTCCCAATGGCTTCACCTGGTGGCGGATGGCATCTGGCCGGACCACGATCTGAAAAGGTTACGGCGGCCAAGGTGAGATGGTTTACACACCCACCCCCGCTAGGGTACACAATGGAGGCATGCTAGGGCGTTGGGTGGGGTGGCTTGTGCTTCTGGGTTTGGCCCTTGCGGTGGGGCTGGGCCAGCGCCTGCCTGAGTTTTCCCTTTTGGATCCCAAGGGGAACCTGGTTACCCCTGCCACCATGAAGAAGCCTGCGGTCATCGTCTTCTGGGCCAGCTGGTGCCCGGTGTGCCGGGCGGAGTTCCCTGGGCTTCACCGGGTGGCGGAGGAGACCAAGGTGCCCTTCTACGTGATCAGCCGAGAGCCCAAGGACACCCGGGAGGTGGTGCTGGAGTACATGAAGGCCTACCCCCGCTTCCTTCCCCTTCTGGCCTCGGAGAAGGACAAGCCCCACGAGGTGGCCAACCGTTTCAAGGTGGTGGGCCAGCCCTGGACCTTCGTGGTGGACGCGGAGGGAAAGGTGGTGGCCCTATTCGCCGGGCGGGCTGGGCGGGAAGCCTTGCTGGATGCCCTCCTCCTGGCCGGGGTGGAGCTGCCATAGCTGGGCGAGGCGCACCTCCCCTTGGGGGGTGAGGCGGAGGAGGAAGTCGGCCCCTAGGGCCTCGGGATCCCCCCACTCCACCAGCACCAGGCGGGCTCCCTCCCGGGAGGCTTCCAGCTGGGGAAGGAGAAGGGCGGGGTCCTTAAGGCGGTAGAGGTCGGCGTGCACCAGGGGGCCTTCGGAGGTGGGGTAGGTGTGGATCAAGGTGTAGCTGGGGCTCGTGACCCTTCCCCCAAAGCCCAAGGCCTGGGCCAGGAAGCGGACGAAGGTGGTCTTGCCTGCCCCTAAGGGCCCTTGCAGGACCACCAGGCTTCCTTCCGGCAACAGGGGCAGGACCTCCCCGGCCAGGGCCTGGGTGTCCTCGAGGGTCTTAAGGGTGCGCTCCAGGAGAAGCCCCATAAAGAAAAAGGCCCCTCAGGGCCTTTTGGTGCCGGGAGCGGGACTTGAACCCGCACGCCCTTGCGGGCACCACCCCCTCAAGATGGCGTGTCTACCAGTTCCACCATCCCGGCAGGGCGCGCCTTACGCGCAAGCTTCAGTTTAACAAAAGCCCTTCGGTTGTCAAGGTTGGCCTGGGGGACATTTGTCCCTTCCCCTTTGCGCTAGTGTACCCGTGAGAAGAGCTTGCTAAAGGGTAGACACGGGAAGGGGAAGCTTGCTTATGGAATCACCAGACCCCCTTGATTGAACTTCTCTCCTCCTGCCCGTAGTCTTGCCCTTTAAGACTGGAGGTGGCATGCGCCGGCGCAACCGATGGGTGAAAACCTTCTTCTGGGGAACGGTTCTAGGGGTCTTCGCTCTCCTGGTGGTGGTCTTTTCCGGGGTGGCGGTGGGAGCCTTTGAGTACCGCACGCAGCCCGTGGCGCAACCCGTGCCCTTCAGCCATGCCTTCCATGCTGGGGGCCTAGGGCTTTCCTGCCGCTACTGCCACTCCAGCGTGGAGCATGCTTCCTATGCGGGCCTTCCCCCCACGGAGACCTGTATGACCTGCCACACTTTCATCAAGCCCGATAGCCCCAACCTGGCCTTGGTGCGCAAAAGCTGGGAGACCGGCGAGCCTTTGCGCTGGAACCGGGTGATTAACCTCCCGGACTTCGTGTACTTCAACCACGCGGCCCACGTGGCCAAGGGGGTGGGGTGTGCGGAGTGCCATGGCCGGGTGGACCAGATGGCGGTGGTCTACCAGCCCCAGGCCTTCACCATGAAGTTCTGCTTGGACTGCCACCGGCACCCTGAGGCCCACCTCAGGCCCAAGGACCAGGTTTTCAACATGGCCTACACCCCGGACCCCGAACTGGGGAAGAAGCTTAAGGAGCTCTACCAGGTTCGCTCGGTGGAAGCCCTCACCAGTTGCAACACCTGTCACCGTTAGGAGGCCCCATGAAAGAGCGGCGCGGTTATGAAGGTGCGTTAGAAAAAGAGCTTTTCCGCGAGGAGTTCCCCTTTGGCCCCGTAACCCGGCGTGGGTTTTTGGCCCTAGGGCTTTTGTCCCTAGCGGCCTGTACCCCGGTGGTGCGCCGCCAGGGGGTCCCCTACGTACGCCAGCCGGAGTGGGTGGTGGAAGGAGGGGAGGCGGAGTTTGTCACCGCTTATCCCCATGCCGGCTTCGCCGAGCCGGTGCGGGTGAAGGTCTACCAGGAAAGGCCCCTCTTCCTGGCCCCTTTGCAACGGGCCATGAGCCCCTATCCTTTGGCAGGCCTCTACGCCCTTTACGACCCGGCTCGCCAAGGGAAGGCGCCGGACTGGGAGGGGTTTTATGCCGCCTGGCGGAAGGCCTTGGGGGAAGGGGAGACCCTCTTGGTCCTACCCCGCCTCACCTCTCCCAGGCTCGAGGGCCTCTTGGAAAGGGCCCAGGCCCGCTTCCCCAACCTACGGGTAGCCCGGTTTGAGGCCTGGAGCCTGGAGAACATCTACCGGGGCGCGGAGCTGGCCTTTGGGCAAAGGGCCTGGCCGGTTTACGCTCCGGAGAAGGCGGAGGTGGTCCTCCTTGTAGATGTGGACCTCCACGAGCACCCTGCGGGCTACCTCTGGTGGGAGGCCCTGAGCCAAAGGCGCCTGCCCCCCATGAACCGCATCTATGCGGTGGAAAGCGGGGCGGGCCTTTTGGGTAGCATGGCCGACCACCGCCTGGCCCTAAAGCCTAGCCAGGTGGAGGCCTTCCTCCTGGCCCTGGCCCAGGCCCTGGGGGTGGTGCCGGGGAGCCCGGCCTCGGAGTACGGGGGGTTCCTTCCCGTATTGGCGGAGGACCTGAGGCGGGGTGGGGTGGTTCTTCCTGGCCCCCAGCTTTCCCCCGGGGCCCAGGCCTTGGCCATGGCCATCAACGGGGCCCTTAAGGCTCCGGTGCGCTACGTGGAGCCCCCAGAGCGGGAGGTGGCCACGCCCAAGGCCTTCGCGGAAGCGGAGAGGGCGCCAAGGCTGGTGTGGGCGGCGGAGGGCCCTTTGCCTAACCTTTCCGACAAGGCTTTTTCCGCAGCGCTTTCCCTTTACCCCACCAAGGCGGCGGTCTGGAGCCTGCCCTTGGCCCACCCCCTCGAGGCCTCCGGCCAGTACCGGGATGCCGAAGGGCGGCTTTGGCCCTCCCAGGCCCTCATCCAGCCCCTGTGGGGCGGGAAGAGCCTGGAGGAGGTGGTGGCAGGGCTTATTGGGGAAGAGGTTCCTGCCCTTAGTCCCGAGGAGAAGCGGGCCCTGGTGGAAGGAAGGCCCCTGGCCGAGGCCCAGGCGCTTTCCCTGGAGGTATCCCCAGGCCTGGAGGGCCGCCTCCCTCCTTTGCGGCAGGAGGCTCCTTTGGAGATTGCCCTGCGCCCGGATGCCAGCCTCTACGACGGCCGCTACCGGGAAAACCCTTACCTGGAGGAGCTTCCCCGGCCCCTAAGCCGCCTGGTGTGGGATGGGGCCCTGCTCCTGGGGGAGGAGGATACCGAGGCCCTGGGTCTTTTGGGGGATATCCGGGCTAGGGAGCGGAAGGCGGATCCCAAACGGCCCCTCATGCGGGTTAAAGCTGGGGAAAGGGAAGCCCTCCTGCCCCTATGGCCCTTGCCGGGTTTACCCAAGGGGAGTGGGGTGGCTCCCCTTTCCCACTTCTTCCATCCCGAAGGGGTGGTCTGGCCCCTGGAACTTTCCTCCACAGGCCGGCACTATCCCTTGGTCTCCACCCAGTACCACGGGTATCTGGGCGAGGTGGAGGCGGTGAAGGTGCTGGAGGAGGCCAAGGCCCTCGAGGCCGAGCCCCACAAGGAAAAGCGGGTTTCCTTCTACCCCCCTTGGCCCCAAGGGGAGCACGCCTGGGCCATGACCGTGGACCTAAGCCGTTGCCTGGGGTGCGGGCTTTGCACCCTGGCCTGCCAGGTGGAGAACAACATCCCCGTGGTGGGGAAGGAGGAGGTGCAGAAGGGACGGGAGATGCACTGGATCCGCATAGATCGCTACTTCGCCGAGGAAGGGGTGGTGCACCAGCCGGTCATGTGCCAGCACTGCGAGAAGGCCCCTTGCGAGGCGGTGTGTCCTGTGGCGGCCACGGAGCATTCCGACGAAGGCCTGAACCTCATGGTTTACAACCGCTGTGTGGGCACCAAGTACTGCTCCGCCAACTGCCCCTACAAGGCCCGGCGCTTCAACTTCTTCCCCTACGGGGAGGCCTTTGTGGGCCAAGGCGATCCCCGCAAGGCCAAGGAAAGCCCCTTGGCCCTCCTCATGAACCCCGAGGTGAGCATCCGTAGCCGTGGGGTAATGGAGAAGTGCACTTACTGCGTGCAACGCATTGAGAATACCCGGGCTAAGGCGGCCCAAGAAGGAAGAAAAATCCGCACCGGGGAGATCAAGACCGCCTGCCAGGAGGTCTGCCCCGGGAAGGCCATCCACTTCGGGGATCTTCTGGACCCGGAGGACCCCATCCAGGCCCACCGCAAGGAGGGGCGGCACTACGCCCTTTTGGAGGAGGCCAACACCTGGCCCCGCACCACCTACCTGGCCCACTTGAAAAACCCTAATCCCAAGCTGAAGGAGGGGGAGCATGGCGCGTAAGGAACCCCATCCCGACCACGACCTGATCCAAGGGGAGTGGACGGAAAAGACCTTGGTGGAAAAGCTTTTGGAGCCTGTGGAGAAACCGGCCCCCAGGCCCTGGAAGGTGGTGGTGGCCGTGGGGGCTGCCCTTACCTTGGTCTGGCTCTATGCCCTTTTCGTTACCTTCGTGAAGGGCTTGGGCACCTGGGGCATCAACCAGCCCGTGGCCTGGGGGTTTGACATCGTGCACTTCGTCTGGTGGATCGGTATCGGCCACGCCGGGACCCTCATCAGCGCCATTCTGGTCCTCATGCGCCAGAACTGGCGCGACTCCCTGAACCGGGTGACCGAGGCCATGACCCTCTTCGCCGTGCTGGCGGCGGCCACCTACCCCCTCATCCACATGGGCCGGCCCCAGCTCTTCTACTGGGTCATGCCCTACCCCACCCACATGGCCCTCTGGCCCCAGTACAAGAGCCCCCTCTCCTGGGACGTGCTGGCCATCATGACCTACCTGACCATCTCCACCCTCTTCCTGTACCTGGGCCTGATTCCGGACTTGGCCCTCCTACGGGAGAGGAGCACCGGTTGGCGGAGGAAGCTTTACGGGTGGCTCTCCTTGGGTTGGACGGGGAATGCCGTGCACTGGCAACGCTATAGGGCGGTGTACGTGCTCCTGGCGGGCCTGGCCACCCCGGTGGTGATCTCCGTGCACTCGGTGGTGAGCATGGACTTTGCCTATGGCCTGGTTCCGGGCTGGCACCTTACGGTCTTCCCCCCCTTCTTCGCCGCCGGGGCCATTTACTCCGGCTTTGCCATGGCCCTCACCCTGATCATCCCCCTAAGAAGGTGGTACCGCCTGGAAGGGGTGATTACCGAGCGCCACCTGGACTGGATGGCCAAGGTGACCTTGGCCAGCGGCCTGGGGGTGGCCTACATCTACCTCCTGGAGATCTTCATCGCCTGGTATGCGGGGGAGCCCGCAGAGTGGGCGCAGCAGATCTGGCGCATGACCGGGCCCTACGCCCCTTACTACTGGGCCATGATGCTCATCAACGTGGTCCTCCTCCAGACCCTCTGGTTTCCCCGCTTCCGCAAGAACCTCACCTGGCTCTTCGTCTTCTCCATCCTGGCCAACGTGGGCATGTGGCTGGAGCGCTTTGTGATCGTGGTCATCAGCCTGTCCAAGGACTTCTTGCCGGGGAACGCCCAGCTTTACTACCCCACCTGGGTGGACTGGACCCTGTTCTTGGGGACCATCGGCTTCTTCCTCTTTGGCCTAGCCCTTTTCATCCGCCTCTTCCCCCCCATCGCCGTGGCGGAGATGGTCCACCTCTTCCACCGCCTGAGGAAGCACTAGGAGGGAAGCATGCTCTACGGACTCATGGCCTATTTTGACTCGCCAGAAAAGCTCCTTGAGGCCCTGAAGGTCCTGAAGGCCGAGGGGTACCGGCGCCTCGAGGCCCTCACCCCTAATCCCGTGGAAGGGATTGAGGAGGTTTTGGGCGGGGATGGCCGCATCCCCTGGATCGCCTTCTTCCTGGGGGTCTTGGGAGTGGGCCTGGGGCTTTTCCTGCAGGTCTACACCACCCTGGACTACCCCCATAACGCCGGGGGCAAGCCCCTTTTGGGTTGGCCCGCCTTCATCCCCGTGACCTTTGAGCTCACCATCCTCACCATCACCGTGGGCATCTTCCTCTTCCTGCTCTATAACAACGGCCTGCCCCTTTCCTGGCACCCGGCAGTGCAGGCCCGGGAGTACGTGCGGGTCCTTTTGGACGAGTACGGGGTTTTCGTCTACGCCTCGGATCCCCGGTTTGACCTGGAGGGCACCAAGGGGCTTCTGGCCCGCCTGGGGGCGGAGGTGGAGGAGGTGCGGCGTGACTAGGCTCCTTTTTCTCCTTTTGCCCCTCCTTTCCGCCTGCGGCTGGATGTGGGACCAGCCCAAGGTGCGGCCTTTCCGGGAGGCCCCCTTGCAGGTGCAAGTGGCTCCGGAACGGGTTCGTTTTGGGGAGAACCTGAACCTGGAGGTGCGCACCGGGCTTAAGCCCGAGGGCGGCTTTGCCGACAACCCCTACACCTTCACCACGGAGGAGCTCATCCGGGGTAAGGCCCTTTACCGCACCTTCTGCGCCATCTGCCACGGGCTCAACGCGGAGGGGGACGGGCGGGTGGTTCCCTTGGGGATGCCCAAGCCCCGTTCCTTCCAGGACCCCGGGGTAAAGGCCATGCCCGAGGGGTACTTCTATTTTGCCGCCACCAACGGCTTTGGCCGGATGCTTTCCTATAAGAGCCGCATCCCGGAAAGGGAGCGCTGGCTCATCGCCCGCTACATCAAGCAGTGCCTCTTGGAGGAGGCCTGTCCTTTGGAGGTGGTGAATGCAGAGGTCTATTGAGCGGAACCGTTCGGCCCCCTTCTTTTTGGGCATCTTCCTCTACGCCCTGGCCTTTCTCTTTGGGGCTCCGGCAGCCTACTTCCCCTTTGCCTTTTTCCTGCTGCTCTCCTTGGGGGCCTTGTTGGTTCTCCTCTTGCACAACGCCCTCACCAGCCGCTGGGGGGTTCCTTTAGAGCCCTATCTGTACCCCTTGGCCCGCCTCCTCCCCCTCATGGGGCTTTTGGGGCTCCCCTTTTTTCTCTTTCTGCCGGAGTTTTTCCCCTGGGCCCGGCCTGGGGCCAACTTGGATCCCATCCTGGCCCACCGTTCGGGGTACCTGAATGCCCCCTTTATGCTGTTGCGCTATGTCGTCTTCTTCGCCCTCTTCGCTTGGGTTTTGCTGAAGCTAAAGCCAGGGGAGCACCGCTCGGAGGTGGGGGCCTGGGGGCTGCCCCTGGTATTCGCCGCCGCTACCTTCCTTTCCTATGACCTCTTCATGGCCCTCGAGGCCCACTTCTACTCCGCCTCCTTCGGGGCCATCCTCCTTCTTTCCGCCGCCCTCTTGGCGCTTTCGGTGGCCGTGGCCCTGGCGGCCCGCAAGGGTAATGCGGCCCTCATGGGCCAGGCCCAGAACCATACCAATCTCCTTCTGGCCCTTTCCATCATCTGGATCTACGTGGAGGCCACCACCCTGATCATCATCTGGGGGGCGGACCTAGCCCACGAGGTGGAGTTCTACCTGAGGCGGCTAGAAGGACCATGGGGGACCGTGGCCACCCTGTGGGCGGTGGGGGGTTTCTTTCTCCCCTTCCTCTACCTCCTCACCAACCTCCCCAAACGGGAGGCCCGTTACCTTCTGCCCGTGGCCCTTTGGATCCCCCTCTTCCGCCTTTTGCACCTGGCCTGGTACGTGCTTCCCGCCCTGGGGCGGGGGGTAGGGGTGGGGGAGGTGGTGGGCTTTCTGGGCTTGGCCCTCCTCTTCCTCTCCCGGTTGCGCGCGGACTAGGGCGGGGTTTGTGCCTGGCCCCACCCCGGGTGGGGCCTTTCTTTTTGGGCTTCGGGGCATTTGCACCTACCTTCACAAGCAGGCGGGGAGCATCCTAGGCTTAGGGGTACACGGTAAGGGTACCCGGGAGGTGGAAGATGGCAGCGAAGGTTTTGGTCCTAGGAGGCGGTTCGGGTGGCCTGGTGGCGGCCAATAAGGTGAAAAAGCTTCTGGGCAAGGAGGCGGAGGTCACCCTGGTGGATAGGAGCACCCACCACGAGTTCATGCCCGCCTACCCCTGGGTGGCCTTTGGCATGCGCGAACCCGAGCAGGTGCGTAGGCCCTTGGCCAACCTGGAAAAGCGGGGCATTGCCTTCCTGCAGGCCACGGTGGAGGCCCTAGACCCCGCCAACAGCCGGGTTAAGACCAGCGCGGGGGAACTGGCCTACGACTACCTGATCGTTTCCCTGGGGGCCGAGGCCCTGCCCTCCCCCGCCCCGGATGGCCACGCCCCTTGGAGCCTCGAGGGGGCCTTGAAGCTGAGGGAGGCCCTCAAGAACTTCAAGGGCGGCAAGGTGGTGGTGGGGGTTTCCTCGCCCTACTACCCCTGTCCCCCAGCGCCCTATGAGGTGGCGGGCCAGGTGGAGTTTGCCCTGAAGGTAAAGGGTCTTCGCCAGAAGAGCACGGTGGAGGTGTTCCACCTGAATCCTCTTCCGCTGGCGGGTATGGGTCCGGTGATCTCCGGAAAGGTCCTAGAGATCCTCCGCTCTAAAGGCATCGTCTTCCACGGGGAGTTTGAGCCGGTGGCCTTTGAGGGAGGAAAGGTGAAGGCCAAGGACGGGCGGGAGCTGGCCTACGACCTCCTCATCCTCACGCCGCCCTTTGCCCCCAACCGGGTGGTGCGGGAATCCCCCTTGGCAGGGCCCAACGGCTTCCCCGAGGTGGACAAGATGACCTTCCGCTCCACCAGGTTCCCCAACGTCTTCGTCATTGGGGACACGGTGAACCCCTCCCTCCTGCTACCCCCAGCCGGGGTAGTGGCCCACTTCCAAGGGGAGTACGTGGCCGGGGTCATCGCCTCCGACCTCAAGGGGGCCTACATTGGCGAGCCCTTTAACCCCGTGGCCATGTGCATCATGGACTTCGGGGACAACGCCCTTTTGCCCCAGTGCTCCTTTGAAAAGCTCCTGGCGGGCACCGGCATGCCTTCTTGTGGCGTGATGGCCGTGGGTAAGTGGGTGCGGATCACCAAGATGCTCTTTGAAGGCTTCTGGTTTGCCACCTTGATCGAGTAGGAGGGACCATGGAAAAGACGCTTACGGTGGAAGAAAGGCTAGCCCATATAGAGGAGGTCTTGGAAAAAAGCGGGCTCGGCCTTCTGGCCCAGGTAGGTACCGGGGAAACCCTGGCGGAGAACCTGGGTCTTCTCATGGAGCCCCAAAACCTGCAGCTGGTCTCCCTCTTGGCCCGCTTTCTGGACCAAGCGGAGGCTTTGGAGAAGCTGGCGGACACCCTGGAGAAGTTGGAAGAATCGGGAGCCCTAGCCTTCCTGGGGCACCTTACGGAAAACTTCGGTGAGGGCTTGGGCATGCTCATGGAGCCCCAGGTGCTGCGGCTTCTTTCCCACGGGGCCAACATTTTGGACATCCTTTCCCGGATAGAGCCTGCGGCCATCGGCATGATGGCCTCAGCCTTGCAACGGGGCCTGGGGGAGACCTTCACCCCCGAGGTCCTGCGGGACCCGCCCCGGGTGGGTCTGGCCGGGATTCTGAGGCAGCTTTCCGACCCCGAGGTGCAGAAGGCCTTGGGCGTGCTTTTCCTCCTCCTTAAGGCCCTGGGCAAAGCCTTCGGTCACCTGAACCAGGACATGAAGGCCCTGGAGGGGCTCATGGCCAAGATGATGCCCAAGAAGTAGGGGTTTACGCCAGGGTTACCCGGTCCCGGCCCGTTTCCTTGGCCCTTAGAAGGGCGTAGTCGGCCTTTAGGATCCACTCCTCCACCTGGGCCTCGTTCTCGGGAACCTCCCCACCCGCAATGCCGGCGGAAAGGGTGAGGGGGTAGGGGATGGGGTCCACCTTTTGGCTGCGGAAGCGGTAGCGGATCCGCTCCACCACCTCCTTGGCGGCTTCCCGGCCCGCGCCATAGAGGAAAAGGAGGAACTCCTCGCCCCCATAGCGCACCGCCAGGTCCTCCTGCCGCACGCTGGCCTTGAGGATGCGGCCCAAAAGCTTTAGAACCTCATCCCCCACGGGGTGGCCGTAGGTGTCGTTCACCCTTTTGAAATGGTCTATGTCCAGCATGACCACGCTTAGGGGAGCCTGGTAGCGCCGGGCCAGGGCCAGGAGTTTGGGCAGTTCCACCTCCAGGCCCCGCCGGTTCAGGAGGCCGGTGAGGGGATCGGTGAGGGCTAAGGTGCCCCACTCCACCTGGCGCAGCACCTGCCTTATCCGCTCCCCCAAGAGGGAGAGGAAGCCTGGGGGGATGGGCTCTTCCAGAGGCTTTTGCAAGTAGAGGTAGGCGGCATCCCCGCTTAAAGGAATGGTGAGGGCATGGGCGGTTCTTTCCCCCACCAGGCCCCGCCTCCCCCGCACCTCCAGGCCCACGGCCGTGGGGAGGAGGTGGCGGGTGGCCTCGAGGGCCCCCCTTAGAAGAGCCTCTGGGCTCAAGGTCTGGGTCACGCTGGGGGAGAGGCGGGCGAGCTCCTCCAGGAACCGGGTCCAACGCAATCCCTTCTCCTCCGTACGGCGCCATTCCAGATGGTTGGCGTAAAGGAGGCCCAACCCTCCCACCAGACCGCCGTAAAGGGCCAGGACCCGCACTTCCCAAGGGGACGGGTCGTTTAACAAGGAAGCGGGCATCAGGAAGAGCCCCCCAAGGGCCAGGGCCTGCCCCAGAAAGGAGGCCCTCCCCGCTCGCTCCTCCAGCACCCCCAGGGCCAGGAGGAGGTAGCCCAGGGTCCAAAGCAGGTGGACGGGGTGCCCGGTGGGGTACCCCCCGGCCGCCTCCAAGAAGGCGTAGGCCATGTCCGCCACCAAAAAGAGAAGGAGACCCGCCCCCCAAAGGGCCCGTCCTCCGATGCCCTCTTGGAAAATAGGTTCCAACCGCGGCAGGAGGAGGAGAAGGAGGAGGGCGTCCCAGACCGTGTAGAGGCGGTCTATACCCAGTTCGGGCTGAAAGGCGGAGCCCATGCCTAAAAGCCCCAGGGGCAGGAGCCAAAGGCTCAGGCGGGGCGGTTTTCCCGGAAGCCAAAGGAGTCCCCAGGTCAGGGCGGCGTACCCTATAAGGTAGGGAAACTCCAGGTAGAGTCCTCGAGGCAGGCGGCCCAGGTCCTCAAGGGTCCAAGCCAGATCGCCCAGGCCCAAGAAGAAAAGCCCTAATCCAAAGGGTTTCTCCCGGTGCCCAAGGAGAATACCCCCGCCTATCAGGGCCACCAGGGGGGTTAAAAAGCGCTCGCTCCAAGGAGCGGTGGGAGGGAATAGGCCGAGGAATAGGATAAGGGCCAGGGACCCAAGCCAATAGGCAACCACGCCCCAAGTTTAGCCCACCTTCTCTGGGGGTGCGTGGGTTTTGGCCAGGGCCTCGAGGGCCTCCCGTAAGGCCTCAATCCCTTTTAGGAACTCTTCCACCTCTATATGCTCGTAGGGGGTGTGGTCCAAGGTGGAGTCCCCTGGCCCATAGGCCACCATGGGCACGTTCCAGTGGGGGGCCAGGACGTTCATGTCGCTGGTGCCGGTTTTCAACTTGAAGACGGGTTTGCCCCCCGCCTTGCGGATCCCCTGCCTTAGGGCCCGGGTCAGGGGGGTGTCCTTGGGGCCCAGGTAGGGTACCTCCCGGCCAAAGAACTCCAGCTCAATGGTGGGGGGCGCGTAGGCGCTGAGGTGGCGGATGGCCTCCTCCGGAGGAAGCCTGGGGGGCAGGCGCAGGTCAAAGAACATCTCCGCCACCTGCTTGAGCTCCGCCGGCTGGATGCGGAAATCCCTTAGGGTGTACTGCACCTGGTCAAAGGCCTTTTGCCCCACGTTCATGGCCTCGGCCCAGGCCTTGATGGCCACAAAGTAGCTGATGAGCTCCTCGGCGGCGTTGGGCTCGTGGTGGGCGGAGTGGAAGTTATCCTTTTCCCGCCTTGCCCTTACCAGAAGCCTCCCCTTGTACCCCAAGGTGATGCCTTCCCAGCCCGAGGGCTCCCCGATGATGGCGTAGTGGGGCTTCAGCCTGGGAGCCACGAAGCGGGCGCCCTTGGAACTAGGGGCCTCCTCCTCCGTGGCCCCCACCAGGTGAACGGTAAGGCGCCTTTTCGCCTCCTCCGAAAGCCCAGCGGCGGCGAAAACCATGGCCACGAAGGGGCCCTTGGCGTCCACCGCCCCCCGACCAAAAAGCTTGTTGCCCTCCAGCCTTACGGGTACCACCCCGGGGACGGTGTCGATGTGCCCCAGGAGGACCACCTGGGTGGGCCCCTGCCCCACCTGGCCCCGGGCGTTGTCCGCCTCGTCCACGAAGGCCTTAAGCCCAAGCCGTTCCATGCCCTCCGCCAGGTACTCCGCCACCAGGCGTTCCTCACCCGAGGGGGAGGGGATCTTTAGGGCCCCCATCAGGAACTCAACGGGATCCAAGCCGTTTGCGCTCATCTTAGGTTAGCACAGCCCGCACCGCCTCCACCACCCGCTCCAGATCCGCCTTTTCAATGACCAAAGGGGGGAGGAAGCGGATCACCGTGGGGCCCGCCTGCAGGGTCAAGACCCGGTGCTCCTTTTCCAGGCGCTCGATGTACGGGGCGGCCTTTTCCTTGAGCTCGAGGCCCACCATAAGCCCAAGCCCCCGCACCTCGCGGATCTTGGGGGAGGGGATCTCCCTGAGCCTTTCCATGAACCACGGTCCAAGCTCCGCGGCCCGTTCCCAAAGCCGGGTGCGTTCCAGGTAGCGCAGGGCCGCCACCCCGGCGGCCATGGCCAGGGGGTTGCCGCCAAAGGTGGTGCCGTGGCCTCCCTTGGGCATGCTCCTCGCCACCTCCTCCCGCATCACCGCCGCCCCTATGGGCACCCCGCCCCCCAGGGCTTTGGCCAGGGTGAGGATGTCGGGCACCACCCCGTAGTGCTCAAAGGCGAAGCGTTTCCCGGTGCGGCCCATGCCGGTCTGGATCTCGTCCAGGATCAGCAGGGCTCCCTTTTCCCGGGTTGCTTCCCGAGCGGCTTCCAAGAACTCCCGGGTAGCGGGGCGCACCCCCCCCTCCCCCTGGACGGGCTCGAGGATCACCGCCGCCGTTTCCTCGTCCACCGCCCGCCTCAGGGCCTCCACATCGTTATAGGGGATGAAGTCCACCGGCCCCAAAAGGGGCATGAAGGGCTCCCGGTACTTGGGCTCCCAGGTGACGGAAAGGCTTCCTAAGGTGCGCCCGGAGAAGCCCCGCATGGCGGCCACCAGCTTGCGCCTTTTGGTGTGGGCCCAGGCGAACTTGATGGCGGCCTCGTTGGCCTCGGTGCCGGAGTTGGTGGGGAAGACCCGGTTGAGCTCCTGAGGGAGAAGGCCCACCAGGGTGCGGTAGAACTCCCCCCGCATGGGGGTGGGAAGGGTTTGCGGCATGGAAAGGAGGGTTTCCGCCTGCTCCTTGATGGCCGCCACCACCTCAGGGTTGGCGTGGCCCAGGTTGGCCACCCCGTAGCCCCCCACGCAGTCAATGTACTCGTTGCCCTCGGCATCCCAGACCCTAGCCCCCTGCCCGCGCACCAAAAGCAGGTCGTGCTTGGTGTAGACGCCGGTGTCCAGGGCTTTTTCCGCCTCGAGGAGGGTGCGCCAGTCTTCGTAGACCTCCTTAACCATATGCTCGCCTCCAAAAGAAAAGCCCCCGGGCAGGCCCGGGAAGCCAGGCTTCCCAGGCCCATTAGGTTTTGCCCCAGGCGGCCATCTCCCCTTCAGGGTAGGGGGATGGGGGCCTCCTGTCAACGGATAGACTGGGAGGGTGCTGGCCTATGTGGGCTTGGGCTCCAACCTGGGGGACCGGGCAGGCTACCTGCTAAAGGCCCTTTCCCTCCTTTCCCGCCTGGAGAAAACCCGTCTCCTTCGCCTTTCCCCCGTGTACGAAACCGAGCCCGTGGGCCCGCCCCAGCCCCTTTACCTGAACCTGGTGGCGGAGGTGGACACGGAGCTTTCCCCCAGGGCTTTTCTGGAGGCCCTCTTGACGGTGGAGCAGAGCCTGGGGCGGGAGCGGAAGGAGCCTTGGGGGCCAAGGACCATTGACCTGGACCTCCTTCTATACGGGGACCTGGTCTTGCAGGAGGAGGGCCTCGAGGTGCCCCACCCTAGGCTTTCCCAGCGGGCCTTTGTCCTGGTGCCTCTGGCCGACCTTATTCCTGAGGGGCGGCACCCCGTGCTTGGACGCACCTTTGCCGAGCTCCTGGCCCCCTTGGACCGGAAGGGGGTGCGCCCCTTTGTGCTATAGTGGGGGCATCGCGGATCACCGCCGCGCAAAGGGAGAAGGAAAGTGGACCTAGAAGCAGGAAGTGTGGTAGAGGGCCGCGTGGTGCGGGTTACGGATTTTGGCGCTTTTGTGGAGCTCCCGGGGGGCGAGCAGGGCCTGGTGCACATCTCCCAGATCGCCCATGAGTTCGTGAAGAACGTGCGGGACTTTCTCAACGAGGGGGATATCGTCCAGGTGATGGTAAAGGGCCGGGATGCCAAGGGGCGGCTGGACCTTTCCATCAAGGACCTCACCCCTGCCCCAGAAGGAGCTCCACCTCCCAGGCCCAGGCGCCTGCCCAAGCAATCCCCCGAGTTTGAGAACAAGCTGAAAAGCTTCCTCCGAGGCACCGGGGGCTTCGGCGGCAAGGGGGGTAAGAAGGGCGGCAAGAAGAAGCGATAACCCTAAGGGTTCCCCCCGGGGGTGTATGCCCTCGGGGTTTTGTTTTAAAGTGGTGGGGTATGGCGAAGCCCATAGAGGTTACCGACGCCAACTTTGACCAGACCCTAGCCGGATATCCCTTGGTCCTGGTGGACTTCTGGGCGGAGTGGTGTGCCCCTTGCCGCATGATCGCCCCCATCCTGGAGGAGCTGGCCAGGGAGTACGCAGGGAAGGTCGTGGTGGCCAAGCTGGACGTGGACGAAAACCCCAAGACGGCCATGCGCTTTAGGGTCATGAGCATTCCCACGGTGATCCTCTTCAAAAACGGCCAGCCGGTGGAGGTGCTGGTGGGGGCCCAGCCCAAGCGCAACTTTGAGGCCAAGATTCAGAAGCACCTGCCGCCAAGCGCATGAGGATCGCCCTGGACGCCATGGGGGGGGACCATGCCCCCGGGGTCACGGTTCAGGGGGCCCTCCTGGCAGCCAAGGAAGGGGTGGAGGTCCTTTTGGTGGGGGAAGAGGCCCGCTTGCGGGCGGAGCTTTCCCGCCATGGGGCCTCCTTGCCCATCCACCACGCCCCGGACTGGATTCCCATGGAGGAGCACGCCACCGAGGTGAGAAAGCGTCGGGAAAGCTCCATCATGGTGGCCATGGACCTCCTAAAGCGGGGCCAGGTACAGGCGGTGGTGTCCATGGGCCACACCGGGGCCACCATGGCCGCGGCCCTTTTCACCCTAGGGCGGGTGAAGGGGGTGGAACGGCCCGCCCTTTTGGTGGAGTTCCCCAGCCAAAGGGGGCGCACCTTCCTCCTGGACGGGGGGGCTAACGCCGACTGCCGCCCCTCCTTCTTGGTGCAGTTCGCGGCCATGGGCCTGGCCTATGCCGAGGCCAACGGTTTGCCAGCGCCAAAGGTGGGCCTCCTTTCCATCGGCGAGGAGGAAGGGAAGGGGAACGCCCTGGTGCTGGAAACCTATCCCCTCCTGAAGAAGGCCTTGGGGGAGCGGTTTTTCGGCAACGTGGAAGGGCGGGACATCTTCTTGGGCACCACGGAGGTGGTGGTCACCGATGGTTTTACGGGAAACGTGGTCCTGAAGCTGGCGGAAGGGGAGGCCAAGGTGCTCTTGGGCTGGGTCAAAGAGGCCCTTAGCGGAAGCCTTTTGGCCAGGCTGGGGGCCCTTTTGGCCCGGGGGGCCCTGCGAAAGTTGAAGGAAAAGGTGGATCCCTCCCAGTACGGGGCCATGCCCCTTCTGGGGGTGGAGGGGGCGGTTTTCGTCGGCCACGGTTCCGCCGACCCGTTAGCGGTGAAAAACGCCCTTCTCCGGGCCAAGGCCTTGGTGGGGGCGGGGCTTTTGGAACGAGTGCGGGCAGGCCTTTCCGCTTTACAGAAAAAGGGGGGTGTGGGGGACCATCACCCCGGACCCGGCACCACCTGAATGGGAGGTGAAGCACATTCAGGATAGCA
>NZ_JAKTNQ010000019.1 GCF_022760835.1 Thermus altitudinis
ATGTATCCCCGGACTGAAGGTCCGGGGCATTATGGCCCCCCACACCCCCCTTTACGGTAAAGGGGCGGCCTGGGATAGCCCCAGGCCGCACCGCTAGCCGATCCTACTGGGCGTTGACGTGGGTGTAGAAGCGGCGGGAGTTGCCGGCGCCGTCAAAGGCCACGATGTCAATGTCGTACTGGCCAGGGGTGGTGGGGGTGAAGGTGAAGGTGAAGGTGGTGGAGCTCGCGGGAAGGGCCGGGGTGAGGTTGACCGGGATTTCGCTAGAGTTCACGTAGACCTTGAGATAGGTTACCTGGGTCTCCCCGTCACTAGCACTGCCAGAGAAGGTGACGGCCTGGCCTACGGGGACAGAGGCGCCGTAGGAGGGAGAGGGAGTACTAAGCCAAACCCAGGGTGGGTTAAAGTCCAGCGTGACCCCCACGCCGCTCCCGGATACCAGTAACTGGATGGGCGGGCTGAAACGGGTCAGGGTGGTGGGCTGGTGGTTGCTTCCAAGCCCGGACACCACTGCCTTAACCCGAACGCTTGTGTTTTGCTGAACCTGACCTGCCTTGATCCGCACCCCGATTTTGCTTTGGGCCTCTATGGTGGCCGCGGTGCTGGGGGTGAAGTCCGAGCAGTTAGACTGGGTGCAGGTCCCGATCTGGTAGCTAACCTCGTAGTCGTCCAGGGGGAAGGACCCATTAGAAGATCCCACAGGTATCCCTGGTTCCACCACCCAAAGCCGCAGGTTCAGCTCTTCCCCGGGCGAGAGGATGCCGTTACCGCTAAAGGATAGCCAGGCATCCCCCAAGATGGTCTTAGGCTTTAGGAGGAGGTTGGTGCTTCGGGTAATGGTGTGGGTTTCCCTGCCCCACGCCACCTCGTTTTGACGCTGGTAGTTCCAAACGGAAACCTCAAAGTTATACGTTCCATTCTCCAGAATGAAGCTCCCCGTGGGGTTTTGTCGGGTAAGCGTGGCCGACTCCACCAAGATTCCTTGTTCGTTGTAGACTTTTACATCGGCTTCTTCTGCACTCCACGGCACCCCTTGGGGCGTTAGACCGCTTCCCGAAACCTGGCGCTGGGGAAAGGCTACGGAAACCGTAACCGAGGACTTACCCGTATCCCCGCCGGTGGTCTGGGTGTCGCAGGCACCCAGGAGGAGCGCCAGGGCCCCAGCCATCATAAGAGCCAGTGTTTTCTTCATGGTACGAACCTCCTTGGGCAAGCGCCCAGTCGCATACTACAAAACCTCCGCTTTTGGCAAGGTTTATCTGCACCTGAACGACAGACCTAATGGCAAAAAGGACGATAGATAAATAATTGTGCCGATAACGAAAGTTTAGGGAAGAAGCAAAAAATCCATAAAGGATGCAATAACCCGGTCCGCGCCCGCTTCAAGAAGCGCTTCCCTAGGGTGCCCTGAAAGAATGGCGTAGGTGGTAATCCCCGCCCCCACGGCGCTCCTTACCCCCGAGGGGGAGTCCTCAAAGGCCAAGGCTTCCTTGGGAAGGAGACCAAGCCTTTTCAGGGCCACCTGGTAGGGGAGGGGATGGGGCTTCCCCCGGCCCACCTCCTCCGCCAAGACCAAAAGAGGAGGCTTTAGACCCAAAGCCCCAAGCACGTGGTGGGCGTTGGCCTTGGGGGCGTTGGTCACCACGCCCCAGGTGAGGCCCTTGGCCTGGGCCTCCTCCAAAAGCTCGAGGAGGCCCGGCATGGGCTTTAGGTCCTGGGCTAGTTCCCGAAACCGGGCCTCCTTGGCCTCTATGATCTGGGCGGCCGCCTCCCCATCTAGCCCCAAGAGGTCCTGGAGGATGTCAGGATTGAGCCGGCCCGAGATCCGCTTCCGGTAAAAGGCTTCGTCCACCCCTATACCCCAGGGCGCCAGGGCCTCCCGCCAGGCCCAAAGGTGCAGGGGGTCGGTGTCGGCCAGGGTGCCGTCCAGGTCAAAGAGCAGGGCCTTAAGCATGGGCTACCCTCCGCTCCAATCCGGAGATTAGGAAAAAAAGCCCTAGGGCCAGGAGAAAAAGCCCATAGGGAATCCCCGCCGTGGGCAACAGGGCAAAGAGGGCAGGGATCACGGTGCTTCCCGTGGCCCCCGCATAGAGCAATCCGCCCAGGGCCCGGTGGCCGTATCGGGCCTGCACCAAGGCGAAGAGGGTGGAGAAAAGGGGGCCCAGGAGGAAACCGGTCAGGGGAAAGAGGAGGGCCGTGGGGGGGAGGAGGTTGAGGGTGAGGAGGGCTAGGACCCCAAGGAGAAGCCCTTTTAGGGCGCCCAAGGGGTTTTGCGCCACCCGCCCGGCCAAAAAGAGGCGGCCCAGGGCTAGGAAAAGCCAGTACAGGGAAAGGAGGAAGCCCCCCAGGGCCGTGGAATGGCCCAGGTGCTCCAAATAAACCCGGTTCCAGGCGGCCAAGGCCCCTTCCAGGCCCGTATAGACCGCCACCACCAACAGGAAGGGCCAAAGCCCAGGCCCGCGTTCCCGGGGAGTGTGGGCTACCGCCGGGGCTTGCCAAAGGAGGAGGGCACCCACCCAGGCCAGGAGGCCGGCTAGGGTGAGCACGCCCGTGTAGGGCAAAAGGGTGAGGGCGAAGGGGGTGAAGACCGCCCCTAGGCCGAAGGCCACGTTCACCCGGTTGAGGAGTTCCACCCGCCTTCTGGGGTCAAGCTCACCTACCAGGCTGTTGCCGTGGACGTTCATCACCCCTTCCCCCAGCCCCAGGAGGAAGGCCAGGGCCACTACCAAGGGGAAGGTGGGGGCCAGGGCCACCCCCCACAGGGCCAGGCCCACAAGGCCAAGGGCGGCGGGAAAAAGGGGGTGGCGCCTTCCTCCTTGGGCCAGGCGGACTCCCAGGAGCAAGCCCAGGAGGAGGGCGGTGAAAAACCAGGAGACCTCCCCGCCCACGGCGTAACGCCCCCGCCACTCGGGGAGGGCCGCCCCCGGGAGGGCCACGATCACGCCCACCAGGAAAAGCGCCACAAAGGAGCCCCAGAAGAGGCGCACGTTCGCCATTCTCCCCCTATCTGACCCTTTGGTCAATAATGGGAAGCATGGAGGAGGCCTTGGAAAAAGCCTTGGCGGGCGAGGGGTACTTCGCCTTTCCCGGGGTTTTGCTGCTCCGGGGACCGGATGCCCTTTCCTTCCTCCAGGGCCAGTGCACCCGGGACCTGAGGCGGCTATCCGGGCCCATGGGGGCCCTTTTCCTCAACCATCGGGGCCAGATTGAGGAGGCGGCCACGGTATTCCCGCACCCGGAAGGCTACCTCCTAGCCCCCTGGGGTACCTTGGAGGGCTTAAGGGCCCGGCTCAGGCGCTACATCGTCTTTGATCAGGTGGAGCTTCTGGACCTCCCCCTCTACCGCCGGCTTTATGCCGATGGCCGGGAGGAGGTGGCCGAGGAGAGGGGGGAGGCTTACCCGCAGGACCTTTATCCCCTTTTCTCCCTTCTGAAGGGGTTTTACCTTCTTTCCGACATCCAGGGGGAGCTGCCCCAAAGCGTGGGGCTTCTTCCCCTGGTGGACTACGGCAAGGGGTGTTACGTGGGCCAGGAAATCATGGCCCGCCTCGAGGGCAAGGAGGTGCACCACCGTCCCGCGGGTCTGGTGGGCCTCCCTCCTTACCCGGAGGGGGAAGGCCCCTGGCCCCTCTTTTGGGAGGGGCGGGAGGTGGGGCAGGCCAAGCGGGTCAGGGCCACCCCCTACGGGGCCTTGGGCTTTGGGGTGGTGCGCCGGGAGGTGCCCTTGGGCGCGGTGTTGGAAGGGGATGGGGGGCGTTTTCAGGTGGAGGCCTGGCCCTTTGAGGAGGCGATATGGAGCGGGCGGAGATCATCGGGGTAGGCACGGAGCTCATCTACGGGGAGACCCTGGACACCAACACCGCGGAGATCGCCAGAAGCCTCGAGGCCTACGCCCTTAAGGTGGAAAGGACCCTCAGGGTGGTGGACGAACCCCTGCCCCTGGCCCGGGAGGTGGCCCAGGCCTGGGAGCGGGCCCGGCTCTTGGTGCTTTCGGGGGGCCTAGGCCCCACCCCCGACGACGTGACCCGGGAGGCGGTGGCCGAGGCCTTGGGGGAGCCCTTGGAGCTGGACGAGGCCATGCTGGCGGAAATAGAGGCCCTCTTCCGGGCCCGGGGGCGGCCCATGCCCGAGGCCAACCGCAAGCAGGCCTTGAGGATCCCCTCGGCCACCTGGCTTAAGAACCCCCGGGGCACCGCCCCGGGTTGGTGGGTGCATAAGGGGGGAAAGGACCTGATCCTCCTGCCCGGGCCTCCCCCCGAGTGGCGGCCCATGTGGGCGGAGGTCTTGCCCCAGCTGAACCTTCCCCGCCGCCCTTACGCCAAGCGGGTTTTAAAGACCTGGGGCATCGGGGAGTCGGAGATCGTGGAGCGGCTTGGGGAGCTCTTTAGACGGAACGAGGAGGTGGAGGTGGGCACCTACCCCAAGCTCCAGGGGGTGGAGGTGGTGGTAAGGGGCCGGGAGGAGCTGGTGGCCGACCTGGCGGACAGGATAAAGAAAAGGCTTCTTAAGGAGGTCTGGGGGGAGGGGGACCTGACCTTGGCCGAGGCGGTGAAGCGCCGCCTGGAGCTGGAAGGGGCCACCCTCTCCACCATGGAAAGCCTCACCGGGGGGCTTTTGGGGGCGGAGATTACCCGGGTACCGGGGGCCAGCCGCTTCTACCTGGGGGGCGTGGTATCCTATTCCGTAGGGGCCAAGGCCCGCTTCGGTGTGCCGGAGGAACTCCTCGCCAAGACGGTTTCCGCCGATACGGCCAAGGCCATGGCGGAGGCCGCCCGGGTGCTTTTCGGTTCCACCTATGCCCTTTCCACCACGGGGGTGGCGGGGCCGGACCCCTTGGAGGATCAACCCGTGGGCACGGTTTTCGTGGCCCTGGCGGGGCCTAAGGGGACGGAGGTGCGCCGCTACCGCTTCCCCGGGGACCGGGAGGTGGTGCGGCTCCGAAGCGTGTATGCCGCCTTGGCCTTACTCCTAACATGAGGCTCTTCTACGCGATCTTTCTTCCCGAAGAGGTGAAGCGGGCCTTGGTGGAGGCTCAGGGACGGGTGGCCCGCTACAAGGGGTGGAGGGAGGTGGCGCCCCACCACCTCCACCTAACCCTCCTTTTCCTGGGGGAAAGGCCGGAAGGAGACCTGGCGGATCTCCTGGCCTTGGGCCACCGCCTTGGGCGGCTTCATCCCCCTTTTACCGCCCGCATCCGGGGCACGGGCTACTTTCCCAACGAGGGCACCCCAAGGGTCTGGTTTGCCAAGGCGGAAGGGGAAGGCTTCGCCCTGTTGGCGGAAGGGCTTCGGCAGGGGGTTCGGGAAGCCCTGGGGGAGGAGGCCCTCCTGGCCGGGGGGGACAAGCCCTTCAAGCCCCACATCACCTTGGCCCGGCGCAAGGCCCCGGCTCCCCGGGTGCCCCCGGTGGTCTTCGGCCTGGAGTGGCCGGTGACGGAGTTCGCCCTGGTGCGCTCGGAGCTTAAGCCCAAGGGGCCCGTATATACCATTTTGGAAAGATTCCCTTTGCGAGGTGAGCATGGACGAGAACAAGAGGAAAGCGCTGGAGAACGCTCTCAAGACCATTGAGAAGGAGTTTGGCAAGGGCGCGGTCATGCGCCTGGGGGAGATGCCCAAGTTGCAGGTGGACGTGATCCCCACCGGCTCCTTGGGCCTGGACCTGGCCTTGGGGATCGGGGGCATTCCCCGGGGTAGGGTCATTGAGATCTACGGCCCCGAGTCCGGGGGGAAGACCACCTTGGCCCTCACCATCATCGCCCAGGCGCAAAAGCAAGGGGGTGTGGCTGCCTTTGTGGATGCGGAGCACGCCTTGGACCCCCTTTACGCCCAGAAGCTAGGGGTAAAGGTGGAAGACCTCCTGGTCTCCCAGCCCGACACCGGGGAGCAGGCCCTGGAGATCGTGGAACTCCTGGCCCGCTCGGGGGCGGTGGACGTGATCGTGGTGGATTCGGTGGCCGCCTTGGTGCCCAAGGCGGAGATCGAGGGGGAGATGGGGGACCAGCACGTGGGCCTGCAGGCCAGGCTCATGAGCCAGGCCCTGCGCAAGCTCACCGCGGTGCTTTCCAAGAGCAACACCGCCGCCATCTTCATCAACCAGGTGCGGGAGAAGGTGGGGGTGATGTACGGCAACCCCGAGACCACCCCCGGGGGCAGGGCCCTGAAGTTCTACTCCAGCGTGCGCCTGGACGTGCGCAAAAGCGGCCAGCCCATCAAGGTGGGCAACGAGGCGGTGGGCATACGGGTCAAGGTGAAGGTGGTGAAGAATAAGCTGGCCCCGCCCTTCCGCGAGGCGGAGCTGGAGATCTACTTCGGCAAGGGCCTGGACCCGGTGATGGACCTGGTGAACGTGGCCGTGGCCGCAGGGGTCATTGAGAAGGCGGGAAGCTGGTTCTCCTACGGGGAGGCCCGCCTGGGCCAGGGTAAGGAGAAGGCCGCGGAGTACCTTCGGGAGCGGCCCGAGCTTGTGGAGGAGATCCGGGCCAAGGTGCTGGAGAGGGCCCACGAGGTGGTGCTCGCGGGAAGCGAGGAAGGGGAGGAGTAGATGACCCCGACCCTTTTGGACCTGGGGCTTTTTCTCCTGGTCTTGGTCCTGGCGGGGGCCTTGCTCCTTAGGCGCAAGGGGGAGGACCGGAGCGCGGAGGAGGCCAAACGGCTGCTGGATGCCGCCAGGGGGGAGGCTAGGGAGGCCCTCGAGGCGGCCCGCAAAGAGGCCAAGGAGATCCTGGAGGCGGCCCGGGCCGAGGCCAAGGCCCTGCGCCAGGAGGCGGAGGAGCGGGCCAAGTCCTTGCGCCAGGAGCTGGAATCGGAGCTCAAACGCCGCTCGGAGGCTTTGGAGGCCGAGGCCAGGAAACGTTTGCAGGAGGCGGAGGAGCGCCTAAAGGCCGAGCGGGAGGAGCTTAAGGCCGAGCGGGAAAGGCTTAAAGCCCTGCAGGAGGAGCTAAAGGCGGAAAGGGAGCGCCTCAAGGGGGAGCGGGAGGAGCTTAGGCGGGAGGCGGAAAGGCTTTCCAAGCGGGGTGAGGCCTTGGACGCCCGGGCCCTGAAGCTGGATGCCCTGGAGGAATCCCTCTCCCAAAGGGAGGAGGCCTTAAGGGCCCGGGAAGCCCAGCTTCAGGAGCGGGAAGGGGAGATAGAAAGGAGGCTTTACCAGGTGGCGGGCCTTTCCCCGGAGGAGGCCCGGCGCCTCATCCTGGAGAGGCTGGATCGGGAGCTGGAGGAGGAGAAGGCCCAAAGGGTGCGGGCGGCTTTGGAAAGGGTGCGCCTCGAGGCCCGCA
The DNA here is from genome assembly GCF_022760835.1 of Thermus altitudinis. GTDB lineage: Bacteria > Deinococcota > Deinococci > Deinococcales > Thermaceae > Thermus > Thermus altitudinis. The sequence continues at coordinate 7,271 of NZ_JAKTNQ010000019.1, forward strand.
AGGAGGCCCAGAAGATCCTGGCCCAGGCCATGCAGCGTCAGGCCTCGGAAACCGCAGCCCAGCTGGCGGTCTCCGTGGTGCCCATCCCCTCCGATGCCATGAAGGGGCGGATCATCGGGCGCGAGGGGCGGAACATCCGCACCTTTGAGGCCCTGACGGGGGTGGACCTCATTATTGACGACACCCCGGAGGCCGTCTTGCTTTCCTCCTTCAACCCCATCCGCCGGGAGATCGCCCGCATGGCCCTGGAGGAGCTCCTCAAGGATGGACGCATCCACCCTAGCCGCATTGAGGAGGTGGTGGAAAAGGCCAAGCAGGAGATGAAGACCTTCATCTACGAGCGGGGTGAGGAGGCGGCCCTGGAGGCGGGGGTGGTGGGGTTAAAGCCCGGGCTCGTCCAGCTTCTTGGCCGGCTTCACTTCCGCTCCAGCTACGGGCAAAACGTCCTCAAGCACTCCGTACAGGTGGCCCACCTCGCGGGCATCATGGCCGCGGAGCTGGGTCTGGATGCCGCCTTGGCCCGGCGGGCGGGGCTCCTTCACGACATCGGCAAGAGCGTGGACCGGGAGGTGGAGGGAAGCCACGTGGAGATCGGGATTGCCCTGGCCCGCCGCTTCGGGGAGCCTTTAGAGGTCATAGACGGCATCGCCCACCACCACGACCCGGAGAACGCGGAAACCGTGTATGCGGTTTTGGTGGCGGCCGCCGACGCCCTCTCCGCTGCCCGGCCCGGGGCCCGGCGGGAGAGCCTGGAGGAGTATCTGCAGCGCCTCGAGGCCCTGGAGCGCATCGCCCTTTCCTTCCCCGGGGTGGAGACGGCCTTTGCCGTGCAGGCGGGGAGGGAGGTTAGGGTCATCGTCAAACCCGATAAGATCACCGACGCCAAGGCCACCCTCCTGGCGCGGGAGATCGCAGGCCGCATTGAGCGGGAGATGAACTACCCGGGCCAGGTGCAGGTGACGGTGGTGCGGGAGACACGGGCGGTGGAGTACGCTAAGTAGGCTAAAATGGGGCGATTATGTTGAGGGGTGAGGACATCGGGATTGACCTGGGAACGGCCAGCGTTCTCATTTACGTGCGGGGGAAGGGGATCGTCTTGCGCGAGCCCTCGGTGATTGCGGTGGTGCAGGGGAAGCGGGAGGTGAAGGCGGTGGGGGCCGAGGCCTACCGCATGCTGGGGCGCACCCCCGGGAACATCGTGGCGGTGCGGCCCCTTAAAGACGGGGTCATCGCCGACTATGCCCTCACGGAGCGGATGCTCCTTTTGTTCCTCCAGAAGGTTCTTTCCCCCATGAGCCGCTTTTTCCGGCCTCGGGTCATGGTGGGGGTGCCCTCGGGGGTCACCGACGTGGAGAGGCGGGCGGTGGTGCAGGCGGTTTCCTCCATGGCCCACAAGGTCTACCTCATAGAAGAGCCGTTGGCAGCGGCCATTGGGGCGGGGATCAACGTGGCCGAGCCCACGGGCAATATGGTGGTGGACATCGGCGGGGGTTCCACGGACATCGCCGTCATCTCCTTAGGGGGCATCGTGCGCTCCGAAAGCCTAAGGATCGCCGGCAACGAGATGGACCAGGCCATCATCCGCTACGTGCGGCAAAAGTACAACCTCCTCATAGGGGAGCGCACCGCCGAGGAGCTCAAGATCCAGCTGGGGCGGGCCAAGATTCTTCCCGGCGAGGAGAAGGAGGTGGCCGAGGTGCGGGGCCGGGACCTGATCACCGGCCTTCCCCGCACGGCGGAGATCCCCGCAGAGGATGTGGTGGAAGCCCTGAGGGAGCCTCTGGAAAAGATCTTCCAGGGGGTGAAGACGGTGTTGGAAACCACGCCTCCCGAGCTGGCCTCGGACATTTACGAAAGGGGCATTCTCCTTACCGGGGGCGGGGCGCTCCTTAAAAACCTGGACGTGGCCCTGCAGGAGGCCACGGGGGTGCCGGTGGTGGTGGCGGAAAACCCCATTGAGGCGGTGGCCCTGGGCACGGGCAAGGCCTTGGAGATGCTCCACGTGCTGGAGGACACCATCCTCTCCTCGGACGACGTGCTTAAGAGGTGAGCGGTGGAGATCACCGAGATTCTCCGCCTTCTGCCCCACCGGTACCCTTTTCTCCTCATTGACCGGGTTCTTCATGCCGATGAGAAAACCTTCCGGGCCATGAAGAATGTCACCTTCAACGAGCCCCACTTCCAGGGGCATTTCCCCGGCTACCCCATCATGCCCGGGGTGCTGATCCTCGAGGCCATGGCCCAGGCGGCGGTGGGCGTCATCGCCAGACAGCCGGGTTTCCAGCCTGGGGGACTGGTTTTCTTGGCGGGGATAGAGGAAGCCCGCTTTAAAAAGCCCGTGGTGCCGGGGGATACCTTGATCCTGGAGGGGGAGCTTCTCCTCTTCCGCCGGGGCCTGGGCAAGGTGGCGGTTAGGGCCTTGGTGGAAGGGGAGGAAAGGGCCAGCGCCCGCCTAAGCTTCGTGGTCCGGGAGGGCGCGGAGTAGGGGGGTGCTAGGGGCTAGAAAGCGGGGAAGCCAGACCTCGAGGATCTGCCGCAGGAGGGGCAGGGAAAGGGCTTGGTGGCCAGGTACCGCCCGGTGGCGAAAGCCCACCCCGGCCGGCATTCCCTAGGAGAGGCCCAGGGGGATCAGCCCGGCCTTGGCCCAGGTGGAGGGCTTTCGTTGGGGTATCATCTTTCCTGGTGGCGGACCTCATGGCCTACCTGAAGCGGGCCCGGGGCGGACGGGTGGTGGAAACCGGCTTCCTGGACCCGGAGGAACAGGCCCTTCTGGAGGAAAAGGCCCGAATGGAAGGGCTTAACGTGGCCTTTTTCGGGGGGTTCCCCCTGGCCAAGAGGAAGGTGGCGGTGCTGTATCCCCCGGAGGTCCCTTCCGTGCACGATCCGGTGGCGGTGGTCTTCCTGGAGGAGGAACCCCCGGATCTGGGGGAGGCCATGGGGGACCAGGAGGCCTTTGGCGAAGGCCACCTGGTGGCGGTGTCCGCCAAGGGGAAGCAGGCTTTGGAGGAGGCGGGTTACACCCTCCTGCCACCCCCGGAAGGGGCCTTGCGGGCGGCGAACGAGCGGGTGCGCACCCTGGTGGTGCCTTCTTTAAGGGTGGACGCCGTGGGGGCCAAGGGCTTTGGGGTTTCCCGTAGCTATTTCGCCCAAGGGGTGAGGGCGGGGAAGGTGCGGCTAAAGGGCAAGGTGGCCTCCCCCAAGGACGAGATGGCTCCCGGGGACACCCTGTTGGCCGAGGGCCTAGGAAGCCTGAGGCTTTTGGAGGTGCTTGGCGAAACCCGGCGGGGGAACTATAAAATCAAGGTGGAGGTGGAACGGTAGGAGCAAAAAGGCCAGGGTCGGGTAGGCTTGACGGCTTAAGGGACTGCCCTATAAGCTAAGGTTTGTGCTCTTTGGTCGGGCCAAGGGAGCACGGTAAGAGCCAGCCGCCGCAAGGGGAGGCCCCCTTGCGGAAGAACCCTGTTAGCTTACCTCGGGCGGCCCGCTTTCCCAGAGGTGACGCATGGAGATCAAGCGATTCGGTCGCATCCGAGAGGTTATACCCCTTCCCCCTTTGACGGAAATCCAGGTGGAGTCCTATAGAAAGGCCCTCCAGGCCGATGTTCCCCCGGATAAACGGGAGGATGTGGGCATCCAGGCGGCCTTCAAGGAAACCTTCCCCGTGGAGGAGGGGGACAAGGGCAAGGGGGGTATGGTCCTGGATTTCCTGGAGTACCGCATCGGCGAGCCCCCCTTTTCCCAGGACGAGTGCCGGGAGAAGGACCTGACCTACCAGGCTCCCCTCTATGCCCGCCTCCAGCTCATCCACAAGGACACGGGGCTCATCAAGGAGGACGAGGTCTTCCTGGGCCACCTCCCCCTCATGACCCAGGACGGCTCCTTCATCATCAACGGGGCCGACCGGGTGATCGTTTCCCAGATCCACCGCTCCCCCGGGGTCTACTTCACCCCGGACCCCGCCCGGCCCGGGCGTTACGTGGCCAGCATCATCCCCTTGCCCAAGCGGGGTCCGTGGATTGACCTGGAGGTGGAGCAAAACGGCACCATTTCCATGAAGGTCAACAAGCGCAAGTTCCCCCTGATCCTCCTCCTCAGGGTTCTGGGCTACGATGCGGAAGCCCTGAACCGGGAGCTTGGGGCCTACGGGGAACTGGTGGGGGGCCTTCTGGACGAGGCGGTGCTGGCCATGCGCCCGGAGGAGGCCTTGGTGCGCCTCTTTACCCTGCTCCGCCCCGGCGATCCCCCCAAGAAGGACAAGGCCCTGGCCTACCTCCATGGCCTCTTGGCCGATCCCCGGCGCTACGACCTGGGGGAGGCGGGGCGGTACAAGGCGGAGGAGAAGCTGGGCGTGGGCCTTTCCGGCCGCACCCTGGTGCGCTTTGAGGACGGGGAGTTCAAGGACGAGATCTTCCTGCCCACCTTGCGCTACCTCTTTGCCCTGATGGCCGGGGTTCCTGGGCATGAGGTGGACGACATTGACCACCTGGGCAACCGCCGCATCCGCACCGTGGGGGAGCTCATGGCCGACCAGTTCCGGGTGGGCCTAAGCCGCCTGGCCCGCGGGGTGCGGGAGCGGATGGTGATGGGCTCCGCCGATACCCTTACCCCGGCCAAGCTGGTGAACAACCGGCCCCTCGAGGCGGCCATCCGCGAGTTCTTCAGCCGCAGCCAGCTTTCCCAGTTCAAGGACGAGACCAACCCCCTCTCCTCCCTGCGCCACAAGCGGCGCATCTCTGCCTTGGGGCCTGGGGGCCTTACCCGGGAACGGGCAGGCTTTGACGTGCGCGACGTGCACCGCACCCACTATGGCCGCATCTGCCCGGTGGAAACCCCGGAAGGGGCCAACATCGGCCTCATCACCTCCTTGGCCGCCTACGCCCGGGTGGATCACTTGGGCTTCATCCGCACCCCCTACCGCCGGGTGAAGGACGGGGTGGTCACCGACGAGGTGCTCTACATGACCGCCACCGAGGAGGACCGGTACACCATCGCCCAGGCCAACACCCCCTTGGAGGGTAACCGCATCGCCACCGACCGGGTGGTGGCCAGGCGCCGGGGGGAGCCGGTGATCGTGGCTCCGGAAGAGGTGGAGTTCATGGACGTGAGCCCCAAGCAGGTCTTCTCCGTGAACACCAACCTCATTCCCTTCCTGGAGCACGACGACGCCAACCGGGCCCTGATGGGTTCCAACATGCAGACCCAGGCGGTGCCCCTGATCCGGGCCCAGGCCCCGGTGGTGATGACGGGCCTCGAGGAGCGGGTGGTGCGGGACTCCCTGGCCGCGGTCTACGCCGAGGAGGACGGGGAGGTGGTGGCGGTGGATGGCCGCCGCATCGCCGTGCGCTACGAGGACGGCCGCCTGGTGGAGTACGCCTTGCGCCGCTTTGCCCGTTCCAACCAGGGCACCGCCTTGGACCAGCGCCCCCGGGTGACCGCGGGCCAGAGGGTCAAGAAGGGGGATCTCCTGGCGGATGGCCCCGCCTCCGAGGAGGGCTTTTTGGCCCTGGGGCAGAACGTCCTGGTGGCCATCATGCCCTTTGACGGCTACAACTTTGAGGACGCCATCGTCATCAGCGAGGAGCTCCTAAAGCGGGACTTCTACACCTCCATCCACATTGAGCGCTACGAGATCGAGGCCCGGGATACCAAGCTGGGCCCGGAGCGCATCACCCGGGATATCCCCCACCTTTCCGAGGCCGCCCTTAGGGACCTGGACGAGGAAGGGGTGGTGCGCATCGGGGCTGAGGTCAAGCCCGGGGACATCCTGGTGGGCCGCACCAGCTTCAAGGGGGAGCAGGAGCCTTCTCCCGAAGAGCGGCTTCTTCGCTCCATCTTTGGCGACAAGGCCCGGGATGTAAAGGATACCTCCTTGAGGGTTCCCCCGGGTGAGGGGGGCATCGTGGTGGGCACCCTGCGCCTGAGGCGGGGGGACCCCGGGGTGGAGCTCAAGCCCGGGGTGCGGGAGGTGGTGCGGGTCTACGTGGCGCAAAAGCGCAAGCTCCAGGTGGGGGATAAGCTGGCCAACCGCCACGGGAACAAGGGAGTGGTGGCCAAGATCCTCCCCGTGGAGGACATGCCCCACCTGCCCGATGGCACCCCGGTGGACATCATCCTGAATCCCTTGGGCGTGCCCAGCCGGATGAACCTGGGGCAGATCCTGGAAACCCACCTGGGCCTGGCGGGTTACTTCCTGGGCCAGCGCTACATCTCCCCGGTCTTTGACGGGGCCACGGAGCCGGAGATCAAGGCTCTTCTGGCCGAGGCCTTTGACCTCTATTTCGGTAAGCGCAAGGAGGAGGGCTTCGGGGTGGACAAGAGGGAGCTGGAGGTGCTGGCCCGGGCGGAGAAGCTGGGTCTGGTGAGCCCGGGCACAAGCCCGGAGGAGCAACTAAGGGAGCTCTTTACCCAGGGCAAGGTGGTCCTCTACGATGGCCGCTCCGGCGAGCCCATAGAGGGCCCCATCGTGGTGGGGCAGATGTTCATCATGAAGCTCTACCACATGGTGGAGGACAAGATGCACGCCCGCTCCACCGGCCCCTACTCCCTCATCACCCAACAGCCCTTAGGCGGCAAGGCCCAGTTCGGTGGCCAGCGCTTCGGGGAGATGGAGGTGTGGGCCCTGGAGGCCTACGGGGCCGCCCACACCCTGCAGGAGATGCTCACCCTAAAGTCCGACGACATCGAGGGTCGTAACGCCGCCTACGAGGCCATCATCAAGGGGGAGGACGTGCCCGAGCCCAGCGTGCCCGAATCCTTCCGGGTTCTGGTAAAGGAACTTCAGGCCTTGGCCCTGGACGTGCAGACCCTGGATGAGCGGGATAACCCCGTGGACATCTTTGAGGGCTTGGCGTCCAAGCGGTAAACCGCACGGAAGAAGCGGGATGGCTCTTAGCGGAGGAAGAATGAAAAAGGAAGTTCGCAAGGTCCGCATCGCCCTGGCCTCTCCGGAAAAGATCCGCTCCTGGAGCTACGGGGAGGTGGAGAAGCCCGAAACCATCAACTACCGCTCCCTGAAGCCTGAAAAGGATGGGCTCTTTGACGAGCGCATCTTCGGCCCCACCAAGGACTACGAGTGCGGCTGCGGCAAGTACAAGCGCCAGCGCTTTGAGGGCAAGGTGTGCGAGCGCTGTGGGGTGGAGGTCACCAAGAGCATCGTGCGCCGCTACCGCATGGGGCACATTGAGCTGGCCACCCCGGCGGCCCACATCTGGTTCGTGAAGGACGTGCCCTCCAAGATCGGGACCCTTCTGGACCTCTCCGCCACCGAGCTGGAGCAGGTCCTCTACTTCAGCAAGTACATCGTCTTGGACCCCAAGGGGGCGGTGCTGGATGGGGTGCCGGTGCAGAAGCGGCAGCTTCTCACGGACGAGGAGTACCGGGAACTCCGCTACGGTAAGCAGGAAACCTACCCCTTGCCCCAAGGGGTGGACGCCCTGGTCAAGGACGGGGAGGAGGTGGTGAAGGGGCAGGAGCTGTTCCCCGGGGTGGTGAGCCGCATGGACGGGGTGGCCCTGTACCGCTTCCCCCGGCGGGTGCGCATAGAGTACCTGCGCAAGGAGCGGGCGGGCCTCCGCCTTCCCCTAAGCGCTTGGGTGGAGAAGGAGGCCTATAGGCCAGGGGAGGTCCTGGCCGAGCTGCCCGAGCCCTACCGCTTCCGGGCGGAGGAGGAGGGGGTGGTGGAGCTTAAGGAGCTGGAGGAGGGCCACCTCCTCACCCTGCTTAAGGAGGATGAGCCCGTGGTCCGCTACTTCCTCCCCGTGGGGCTTACCCCCTTGGTGGTCCAGGGGGAGGTGGTGGAAAAGGGCCAGCCCTTGGCGGAAGGGCGGGGGCTTTTGCGCATGCCCCGGCACATGGCCGCCAAGGAGGTGGAGGCGGAGGAGGAAGGGGATACCGTCTACCTCACGTTCTTCCTGGAGTGGACGGAGCCCAAGGACTATGCGGTGGCCCCCCACATGAACGTGGTGGTGCCCGAGGGGGCCCACGTCCAGGTGGGGGAGAAGGTGGTGGCGGCCATTGACCCCGAGGAGGAGGTGATCGCCGAGGCCGAGGGGGTGGTCCACCTGCACGAGCCCGCCAGCATCGTGGTGATGAAGGCCCGCCTCTACCCCTTTGAGGACGACGTGGAGGTGACCACCGGGGACCGGGTGGCCCCGGGGGACGTCCTGGCGGATGGGGGCAAGGTCAAGAGCGAGATCTACGGCCGGGTGGAGGTGGACCTGGTGCGGAACGTGGTGCGGGTGGTGGAGTCCTACGACATTGACGCCCGCATGGGGGCCGAGGCCATCCAGGCCCTTCTGAAGGAGCTGGACCTGGAGAAGCTGGAGGCCGAGCTCCTGGAGGAGATGAAGCACCCCTCCCGGGCCCGGCGGGCCAAGGCCCGGAAGCGCCTCGAGGTGGTGCGGGCCTTCCTGGACTCCGGCAACCGCCCGGAGTGGATGGTCCTGGAGGCGGTCCCCGTGCTACCTCCCGACCTCCGGCCCATGGTGCAGGTGGACGGGGGGCGCTTCGCCACCAGCGACCTCAACGACCTCTACCGCCGCCTCATCAACCGCAACAACCGCCTGAAGAAGCTCCTGGCCCAGGGGGCTCCGGAGATCATCATCCGCAACGAGAAGCGCATGCTCCAGGAGGCGGTGGATGCGGTCATTGACAACGGCCGCCGCGGTTCTCCCGTCACCAACCCGGGCTCCGAACGCCCCTTGCGTAGCCTCACCGACATCCTCTCCGGCAAGCAGGGCCGCTTCCGCCAGAACCTCTTGGGCAAGCGGGTGGACTACTCGGGGCGAAGCGTGATCGTGGTGGGGCCCCAGCTCAAGCTCCACCAGTGCGGCCTGCCCAAGCGCATGGCCCTGGAGCTCTTCAAGCCCTTCCTCCTCAAGAAGATGGAGGAAAAGGGCATCGCCCCCAACGTCAAGGCGGCCCGCCGGATGCTGGAAAGGCAGCGGGACATCAAGGACGAGGTGTGGGATGCCCTGGAGGAGGTGATCCACGGCAAGGTGGTCCTCCTGAACCGGGCCCCCACCCTGCACCGCCTGGGCATCCAGGCCTTCCAGCCGGTCTTGGTGGAGGGGCAGTCCATCCAGCTCCACCCCCTGGTCTGCGAGGCCTTTAACGCCGACTTTGACGGGGACCAGATGGCGGTGCACGTGCCCCTCTCCTCCTTCGCCCAGGCGGAGGCCCGCATCCAGATGCTCTCGGCCCACAACCTCCTCTCCCCGGCCTCCGGGGAACCCTTGGCCAAGCCCAGCCGGGACATCATCCTGGGGCTTTACTACATCACCCAGGTGCGCCGGGAGAAGAAGGGGGCGGGCCGGGAGTTCGCCACGGTGGAGGAGGCCCTGGCCGCCTACGAGCGGGGGGAGGTGGCCTTGAACGCCCCCATCAAGGTGGGGGGTAGGGAGACCAGCGTGGGCCGCATCAAGTTCGTTTTCGCCAGCCCCGACGAGGCCCTTTTGGCGGTGGCCCACGGCCTTTTGGACCTCCAGGACGTGGTCACGGTGCGCTACCTGGGCAAGCGGCTGGAGACCAGCCCGGGCCGGGTGCTCTTTGCCCGCATTGTGGGCGAGGCGGTGGGGGACGAGAAGGTGGCCCAGGAGCTTTTGCAGATGGACGTGCCCCAGGAGAAGAACTCCCTTAAGGACCTGGTCTACCAGTCCTTCCTGCGCTTGGGCATTGAGAAGACCGCCCGGCTCCTGGATGCCCTCAAGTACTACGGCTTCACCCTTTCCACCACCAGCGGGATCACCATCGGCATTGACGATGCCGTGATCCCTCCCGAGAAGCAGAAGTTCTTGGAGGAGGCGGATAGGAAGCTCCGGCAGATCGAGCAGGCCTACGAGATGGGCTTCCTCACCGACCGGGAGCGCTACGACCAGGTGATCCAGCTCTGGACCGAGACCACGGAAAAGGTCACCCAGGCGGTCTTCAAGAACTTTGAGGAGAACTACCCCTTCAATCCCCTCTATGTGATGGCCCAGTCCGGGGCCCGGGGTAACCCCCAGCAGATCCGCCAGCTTTGCGGCATGCGCGGCCTCATGCAAAAGCCCTCGGGGGAGACCTTTGAGGTGCCGGTGCGCTCCTCCTTCCGGGAGGGCCTCACCGTGTTGGAGTACTTCATCTCCAGCCACGGGGCCCGCAAGGGTGGGGCCGACACCGCCCTCAGGACCGCGGACTCCGGGTACCTCACCCGGAAGCTGGTGGACGTGGCCCACGAGATCGTGGTGCGGGAGGCGGACTGCGGCACCACCAACTTCATTTCGGTACCCCTTTTCCAGCCCGACGAGGTAACCCGGACCTTGCGCCTGAGGAAGCGCTCCGACATCGAGTCTGGGCTTTATGGCCGGGTTTTGGCCCGGGAGGTAGAGGTTCTGGGCCAGCGGCTGGAGGAAGGGCGGTACCTGACCCTCGAGGACGTGGCCCTCCTCATCAAGGCGGCGGAGGCCGGGGAGATCAAGGAGGTGCCGGTGCGGAGCCCCCTCACCTGCCAGACCCGCTACGGGGTGTGCCAGAAGTGCTACGGCTACGACCTTTCCATGGCCCGGCCCGTGTCCATCGGCGAGGCGGTGGGGGTGGTGGCGGCGGAGTCCATCGGCGAGCCCGGCACCCAGCTCACCATGCGCACCTTCCACACGGGTGGCGTGGCGGTGGGCACGGATATCACCCAGGGTCTGCCCCGGGTCATCGAGCTCTTTGAGGCCCGCAGGCCCAAGGCCAAGGCGGTGATCTCCGAGATCGACGGGGTGGTGCGCATTGAGGAAACCGAGGAGAAGCTTTCGGTCTTCGTGGAGTCCGAAGGCTTTTCCAAGGAGTACAAGCTCCCCAAGGATGCCCGCTTGCTGGTGAAGGACGGGGACTACGTGGAAGCCGGCCAGCCCCTGACCCGCGGGGCCGTGGACCCCCACCAGCTTCTGGAGGCCAAGGGCCCCGAGGCGGTGGAGCGCTACCTGGTGGACGAGATCCAGAAGGTCTACCGGGCCCAGGGGGTGAAGCTCCACGACAAGCACATTGAGATCGTGGTGCGGCAGATGCTCAAGTACGTGGAGGTCACCGACCCCGGGGATAGCCGGCTTCTGGAGGGCCAAGTCCTGGAGAAGTGGGACGTGGAGGCCCTGAACGAACGGCTCATCGCCGAGGGCAAAACCCCCGTGGCCTGGAAGCCCCTCCTCATGGGGGTTACCAAGAGTGCCCTTTCCACCAGGAGCTGGCTTTCCGCCGCCAGCTTCCAGAACACCACCCACGTGCTCACCGAGGCGGCCATCGCCGGCAAGAAGGACGAGCTCATCGGCCTTAAGGAAAACGTCATCCTGGGCCGCCTGATCCCCGCCGGCACGGGAAGCGACTTCGTCCGCTTTACCCAGGTGGTGGACAAAAAGACCCTCAAGGCCATCGAGGAGGCCCGCAAAGAGGCAGTGGAGGCCAAGGAACCCGCGGTGCGCCGCCCTGCCCGCCGGGAGCAGCCCGGAAAGCAGGCCTAAGGCTATCCCATGCCCCAACCCGGCTGGGCCGGGTTGGGGGCTTCTTTTGCCGGCCGGGTTCCATGGCTTCCCCCCAGGCCTTTTTCCAGGGTGTTGGCGGAGGCCGGGCATTACCCGCTGACCCTGCTTGCGCCGGGAGTGCGCCATAATGGGACCATGTTGGCCCGGCTTTATGGGGTCTTTCGCCAGGTGGGGGAGGACCTTTTCCACCATAGGCTCATTTCCGCCACCGCGGGCAACTTTTCCGTGCGCACCAAGGAGGGCTTTCTCATCACGAAAAGCGGGGTGCAGAAGGGGAGGCTTACCCCGGAGGACCTGGTGGAGGTGCCCCTGGAGGGTCCTTTCCCGCCAGGGGCCAGCGTGGAAAGCGTCATCCACCGGGAGGTTTACCTGCGGACGCCGGCCCGGGCCATCGTCCATGCCCACCCCCGGGTGGCGGTGGCCCTTTCCCTGCACCTGGACTCCCTGGTGCCCCTGGACCTCGAGGGCCAGTACTACCTGAAGGAGGTCCCGGTGCTGGCCCCCAAAACCGTGAGCGCTACCCTCGAGGCCGCCTTAGCCGTGGCCGAGGCCCTTAAGGACAGGCGGGCCTGCCTCCTAAGGGGGCATGGGGCCTTCGCCATCGGGCTCAAGGAGAAACCGGAGGAGGCCCTTTTAGAGGCCTATAGCCTCCTCACCACCCTGGAGGAGAGCGCCGAGATCCTCTTCTACCACCGCCTTTGGGGGAAGGGATGAGGGTGCTCTTCGTGGAGGGGAAGGACAAGGAGGCCCTTCTGGCCCTGGCCCGGGAGCTTCCCCATCCCTTTTGGCTTCTTGCGGGGGAAGGGGTGTGGCTTCTGGAGGTGTTCGGCGCCGGGGAGGAGGCCTTGGGAAAGGCCCAGGCCCTTCCCGGGGTTAAGGTTTGGGCCTTTACCCTGCAGGATGGGGTAGTCTATAGGGGATGCGGGAAGAAATCGGCTACATCCCCGTAGGGGAAGCGGAGCTCTACGTGGAGGACGTGGGGGAGGAGCACGCTCCCGCCCTCATCGTCCTCCACGGCGGGCCTGGGGGCAACGCCTATGCCCTTAGGGAAGGGCTTCAGGACTACCTGGAGGATTTCCGGGTCATCTACTTTGACCAGCGGGGTTCGGGCCGGAGCCTGGAGCTTCCCCAAGACCCGAGGCTTTTCACCGTGGATGCCCTGGTGGAGGACACCTTAGCCCTGGCCGAGGCCCTAGGGATTGAGCGGTTTCACCTTCTGGCCCACGGCTTCGGGGCCCTGGTGGCCCTGGAGCTCCTCCGCCGCTACCCAGAGGTGGATGGGGCTCTCCTGCTGGCCCCCTGGGTGAGCTTTCCCTGGCTTTCCGCCCGGCTGGCGCAGGCGGCGGGCCTGGAGCCTTTGGGGGATCCGGAGGAAAACCTGAGGGCCGCTTTGCAGAAGGCGGAGCCCAAGGCGCTCTTTGACCGCCTCATGTTCCCCACGCCCCATGGCCGCCTGGAGTACGAGTGGGTGGCGGAAGGCTCGGGGATACTGGGGCCGGACACCCCGGCCTTGGCCTTTTGGCATAACGGCCTTTGGCGGCTGGACTACACCCCCTACCTTGCCCCAAGCCGCAGGCCGGTGGCGGTGGTGGTGGGGGAGAAGGACGGCACCAGCTACCCCTACGCCGAGGAGGTGGCGGAGCGCCTTCGGGCTCCCATCCGCGTGGTCCCGGAGGCCGGGCACTACCCCTGGATCGACCAGCCGGAGGCCTTTGGCGAGGTTTTTCGGGAGAGCCTCGAGGGCCTGCTGGTTCCCTGGAGGGTGTGAAAGGGGCCGGGGTGGCCCTTCTTTGGCCGGGGAGGGTGGTAAACTCTAGGCGTCACCGGGGGTGCTCCTCCTATGGGGCTGAGAAATACCCTTGGAACCTGAACCGGGTAATGCCGGCGTAGGGAAGGTGACCAAGGCCCCTCCCGGTGACAAGGAGGGGTTATATGTTAAGGTTTTGGTCTTTGCTGGTCCTTTTGGCCTTCGGCTTCGCCCAGGAGATCACCGTCCTCACCCACAGCAGCTTTTCCCTGGACAAGGGGATCATCGCCCAGTTTGAGCGGGAGACGGGCCTGAAGCTCCGCTTCCTCAAGGGTGGGGATGCCGGGGAGACCCTAAACCGGGCCATCCTCACCAAGGGGGCCCCCATCGCCGACGTGATCTACGGCTTTGACAACACCTTTTTATCCCGGGCCCTCGAGGCGGACATCCTGCTTCCCTATCGCAGCCCGGAGATCCGCAACCTGAAGGCCACCTTGCTTCTGGACCCCACGTTTCGTGCCCTGCCCGTGGACTACGGCTGGGTGAGCCTGAACTACCACCGGGCCTACTTCAAGGACCGGCCCTTGCCCAAGGTCCCCGCCGACCTCGCCCGGCCCGAGTACGCCAGGCTTTTGGTGGTGCAAAACCCCGCCACCAGCTCCCCGGGCCTGGCCTTCCTCATGGCCACGGTGGCCCGTTTTGGCGAGGAGGGTTACCTGGACTTCTGGGCCCGGCTTCGGGATGGGGGGGTGCGGGTGGCCAAGGGCTGGAGCGAGGCCTACTACACCCACTTCACCCTCTACAAGGGGGATAGGCCCCTGGTGGTTTCCTACACCACCAGCCCCGCCGCCGAGGTCTACTACTCCGAGGGCAAGTACCAAGAGCCCCCCACGGGGAACCTTTTCCCGGAGCTGGCCTTCTTCCAGGTGGAGTTCGTGGGGATCCTGAAGGGGACCAAGAACCTGGAAGGGGCCAGGAAGGTGGTGGACTGGTTCCTTTCCAAGCCGGTGCAGGAGAACCTTCCCACGGAGATGTGGATGTACCCGGCCCGCCGCGATGCCAAGCTCCCCGAGGTCTTCCGCTTTGCCCCAGAGCCCGTGGGGAGCGTGCGCCTGGACCCTAAGGCCATGGCGGAAAACCGGGAGCGCTGGATTGAGGAGTGGACCAAGGTGGTCCTCCAGGGGCAAAGCCCCGAGGCGGTGCGCCGTTCCCGGCGCTAACCCGCCCAAGGGGTAGGGGGCCATGGCCCACGGGGGTCTATTGGTCTTCCTCTTCCTGGGCCTGGCCCTTTTCTACCCCTTAGGGCGCATCCTGGCCCTGGGGGTGGGGGAGGGGTTTAGCCGAGCCCTGACCAACCCCTACTACTGGGAGCGGTACCTTTGGAGCCTGGAGTACGGGGTTCTTTCCGCCCTCCTGACCCTGATGCTGGCCCTACCCCTGGCCTTTTTCTTCCGCCGCCGCTTCCCATTGAGGGGGGTTTTCCTGGCCCTTACCACCTTGCCCTTTGTCCTCCCCACCCCGGTGGTGGCCCTGGGGTTTTTGGCCCTCCTGGGCCCTAGGGGGCTTTTGGGGATGGACCTCTATGGCAGCAAAACCCTCCTCTTCCTGGCGGCCGTGTTCTACAACCTGGGCCTGGCCCTCAGGATTCTCCTGCCGGTGGCCCTGAACCTGGAGGGTCCCTTGCAGGCGGCCCGGGTTCTGGGGGCCACGCCCTGGAGGGCGTTTTTGCGGGTGGGGTTTCCCCTGATCCTTCCCGCTTGGGGCTCGGCGGGACTTTTGGTGTTCATCTACGCCTTTTCCGCCTTTGGGGTGCCCCTTCTCCTGGGCGGGCCCCGGTACGCCACCCTCGAGGTGGAGGTCTATACCCTCTTGGCCTACCGCCTGGCCTTTCCCGAGGCCAGCGCCCTGATGCTCCTGGAGATCCTCACCCTGGCCTTGGCTGTGGCCCTCTACCTGCGCCTCAAGCCCTACCCCCTGCCACCCGGAGGCCTCCTTCCCGCTCCCCCTTGGGCCTACGCCGTGGGCCTAGGGGCCTTCTTTCTGCTCCTCTTTGCCCCCTTGTGGGGGCTTCTTCTGCGCCTGGACCTCGGGGCCTTGGCCTCCGCCTGGGCCTCGGAGGACTTCACCCCCCTTTCCCTAGCCTTGGGGAACAGCCTCCGTTTCACCTTTCTGGCCCTCCTTTTGGCCTTACCCCTGGGGGTGGCCTACGCGGCGGCGGCCCGGAGGAGCCCCCTCATGGACCTTTTGGGCCTCTTTCCCCTTATGGTGAGCCCGGTGGCGGTGGGCCTGGGCTACCTTCTCGCCTACCCCCATCTTCGGGGCTCCCTGCTCCTCCTGCTGGCCGCCTATGCCCTTCTGGCCTACCCCCTCCTGGCCCGGGCCCTCCTACCGGCCTTGCGCAGTCTTTCCCCAAGCCTCCTCGAGGCGGCCCGGGTCCTGGGGGCCACGCCCTTGAGGGCCTTTTTCCGGGTGGAGATCCCCTTGGTCCTTCCCGCCTTGCAGTCCGGGCTTGCCCTGGCCTTGGCGGCCATCCTGGGGGAGTTTGGGGCCAGCCTGGTGCTCTGGCGGCCGGAGTGGACCACCCTGACCCTGGCCATCTACGAGCGCCTGGGCCGGCCTGGGGAGGCTCCTTTCCGCGAGGCCTTGGCCATAGCCGGCCTTCTGGCCTTGCTTTCGGGGCTTGTCTTCTACCTTCTGGACCGGGGCAGGGGGCGGGTGGGTTGATGCCACCCCACCTTGGCTGGGGTTCCCAGAGGGGTCCTTCCGGGGACCGGAACCGAGAGGGGCTATGCCCCCTGGCACTGCGGGCAGTAGTGGGTGCCCCTTCCCGCCACGGTCCTCTTGGCGATGGGAGTGCCGCAGGCGGGGCAGGGAAGGCCCCTTCGCCCGTAGACGGCGTGCTCCTTCTGGAACCTCCCCGGAAGGCCATCGGGCCCCTGGTAGGTGCGGTCGGAAAGGGTGCTTCCCCCTAAGGCCACCGCCTGGGCCAGCACCTCCTTAAGGGCCAGGAAAAGCCTTAGGGCTTCCTCCTCCCCCAGCGCCTCTCCCCGGCGAAGGGGGGAGAGGCGGGCCCGGAAGAGGGCCTCATCGGCGTAGATGTTGCCTACCCCAGCGGCCAGGCGCTGGTCCAGGAGGAGGGCCTTTAGGGGTTTGCGGCTTTTCCTTAACCCTTCCCAGAAGCCCGGGAACTGGAACTCCTCCGAAAGGGGCTCGGGGCCCAGGCGGGGGAGGAGGGGGATTTCCCGGTAGTCTCCCCGCTCCACCACCCAGATGCGGCCAAAGCGCCGGGGGTCGTGGAAGAAGATCTCCTGGTCCTCGAGGCGGAAGGCCACCCGGGTGTGGGGAGTTTCCTCTAGGCGGAAGCCCCCGGTCATACCCAGGTGCACCACCATCTCCCACCCCTCCGTGAGGGCAAAGAGGAGGAACTTGCCCCGGCGGCGGAGGTCCTCCACCCGCTGGCCAAGGGCCCGCTCCGTGTTCCGGTAGCGAAGGGGGTCTTGGTGCTCTATCCGGAAAAGCCGCTTCCCCAGGAAGAAGGGAAGAAGCTTTCTCCTGGTGGTTTCCACCTCGGGTAGCTCGGGCATGTCTAGTCCACAGGCACGGGCTGGCCCTTTTCGTTCACCGCCACGTAGGTGAGCTCCCCCTTGGTGGCCAGCACCCGGCCATCCTCCTGGCCGAAGTGCTCCTTGTACACCTCCACCTCCACCGTTAAGGAGGTGCGCCCCACCCGCACCACCTTGGCCACCACCTCCAGGAGGTCCCCGGTGCGGATGGGCACCTTGAACTCCACGCTGCTCACCGCCACGGTCACCACGGGTTTTCTGGCTCTCCTGGCGGCGGCGTAGGAGCCCACCTTGTCCATGAGGCCCAGCACGAAGCCGCCGAACGCAGCGCCTAGGGGATTGGTGTGCTCGGGGAAGACCAGCTCTAGGGTGCGCGCCTCCATACCCTTCCTAGGCTACCCCAGGAGGTCGGTGAGGCGGGCCATTTCCCGGTCCTTTTCCGTGAGGCCCCCGGCGCTATGGGTCCACCACTCCACCGTCACCCGCCCCCACTCCAGGGTAAGCCGGGGGTGGTGGCCCTTGGCCTCCGCCAGCTCCCCCACCCGCTTTACAAAGGCCAGGGCCTCCTGGAAGTTGGCAAAGCGGAAGGTCTTGACCAGGCGCTCGGGGTCTTGTTGGATCTCCCAGTCCATGCCCCCAGGGTAAGGGAAAAGCCCGAACCCCTTAGGGTTCGGGCTCTCTTTTGGTTGCGGGGGCGGGATTTGAACCCGCGACCTTCGGGTTATGAGCCCGACGAGCTACCAGGCTGCTCCACCCCGCGTCGCCATCCTTAACTATAGCCAGGGGAAGAGCTTATGTCAAGCACCTTGCCCGGGTTCAGAAGCCCCTCGGGGTCCAAGAGGGCCTTTAGTTTTCGCATCCAATCCAAGGCGGGGCCGTGTTCCAGGGGGAGGTACTTTTTCTTCCTTAGCCCCACCCCGTGCTCGGCGGTGCAGGTGCCGCCAAGCGCCAAGGCCTTTCGCACCAAGGCCTCGGCGTAGGCTTCCGCCTTGGGGTAGTCCGGGGGGAGAACGGGCACCAGGGTGTGGAAGTTCCCGTCCCCCACGTGGCCCAGGATGTTGCCCGTAAGGCCCATTTCCCCTAGAAGCCCCTGGGCGTAGCGCACCATTTCCGGTAGGTGGGAGAGGGGCACGGCCACATCGGTGATGACGAAGCGGTGGTCAGGATAGAGGTGCACCAGGGCCCAGTAGGCCTGGTGGCGGGCCTCCCACTGGCGCCGGCGCTCCTCTTCCGTCTTGGCGGCCTCCACCTCGAGGGCCCCCTCCTCCCGCATGATCTCCAAGGCCAGGGCGCTTTCCGCCTCCAGGGCCTCCTTGGTGGAGGAGTGGAACTCCAAAAAGAGAGCCGGCTTCTCGGGAAAGTCCGCTTGCAGGTAGCGGTTTAGCGCCCTTAGGGCCAGCTCGTCCAATAGCTCCAGCCGGGCCACGGGAAGCCCGCTGGCCATCACCCGGTAGCTGGCCAAGGCGGCCTCCTCCACCCCGGGGAAGAAGACCCTTAGGGCGTGGACGTGCTCCGGCAGGGGGTGGAGCCTAAGGGTAAGGCGGGTGATAATCCCCAAGGTGCCCTCTGAGCCGATGAAGAGGTCCTTTAGGTCATAGCCCGCGCTGGTCTTACGCACCCCCCGGCCCAGCTCCAAAACCTCCCCGCCTGCCAGGACCACCTGGAGGGCCAGGACGTTGGCCCGCATCCCCCCGTAGCGCACCGTGGTGGTGCCGCTGGCGTTGGTGGCGGCCATGCCGCCCAAGGTGGCGTCGGCCCCGGGGTCCACGGGAAAGAAAAGCCCCGTGCCCTTTAGGGCCTCGTTGAGGGCCTTGCGGGTGAGGCCAGGCTCCACCACGCAAAGGAAGTCCTGGGGGCGTACCTCCAGGATGCGGTTCATGCGGCTAAAGTCCAGGCTGAGGGTTTCCCTCAAGGGGTAGAGGTGGCCCTCGAGGCTGGTCCCGGCGCCGAAGGGGATCACCGCCAGGCCCCTTTCCCGGGCGAAGCGCAGGGCCTCTTGTACGTCGGCCACGCTCTCCGGATAGACCACCGCCAGGACCTCCCCCTCCTCGGGGTACCCCTCGTCCCGTCCGTGCCGGCGGCGCTCGGAGAGGGAGGTGTCCACCTTCCCGGGGAAGAGGCGCCTTAAGGCTTCCAGGGTGTCCATGGAGGCCAGTTTAGTCCGGCTTGGCGTCGGGGAGAAGGGTCTCCGCTTCCCGCACGTGCGGGATAAGGTATCCGGAAAGGCCCCATACAACTCCCAGGCTACCGAAAAGAAGAAGCATAAGGGCGATGCCCTCCCCCTGGCCGTACCGCGGGGCGAAAACCCAGTCGGCCAGGGGGCCGGAAAGAAGCATGGCCAAAGGATTGGCAAACCAGGCGATCATGCGCCTGGCGGCGAAGACCTTGCCCTGGACCTCGAGGGGCACCTTGCTTTGCCAGATGGCCTGGTTGGAGCCATTTAGTAGGGGGAGGAAAAGGCTCTCCATGAAGGCCAACGCTGCCCATGCCCGGGGGCCTTCTGCCACCCCCATAAGGGCCAAGGCCAGACTGGAGAAGGCCATTCCCAAAAGGACCCCGTGCACCCGCTTTCTTGGTCCACCCCAAAGGGAAAGGAGAAGCCCACCCGCCACCCCACCAAGCCCGGAGGCCGACCGCACCAAGGCCAGAACTGCCTCCGAGAGGTCGGTCTTGGCCAGCACCATGGCGGGTAGGACGGTCACGGCCAAGGTGGTGAGGAAGTTGATGCCAAAGAACATGAGCTGGAGGGCAAAAAGAGGGGGTCTGGACAGGATGAAGCGAAAGCCGAACAGGGCCTCCTCCAGGAGGGAGGCTGTGGGTTTTGCGGAAACCTGGGGATGGGGTATGGGCACCAGGAGAAGGGTGAGGATAGCAGCGCTGGCTCCTAGGAGGTCTAAGGCGAAGATGCCCCCAAGGCCTAGGGGGTTAAGGAGGGCTGCCGCCAGCACCGGGGCTCCCACGCCAGCTAAGGACTCCGCCAAGCTCATCATCCCGCTGGCGCGGGCGTAGTCCTTTTTCTCCAGCAGGGTGCTTAGGGCTGCGGAAAGGGCCGGCCAGTGAAGGCTTCCCAGGGCCCCGCTGAAGGCGGAAACCAGGTACAGGTGCCAGATTTGCAACTGGCCCAGAAGGAACATCAGGAGCAAGAACCCCGTGGCCAAGGCACTTCCCAGGTCAGCTGTCAGCATGACCCACTTCCTGGGGTAACGGTCCACCAAGGCCCCAGCCAGGGGGGAAAAGAGAATCAGGGGAAGAAAATGGAAGAAGCCCAAAAGGGAAAGGGTGGTGGCGAGCCCGGTCTTCTCATAGGCGTGGAGGGTAAGGGCGAACCAGGTCATCTCCCGCCCCACCAGGGCCAGGGCCTGGCCCAGCCAAAGGAGACGGAAGGCGGCAAACCCTTGCATGACCTTCAATCTCCGGCCCTTCTACTTCAAAAACAAGGGCTCTTTTTGAAGAGGGGGATAGCTAAAATCTAGCTATGCCTTTCCTGGTCAAGAATTCTTTGGCAGCGCGCCTTTTGGCCGATCCGGATATGGCGGTGTGCTTGAAACCTTTCATGAAGGGGCCGGCCAGCGTTAAGGACCTAGCCTTGGCCCAGGGGCTTTCCCCGCAGCAAGCGTACTATCGCGTGGGGCTCCTGTTAAAGGCCGGGCTCCTCCAACCGGCAGGGCTTCTTCTCCAGCGGGGCCGGTACATCCGGTTGTATCGGGCGGTGGATACCGATTTCCGTATTCCTCGGGAGCTGGTTCCGGAGAGGGTATGGGTGGCCCTCGAGGGGGCCCAAAGTTGGCAGGAGGAATGGGAAAAGGCCCTGGAACTTTATGACCCA
Source organism: Thermus altitudinis (assembly GCF_022760835.1). Lineage (GTDB taxonomy): Bacteria > Deinococcota > Deinococci > Deinococcales > Thermaceae > Thermus > Thermus altitudinis. Next base: position 27,902 of record NZ_JAKTNQ010000019.1, read on the forward strand.
GGGTATGGCACGGTTTTGCGTGTCTTCTTAAACCCGGAAGGGATCTTGGAGTTTGGAAGCGAGGGTGAGCCCGATATCCTGGCGGAAGAGTTTCCTCCCCTTGTAAACCTCTGGAGCGCTGGGCTCCACCTGCGCTGGGAGGAGGCCAAGGCCTTCCAGCGGGAGCTTTTGGCCCTTTACCACCGCTATGCTGCCCTCTCCCCAGCGCGAAAGGAAGAGGGCCAACCCCGGTATTTGCTCCACCTGGGGCTGGCCCCAGCGCCCAAATAGGCCTCTTTACGCCTCGCCTTTCAGGATGGCCTCAATCCGCTCCAGGGCTTCTTTGGGCAGGTCCACCCCGGCGGCTCCCAGGCTTTCTTGGATCTGCTCGGGCCGGGTGGCCCCGGTGATGGCGCTGCTGATTTCGCGAAGCCTAAGCACCCAGGCCAGGGCCAGCTGGGTGCGGGTGAGGCCCAGCTCATCCGCCACCGCCTTAAGCTTCTGCACCTTCCGGCGGTTTTCCTCCGTGAGGAAGCGCTCGGCGAACTGGGGGTAGCGGGCGAAGCGGCTTTCCGGCGGGATACCTTCATCGTACCGTCCGGTAAGCATGCCCATGGCCAAGGGGCTCCAGACCACCAGGCCCATGCCGAAGCGCTGGGCTTCGGGGAGGATCTCCCCTTCCACCCGCTCGCGGTAGAGCATGGAGTACTGGGGTTGCTCCACCACGGGCGGGTGGAGGCCATTTTCCCGGGCGAAGGTCACTGCCTCAGCAATCCTGGCGGCGGGCCACTCCGAGGTACCCCAATAAAGGGCATAGCCCTTCTCCACGATGGTGTGCATGGCGTAGACGATTTCCTCCATGGGCACCTCGGGGTCATAGCGGTGGGCGAAGAAGAGGTCCACGTAGTCGGTCCTTAGGCGCTTTAAGCTTTGGGTAATGCTTTCCAGAAGGTGCTTGCGGCTTAGGCCCCGGTCGTTGGGATCCTCCGACATGGGCCAATAGGCCTTGGTGGAGAGGACCAGGGTGTGCCGGGGAAACTCTGAGAGCACCTCCCCCATCACCTCCTCCGCCAGGCCCCGGGCGTAGACATCGGCATTGTCAAAGAAGTTGATCCCGCCCTCGTAAGCGATCCTCACGATCTCCCGGATGGTTTCCTTGTCCTTCACCACATCCCCAAAGGTGACCCAGGCCCCTAGGGAGATCTCCGAAACCTTGAGGCCCCACTTGCCCAGCTTGCGGTAGCGCATCTCGCCCATGGCCCCCCGAGTTTACCCCTGGGGTCCGGCGGTGACCAGTGGGTCAGTCCTCCACCTCCAGCACCCCACCCGGGGCCTGGAAGCCGATCCCCTTGTGGGTGCCGTCGCAGAAGGGCTTGTTGGCCGAGCCCCCGCAGCGGCACAGGAAAACCCGGGGCCTTTCCAAGACCTCCTCCCTTTCCCCTATCCGGATCCGGAAGCGTTTTCCCTCTAGCCGGATGGGGCCGTTTTCCAGGAACTCGAGCCGCATGGGGCCATTTTAGACCCTGGGCGTTGGGCCAAGTGGTATGCTCGGTCCAACTATGAAACGCCTCTTGCGGGTTTTAGCCTGGCTTCTGGGCCTGGCGGTTGTGGCCCTTGGCCTTTTGGCCTTGGGGGCCTACGTGACCTTGCGGGCTTCCTTGCCCCAGGGGGAAGGGCGTATGGCCCTAAAGGGCCTGGATGCCCCGGTGGAGGTGGGGCGGGATGGAAGGGGGGTGGTGCGCATCCGGGCCCAGAGCCTTAAGGATCTCTTCTTTGCCCAAGGCTTTGTCCACGCCCAGGAGAGGCTTTGGCAGATGGAGTTCCAAAGGCGGGTGGGCCAGGGAAGGCTTTCCGAGGTGCTGGGGGAGGCCACCTTGGCCCAGGACCGTTTCTTACGGACCTGGGGCTTTTACCGGGCGGCCCAAGAGGCCTACGAGAGGCTTTACCCTGAGGAAAAAGTGGCGGTGGACGCCTATGTGGCTGGGGTGAACGCCTTCTTGCAAAGCGGGGCGCCCTTGCCCCCGGAGTTCCGCCTCCTTGCTTTCCGCCCCGAGCCCTGGACCGGTCCCGACGTTCTGGTCTGGGCCAAGATGATGAGCTTTGACCTCAGTGGCAACTGGGAGGAGGAGCTTTTGCGCCATCGCCTCCTGGCCCGAGGGATCCGCCCGGAAAGGCTTCTTGAGCTTCTCCCCCCGTACCCCGAGGAGGCCCCCACCGTCCTCCAAGGCGAGGACCTAAGGCTTCCCCTGAACCGGGAAGAGGCCCCGGCAGCCCTTCTCCAGATGGCCCCGCCCCGCTTTATGGAGGCCAGCAACAACTGGGTGGTGGCGGGAAGCCGCACGGTAACGGGAAAACCCTTCTTGGCCAACGACCCCCACCTGCGCCTGGGGGCGCCAAGCCTCTGGTTCCTCATGGCCTTGGAAGCCCCCGGTTACCAGGTCATCGGGGCCAGCCTCCCCGGGGTCCCCGGTATCGTGATCGGGCGCAACGACCGCATCGCTTGGGGCGTTACCAACGTGGGGGCGGACGTGCAGGACCTCTACCTCCTGGAGGACGTGGAGGGCCAGGGGTACCGCTACCAGGGCCAGGTCCTTCCCTACCGGGTGCGGGAGGAACGCATCCGGGTGAAGGGGGGTAGGGAGGAGACCCTCCAGGTGCGGGAAACCCTGTACGGTCCCGTGATCACCGACGCCCTGGAGGACCCCCCTAAGACCCCTATGGCCCTACGCTGGGTGAGCCTGGATGCGGAGGACCATATCCTCATGGCCTATCTGGGGATCAACCGGGCGCGTAACTTTCAGGAGTTCGTGGCCGCCCTAGGCCACTACTCCGCCCCCAGCCAAAACTTCGTCTATGCCGATGTGGACGGGAATATCGGCTACATCGCCCCCGGGAAGTTCCCCATCCGCAAGGAGGGGCACACCGGGATGGTGCCGGTGCCGGGCAATGGGGCGTGGGACTGGCAGGGTTACCGCCGGCCCGAGGAGTGGCCCCAGGTGCTGAACCCCCAAGAGGGCCTTATCGTCACCGCCAACAACAAGGTGACCCCCGAGGGCTTTCCCTATGCCCTCACCTACGATTGGGCCGAGCCCTATCGGGCAGAGCGCATAAGGGAGCTCCTCCTGGCCAAGGAAAAGCTTTCTCCCGCCGATATGCAGGCGGTTCAGCAGGACCAAAAAAGCCTGCTTTTCCGGGATTTTCGTCCCGTGTTGGAGCTTCTAAACCCCCTTTCCGAAAGGGGCCGGGCTTGGAGGGAGAGGCTTTTGGCCTGGGATGGGGTGATGGGCCAGAACTCGGAGGACGCCTTGGTCTTCGCCCTGTGGTACACGGAGCTCACCCGTCTGCCCGCCCAGGAGGTGGGGGAAGCCTTTTGGGATGAGCCCCGGTATCTCCTGAAGGCGCTTAAGGAGGGGGACAAGAACTGCGACCAGCCGGAAACCGAGTACCGGGAATCCTGCCTGGATTTTGCCGCCTTGGCCTTGGAGAGGGCTTTGGACCGGAAGGAGGCCCTTAAGGTGCGCTCCTGGGGGGCGGTGCACCGGGCGGTCTTCCCCCATGCGGTTCTCACCCATACCCCTTTGAAGCGCTTTACCGACAGGATGGTTTCCTTCGGCGGCGACCGGTACACGGTGAACGTGGGCCCCTTTGATCCCACCACCCTTCTCATGAGCCACGGGCCCAGCTACCGCCAAATCGTGGACCTTGCCCAGACAGAAGCCTCCTTCTTCATCCACCCCATGGGCCAGACGGGGCATTTCCTGTCCGCCCATTACGCTGATCTCCTTCCCGGGTGGGCCCAGGGCCGCTACCTTTCCATGGCCTTCCGGGCGGAGAGGGAAAAGGTTCTGCTTTTGGAGCCGGGGCGGTAGACCCCGGCCAATCCTCTTTTCGGGCCACGCTCTTGGGCCCCTACGGAGCACGATGTGGCGAGAAACGGGATCACTCCTCCTTCTCTAGCTTTTGGAAATGCTCCAGCACCTCCCGCACCCTATCGTGGACCCAGTAGGCCTTGCGCCCGAAGAGGAGTTCAATGGCCTCGTCCACCCCTTCCACCGCATAGAGGTGGAAGCGCCCTTTCTCCACTGCTTCCACCACCTCCTTGCGCAGGGTCAGGTGGGGAAGGTTAGCCTTGGGAAGCACCACCCCTTGGCTTCCCGTAAGCCCTAGGGTCTGGCATACCCGGAAGAAGCCCTCCACCTTCTCCGCCACCCGGCCCACGGCCAGCACCCGGCCCGTTTGGTCCAGGCTGCCGGTGACCGCCAGGTCCTGGCGTAAGGGAAGCCCGGAGATGGCGGAAAGCACGGCCAAAAGCTCCGCCAGCCCCGCGGAATCTCCTTCAATGCCCCCATAGCTTTGCTCAAAGACCAGGCTCACCGTGGCGGAAAGAGCCCCCAGGCTGGCATAGGTGCCCCTTAGGTAGCCAGCTAGGGTGAGGACCGCCTTGTGGAAGACCTGCCCCCCCAGGCCCACCTCCCGGTCTATGGAGAGGATGCCTTCCCGCCCGGGGCCCGCCTGGGCGGTGATGCGCACCGGCCGCCCCTGGGGCAGGGGGCCTTCCACCACCACCAGGCCGTTGATCTCGCCGGTCCGCATCCCCTGGACCTCCAGGGCCACCACCCCCTCCTCCAGGTCCTTGAGGTAGAGCTCCTCCTCGAGGCCAAACCGCTCTTCCCGGGTCTGGATGGCTTCCTCCACCGCTTGGCGGTCCAGGGGACGGCGGAAGGCCTGGGCTTCCTGGGCCAGGTCCAAAAGGCGGTAAAGCCGGGCATCCAGCCTCTCCTTGTGCCCCGCCCAGCGCCGGGCCTCGTCCGCCAGGGCGGAGAGACCCTCGGGGGTCAGGGCCACCCCCTGGGCCTCTAAAAATCCCCCCAGGTAGGCCACGTTCTCCTGGGTGTAGGGGATCTCCGGGCTAAACTCCACGCGGAAGGGGAATAGCTCCAAAAACTCCTCGTCTTCCTCCAAAAAGGCCATCACCTCAGGGGGGCCCACCAAAAACACCTGGGCCTCGAGGGGGGCGGGCTTGAGGCGGGGGCCCTTGACCTCGGGCCTGGGGGCTAAGGGCTCCACCTCCTTGGTGGCCAGAGCCCGCTTCAAAAGGGTATAGCTCCCCAGCTCCCACACCCGGTGGGCCTCCAGGACCAAAACCCCCCCCGTGGCCCGGTGCAGGGCCCCGGGGCGCAAAAGCCCCAGGTGGGTGGAGAGGTGGCCCTCTTGCATCTCGTACTCCAGGTGGCCGAAAAGCCTTTCCGGACTGGGGTTAGGCTCGTAGACCACCCGGCTTCCCCCCTCCACCAGAAGGCGGGGTAGGAGCCTTTCTAGGGCCGGGGTTTCCTCGAGGGCCGCCGCCCGCAGAAGGGTTTCCGTGATCCAGTCCAGGTACCGTCCCGCCTGGGGAAAGCGCCCTTTCAACTCCAGGGCCTTGGGCAGGAGGAAGCGCTCGGCAAAACCCCGCCTCAAGGCGGCCACCTCTGCCTCCGCCCGTTGGCGCACGTCCACGTAGGCCAAGACGGTTTCCTCCAGCTTGGCGGAAAGCTCCGGGGGCAAGGGACCCTTGCCCGAAAGCCTCAGGCCCTCTTCGCCTTCCAAAAGGGCAAACCCATAGCCCTCCGCCTCCTGGGCCAAGGCCTTCAGGAGGGCTTCGGCCTCCTTCTCGTAGCGGGCCTCCACCAGGCTTTTGGCGTAGAGGAAGCCCTTTTCCCGGAAGAGGGCGGGAGTGAACTCGGAAAGGAGGGCCTCCACCCCTTCCACCAGGGCCCGGCCCTGGCCCTCCGGGAGGAGAAGGGGAAAGGCCTCCTCCCCCAAGGGCAGGTAGACCAGTTCTTCCTTGGGAAAGGTGCGCCCTTCCAGGAGGGCGAGGAGGCGTTTCCTCTTGCCTAGACCGCTTGGCCCCACCAAATAGCCGTGCCCCCCCTGGCGGAAGGCGGCCTCGAGGGCCTTTAGAGCCCGCTCCTGGCCAAAGAAGAGGGGCGCGGGCTTAGGATGTATGGGCGGGGTGAACCAGCGCAAGGGGAAGACCCGCATCGGGCTCCACTATACCCGGACGTTTGCCCCCGGGCTTTGGGGTAAACTGGCGGGCAAAGGAGGGATTCCATGGTGAAGGTGGAGGTTTTGGGGATGATCCTGGCGGGGGGGCAGGGAAGCCGCCTTTATCCCCTTACCGCCAAGCGGGCCAAGCCGGCGGTGCCCTTCGGGGCCAAGTACCGCATTATTGACTTTGTTCTTAATAACTTCGTGAACTCCGGGATCTACTCCATCTACGTGCTCACCCAGTTCAAGGCCCAGTCCCTCACCGAACACATCCAGCGCTACTGGCGCTTCGGGGCTTTTTTGGAGGACCACTTCATCCTTTTGGTGCCCGCCCAGATGTACCGCTATGAGGAGCTGGGCCCCGTCTGGTACCGGGGCACCGCCGACGCCATCTACCAGAACCTGCACCTGGTACACAACCATGCTCCCCAGGCGGTGGCCATCTTCGGAGGGGACCACATCTTCAAGATGAACATCCGCCACATGGTGGAGTACCACTACGAAAAACGCGCCGACATTACCATCGCCGCCTACCCCGTGCCGGTGGAGGAGGCCAGCCGCTTCGGGGTTTTGCAGGTGGACCCGGACTGGCGCATCACCGAGTTCCAGGAGAAGCCCAAAAGCCCCAAGCCCCTACCCAACAAGCCCCACCTGGCCCTGGCCTCCATGGGCAACTACATCTTCCGTACCGAGGCCCTCTTTGAGCTCTTAGAGGCCGATGCCAAGGAGGCTGCCTCCAGTCACGACTTTGGCAAGGATGTGATCCCCAGGGCCCTCAAGGAGGGGTATAGGGTCTTTGCCTATGATTTCCACCGCAACCCCATCCCCGGCCAGGAGGGTCCCAACCTGTACTGGCGGGATGTAGGCACCCTGGACGCCTACTTTGAGGCCAGCATGGACCTGGTCAAGGTCATTCCCGAGTTTGACCTCTTCAACCCCGAATGGCCCCTAAGGACCGCCAACCTCTTCAGCCCCCCTGCCAAGTTCGTGCACGAAACGGGGGAGCGGGTGGGCCGGGCGCTGAACAGCCTTCTGGCCGGGGGCGTCATCGTGAGCGGGGGCACGGTGCGGGAGTCGGTCCTCTTCCGCCGGGTGCGGGTGAACTCCTACAGTCTGGTGGAGCGCTCCGTCCTCTTTGACGACGTGGAGGTGGGCCGCTACTGCAAGATCCGCAACGCCATCATTGACAAGGACGTGAAGATCCCTCCCCATACCGAGATCGGCTACGACCTGGATGCCGACCGTGGCCGGGGCTTCACCGTTACCCCGGAAGGGGTGGTGGTGGTGCCCAAGGGCTACCGCTTTTAGCCATGGAGAAGCATCCGGGTAAGCTTTTCTACCGCCTTACCCGTCTTGCCCAGGGGGAGGAGCTTCCCCTAAAGCGGAAGCCCAAGGCCAAGGTCTACGCCAATCCCCTGGAAACCCAGGCCCTGCCCCCCTTCCGGGAGGAGGGGGGACCGCCTTTGTTCCGGGTGCTTTCCCAGCTTAGGCCCCTTTTGCCCGAGGTGGGCTCGGCCCTTACCCTGAAGGACCTTTCTCAGGTCCTCTATCCCTTGGCGGAGCGCTTGGGGAGACGGGGGTTTCCCTCGGCGGGGGAGGCTTACCCCTTGGAGGTGTATTTGGTGGTGCGCCGGGTGGAGGGGGTGTTCCCTGGGGTGTACCATTACTTCCCAAAGGAGCATCAGCTTTTCCAGATTGCCGCCAAGGTGGAGGAGGCCTCCTGGTCGGAGGCCCTTTTGGGGCTGGATTTGGGGAAGGCGGCGGCCCTTTTAGTCTTCACCCTGGTGCCGGAGCGGAGCGAGGCCTTGTTTGGGCTAAGGGGGTACCGGTATGCTCTTTTGGAGGCAGGCTATGCTGCGGGCCTGGTCCTCTTGGCGGCGGTGGGCCAGGGTTTGGCCGCCTACCCGGCGGAAACCTTTTATGATGAGAGCGTGGCCCGGCTCTTGCGGCTTCCGGAAGGGGAGTATCCAGGAGTGGTGGTGATTTTGGGGCGTTAGGATTAACGGGGTATTTGGGAAGGCCTTATGGCGAGGATTCTCTTGGTGGAGGACGATCCCCAAGTGGGGGAGCTGGTTAAGCGGTTTTTGGAGAAGGAGGGGCTTGGGGTGGACTGGGCCCGCACGGGCCGGGAGGCCTTGCATCAGGTTTGGAATAGGGCCAAGCCGGACCTGGTGGTCCTGGACCGGGGGCTTCCCGATATGGAGGGCCTCGAGGTCCTCAAGGCCTTGCGGGACCTGGACCCTTGGCTCCCGGTTTTGCTCCTAACCGGTAAGGCCGACGAGGACAGCCGGGTGGAGGGGCTTCTGGAGGGGGCGGACGACTACCTGGGCAAGCCCTTCTCCCTTAAGGAACTTTTGGCCCGTATCAAGGCCCTTCTCCGCCGAAGCGGCAAGGAGGGTAGGCGGCATTTTGGCCCCTTAGAGCTGGACCTGGAGGCCAAGAAGGCCTACCTGGAGGGTCAGCCCTTGAAGCTTTCCGCCACCGAAACCAACCTCCTCTTTGTTCTGGCCCAGACCCCGGGAAGGGTGTACACCCGGGAGGAACTTTTGGAAAGGGTTTGGGGGCCAGATTTTGAGGGCTCCGAGCGGGTGGTGGACGCCTATATCCGCCTCTTGCGTAAAAAGCTCAAAGACAACCCCCAGGCTCCCCGGTTCATAGAAACCGTGGTGGGGATGGGGTACCGTTTCCTGGGCGAGTGATGGAGCGGGTGTTCGTCTACGGCACCCTGCGGCCCGGGGAAAGGAACTACCCCTTGGTGGAGGGGCGGGTGGTGAAGGTCCTGCCCGGGCACGTGGAGGGCTTTCGCCTTTTCCACCTGGCCGAGGGGCTCGGCCGTCCCTATCCTTACCCTGGCATGGTTCCTGGGGAGGGAAGGGTCTACGGGGAGGTCCTCTTTTTGCCGGAGGAGGCCCTTTCCCTCTTGGACGAGCTGGAGGAGGAGGGGATGGAGTACCGGCGGGTGCAGGTGCGGGTGGAGACGGAGGAGGGCCCCCTCTTGGCCTGGACGTACCTCTATTTGGGGGACCTCGAGGGGGCGGTGTTGGTGCCCCAAGGGGAATGGCACGACTCCCCAGGTTCCACCTAGGCGGGGCCTTGCCCGTCTAGCGCAGGTTAGAGGGGAAGCCCTTTTGCCGGCCTTGGGCGGGGTGCTTTCCAAGGGCTTCTTTTCCCAAGCATCGGGTACCGCGCCCTTGGGGATGCCCTACCGGTTCTTCACTGCACGGGGCCCCAGCCAGGCCTCATCTTGGCGACACCAGGGGAAAAGCGGGGCGCAAAAGGGTACTAAGCCTTCGGGGTAGAGGGGCTTTGGTTTGGTCCAAGCGAGCCTCGCGGGCATGTATAGTGCGCCTATGAAGGTCCTCATGGTGGCCCCTGAGGCCTACCCCCTGGCAAAGGTGGGCGGGCTTGCGGATGTGGTGGGAGCCTTGCCCAAGGCCTTGAAGCCCTTGGGGGTGGAGGCTAGCATCCTCCTTCCCTGGCACCGGGGCCTTAGGGCCAAGGGGGTAGGGGAGGTGGCCTATACCTTTGCGGGCCGGGAGGAAAGGGCCCCTTTGGGGGAGCGGGTGGAGGGAGGGGTGCGGTTTTTCCTCCTGGGCGTGCCCGGTTTTGACCGGGAAAGGGTCTACGGCTACCCCGACGATGCCGAGCGTTACCTGCGCTTTGCCCTGGCGGCGAGCCAGGTGGCCCGGGGGTTTGACCTGGTCCACGCCCATGACTGGACGGCCGCGCTCCTTGCCCTGACCGCCCCCGTGCCCGTCGTCTACACCATCCATAACCTGGCCCACCAAGGCCTTGTGGACCCCGCCCTGTTCTTCCACTGGACGGGGCTTCCCTGGAGCCTGTTCCACATGGAGGCCCTGGAGTTCTACGGCCAGGTGAACCTGATGAAGGGCGGCATCGTCTTCGCCCGGATGGTGACCACGGTGAGCCCCTCCTATGCGGAGGAGATCCAGACCCCGGAGTTCGGCATGGGGCTGGACGGGGTGCTGAGGCGGCACAGGGAAAAGCTCTTTGGCATCCTGAATGGCTTGGACCTGGAGGTCTTTGACCCCGCCCGCGACCCCCACCTTCCCGCTCCCTACTCCCGGGAGGATCCAAGGGGCAAGGCCCGGGCACGGGAGGCCCTTGGGGAGCGCACGGGGCTCCGTGGGCCTCTCCTCGCCTACGTGGGCCGGCTGGATGGGCAGAAGGGGTTGGACCTCATCCTAAGGGCCATTCCCCATCTGAAGGAGCTGGGTTTTCGCCTCCTGGTCCAAGGGGTGGGGGAGGAGGGTCTTTCCCAAGCCCTTAGGCGGGCGGAGGAGGAGCATGCGGGCTTTGTGCGGTTTGTGGAGGCCTATGACGAGGCCCTGGCCCGCCTGGCCTATGCGGGAGCCGATGCCCTTTTGGTCCCGAGCCGGTTTGAGCCCTGCGGCCTGGTGCAGATGATCGCCCAGCGCTACGGCACCCCTCCCGTGGCCCGGGCGGTGGGGGGGCTAAAGGACACCGTGGAGGATGGCCGCACGGGGGTGCTCTTTGAAACCTACCACCCGGAGGGCCTGCTCTACGGGGTCCTGCGCCTCTTCCGCCTGGGGCCCGAGGCCCTGGGTCTAAGGGGCATGGAAAAGGACTTCTCCTGGGCCAAAAGCGCTGAGGCCTACCACCGGGTTTACCGTTTGGCCTTAGGCTAAAGGGGATGGTGAAGGACCTCGAGGCCCAGGCCCTAGCCGGCGACCCCGAAGCCCTGGCCCTGCTTCACTTCGTGCGGCTTCTGCGGCACAAGGACTACCCCGGGGCCAGGGCCTATGCGGAAGGTTTCCCGGAAGGGCTTAAGGAGAGGCTCTTGGCAGGCCTAAGCCTGCTGGTGGAGACCCCCGAGCGCCTGGAAGACCCCCTTTTCGCCGCGGAGAGGGAGGTGCTCCTGGGGGTCAAGGCGGTGGGGGAAGGGAGGCGGCAGGAGGCCGAAGCCCACTTCCACAAGGCCCTTTCCCTTGACCCCCAGCACCACCGGGCCCTGGTCAACCTGGGCAACCTCTATCAGGAACGGGGGGAACTGGAGGCGGCCTTGGACCTTTACCAGCGGGCCTTGAAGCTGGCCCCGGAGGATCCCTTGGTTCATGAGAACCTGGCGGCCCTTTACAAGAAAAAGGGAGACTTGGACCGGATGGTGGCCCACATGAAGCGGGCCACCCGGCTCAAGATGCGCCCGCCTGGCCCCCTAGATCCCGTGACGGGAAAGCCCCAGCCCCGCCCGCTTCACCGCCGCATTCCCCTTTGGGTTTGGGTTTTCCTCCTCGCCCTCCTGGCCTATTTTCTCCTGAAGAAGCCTTAGGGCTTGGTCCAGGGCTTCCAGGGAACGCCCTTCCGACAGGAGGCGCCGCCAAAGCCTTCCCCCTGGCTGCCCCCGGAAGAGGTTCAGCAGGTGCCTCAGCACCGCCCAAGGGGGGGTGCCCTTTTCCACCTCCTCCGCCAGATAGGCCCGCATGCCTTGCGCCACGCCCAGGCGGCTTGGCCTGTGGTCCAGGCCGTATACCTTTCGGTCCGCTTCCTGAAGCACAAAGGGGTCCTCGTAGACCGCCCGCCCCATCATCACCCCATCCACCTTGCCCAGATGGGGAAGGGCTTCCTCCAGGGTGCGCACCCCCCCGTTCAGGACGAAGGTGAGGTGGGGGAAATCCTCCTTGAGCCGGTGGACCCAGTCGTGGCGCAAGGGGGGAACCTCCCGGTTCTTCCGGGGGGAGAGCCCCAGCAAGGCGCTACGGGCATGGACGATGAACACCCTTACCCCCGTTTCCGCATAGCGCTCCACCCAACGGGCCAGGAGGGGATAGCGCTCCCCCTCCACCCCTAGGCGGAGCTTCACCGTGACGGGGATGGCCACCGCCTCCACCATGGCCCTGAGGATCTCGGCCACCCGCAGGGGGTCCAGGAGGAGGCAGGCGCCAAACCCCCCCTCTTGGGCCTTCTCCGAGGGGCAGCCCAGGTTCAGGTTCACCTCGTCGTACCCCCAGGCCTGGCCTATTTGCGCCGCCTTCGCCAGCCTCTGGGGGTCCGAGCCCGCAAGCTGCAAGGCGATGGGGTGCTCCGCTGGGTGGAAGGCGAGAAGCCGCTCGGCCTTCCCCCGGAGCACCGCCTGGTCCACGGTCATTTCCGTGTAAAGCCGCACCCTGCGGCTTATCTGGCGGACCAGGTAGCGGAAGTGCCGGTCCGTCCGGTCCACCATAGGGGCCACGGAGAGGCGGTGCTCAGACACCCCTTAAGACCTCCTCCGGGGACAGGGGCCTGGGTTCGCGGAAGACGATGCCCTCCTCCTCGCCTTCCTCGATCACCTCGAGGCCCGGGTTCCGCTCCCTAAGGAGCGCCACCAGCTCCTGCACCAGGTCCTCGGGGGTGCTGGCGGCGGAGGTGATCCCCAGGCTATCGGCACCCTGAAGCCATTCCTCCCGGAGATCCCGGGCGCTTTCCAGGCGGTAGGCCCTGCCGGTGAGGCTTTGGGCCAGTTCCAAAAGGCGCATGCCGTTGGAGGAGTGGGGGCTGGTGAGCACCAGGAAGAGATCCACATGGGGGGCAATGCGCCGGACCGCCTCCTGGCGGTTCTGGGTGGCGTAGCAGAGGTCTTTTCTGGCGGGGACCACCAGTCTGGGGAAGCGCTTTTTTAAGATTTCTATGGTCTTAAGGGTGTCCTCCACACTCAGGGTGGTCTGGGTGAGGACCACCACCCGCTCGGGGTCAGGTACCTCCACGGTACGGGGATCAGCCAAGCGGGGGTCCTTGCCCACGTGGATGTGCACCGCCACCAGGATGGTCCTCTCCGGGGCTTCCCCATAGGTGCCCTTCACCTCCTGATGGTCGGCGGAATCCCCCACCAGGAGGATCCAGTAGCCTTCCCGGGCGTAGCGCCTGGCCTCGGTGTGCACCTTGGTGACCAAGGGGCAGGTGGCGTCCAGGATATGGAAACCCATCTCCGCCGCCTTTTTGCGCACCGCGGGGGGGTGGCCGTGGGCGGAGAAGACCAGGGTTCCGGCCAAGGGTCTTTCTTGGCGAAGCCGTTCTATGTCGGCGAGGTTTTCCACGAAGTGCACCCCCTTGGCCTTAAGGCGTTCCACCACGGTGCGGTTGTGGACGATCTCGTGGTAGACCACCAGCTCCCCCGCTTCCTTCAGGGTCTCGGCCCAGCGCTCCACCGTCTGGATGGCCATGACCACCCCGGCGCAGAAACCCCTGGGCCGGGCCAGGTACACCCGCTTAAGCCCCATGCCCCCCATTCTAGGCCTCCTTCTCCTCTTCCTTTGTGGTTTGGGCCAGGGCCTTTTGGGCCATTTCCCGGGCGAAGGCGGTCCTGGCCCTTTCCAGGGCCTTCCTGGCGGTTTCCCGCCCCTTGCCCCCTGGGCGGAATCCCTCCTGGGCCAGGGCCAGGAGGGCCAAGGCGGTGGCGGGGAAGGGAAGGTTTTCCTTTTCCAGAAGCCCCAGGCCCCTCCCATAGTGGTGGAGGGCTTCCCGGTAGGCCCCCCCTAGGAGGCTCTGGCTCCCTTCCTGGAAGGCTCGGGCGGCCCTTAGAAGGCCATCCCCTTCCACCAGGGGTTCGCCCTCCTGGGCGGAGAGGTGGGCGGCCTCGAGGAGCCGCTCCAAGGCCAAGCCCCGCTCCGCTTCCGGCAAAAGGGGAGAGTAATGGGCTTGGAACAGGGGGGCAAACCAGGAAAGCCGGAGGGGTTTTGCCAGACGAAAGGTCTCCCCGTGGGCCTCCACCCCTTCGCCCAGGGCCCTGAGCAGGGGAACCAGCCTAGGAAAGCGGGCCCGCACCTCTTCCCGCCTGGCCTCCCCCTTCAAGGCCAGAAAGAAGAGAAACCCTCCTACTCCCTCCACGCCTCTACTTCCTTGTACTGGACCAAGGCGGCGAATAGGGGAGAGGGTCCATCGGCTACGGAAAACTTGACCTCCACCAGGACCACGTCCTCCGGAAGGTCTTCAACAAAGCGGTTGAGCCTTTCCTGGAGGATGTCGGGGTCGTTGGCGGTGATGACCTTAAAGCGCACGCCCTGCATGGCCCTATTATGCCCTGCGTTCCACCAAGGCGGTGAGGAGGGTTTGCAGGTGGGAGGCGGCATCCCGTCCGGGTAGTTGCTCCAGGTGGGGGATAAGGGCGCCCAGGCCCTTGTGCGCTAGCCTCTTGGCCTCCTCCTTGGCCCAGGCCACCGCCCCCGAGGCCAAAAGCCGTTCCCAAAGCCACCTGACCTCGGCCTCGGGCTTGGCCTCCCGGGGGAGGCGCAAGAGGGCCTCGGCCCGGGTGCGTTCCTCGGGAGGCGCTTCCTGGAGGTAGCGGATTAGGATCAAGGTGCGCTTGCCCTCGTAGAGGTCCCCGGCTAGCTCCTTGCCGTAGGCCTCGTCCCCCTCCAGGTTGAGGACATCGTCCATGATCTGGAAGGCGATGCCCAGCTTCAACCCGGCTTCCTCGTAGAGGGAGGGAGGGGTTTGCCCGGCCAGCAGGGCTCCAAGCCGCAAGGGAGCCACCGCGGTGTAGTAGGCGGCCTTGTGGGCCACCATGCGGAAGTAGTCCCCGGGGGAGAGGTCCAGGCGGCCGGAAAGGGTCCAGAGGAGGTCCAGGTGCTGGCCGTAGGCGGTGCGGCGCACCACCTGGTGGAACTCGGCCAGAACCGGAGGGGGCAGAAGGCCGGCCTCGAGGCCCTGCACCAGAAGCCCCCACATCTCCCCGTGCAGGGCATCCCCCGCGTTCAAGGCCAGGGGCATGGGGTAGAGGCGGTGCAGGGCGGGTCTGCCCCGGCGTTCCTCGGAGCCGTCCTCTATGTCGTCGTGGATAAGCACCCAGTTCTGGAAAAGTTCCAAAGCAGCCCCTGCCCAAAGGCTGGCCTCGAGGGAAGCCCCGTGGGCCAGCCCCGCATAGACCACCAAAAGGCCCCGGAGCCTCTTGCCTCCCCGGGATGGGTACTCCTGAAGAAGGGCCTGGTAACCGGGATCGGAATGGGCCAGGTGGCCTAAGAGCCTTTCCTGAAGGGCATCCTTCACTTCCTGGGGGGAGGGCACCATGCTATACACTTTAGGCCATGCGCGGCTACGCCCTGGGCCTTTTGGCCCTCAACCTCCTCACCCTCCTTTGGGGCACCACCTTTGTGGTGGTGAAAGGGGCGGTGGGGGAGATGGCCCCAAGCCTTTTGGTCTTTCTCCGTTTTCTTCTGGCGAGCCTCTTCTTCCTGCCCTGGGCCTTCCGGCTGCCCAAGGGGATTTGGGGACCGGGGATGGAGCTGGCCTTCTGGCTTCTTTTGGGCTATGCCTCGCAGGCGGTCGGCCTCCTGTATACCTCGGCGAGCCGAAGCGCCTTTATTACGGCCCTCAACGTGGTACTGGTGCCTTTGATCCTGGGACTGGCGGGCCGCAGGCTGGGAGGGGTCTGGGTGGCCGCCCTTTTAGCCTTTTTGGGGGTAGGTTTCCTTTCCTACGATCCCCGGCAGCCTCCTCTGAACGTGGGGGACCTTTGGACCCTTCTCACCGCCCTTACCTACGCCCTTTACATCGTGCGCCTCGAGGTGCACGCCAAAACCTTTCCCTCCCTCCCCCTCACCGCGGTGCAGGTCTTGGGCACGGCCTTCCTGGCCCTGCCCTGGGCCCTTTGGGAAGGGGTGCGGTGGGAAGGGGTACCCTGGGGGGCGGTCTTCTACCTGGGGATGGTGGCCACGGCCCTCACCACCTGGCTGCAAACCTGGGGACAGAAGTACGTGCCCGCCCCCCAGGCGGCCATCCTCTACACCCTGGAACCCGTCTGGGCTACCCTTTTTGCCTTTATCCTCCTGGGTGAGCGGTTAGGGCTGTTAGGGGTTATGGGGGCGCTTTTGGTAATCCTTGCCACCTTGCAGGCTATCCGCCGATCCCCAGCATGACCCGTTTCCTCAAGGTGGGGAGGGTGTTGCCGAAGGCGGGCTTGCGGTTGGTGGCGATCAGAATGGCATCCACCAAGGCCTCCACCGGCTCCTCGGCGGCGAAGGCCCAGGAGATATCCATTTCCAAATCGGTAAGGAGGCAGGGCCTTAGCTTTTTGTCGGAGGTGAGGCGAAGCCGGGAGCAGTTGGAGCAAAAGGGCTCGGTGACGGGATTGATGAAGCCCAAGGTGCCCTGGGCCCCCGGGATCCGGTAGACCCGGGCTGGGGAGGTGGGGTCGTGGGGGACGGGTTCCAGGGGACCAAAGACTTCTTCTATCCGTGCCCGGATCTCCTTCCCCGACACGAAGCGGCGGCGGTACTCCTCGGGGTCGGAGTTGTCCAGGTGCATGTACTCTATGTAGCGCATGTGCAGGGGGCGGTCCAGGGAGAGCCGGGCCAAAGGCACCACCTCTTCCTCGTTCATTCCCCGGATGACCACGGCGTTCAGCTTCACCGGGTGAAGCCCAAGTTCTAGGGCGGTCTCTATGGCCTGCAACACCCGCTCCACCTTTCCTCCCCGGGTGATGCGGGTAAAGACCTCGGGGGTAATGGCATCCAAGGAGATGTTCACCCGGTTTAGGCCTGCTGCCACCAACTCCTTGCCCCGCTTGGCAAAGAGGAGGCCGTTGGTGGTGATGGCCACATCCTCAATGGTCTCCTTGCTCCGGGCTCGTTCAATCATCTGGGGAAGCTCCTTGCGCACCAAAGGTTCCCCGCCCGTAAAGCGCACGGCGGAGAGGCCGAGAAGGGAGGCGGCCTCGAGGAAATGGTCCACCTCCTCCACGCTGAGGGTTCCCGGGGGCTCGGCCATCTCGAGGCCTAAGGGATGGCAGTAAAGGCAGTGCAGGTTGCACCGGGGGGTAACGGAGATACGAAGGTCTTTGATAACACGCCCGTAGTTGTCCAGTAGCTTCATGCCCTTTCCCCCTTTGGGCCACCATACTACGCCCCGGGCTAGAGGGCAAGGGATAAAAAAACAAACCCCCAGGCATAAGCCTGGGGTTTGTGTTGGAGCGGGAGACGGGACTTGAACCCGCGACCCCGACCTTGGCAAGGTCGTG
>NZ_JAKTNQ010000002.1 GCF_022760835.1 Thermus altitudinis
GGTTTACACCCGGAGCCGAGAAGCCCCGCTCTTTAGAGTGGGGAGTCGTCACGCCAAGTGGTTCAGGGGGCCGTGCCCGCGCCCCAGGCCGGGGGCGGTCTCCAGGGCCCGGGTAAGGTAGGCCTTGGCCCCGGCGACCGCCTCTTCCAAGGGCTTTCCCAGCGCGAGGAGGGCAGCGATGGCGGCCGAGAGGGTGCACCCCGTGCCGTGGGTGTTCCGGGTCGGGATACGGGGGGCACGGAAGGCCAGGATGCCCCTTGGCGTGGCCAGGAGGTCCACGGCCTCCGCCCCTGCAAAATGGCCCCCCTTGAGAAGCACGGCCTTGGGGCCAAGGGCGAGAAGGGCCATGGCCGCCTCCTCCGCCTCCCTTAGGGTAGGGATGGGCCTTTGCAGGAGGGCTTCCGCCTCGAGGCGGTTGGGGGTGATGAGGCTAGCCAAGGGGAAAAGCCTCTCCTTAAGGGCCCGAACCGCTTCGGGGGCAAGCAGGGGGTCCCCCCCTTTGGCCACCATCACCGGGTCCACCACCAAGGGGTGGATCCCATAGCGCTCCACCCCTTGGGCCACAGCCGCCACGATGGCGGCGCTCCCCAAAGCCCCCGTCTTGGCGGCGTGGATGGGAAAGTCCTCGGCCACGCTCTGGATCTGCTGGTATACCAGCTCGGGGGGCAGGAGTTCCACCCTTTGTACCCCCAGGGTGTTCTGGGCGGTGACCAGGGTGAGGGCGCTGGTGCCATAGACGCCGAAGCGGAAGAAGGTCTTAAGGTCCGCCTGCACCCCGGCCCCGCCCCCGGAGTCCGAGCCAGCTATGGTTAGGGCTACCCGCACACCCCACCCCTAACCCACGGGCAGTTCCAGGCGGGCCCGCCCCCTAAGGACCGCCTCCACCAGGTTCATGGGGCAGAAGGGGCCGCACATGCTGCAGGCCTTGGTCTTGGAGCCCCGCTCCTCCTTGAGCCTCCGGGCTTCCTCGGGATAGAGGCAGAGGGCGAACTGGCCGTCCCAGTCCAGGCGGTAGCGGGCCTCGGACATGAGGCGGTTCCGCTCCAAAGCCCGAGGGTTCCCCCGGGCCACGTCGGCGGCATGGGCGGCGATCTTGAAGGCGATCACCCCCTCCTTCACGTGCTCCGGGGTGGGGAGGCCCAGGTGCTCCGCCGGCGTGAGGTAGCAGAGCATATCCGCCCCCATCCAGCCCGCCAAGGCCCCGCCGATGGCCCCGGCGATGTGGTCAAAGCCGGCGGCGGTGTCCACAGGGAGCATGCCCAGGATGTAGAAGGGGGCGTGGCCCGTGAGCTTCTTCTGGATCTGCACGTTGGTGGCCACCTCGTTTAGGGGGATGTGCCCCGGGCCCTCCACCATGGCCTGCACCCCCGCCCGGCGGGCCCTTTCCACCAGCTCCCCAATGGTGAGGAGCTCGGCCATCTGGGCCCGGTCGGTGCTGTCCGCCAGGGAACCGGGCCTGAGGCCATCCCCCAAGGAAAGGGTCATATCGTAGGTGCGGGCGATGTCCAAGAGGTCGTCAAAGCGGGCGTAGAGGGGGTTCTCCTCCCCCCGCTTCAGCATCCAGGCGGCCAGGAGCCCCCCGCCCCGGCTCACGATCCCCGTGGTGCGCTCTGTGTGGCGGTAGACCTCCAGGTTCTTCAGGGTCACCCCCACGTGCACGGTGATGTAGTCCACCCCTTGCTTCCCGTGCTCCTCAATCACCTGGAAGAGTTCGTCCGCGGACATGTCAAAGAAACTTTTCCTCCTGGCGGCGCGGAACTCCGCCTCGTAGATGGGCACGGTACCCAAAGGGACCGTGGCCACCTCCAGGATCCGCTCCCTTATGGCCCTTAGGTCCCCTCCGGTGGAGAGGTCCATGATGGTATCCGCCCCATAGCGGATGGCCACCTGGGCCTTCGCCACCTCCTCCTCCAGGTTCACGTAATCGTAGGAGGTGCCCAGGTTGGCGTTCACCTTCACGTTGAGCCCCTCCCCGATCCCCTTGAAGTCCTTAAGGGTGCGGTGGTTGGGGTTCCGGGGGATTACGATCCGTCCCGCCGCCACCCCTTCCCGCACCACTTCCGGGGAAACCCCCTCCTTTTCGGCCACATAGGCCATCTCCTCGGTGACGATGCCTTTTCTCGCCGCTTCCAGCTGGGTCATGCTTCTACCCCCATGAGTTCCAGAATCCTTTTGGCCGTCCAAGGGGCCAGGAGGACCCCGTTCCTCCCGTGGCCCACCGCCGCCCATACGCCCTCCGCCACCTGGCCCACGAAGAGCTCCCCCGCGGGCCGGTAGCCCCAAAGGACCTCCCTGAAGCGCGCCCCTTCCAGCTGGGGAAAGCGCTCGTGGGCGTAGTCGGCAAGCCACCTGAGCCCCAAGAGGTCCACCCCAGGGGCCCAGCCTTCCCGGCTGGTGGCCCCCACGTATACCCCGCCCTCCCGGGGGAGGAGATAACCCTCCCCGGCAAAAAGGGGCTGGGAGGGCTGGGCCTCAGGAGGCCCCACCAGGACCAGGGCCTCCCCCTTTAGGGGGCGCACCCTAAGGCCAAACCGCCCAGCCCAGGCCCCCACCGCCAGGAGGATGCGCCTGGCCTGGGCGGAAAACGCCCCTTCCCTGCCCCGCCCCTGGACCCGCCCCGGCTCCACCCTTTCCACCTCCGCCTGGAAAAGAGGGGTGTCCATGGAGGCCAGGGCCTCCAGCAAGGCCTCCCGTAGCCTTCTGGGATGCACGTATCCCCCGGGGAAGGTGCGCACCTTTCTTCCACCCCGCACCGGGTAGGACAGGGGTTCCCTGGCCTCCCAGGCCTCCTCCTCGCCCTGGGTGAGGGCCACCACCTGGGTACCGGAGAAGCCCGCCTCCACCTCTAAGCCCCCACCCCTAAGGTCCTCCAGGAGGACGGGGTAGTACTCCAGGCCCAAGAGGGCAGCCTGAAGCACCTCCCCGGAAAGCCCCTCGGGGTAGGGAGCCAGCATGCCCGCGCTGGCCAAGGTGGCGGCCCCTTCCTTGCCGGCATCCAAGAGGAGGACGGAAAGGCCCCGCTTCCGAAGCTCATAGGCGGCTAGGGCCCCGATGATGCCGGCCCCCACCACGATGGCCTCCGCCCTCACGCCTTCGGCCCTCCTAAGGGGATGCCCTGCGGGGGACTCGAGGGGCTCGCCCCCTCCCTGGGGCGCATGGGCCCCGCCAGGTACGCCTTCCTCCCCGCCTCCACCGCCAAGCGGAAGGCCTCAGCCATGGCCACGGGGTCTTCCGCCTCGGCGATGGCGGTGTTGACCAGTACCCCATCCAGGCCCATTTCCATCACCTCCGCCGCCTGGGAGGGCAGGCCAAGCCCCGCATCCACCACCACCGGGGGCAAGGAGGCCTTCTCCCGGGCGAAAAGCTCCAAAAGGGCCCGGGTCTTCACCCCCCAGCCGGAGCCGATGGGGGCCGCCAAGGGCATCACCGTGGCCGTGCCCATCCCTGCCAGCCTCTTGGCCAGGACCAGGTCGGGACCCATGTAGGGGAGCACCACGAAGCCCTCTTCCAAAAGCCTTTCCGCCGCCCTTAGGGTTTCCACGGGATCGGGGAGGAGGTAGGTGGGGTCAGGGATCACCTCCAGCTTCACCCACCTTTCCCCCGTGAGGGCCCGGCCCAGCCGGGCGATCCTCAAGGCCTCCTCGGCGGTCTTGGCCCCGGCGGTGTTGGGCAGAAGCCTAACCCCCTCCAAGGCCTCCAAAAGCCCCACGTGCCCGGGCATCCCCGCCTCCACCCGGCGGATGGCCACGGTGACCACCTCGGCCCCCGCAGCCCGTATGGCCTCCCGCATCACCTCAAAGTCCTTGAACTTGCCCGAGCCCAGGATGAGGCGGCTTTTAAGCTCGGTATCCCCTACCTTCCAGGTGTCCATCTAGCCTCCTTGCATGAGGGTGACCACCTCCACCACATCCCCTTCCCTCAGGACGCGGTGGGGAAGCTCCCGCCCCGGGTAGGCCTCCTCGTTGAGGAGAACCGCCACCCGGGATAGCTCCACGCCTAGCTCCTCCAAGGCCTCTTTAAGCGTCTTCCCCTCCAAAGGCTTGGCCTCGCCATTAAGCCACACCATAGAGCCTCTCCCGAAAGAAGCGGGCGGCCCTCTCCGGGTCCGGGGCGTCCAGGATGGCCCGCACCACCACCACCCGCCTGGCGCCCGCCTCGAGGACCGCCTCCAGGTTCTCGGACGTTATCCCACCGATGGCGTACCAAGGCTTCTCCCTTAGGTGTTCCTGGGCCCAGCGCACGTAGCCTAGGCCGACCGCCGGCCTGCCCGGCTTGGTGGGGGTTTCCCACACCGGGCCTATGGAAAGGTAGTCCACGCCTTCCTCGAGGGCCTTTAGGGCCTGCTCGGGGGCGTGGGTGGACCGGCCCACCATGCCGGGGAAAAAGCGGCGGGCCTCCTGGGGCGTGAGATCCCCTTGCCCCAGGTGCACCCCGTGGGCTCCCAGGAGGGCCGCCAGGTCCGGCCGGTCGTTGAGGAAGAAGGGAACCCCGTACCGCCGGGCCAGGGAGAGCATCCTCTCCCCCAGGTCCAGGGTGGGCCTGGCCTCCCAGTCCTTGGCCCTAAGCTGTAAAACCTCCACCCCCCCTGCCAAGGCCCTCTCCGTGCGGTCCAAGGTTTCCGCAAAGGACCAGCCGGGCCTAGGGGTCACCACCAGATAGAGCCTTCCCAGCAAGCTTTCACCTCCCCTTCGGAGCGCCTAGCCCGGGTCCATGCGCGAGGCGAGGAGCCCAGGCCCACGCTGCCAAAGGGAGAGGCAATGGGTTGTGGTGGGATTTCTTCCGCATAGGCTTCCCTCCGCCGGCATTACCCGGATCAGGTTCTAAGGGTTGCTGGGAAGGACCCAGCTCTCAGCCCCTCGCTTGGGGCACCCCTAGCCTGCCCCTCTAGTTTAGCATGCCTGGGGCCAAGAATGGGGTGCGGGTTACACACCCCAAGACGCCCAGCAAGCCCCAAGGGAGAATCCAGAGCCAGAAACCGCCTTCGGCAGAGATATCCAACCCCCTTCAGGAACCTCGAGGGGAACCGGGGCCCTCCTTTGCCCAAGCAAGAAACCTCCGGGCCCCTTGCGGCCTGGCGGGGAGATAGAGGTGGACAAAGCTTCCCAGGATGCGGCCATCCGTGTAGCCCTCCACCTCCTGGCCTCCCACCCGCCGCCAGGCGGGGCTTCTGGAGGGTGGCATGCGGGCATAGTGGAACTCGTGCCCCTTGAAGGCCTGGGCCTTTGGGGCCACCGGGTTATCCCTTAAGGCTTCCACCTCCCGGTAACCCAGGACCGGGTGCTCGGCCATGCGGGCCACACCGGGCACGAGGCCCACCATGGGGAAGAAGCCCTCCCCCACCCAAAGGCCCTGGGAGAGGTACATGTACCCGCCGCACTCCGCCACGATGGGGCCGGGGAACCCCCGGATGGCTTCCAGCAGGGGTTGGTTTTGCGAAAGCTCCTCGGCAAAGAGCTCCGGGTAGCCACCTCCTAGGAGGAGGGCCTGGGCCTTGGGCAAGGCGGGGTCCTGAAGGGGGCTAAAGGGAATGAGCTCCGCCCCCAGGGCCTGCAAAAGCTCCAGGCCCTCGGGGTAGTAGAAGCGGAAGGCCCGGTCCCAGGCGTAGGCCACCGCCACCTGGGGAGGGCGGCTTTCGGGCAGGAAAGGGGGGGCTTGGGGCAACGGCCCGGCCTCTGCGGCCACGTGAAGGAAGGCGGTATGGTCCAGGTGGAGGGCCCGGGCCAAGGCCCCAAGAGGGGGCTGCACCTCCCCCGCCAGCACCAGGCCCAGGTGGCGCTCAGGAATCCCCAGGGCCGGGTCCTGGGGAAGCCAGCCTAAAAGGGGAAGGCCCACGTGGGAGAGGGCTTCTTGGAGTAGGGCGGTGTGGGTTGCCGAGGCCACCCGGTTGGCGAAGACCCCCGCCACCCATACCCCCGGGTCAAAGCGGCGAAAACCCTCGGCCAAGGGGGCGATGGAACCCGCCATGGCGGAGGCGTCCACCACCAGGACCACGGGGGCCCGAAGGAGCTTGGCCACTTGGGCGGTGGAACCCTCTTTTCCCAAGGAATCCTTCCCGTCAAAAAGACCCATCACCCCTTCCACCAGGGCCAGGTCCGCTCCCCTGGCCCCGTGCTGGAAGAGGGAGAGGAGGCCTTCCCCATCCAGGAAGAAGCCATCCAGGTTGTACACCTTGCGGCCCGAGGCCGCCTCCAGGTGGCTAGGGTCCACGTAATCCGGCCCCACCTTGAAGGCTTGCACCTTTAGGCCCTTCTCCCGCAAGGCCCGGATCAGAGCCAGGGCCACGGTGGTCTTCCCCGCCCCCGAGTGGGGGGCGGCCAGGACCAGGCGGGAAATAGGCTCCATGGCCTACCCTGGGGAGAGCCGGGCCAGCATCCGGGCGGCTTCCTGTTGGGCTCTATCCAGAAACTGCCCCACCTCCACCCCCTCGGCTTGGGCTAAGGCTTCCAGGTAGGCGTGGAGGTAGCTCTCCGAGATAAGGGCCATCACGGTAAACCCCAGCCGCCGCCAAGCGTCGGCCACCCCTTGGGCCTCCTCTGGGGGAAGCTTCTCCCGGGCCAGGCGGGAAACGGTCTCCACCACCCAGTTCCACATGGCGGCCATCATGGCGTTGGTCACCCCCCGGCGCACGTGCACCAGGCCCACCAGGGTTTGCCAAGCAAAGTACTGGCCGTTGAAGGGGCCGGCTACCGTGCGCAGGTACCAGTCCCTTAGGGTCTTCTCCCGTTGCGGGCGCTCCCCTTCCCGAAAGACGGCCCGGGTGGCAGGGTGGGCAAAAAGGGTGTCGTAAAAACCCTGCACCAAGGGCTCCACCCAGCCCCTCATGAGTTCCTGGTGGCGGGTGAAAACCTTGGCGTCCTCGAGGGGGCGGAAGCGGGCCTGCGGAGGAAGCTGGGACCAGAACTCCTGGGCCAAGGCGTAAAACCGGGCGAGGCTCTTGTCCGTCATGGACACCAGCATAAGGCCCCAACCCCCCTTAATGCTCTATGCCCCGTTGGGCCGGAACCCCCTGGTCAAAGGCGTGCTTAACCTTGCGCATCTCGGTTGCCGTATCCGCCAAGGCTATAAGGGCCTCGGGGGCACCCCGGCCTGTAACCACCACATGGACATGCCCAGGCCGCTTCTGCACCACCGCAAGGAACTCCTCTAGGGAAACCCATCCGTACCGCAAGGGATAGGTGGCCTCGTCCAAGACCACCAGGTCCCACTCCCCCGAGAGGATGGCCTCCTTGGCCCGCTCCCAACCCCCCTGGGCCAACCGGGCCGAAGCCTCCAGGTCTCGGCTTTTCCAGGTGAACCCATCCCCCAGCCCCTCCACGGGGATGCCCAGCTGGGCCAAGGCCCGGTGCTCGCCAAACCGGGCCCCCTGGTGCTTGAGGAACTGGAAAATCCTTACCCTCAAGCCCCGGCCATGGGCCCTTAGGGCCAGGCCGAAGGCGGCGGTGCTCTTGCCCTTGCCGTCCCCGGTGTAGACCAAAAGGAGGCCCCGCCGCTCCCCCTCGGGCTTGGCGTACGGCTTCATCCGCCGAGGGCTTTCCATAGGGCATAGCCTAACAAGCCCCCAAGCTCCGAGAGGGCGATCATGGCCCCGAGGATATCCCCGTTCAACCCCCCCAGGCGGGCCACCGCAAAACGGGCCACCCCATAAGCGCTGCCCAAGGCCAAAAGGGCCGGCCAGGGGTAGAGGATGGGGAAGGGAAGGGCCAGGAGGAAGGCCCCGAAGACCGGCCCCCCACGGATGAGGCTGGCCATCCCCGGGCGCAAGAGGGGATACCGGTTCAGGAAGGGCAGGATGGCGAAGCGGGCGAAGCCGGGGAAAAGAAGGAGGAAAAGGGGTTCGGGCACCAGGGCCAAGGCCTGCCAAAGGAGAAGGAGGTAAAGCCCCCCCACCCCGAAGGCGAAGGGACCCAGGTGGGGGTCCTTGAGGATGCGAAGCCTTTCCTCCTTGGACCTCGAGGCCAAAAGGGCATCGGTGGAGTCCAGAAGCCCGTCTAGGTGCAAAAACCCCGTGAGGCCCAAAAGCGAGGCCAGCAGCAAGGCCGCCAAGAGCCCCTCGGGAAGAGGGAGAAGGGCCAAGAGCGATAGGGGAAGCCCGAGGGCATAGCCCGCGAGGGGGAAGAACAGGGTGCTTCGCCGAAAATCCTCCGGACGGGTCCCCTGGGGGGCCAGGGGATACACGGTGAGCAGGCCCAGGGCCAGGCGCAGGGCGCGGAGCATGGGCCTAGGCGCGGTGGGAAACCCCCGCCTCCGCAAAGGTGGCCATGTGCAGGATGCGGGCTGCCGCCCGTAAAAGGGGCATGGCCAAAACCGCCCCCGTCCCCTCCCCCAGGGCCAGGTCCAGGTCCAGGAGGGGCCTTAGGCCCAGGGCCTCGAGGATGTACCGGTGCCCGGGCTCCCGGCTCCTATGGCCCGCAAACAGGTAGTCCTTAAGCCTGGGCTCCAGCCGGTAGGCCAAAAGGGCCCCAGCGGAAACGGGAAAGCCATCCAGCACCAAGGGCAGGCCCTGCCGGTAGCCTTCCAAGTAGACCCCAGCAATGGCCACAAGCTCCAAGCCCCCCACTTCTGCCGCCACGGCCAAAGGCTTCATCCCCGGGCGTAGGCGGGATAGGGCCTTGGCCACCGCCTCCCGCTTCCGCCTCAGGCCCTCCTCCCCTATCCCTGTACCCCGCCCCACCACGGCATCGGAAGGGAGGTCCAAAAGGGCCGCCGTCAGGGCAGCCGCCGCGGTGGTGTTCCCAATGCCCATATCCCCTGCCGCCAGCACCGTGGCCCCTTGGGCGATGGCCAGACGGGCTGCTTCCCGACCCGCCAAGAGGGCCCTCTCCGCCTCTTCCAGGCTCATGGCCCTCTCCCGGGCCAGGTTCCCCGTTCCCGGCCGTACCTTGCGCCTAAGGAGCTGGGGGTGGTCTGGAAGCTCCCCCTTGACCCCCACGTCCAACACATGGACCCGGCAGTCCGCCACCTGGGCCAGCTGGTTGATGGCCGCCCCACCCCTCAGGAAGTTCAGGACCATCTGGTAGGTGACCTCCTGGGGGTACGCGGACACCCCTTCCACCACCACCCCGTGGTCGGCGGCGGCCACCACCACCGCCCTCGGGCCCAGCTCCGGCTTTAACCTTGCCTGGATGGCGGCCAGGCGTACCGCCACCTCCTCCAGGTAGCCCAGGGAGCTGGGGGGCTTGGTGAGCCCTTCCATGCGCTGCTTGGCCGCCTGCAAAACCTCCTGGTATCCCATATGGGAGGAAGTATAAGCTCTGGACATGGAGCTTTGGCTGGTGCGCCACGGCGAAACCCTCTGGAACCGGGAACACCGCCTCCTGGGATGGACCGACCTGCCCCTCACCCCCACAGGAGAGGCCCAGGCCCTAAGCCTCAGGGGAAGGCTCCCCTCCCTCCCCGGCTACAGCTCGGACCTTCAGCGGGCCCTTAAAACCGCCTCCCTGGCTGGCATCCCCTCCTTCCCCACCCCCGCCCTGCGGGAGATCCACTTTGGCTCCCTGGAGGGAGCCCGTTGGGAGGAGCTGGAACCCAGGTACAAGGAGGCCCTCCTCCGGTTCCAGGGCTTTCACCCCCCTGGTGGGGAGAGCCTCGAGGCCTTCTTGGAAAGGGTTTTCCGCTTTCTGGAGGGCCTTACCGGCCCCGCCCTTCTCTTTACCCACGGAGGGGTGATCCGGGCCGTGCTCCGCACCCTGGGGGAGGACGCCCTCCTCCCCCTGGGCAGCGCCGTGGTCCTGGACTGGCCCAGACGGGTTGTGGACCGTGTGGAAGCAAACCCGTGAGCCTTCTTCTGGCCCTCCTTTTGGACGCCCTTTTCGGGGAACCCCCGGCCCGCCTCCACCCTGTGGTCCTCATGGGCCGCTACCTGGCCTGGGCCTGGCCCCGGGTGGGAGGCTTTTGGGGAGGAGCCTTCTACTGGGCCCTTGGCGCCTTCCTCTTCACCCTACCTGCCCTTCTTCTGGACCTCCTCCTTAGACCCATGGCCTGGGGCTTCGTGCTCCTAGGCCTTTTCCTCAAGCCCCTCTTCAGCCTGCGGATGCTCCTACAAGAGGTGTGGGGGGTGGAAGCCTCCTTAGCCCGGGATCTGGAGGAAGCCAGGGCCAGGCTTTCCCGAATCGTGAGCCGGCCCACCCAGGACCTCTCCCCGGAGGAGGTGCGGGAGGCGGCCTTGGAAAGCCTCTCGGAAAACCTCTCGGATAGCTTCCTGGCCCCTCTCCTTTACTACGCCCTCTTTGGGCTTGCGGGAGCTACCCTTTACCGCTATGCCAACACCGCGGACGCCATGTGGGGCTACCGCCAGTACGGGGCCCGGGGCACCTGGGCCGCCAGGGCCGACGACCTTTTGAACCTGATCCCAGCCCGGCTCACCGGCCTTCTCCTCTGCCCTCCCCGGCTTTGGTCCCAGCTTCTGGTGGAGGCCCAAAAGACCCCTTCCCCCAACGCCGGCTTCCCCATGGCCGCCTTGGCCTTAAGGCTTGGGGTACGCCTGCGCAAACGAGGGGCCTACGCCTTAAACGGACAGGCCCCCTCCCCCACCCACGAGAGCATGCCGAGGGCGCTGTTCCTGGTGGGTTCGCTAGGCTACGGGGTGGGCGTGGCGCTAGGAATCCTCCTATGAGGACCTTAAGGCATACCCTCTGGGGCAATCCGCCTCCACCAGGTGGTGGATAACCACCGCCACCTGACCGTGAAGACGCGGGTTTTCCCCGGCGTACGGCCTTCTTGGCGAACCTCACCTTGCTGCCAGCCTGGAGCCCAAACGGTTCAGCCCAACGTCAGGGGGGCCAGCCCCTTGACCCGCACCCCGGGTCTTGAGGAAAGGAGTATAACGTGGAAGGGCGTCCACCATGCGCCAAGGGGGTGGAACAGGCACACAACCCCAACCCAACCGGACCTAGTCCTGCCTCAAGCTCAACCCGACAGCCCCTTCCTCATCGGGAAAGGAGACTCCATGGCCCTGACCCGGATCCCTGAACGTCCCAACCGCCACGACCTCCTAGCCCTCCTGCTAACCCTGGGCCTCCTGGCCCTCTTCCTAGAGGCTTCCCGGGAAGCGGTGGGCCCCTTCCACCCGAGCCCCATTTCCCTGGACCCTGCCAAGCTACCGGAGTACACCCTGCGCACCACCTTCCGCATGGGGGTGGCCTTTCTGTTTTCCTTCCTCTTTACCCTCATCTATGCCCCCTTGGCGGCCAAGACCCGGCTGGAACCCTTCCTTATTGCCCTGCTGGATATCCTGCAATCCGTTCCCATCTTGGGCTTTTTGGCGGCCACCGCAGGCGCCTTCGCCGCCCTGTTCCCTGGCAGGGCCCTGGGTTACGAGCTGGCGGCCATCTTTGCGGTCTTCACCTCCCAGGCCTGGAACATGGCCTTCAGCTTCTACCAATCCCTGAAGACCCTGCCCCGGGAACTGGAGGAGGTGGCCACCTTGTTTCGCCTCTCCCCCTGGCAACGTTTCCTGCGCCTCGAGCTTCCCTTCGCCCTGCCGGGCCTGGTTTGGAACGCCATGATCTCCATGTCGGGGGGATGGTTCTTCGTGGTGGCCTCAGAGGCCATAGCCGTGGGCAAGACCCAGGTGGAGCTTCCCGGCATCGGGTCCTACCTGGCCACCGCCATCGCCCAGGGAAATGGGCTGGCGGTACTTCTCGCCGCTTTGAGCATGCTGGTGGCCATCCTGGCCTACGACCAGCTCCTCTTCCGGCCCCTGGTAGCCTGGAGCCAGCGCTTCAAGTACGAGGAACGGCCCGGAGGCCAGCCAGCGCGAAGCTGGGTGCTGGACCTCCTGCGGCGGACCCATATCCTAAGGGGAATCGCCGAAGCCCTTTACTCCTGGGCCCTGGAGACCCTCTTCCAGCTGGAGCGGAGGCGCCCTCCCCGCCGCCTCACCCTTCCCCTTTGGGCCGTGGCCCTACCCCTCCTTCTCCTCGGGGGGATGGGAGCCTTGGCGCTTTGGCGCCAGCTCCAGCCCTTAGGGTGGTCGGAGGTGGCCAAGGTCTTCCTCCTGGGTTTCCTCACCTTCCTCCGGGTGGTGGGGGTACTCCTATTGGCCGCCGCCATCTGGGTACCCGTGGGCATCCTTCTGGGCCTGAGGCCCCGGCTTGCCCAGCGGGTGGAGGCCCTACTCCAGTTTCTGGCCGCCTTCCCCGTCAACCTCCTCTACCCCTTTTTTGCCCTTCTCCTCCTCCGCTAC
Source organism: Thermus altitudinis (assembly GCF_022760835.1). Taxonomy (GTDB): domain Bacteria; phylum Deinococcota; class Deinococci; order Deinococcales; family Thermaceae; genus Thermus; species Thermus altitudinis. The sequence continues at coordinate 12,185 of NZ_JAKTNQ010000002.1, forward strand.
CATCTTTCCCTGGAGGTCTTCTCCGCTTTTCTCATGGCCCTAGGAACCCAGTGGTACATCCTCTTCAACACCATTGCCGGCAGTATGGCCCTTCCCGAGGACCTGAAGGAAGCTGCCCGAAGCCTTGGCCTCAAAGGCCTAACCCTTTGGCGTAGGCTTCTTCTGCCCGGCGCCTTCCCCCACATCCTCACGGGCCTCATCACCGCCAGCGGAGGCACCTGGAACGCCGCCATCGTAGCCGAGGTGGTGCAGTGGGGCCCGGTGACCCTCCATGCCACCGGCCTGGGTAGCTATATCGCCCGCTGGACCCTAGAGGAGGGACAAGGGCCCCACCTCCTCCTGGGCATAGCGGCAATGAGCCTCTACGTGGTGGTTATCAACCGCCTTGTCTGGCGGCGGTTGTACCGCTTGGCCGAGGAAAGATTCCGATTTTAAGGGGAAAGCATGTTGCTTACAGCCAAGGACATCGTCAAGGCCTACCGGGCTGGCGAACGCCCCTACCCGGTGCTTTTCGGCGTGAACCTGGCCCTGAGGGAGGGAGAGGTGGTGGCCCTCCTGGGCCGCTCGGGGGGAGGAAAAAGCACCCTCTTGCGCATCCTGGCAGGCCTCATCCCTGCGGATGCAGGCGAGGTGCGCTTTAAGGGCAAGCGGGTGGAGGGGCCCGTAGAAGGGATGGCCATGGTTTTTCAGACCTTCGCCCTCTTCCCCTGGCTCACGGTGCTGGACAACGTGGCCCTGGGCCTCGAGGCCCGAGGGATACCCAAGGGGGAGCGCCTGAAGCGAGCCCGAGAGGCCATTGCCCTCATTGGGCTAAGGGGGTTTGAAGAGGCCCTTCCCAAGGAGCTTTCCGGGGGGATGCGGCAGCGGGTGGGCTTCGCCCGGGCTCTGGTGGTGGAGCCTGAGGTCCTCCTCTTGGACGAGGCCTTCTCCGCCCTGGACCCCCTCACCGCCGAGGGGCTTAGGGGAGATTTCCTGGACCTCTGGCTATCGGCGCGGATCTCCACCAAGGCGGTCCTCATGGTGACCCACAACATCGAGGAAGCGGTGGCCTTGGCCGACCGGGCCTTGATCCTCCAGGGGAGCCCGGCCCGCATCGGAAAGGAGATCCCCATCCCCCTTCCCCACCCCAGGGACCCCAGCGATCCCCAGTTCCGGGCCCTGGTGGACCAGATCTACGAGGCCCTAACCCCTCGGGAGGAGGTGGAAAGGCGCCTGGAGGAGGAGCTTCTCCGCCTGCCCGACGCCCGGGTAGGTGCCCTCATGAGCCTGGCGGAGGCCATCGCCCGCCTAGGCGGCCGGGCCGACCTGCCCCTCCTGGCGGAGGAGGAGGGCCTCGAGGTGGACGACCTCTTCCCCCTCCTCGAGGCCCTGGAGCTCCTGGGGTTCGCCCGGGTGGAAAAGGGCGACGTGGAGCTCACCCCAGCAGGCTTAGCCTGGGCGGAGGCCGGCCTCGAGGAGCGCAAGGTAATGTTCGCCGAACACCTCCTGCGGCGCATACCCCTCGTCGCCCGCCTACACCGGGCCCTCTTGGAGCGGAAACGGGTTCCCGAAGGGTGGGTGCTCAACCGGCTCAAGGAACACCTGCCGGAACCCGAGGCCAAAAGGGTTCTCTCCGTGCTCCTGGAGTGGGGGCGGTACGCCGGCCTCCTCGCCTACCACGAGGGCAGCCGGATGCTCCACCTGCCCCATCCCTCCCGCTAACCCCATGGCTCCTTGCCTCACCCCCGGGGAGCTGGGTCGGGTGTATATTCCCTTATCGTGGCCTACCGCATCCAGGGGAAAAGGCGCTTTCCCCCGGAGGTGAAACCCTTGCCCTATGCCTTCGTGCGCAGCCAGTTGGGCGAGCAGGCTCTGGGAGGCGTCCTCAAGCCCCTTAGGACACCCTCTGGCCTCGCCCGCTCCGAGGCCATGCCGAGAAGGGCCGTGGCCCTGGATCCACAAAACCCCCTGGCCCGGTATCTCCTTGGTCTAACCCTGGCAAAGGAAAGGAAGGGGACGGAGGCTAAGTCCCTGCTCCTCGAGGCCCATGCCCTCTACAGGGCCTATGGCCATGTACCCCGTGGCGTGGCCGCTATCCTCCAAGGTCTATGAAATCCTTAACCCCTCCCCCTGATGTCAGGCACTCGGAAGACGAGGGGCGCTACCCATGGTGGAAGGTCCTCTGCCTCACGGGCGTGGACCTCTTCTCCTCCTTGGGCTACCAACCGGGAATCGCCCTTCTGGCTGCAGGTGTCCTCTCGCCTTTGGCCAACCTGGCCCTGGTCCTCTTCGCCTTCTTGGCCGTTTACCCCGTCTACCGCCGGGTGGCGGAGGAGAGCCCCCACGGCGAGGGATCCATCGGGCTTCTCACCCGCTTGATCCCCGGCTGGCGGGGCAAACTTTTGGTTTTGGTAGTCCTGGGCTTCATGGCCACGGACTTCATGATCACCATCACCCTCTCCGCCGCCGACGCCGCCGTTCACCTTCTGGGGAACCCCCTGGCTCCCTCCTGGCTCCAGGGGCACCAGATGGGCCTTACCCTTTTGCTCATCGGCCTTTTGGGCGTTGTCTTCTACCTAGGGTTCAGGGAAGCCATTGGCCTGGCGGTGCCCATCACCTTGGGATACCTACTCCTCAACGGAATGGTTCTCCTGGCCACCCTGCCCCACGTGCGCCTCGAGCACCTGGAAAGGTGGCGGCAAAGGCTCCTCACCAGCCAACCTGACCCCCTGGGTTTGGTCCTTGTCACCCTTTTGGCTTTCCCTAAACTGGCCCTGGGCCTTTCCGGCTATGAGACCGGGGTGGCCGTCATGCCCCTGATCCGGGGCCTGCCTGGGGATACCCCGGAGCGCCCTTGGGGCCGCATCCGGGGAACCCACCGCCTCCTTTTCGCCGCAGCCTTCATTATGGGTTTCTTCCTCCTGGGGGCGGGCTTCGCCACCACCCTCCTCATTCCCCAAGAGCTATGGGGCAGCGAGGAGGTTTCCGGCAGAGCCCTAAGTTTCCTGGCCCATCGCTACCTGGGGGAAGACTTCGGCACCCTTTACGATCTCTTTTCCATCGTCATCCTCTGGTTCGCCGGGGCCAGCGCCATGGCGGGCCTCCTCACCATCGTCCCCCGTTACCTTCCCCGCTTCGGCATGGCCCCGGAGTGGGCAAGGCAACAACGGCCCATGGTCCTCTTCTTCACCGCCGTGGCCTTCGGCATCACCCTGGTCTTTCGGGCCCGGGTAGAGGCCCAGGCAGCGGCCTACGCCACCGGCGTGCTGGTGGTCATGACCTCCGCCGCCCTGGCGGCGGCCCTTCTGGCGGAGCGGGAAAAGCGCCGCGAAAGCGGGTTCTACCGCCTGCTCCTCCCTCTCTTTACCTACGTGCTTCTGGCCAACATCCTGGAGCGGCCTGATGGGGTGAAGATCGCCTCCTTTTTCATCGCGGCCACCCTGCTCATCTCCCTCCTCTCCCGGACCCTGCGGGCCTTTGAACTGAGGGTGGAGGGCTTTCAGCTAGACGAGATGGCCGAGCACTTTGTGGCCCAGCTGAAATCCCAGGAGGCCCCCATCCGCCTGGTGGCCCACCGGCCGGAGCGGGGAGGCCTCAGGGTGTACTGGGAAAAGGAGCGCCGCATCCGTGAGACCACCCACATCCCCGCGGGGGATCCCATCTACTTTGTGGAAGTCTTTGTGCAGGATCCTTCGGAGTTCACCGCCCAAGGCCGGGTCTGGGGTGTGGACCGCCCCGAGGCCCGCATCTTCCGCATCCTCGGCACCGCAGCACCCAACACCCTGGCCGCCTTCTTGCTCTACTTGAGAAACCGCACGGGCCGGCGCCCCCACATTTACTTTGAGTGGTCGGACGAAGGACCCTTGCAGGCCGCCTTGGACTTCCTCCTCTTTGGCGAGGGGGATGTGCCCACCCTGACCCATGAGATCCTGCGCCGCACCGAACCGGATAGGAGCCAACGCCCCTTGGTGCACGTGGGCGGCTAGCGCCGCCAGTGCTTGAGAATCCCCGCCCCCAGGATGGTCATGGGCACCGCCAGGAAAATGCCCAGGAAGCCGAAGAGCTGGCCAAAGGCGAAGATGGAAAGGAGCACCAGGGCGGGATGGAAACCCACGGTGCGGCCGTAGATGTAGGGGATGAGCACCTTCCCCTCCAGGAGGGCGATCCCCCCGTAGCCCGCGAGCACCAGGAGGGCCGCCAGCGGGCCCTTAGACGAAAGGGCCACCAAGGCCGCCAAGGAGGCGGTGGCGATACCCCCCACAAAGGGCACCACCTCCAAAACCCCGCCCAACGCCCCAAGGGCGAAGGGGCTGGGAACGCCCAGGAAGAAAAGCCACCCCCCGAAGAGAAGGGCGAAGGAAAGGGCGATGAGGAACTGGGCCCGGGCCCAGTAGCCCATGCGCTTCCAAGTGTCCTCCAACACCTCGGTCCAGCCGCTTCCCGGAAGGTACGGCGCAACCCGGGCCACCAGGTGAGGCTCGAGGGCGATCATCACCGCCAGAACCAAGGCCAAAACCATCTCGGTAACCGTCTCCCCTACCTTAAGGAGAAGATCCCCGGCCAAGTGGGCGGAGGAGGCCAAGGAGGAGGCCAGGTCGGGAAGGGAAAGGGCTAGGTTATCCTGGAGCCACCTGAGGACTGCGGGCAGGAGTTCCACAAGGTGGTGGAATTGAAGGACCAGGAGAGGGGCCGCCCAGTAAAACCCCATGCCCATCACCCCGAGAACCACGAGGTAAGCCAGGAAAACGGCAGGAGGCCGGGAAAGCCTGCGGGCCAAGAGCCCCACCAAGGGATCCAAGGCGGCAGCCAAGGTGAAGGCCAGGAAAACCCATAGCAGGAGGCGGTACAGGTGGGCCAGGGTCCAGAGGGCCAGGAGGAAAAGCGCCAGGCTTAAGAACCAGGGGCGGACGGGAGGCGTTTCCATATGCTACAACCCCCTTATGGTAAAGCCCTGGCCCCTCGAGGACAAAGGGTATGCGGCCAGCAAGCCCGCAAGGGAACGCCCATACCCCTTCCCCCCTCCAGGAAACGGCCCAGGGTGACGCTGGACAAGGGCAACCACGCTTGGGAAAGGCCTGGGCCTTTCTCCCAGCGGCCTTGGGGGGTTTGCCGGGCCTTTCCCGGCCAAAAAGGCCACCCCCTTCGCACCGTCCAGTGGATGGCGCCCTTTAGGGCGAGGGAAAATCACCCTGGCCCGCCTGAAAACCGGCTTTTCTCTGGGAAGCGGCGTGTTAGCTTGAGGCCGTGAGGCGGCGCATGGTCCTTGGGCTTTTCCTTCTCCTACTCCTTATGGCCCTTGTGGTCAACGCCCCCTGGCTTCTCCAGCAGGGATATGCCTGGTACTACCGGGGCCGGGTTAGCGCCCTTCCCCCATGGGAAGGGCCCCTCCGCTTGCGGCTTCTCGTCCTGGCTCCCCACCCCGATGACGAAACCCTGGCAGCAGGCGGCCTGATCCAAAAGGTGCAGGCAGCCGGGGGAGAGGTGTTCATCGCCTGGATGACCCTGGGAGATGGATTCCAGTGGGATGCCGCCCTTCTCGACCGCACCCTTAGGCCCAGGCCTGTAGACCTTAGGAACCTGGCAGAAAGGCGCCTGGAAGAGGCCAAAGCCGCAGCCCACACCTTAGGGGTCCCGGAGGATCATCTCTTTTTCCTAGGCTACCCTGACCGAGGCCTTCTTCGCCTTTTCCTGGAAAACTTTTCCACCCCTTACCGTTCGCCCGCCACCCACCTGGACCAGGTGGCCTATCCCGGCACCTTCTCACCCGGGGCCCCCTATACGGGGAAAGCCTGGGAAACCGATTTGCGGCGCATCCTGGACCAGGTGGCACCGGATCTGGTAATAGCGCCCGCCCCCGAGGATGCCCATGCGGACCACCGCGCCACGGGCTACATGACCTTGAGGCTCCTAGGGGAGCGGGGCTGGCTTTCCCGGCTCCGGTTCTACATCGTTCACGGGGGTTTGGAGTGGCCCTTGCCCAAGGGCCTCCACCCCGGGCTCTACCTAGAGCCCCCTCCCAGGGGCCGGCATCTCCCCTGGCAACGCCTGGACCTTACACAAGCGGAGGAGGCAACGAAACTCCAGGCCTTGAGGGCCCATCGCAGTCAGATGGAGATCCTTGGGCGTTTCATGGAGGCCTTTGTGCGGAAGAACGAACTTTTCACCCCTGCCTCCAACCCGCCCCTTGTCCCTTAGCGGTTACGGCTGGAGCGGATCTTTCGCAGGCGCTTCGGCAAAACGTGGTCCTTGGGCACCACGCTGATGGTACCGTCTACCTCGAGGACGGCGCTTAGCACATCCTCGAGGCGCCCCACTCCGTGCTCGCGAAGGGCGGCCATGAGCTCCTGGAGGTCCACCCCTTCCCGCACCAGGTTCTCGGGAAGGGGCTTCCCATCGTGGAGCAAAAGGGTTGGATGCCCAAGAAAACTGCGCCGCAAGGTACTTTGGGAAAGAAGGCGGTCCAAAACCAGCAACAGTCCAGCCCCCAGCAACCCACCCACGAGGCTGTTGTCTGGACCGATCATGGCGTTCTGCACCGCATTGGAAAGAAGCAAGAGGGTAAGCAGATCCAACGGGGTCATCTGGCCTAAAATCCGCTTCCCGCTTAGCCGAAGGTACACGAGGACCACCAAGTACACCACGGCCACCCGCAGGAGGGTGAAGAGGACCGTAAAGGGGTCCCCCAAGGCTTCCCGGATAGGCTCGGCCATACCCCTATGATGAAGCCCTTGGCCACGGTGGAGCTTTCAACCCTGGGGTCCGCTGGCCTTTGCAGGAGCATCCTGCCTTTCCCGGCCCATAGCCGAGGGCCAGCGAGCACCCGACGATAAGGCCACCCCCAGCACCGGGACCAGGGGGCTTTCCGAGGGCATGTTCCTGTAACGGTACCGAACCCAGGCCATGGCGGGAAGTTTCAGCAAGGCCAGAAGGCAAAGTGCAAAACGTGCCCCCTCGGATACCGCAGCCACCCACAGGGGGCTAAAGCCGAAGGTACAACCCAGGGCGATCCAAAACCCAGAACACCAGCCACCAAAAAAGGACGTAGCTGAGAGTATAGAGGTAACCCCCGACAGGACCCCCGTAGGCCAGGAGGGTTGCAAAGCGGTCCGAACCAGAGGGGCAAGACCACCTTCCTAAGGAGCCTGGGCCTGGCCCAGCTCATGATGCAGGCGGGGCTTTTCGTAGGGGCAGAGGCTTTTGAAAGCGGGGTGGTGGACGGCCTTTTCACCCACTTCAAACGGGAGGAGGACCGGGCTCTGGAGGCAGGTAAGTTTGAGGAGGAGCTAAGGCGGCTGAGCGGGTTGGTGGACCACCTCTCCACACGCCCCCTTTTCCTTTTCAACGAGAGTTTTGCTGCCACCAGCGAACCAGAGGGATCGGAGCTGGGAACAGGGGTGGTGCGGGCTTTTGTGGAACAAGGGGTGCGGGTGGTGTTCGTCACGCACTTTTACTCCCTGGCTGCGGCCTTCCTGGGAGATCCCCAGGCCCTTTTCCTGCGCGCCGAGCGACTTGCCGATGGCCGGCGCACCTACCGCTTGAAGCCGGCCCCTCCTGAGCCCACCGCCTACGGCCGGGATCTTTTACGCCAGGTCTTTGGCGAGAAGGCCCCTTAGGTTACCGGGAAGCCCTTCGCGTCCGGCCCAAGCGGCCAGGGCCTTTGTCAGCTGCTGCCAGAGCTTCCCCAGGATACTCGGCCCTTCCTACCTCCTCGCTCCAGAGCCGTTCCCGGGCTACCCGTAAGACGCATGCGGAGAAAGCGTTCGGGGTTGAAGACCTGGCGTTCACCCAAAGCGGTCTGGGCCACTTTTTCGGCTCCCATCAGTGCTTGAACCGTTACTCCCAAGCGCCATCCCGCCTCCCTCAGCTCCAAGAAGGCCTGCAGTAAAGGCACTTCCCTGGGGGGCTCCCCGGGGGCCAGGCGGCTTAAGAGGGCCAAGGCTCCTGCCAGTTCCGCCCGCCAGCCGGAGAGGTGGAACGCCAGCACCGAGCGGTCGCCCTGGCACTTGAAGAGCTCGTAGCGGAGGAGGGCGTTTTCCTTTAGAGCAGGCCTAGCTTCTTGGGTAAGACGCTGGCTTTGCAACCGGAGAAAGGCGATTTCTTCCTGGGCTTTATCCAGGTTTTGCCTAAGCTCCTTTGGCAACCGACTTTCCATAAGCCAGGCCCGTTACCGGCCCAGGTGGACCAGGTAGCGGAAGCCCAGCGGGGGTACGGTGACCTCTTGGCGATAGGTCCGCCCCTCCAGGGGATCCCGCCAGCCACCCGGGGGCAAGGGCAGGAGGGTAGCCTCGAGGCCGCTGTTAAAGGCGGCAAGCACCTCCCCCTCTCCCGGCTCCCCCCGGAGAAAGGCCAGCAGGTGGCCCTCCCCCAAGTAGGTTCGGAACACGGCGCTTCTCAAGGCCGCAAGCCCACGGCGCAACCCCGCAAGCTCCTGGTAAAAGGCCAGGGTTTCCCCGTGGCACCTCTCCCACTGGAAGGGGTAGCGGTTGAGCTCGTGGGGGGGCTCGGCTGGCCTTTCCCCGGCAAAACCGCACTCGTCCCCTTGGAAGGTTACGGGAATCCCGGGAAGGGCATAGAGCATGGCCGCTGCTAGCCGCCCCCGGGCCCTGGCTTCCGGACTGGGGACATCCCTCAGGCCCCTACCCCCGAGCTCGGTGAGGAGGCGAGCGGTGTCGTGGGAAGTGATGAGGTTAAAGCCCATGCCCGCCACCGCCTCAGGGTAAAGGGCATAAACCCGGGCCAGGTCCGCCAGAGCCCGGCGGCCGTTGTACAGGGCCAGGTTTCCCCCCTTAGCATAACGCAGGAGAATATCCCTCCCGATGGCGTAGTTCATAAGGGAGTCAAACTCGTCCCCCTTTAGCCAGCTTGGGTCCCTCTGCCATACCTCCGCCACCAGGTAGGCATCGGGCTTGATGGCCTTCAGTTCGGCCCGCATCTCCTTAAAAAAGGCGTGGGGGTTTAGCACATCCCCGGGCACATCCACCCGCACGCCGTCAAACCCAAAGCGGATCCAGTACTTGGCCACCTCCATTAGGTAGCCCTTGACCCCTGGGTTGGCGGTGTTCAGCTTGGGCAGGCTTCCCAACCCCCACCACCCCTCGTAAGCCGATCCATCGCCCGGCAGGAAGGGCCACCGCTTGACAAAGTACCAGTTCCAGTACCGGGAGCGTGGACCCCGCTTCACCACGTCTTGGAAAGCCCAAAAGCCCAAACCGGTGTGGTTGGGCACGAAGTCAAAGATCACCCGCATGCCACGGCGGTGGGCCTCGTTCAAAACCCTTCGCAAAAGGGCGTTGTCGCCAAACTTGGGCGAGACCTTCAGGTAGTCGTGGGTGTCGTAACCGTGGACCGAACCGGAGTCAAAAAGGGGATTGAAGTAGATCAGGGTCACTCCCAAAGCCTCAAGGTGGGAAAGCTTGGCCGGCACCCCGGCAAGATCCCCACCGAAGTACTGGTGGCAGCAGTGCAAGGGCGAGGGGGGGTCGGTCCAGCGGGAAAGATGGGGTTTGGGCCCAGAAGAGCGCTGCCATACCTGGTTGAAGCGGTACTCATCGGTTTCCAGGGCCAGGGCGTCGTTGCCGGGATCCCCATTGTAGAAGCGCTCCGGGAAAATCTGGTAACCCACCCCCTCGCCCACCCAAGCCACCTCGGCGAACGGGCTTCCCGGAGGGTCAAAGGGGCCGAACACCTCTTCCTTCCCGTCCTGGGTCCGCACCCGGATGCGGTAGGCCCCCAGGCCCTTGGCCAGGCTTCCACGCCAAACCTCGCTTCCCGGGAAACCCAGTTGAAGGTGCATGGGGAACCTCTCCCCTCCCACCTCCACCCAAGCAGCGGCCACCGCTCCCTCCCCTGCCCGAAAACGCAGGGAAAGCTTGCCATCGGCAAAGGACACATACTGGGCGTCCGCTGGATCGTGGACGAAGTCCAGGGCTACAGGCCCCGCTGGAGGGGTGGAAGCCACCGGGGCTTGGACCACGATCAAGGCATTCTGACCCCCGAAGCCATCGTCCACACAGCCTGCCGCCTGTAGGTCCACCATGGGCGTACCAAAGGTGGGGTCGTGGCACATATCCTTAGGCCACTGGCCATTGATGAAGAACTTGTACTGGTGCTCCCCGGGGTCCAGGTCCACGGTTACCGCCCAGGACCCGTTCTCCTTCGGCATGGGGGTTTCCCCCCAGCCGTTGAAGGAACCCCGCAGGCTTACCGACCGCACCTCCAGCCAGGAGGGAGGGGTGTAGCGGAAGGTAACCGGTACCGCCAGGGCCAGACTAAGCCAGAGCCACACCGCCAGGATTCTTCCCATGCCGCCTCCTTTTCCCACCCGCATAGAAGCGCTTCCATCATACGGCCCCCATACCCGTGGGTAACCCTCCGCCCGGAGTAGCATGGGGCCATGCGCCTCATCGGCATCGCCACCCAGCACCGCATGCCCGAGGGCCCCATGGGCAAACGCTTTTGGGGCCTTCTGGAACCCTACCTGGAGGCCTTGGCCTCGCAGGGGTTGGCCTACGTGCTCCTCCCACCCCAGGACCCGGAGGCCTTGGAAAGAATCCTGCCCCACCTGGATGGGCTTCTTCTTCCCGGAGGGGGGGATGTGGACCCGGATCGCTACGGGGAAGAACCCCAGCCAAGGCTTGGCGAGATCCTTCCCGAGCGGGATGAGCACGAGATCTACCTGGCCCGGTACGCCGCGGAAAAGGGCCTTCCTACCTTGGGCATCTGCCGGGGCATCCAGGTGATGAATGTGGCCTTAGGGGGAAGCCTTTACCAGGACCTCGAGGCCCAGGGTTTTACGGAGGTCCAGCACTACCAAAAGAGCCCGCCCCCCGCCTTAGCCCACCGGGTAAGCCTGGTGGCCGAGGATCCCCTTTCCCGCATCTTTCCCCCAAGCTTTCGGGTGAACTCCTACCACCACCAGGGGATCAAGGGCCTGGGCGCGGGCCTAAAGCCACTGGCGGTGGCCCCTGACGGCCTGGTGGAGGCCCTAGCCCTGGAAGGGCACCCCCTTTTCCTGGGCGTGCAGTGGCACCCAGAACTCCTCCGGGGGCACTGGCCCCTCTTTGGCCTCCTAAAAGTTTAACCTTCTAAACCTCCTCCCCCTCCCAAAGCCCCTCCCAAGGCTCCCTGGCCCGGAGCACCTCCCACCCCTCCCCCGTCCAGAGGAGCTCCAGGGGCCGCGGGGTGTCCAGGTACGTAAGGGCCATGCTACTCCCGTAGGCCCCGGCTTCCAGGATGGCCAGGGCCTCCCCCTCTCGGGGCACGGGAAGCCGCACCCCCCGGGCCAGGATATCCCCCGCCTCGCATGCCGGTCCCGCCAGGTCAAAAAGGGCCTCCTCCCGCCCCTCCGCCGGGTAAAGGGGAAGCACCGGATGGCGGGCCCCATATAGGGCAGGCCGCAGAAGGGTCGTCATGCCGGCGTCCAGGAGGATATACCGCCTTCGGGTTTCCTTAAGGCCCACCACCCTTGACACCAGGACCCCGGCCTCGGCCACCAGGTACCTTCCCGGCTCCAGCCACACCTGGGCCCCGTAAAGCCGGGCCACGCGCTCCATGGGCTCCCGGAGGGCCGCAAGGGGCAGGTCCAGGCCGAACCCCCCTCCCAGGTCCAAGACCTCCACCGGCCCCACGTGGGGATGGAGGGCCTCGAGGACCCCGTAGCCCCCTAGGAAATCCTCCACCTGGGCCAAGGCCGAGCCCAGATGCAGGTGAAGGCCCAAAAAGGCCAACCCCCCTTCGCGGATCGCCCTCACCAACCCTGGCACCGCCTCCGGCAACACCCCAAACTGGCTTTCCCCTCTCCCCGTGGCCAGGTGGCCATGGGTTTTCACCGGGAGATCCGGGTTCACCCGCAGCAGAACCCTGGCCCCGGGAAGGTACCGGGCCACCCGCTCCAGGTCCCCTTCGGAATCCAGCACCACAAGGGGTGCCCGCCCCTTAAGGCTGGAAAGCGCCTCTGAGGTCTTTACAGGACCGTTCCACACCACCTGGTCCGGGCCAAAGCCCGCCCGGTAGGCCCTGAGCACCTCCCCCAGGGAAACCGCCTCGGCCCCGAGGCCAAGGGCGCGGAGCCGCTCCAGCAGCCTCAGGCGGGGGTTGGCCTTCAAAGCGTAAAAGAGGCGGGCGAAAGGAAAGGCCTCCCTGAGGCGCATCAGCCGGGCCTGGATCCGCCCCCAGTCGTAGGCGTAAAAGGGCGTGGCGTACCGGTCCAGGGCTTCCCGCAAGGCCTTTTCAAAGGGGGGCTCCAGCATCCTACCCCTTTAGGCTTCCCAAGGTCAGGCCCTGGATGAAGTAGCGCTGGGCCAGGAGGAAGACCAGGATAGGGGGGATGGTGCCCAGGGTAAGCCCGGCCATGAGCACCGTCCACTCCGTGGAAAACTGCCCCTGAAAGACGGCCAATCCCACGGTTAAGGGGCGCATCTCCAGGGAGTTCGTTACGATAAGGGGCCAAAGGAAACTGTTCCAACCCGCCAGAAAGGTGAAGGTACCCAGGGTGGCCAGGGCCGGGGCTGCCAGGGGCAGGGCCACTTTCCAATAGACCTGCCAAGGGGTGGCACCATCCACGATGGCCGCCTCCTCCAGCTCCCGGGGAAGCTGGAGGAAGTGCTGCCGCATGAGGAATATGGCAAAGGCATCAAAGAGGCCCGGCAGGATCAGGGCGTAATAGGTGTCCACCCAGCCCAGGTTCCGCATGAGGATAAAGAGGGGGATGATGAGCACGTGCACGGGGATCATGAGGGTGGCCAGGAAGAGGAGGAACAAGGCCCCTTGCCCCCTAAAGCGGAAGCGGGCGAAGGCGTAGCCCGCCATGGCCCCGCTGGTCAGGTTGAGGAAGGTGAGGCCCAGGGCCACCGCCAGGGAGTTCAGGTACCAGCGGCCAAAGGGCACGCTGGTGAGGACCCGATGGTAGTTCTCCCAGTGCAGCTCCTTGGGCCACACCTCCACGGGAAGGTCAAACACCGCCCCCGGGGCCTTGAGACTGGTGGAGATCATCCAGAAGAAGGGTACCAGCATGGTAAGCCCCCCGGCCAGGAGGGCCAGGTAGACGAAGAGGTCCCAAAGCTTCCCCAAAAGCCTCACGTTTCCTCCACCACCCAGCGTTTGCGCAGGGTCCACTGCAGGTAGGTGAGGGCAAACAGGATGAGGAAGAGAACCCAGGCGATGGCCGAGGCATACCCCATCTCAAAGGGAAAGACGCCAAAGGCTTTGCGGTACAGGTAGAGCATCAGCACGTTGGTGGAATCCAAGGGCCCTCCCCCGGTCATGGTGTACACCAGGCCGAACACCTGGAAACCCCCGATCATGGCGAGAAGGGTGTTCAGGAAGACCGTGGGGGAGAGGAGGGGCAAGACCACATACACGAAGCGCTGCAGGTTGTTGGCCCCGTCCAGGCTGGCCGCCTCCAGGTACTCCTTGTTGATGTTCTGCAGCCCCGCCAGGAAGATGAGCATTCTCAACCCCACACCGGCCCACACCGAGGCCAGGATCACCCCCCACATGGCCCAGGCGGGGTCGGAAAGCCACCCCGGCCCCTCCCTGGCCAACCATTCCACCCAGGCGGGAGGGGTTATCCCCAAGAGGCCATAGGCACCCTGGATCCTCTCCCCCACCCAGCGCAGGAAGAGGTTCACCGGCCCCACGGTGGGGTTTAGGATCCAGCGCCACAGGAGGCCCACCGCCACCACACTGGTCACCGTGGGCAGGAGGTACAGGGTGCGAAGGAGCCGCACCCCAGGCCAGGGGCGGTTCAGACCCAGGGCCAGCAGCAAGGCCACAAGGATCTCCAAGGGGACCGCCACCCCCACGTAGAAGAAGGTGTTGATGAAGGCCTTGTGGAAGACGGGGTCCTCGAGGAGCCGGCGGTAGTTCTCCAACCCCACCCAGCTTTCCCGAAGGGTGGCCAGGCTAAGAGGCCTTAGCCCATCGTAGGAAACGAAGGAGAGGAGGAGGCTGGTGAGGATGGGCCCCAGGTTGAAGGCCAGGAAGCCCACCAGGGAGGGAAGGAGGAAAAGCAGGGGGAACCGGTAGTAGGCGCGCACGGGGCCTCCTGGCCTGGGGTCTTACCGCCTCCTCTTCCGCTCGGCCTGGACCTCGTCCAGGATCCTTTGCACCTGAGGGGCCACGCCGTCCAGGGCCGCCTTCAGCTCAGCCTTACCTTGCCACACGGGCTCCAAAGCCTTGTTGATGAGCTGCAAGGCCTCGTTCCAGCGCTCAAAGGTTTCCGTGGGCCTTGCCGTACGGTTTACGGTGAGGAAGTACTGCTGGTTCTTAGGAGGCGGGGGCACGAAGAAATCCCGCAGGTTCTGGATGCTCCGCTCCACGTTCCTCACGTCCACCCCCCGGGCGGGGATGATGAGCCCGGTCCTGGTGAAGAGGCGGCTGGCCTCGGGGCCCGCCAGGAAGGAGAGGAGTTTCCAGGCCGCCTCGGGGTTTCTGGTCCCGGCGGCCATCACCCAACCGGAGCCATCTATGTCCACGATGCTCCCCGCCTTACCCCGGGGGAAGGGCACCACATCAAAGTCAAACTTGGCCCGGGCCTTCAGGGTGGGCACCCGCCAGCGCCCGTCCACGATCATGGCCGTCTGGCCATTGAGGAACATGGTGAAGGCCCCCCGGTCCTGGGCCTCCTCGGGGGTAGGGGCCACGCGATGCCGGTAGCGGAGGTCCAGATAGAACTGCAAGCCCTCCAGGGAAGACGGGCTGTTCAGGAGAAAGCGGCTGTGGTCCTCGGAGTAAAACCGCCCGCCGGCGCTCCACACCCAAGGCTGCCAGAAGAGGTAGAAGGTCTGGAAGGAAACCCCCCACTGCACCCGCTTGCCTTCCCTCTCCACCGTTAGGGCCTTAGCGTAACGGAGGAAGTCCTCCCAGGTCCAGTCGGGCTTGGGATCAGGGAGGCCCGCCCGCCGCAAAAGGTCCCGGTTGTAGAAGACCACCAGGTTAGACACATCCCGGGGTAGTCCGTACTGCTTCCCCTCCCATTGGAAGGCCTTGAGGATGCCCGGGAAGATATCCGCGGTGGGGTACTTGTCCCGTTGGATGAAGGCGTCCAGGGGAGCCAGGACACCCCTCGAGGCCATCCCCGGGAAGTCAATGTTGTTGAGGAAAAAGACATCCGGCGGGGTACCGGCCGCCATCATGGCGGTGATCTTGGCCAGGTACTCCCCGGAGGGGATGTTGATGTACTCCACCTGGATGCCCGGGTGCTTCTCCTGGAAGACCTTGAGCACTTCCTGGTAAGCCTTGATCTCCTCCTGGCTTCCCCAACTGGCCAGGACCAGCTTCTGGGCGGAGGCTAGGCCCAAAAGCCCAACCAAAACCACCGTCCACCACTTCTTCATGGCGCACCTCCGTACACCCATTGCCCCGTAGGGGCGTAGACCCCTGCGAGGGCTTCCAACGCGGCCCGGACCTGGACCGCGCGGTAGCCGTGGGTTGCCAGGTAGCCCGCAGGCCTCCCGGGGAGGAAGCGGAGATCGTCGGGATTGCCCAAGGCTACCAGGTAAAGGGGTTTGCCAAGGGCCAAAAGCTCCTTGACCAAGGCCCTTTGCCCCTCCTTGAATCCTCCAAGCCAGCGGTAGGTGGAAACCACCAGGCGCTCCCCCTTTCTGGCCTCCGTCAGAGCCCTTTGGATCTCCGCCGGGGTGGGGTCCTCGGAAAGGTTGAGCCCGCGGCTTCCGGGAAGGTGCTGAGGGGCCAGGTCCGCCAGGGTGGGTTCGGCCCCGTACCGGTCGGAAAGCCTTAGGCCCAGGACCAAGGTACCCTCCCCCGGGATGGGAAGGGATCCGAAGAGGCGCACCACACCCCGCCGGGCCGCCTCGAGGGCCAAAGCCTCCTCCTCCCTGGGGGAGAAGGGGCATTCCCCCGGGCCCGCCCTAAGGGCCTGGGCCCGTTTCCTGGCCTCCTCCGCCCGCGAGAAGGGGATCTCCTTGCCCAGGGCCCTAGATAACCGGGCATACACCTCCCGGACCGCCGCCTCATCGGGCTCCAGAAGGAGGAGGTCGGCCCCCGCCCTCACGGCCAGGACCGCGGCCTCCCCCGCCCCGTAGTGGCGCCGAATGGCCCCCATGGCCAGGTCATCGGTAAGGATCGCCCCAGAAAAGCCCATCTCCTTGCGGAGCAGGCCGCTGAGGATCCTGGCCGAAAGGGTGGCGGGGTACCGGGGGTCCAGGCTGGGGAAGAGGATGTGGGCGGTCATGAGGGCGGGCATCCCCGCGGCCACATAGCGGCGAAAGGGAAGGAGTTCCGCCTTCTCCAGGGCCTCCTTGGGCTTGTCCACCCGGGGCAGGTCCAGGTGGGAGTCCACCCCCGTGTCCCCATGCCCGGGGAAGTGCTTGCCCACGGGCTTCGCCCCGGAGCGCAGCACCCCCCGGGCAAAGGCCAAACCCATACGGGCCACCCGCTCCGGGTCAGCGCCGAAGGAGCGGAGACCGATGATGGGGTTATCGGGGTTGGTGTTCACATCCAAAACCGGGGCCAGGTTCACATCGGCTCCCAGCCGACGCACCTGGCACCCCAAGGCCCAGCCCACCCGCTCCACCAAGCCCTCATCCCCGCTGGCGGAAAGGGCCATGGCCGAGGGAAAGCGCACCACCCCCTCCCGAAAGCTGGTGAAGGGTCCTCCCTCCTGGTCCACCAGGAGGAGGAGGTTGGGGTCCAGGGCGCGAAGGCGGGCCACCACCCCTTGGGGATCCCGGCGCAGGTTGGAAGGATAGAGGATCACCCCAGCCGGCCGCACCTCCCGGATGAGCTTGGCCGGCACCTCCTCCCCCCTAAAGCTCACGATGAGAAAACTTCCCGCCTGGGCCGCCGCCATTCCCATACCGGCCAAGAGGGCCAAAATCCTCACCTCCCCACCTCCGCCAAAGCCCCCCGGACCCCCTTTTCCTCCAGCAAGGCCAAGGCCTTTTCGGGCTCTACTCCCAAGGCCACCAAGGCCGCCAGGGCCGGGTCGGGGTAGGCCTCGAGGAGCGCCCTTGCCTCCTCCTCCCCTACCCCCGCCATCTCCCGCACCATGCCCACCCCCCGCTCCCGGAGCTTGTGATTCTGCACCCGCATCCGGGCCATGCGGTTTCCGTAGACCCTACCTAAGAGCACCATGACCAAGGTGGAGAAGAGGTTGAGGGCCACCTTTTGCGCGGTGCCGGCCCCCAGCCGGGTGCTTCCCGCAACGGGCTCAGGGCCCGTGTCCAGGAGAACAGGGTGGTCCGCCTCCGCAAGCAAAGGGGTTTCAGGGTTGCTGGCGAAGGCCACGGTAAGGACCCCTTGCTCCTTGGCTCCCCTGAGGGCCCCCAGGGTGAAGGGGGTCTGGCCGCTCGCCGCCACCGCCACCAAGACGTCCCCCCTCCCCAGGCTTCGGCCCTGGGCTAGGCCTTCCTCATACCGGTCCTCGGCCCCTTCCACCGCCTTAAGAAGGGCCTCCTCCCCTCCGGCCAGGAGGAAGCGCACCCGGGAAAAGCCAAAGGTGGGCCATAACTCCACCCCGTCCAGCACGGCCAGTCGCCCACTGGTCCCAGCCCCGGCGTAGGCCAAGACGCCTCCCGCCCGCAGCCGCTTTGCCGCAGCCGCCGCTCCTTCCCTTAGGGCGGGAAGGGCTGGCCCTATGGCGGCGACGGCCCGGAGCTGGGCCTCAAAGAGGGCCTCGAGGACCTCCTCCGCCGGCCATAGGTCCAGGTCTTGGTACCGCCGGGCCACCTGCTCCGTCATCCCCTCACCTCCGCCGCCAAGGCATTCCCCACCGCCCGGCGCAAGGGGGCGAGGGAAGGGCGGTGGCGGGTGGGGTGGATGGCGTTGGTGAGGAGGGCCCAGGCATACCCTCGCTCAGGGTCTACCCACACCCCCACCCCCGTGAAGCCCGTGTGGCCAAAGGCCCTTTCCGACGCCAGGCTTCCCCCATGCCAACCAGGCCGTTTCCTCTCCCAGCCCAGAAGCCGCTCCCCGTGGGGCCTTTGCATCTCCTCCAAGGCAGCCCGGGAAAGCCAGGTGCCCTGGAGGATGGCCGCCAGCTGGTCCAGAACGCCCCCCAGGGTGCCGAAAAGCCCCGCGTGGCCCCCCGCACCCCCAAGGGCAAAGGCGTTTTCATCGTGCACCTCCCCCCGGAGCACCCGCTTCCTCCAGGGACAAAGCTCCGTGGCCACGCTCCGCTCGGGAGGCGGGGAGAAGCTGAGACCCTCGGGTAAGGGAAAAGCCGCAAGGGGCTTGCCCCGCAAACGTTCCAGGAGAAGACCTAGGAGGATATACCCGATGTCCGAGTACCCCGGTTCCCCCAAGGGCCAAGGGTGCTGGAGCACCCGGGCCCTTAGACCTTCCCCTGCCCCCCAGGTGTACAAGGCCTCCCAGGCCGGGAGGCCCGCCGCATGGGCCAAAAGCGCCCGCACGCTCACCCCCTTGAGGGGGTGGTCCTTGAGCCAAAGCATCTCGGGAAGATGCTGGGAAAGGGGGTCATCCAGATCCAAAAGCCCCTCCTCCACCGCCCGCAGCACCTCCCGCAAGGTGAAAAGCGGCTTGGTGAGGCTGGCCAGGTCAAAGTAGAAGCCCTCTTCCAGGGGCACCGGTTCGGGTACCCTTTGGGCCCACCCCAGGTGAAGGGTCTCCCTTCGGCCATCGGCATGGACCACCCCGAGGGCCGCGCCAGGAACCATACCCTTGGCTACAGCCTCCTCCACGAGGGCCCTGGCCCGCATAGCCCCAAGTGTATAACGGCCTGCTATTGGTAGGCAAGTGGTACAATGCGGCCATGGCCCACGGCCCCCTGTACCTGGAACTGGCCCGGCGGCTAAGGGAGGGTATCCTTCAGGGCAACTTCAAGGACGCCCTTCCGCCGGAACGGGCCCTGTCCGAGGCCTTCGGGGTTTCCCGGGATAGCGTGCGCAAAGCCTTGGACCTTCTGGAGGAGGAAGGCCTGGTGGTGCGCCGGCAGGGGAGCGGCACCTTCGTGGCCAAAAGGGCCACCTTCCGCACCCGCCTTAGGGGTTTTAGCGAGGAGATGGAAGCCTTGGGCATGAAGCCCAGCACCGAGGTCCTGGGGGTGGAAAAAGGTCCCGCGGCCCCGGAAGAGGCCATGGCCCTGGGGCTTTCCCCGGGGGAGGAGGTGCTCCGCCTCCTCCGCCTGAGGCTTGCGGACGGGGAACCCATGGCCCTGGAGCGGGCCACCTTGCCCGCTTGGGCCCTGGCGGAACCGCCGGAGGGCTCCTTGTACCGGGCCCTCGAGGCCAAAGGGTTGAGGCCCGTGCGGGCCCTCCAACGCCTGCGTGCGGTGGCCGCCCGGGAGGAAGCCAGGCTTCTTGGAGTGGAGCCGGGAAGCCCCCTGCTCCACCTGGAACGGGTAAGCTATCTGGAGGACGGTAGGCCCGTAGAACGGGTGAAGAGCTGGTACCGGGCGGATCGGTACGAACTCCTGGTGGAGCTCTCATGAGGGTACTGGGCCTCATGTCGGGAACCAGCGCCGACGGGGTGGACCTGGTCCTGGCGGAGTTTTCCGGCTCCCCTCCAGAGGTGGCCCACCGGGTCCTGGACCACCGGGAGGTGGCTTACCCCCAGGACTTACGGGCCCGGGTGCTTCGGGCCATGCGCCAGGCCGACACCCGGGAAATCGCCCTCCTCCACCACGACCTGGGCCGGTTCTACCTGGAGGCCGCCCTTCCTTTTAAGGGCAAAGCCCAGCTGGTAGCCCTGTCGGGCCAGACCGTGTGGCACGAGCCCCCGAGGGCCACCTTCCAACTTGGGGAGCCCAGCCACCTGGCCCTGGGCCTAGGGGTGCCCGTGGTCTACGGCTTCCGAAGCATGGACCTGGCCGCAGGGGGCCAAGGGGCTCCCCTGGTGGCCTACCCAGACCTCCTCCTCTACGGGGAGGCAGGCAAGCGCAAGGCGGTGCACAACCTTGGGGGAATCTCCAACCTGACCTATTTCCGGGGAAAGGATCCGGACTCCCTACTGGCCTTTGACACCGGCCCTGGGATCTGCCTCTTTGATGAGGGGGTCCAGACCCTGGGCCTCCCCCTGGAAGAAGCCGTGGACCTAGCGGAAAGGGCCACCCCCGACGAGGAAGCCCTGGCCCAGTGGCTCCGGCATCCCTATTTCTCCCTTCCGCCTCCCAAGACCACGGGGCGGGAGGTCTGGCGGCTTGGGAACCTCTCCCCCCTCCCCCAGGAAGCCGGGGCCCTCCTCCGCTCCCTTTTGGAGTTAACCGCCAGAAGCATCCTCCAAGCCTACCGCCGGTTCGTGGGCAGGGTGGACCGGGTTCTATTGGCGGGGGGCGGGGCCAGGAACCGGGTTCTGGTGGGGCTTCTCTCCCAAGAGCTTCCCGTGGAGGTCATGGGGAACCCCAAGGTAAGGGAGGCCTTGGCCTTCGCCCTTTTGGGTTATCTCTATGCCCAAGGAGAGGTCAACGTCCTGGGCCGGGCTACAGGTGGCCGTAACCTAAGGGCCGGCCAGGTGGTGTACCCAGGCTAGGAGAAAGGCATGCTGCAAGGTTACATCCTTACCCCTCAGGGCTTCCTGCGCGGCCGCCTCCACTTCTCCGAGGCCATTGAGGCCATAGAAGAGGCCCCCGTGGACGGCCCCCTCATCCTACCCGGCTTCCTGGACCTCCATGTGCACGGGGGAGGAGGCAGGGAGGTGATGGAGGGCCCAGAGGGCGTGGAGGCCACGGTGCGCTTCCACCTCCGCCACGGCACCACCGGCCTTTTGGCCACCACCGTGACCGCCCCATTAGGGTCGCTGGAAAAGGCTCTTAGAGGCATCCGAGAGGCCATGGAAGGTCCCCTAGGGGAAGCCCTTCTGGGAGCCCATTTAGAAGGTCCTTTCCTCAGCCCAGGCCGCCTGGGGGCCCAGCCCCCCTTCCCTCTCCCCCCAGACAGGGAGGTGGCCGAGCTCCTCCTCTCCCTAGCCCCTGTACGGGTGGTAACCCTGGCCCCGGAGCTTCCCGGGGCTCTGGGGCTCGTCCGCTTCTTGGCGGAAAGGGGGGTGCGGGTCCAGCTGGGGCACACGGAAGCCGGTTACGAGGAGGCCTTGGCGGCCCTGGAGTCCGGGGCCCTGGGCTTCACCCACCTCTACAACGCCATGACCGGCCTCCACCACCGCACCCCCGGGGTAGTGGGCCTGGCCCTGGAACGAGGCGGGTGGGCGGAACTCATTCCCGATGGCCTCCACGTCCACCCCGCTGCCTTAAAGGTGGCCCTAAAGGCTATCCCTGGCCTCTACTTTGTGAGCGATGCGGTGGCGGCAGCGGGGATGCCGGACGGCACCTATCCCTTGGGAGCCCACCGGGTGGAGAAGCGGAAAGAGGGGGTCTGGCTGGGCGAGTCCCTGGCGGGGAGCACCCTCACCCTGGACCAGGCCCTAAGGAACCTGGTGGCCTGGGGGATACCCCTGGAAGAAGCCGCCCGGAGGTTATCCTGGTACCCAGCCCGTTACCTGGGCCTTTCTGACCGAGGGGAGATCGCCCCCGGCAAGCGGGCGGACCTGGTGGTGCTGGACCAGGGGCTTAAGGTGCTGGAGGTCTACTTGGGAGGACAAAGGCTGGTCTAGCTTCCCCTTGGGTACAACGCATCCCTTAGTTCGTCCCTCAGAAGGCCATGCTCTTTCTCGCTATACCTTGCTCCATGGGTGCTCGAGGTCGGGGCCCGGAGGAGGAATGCCCCGGTCCCCACCTGGTGGGGTGGTATCAAAGGGGCGGGCTGAACCGCCCATCCACCGCTGTCCACCCCCCGTCCACCAGGAAGAGGGTCCCGGTGACGTAGCTGGAGGCCGGGGAGGCCAGGAACACCACGGCCATGGCCACCTCCTCGGGCTTTCCCCAGCGCCGGAGGGCCGTCTTCTCCGCATAGGCCTGGTACCAGTCCGGGTGCGCCTTGATGGGGGCCGTAAGGGGGGTTTCTATGGGTCCAGGGGCCACAGCGTTGGCCCGCACCCCAAAGGGCCCAAGTTCGGCAGCCAGGGTACGCATGATCTGGAGGATCCCCGCCTTGGTGGCGGCGTAGATCCCCTGTCCTGGCTCCACCACCACGGCCCGGATGGAAGCGAAGGCGATGAGGCTACCTCCGCCCTGCTCCCGCATCACCTGCCCCCCAGCCCGCAGAAGCCTTAGGGTCCCCTTTAGGTTGAGGTCCACCACCCGGTCCACCTCCTCATCAGCGTAGTCCAAAAGGGGCTTGCGCACGTTGACGGCCGGGGTGGAGACCAGGGTGTCCAACCGGCCATGGCTCTGGTACACCTGCTCCACCAGCCGCCTGGCCCCTTCCCTGTCCATTAGGTCTAGAACGTGCCCTTCCGCCCTACCCCCTTGGTCATGGATGGCCCTCAAGGCCTCCTCCAAGCCCCTCTCATCCCGGTCCGCCAACACCACCCTAGCTCCGAAGGCCGCCAAGGCCTCGGCTGAAGCCCGCCCGATCCCGGAGGCTGCACCCACCACCAAGGCCACATGCCCCTCAAGGTTAAAGAGGTTCCGGTAGTCCTTCATGCCTTTTCCTCCTTTCCTTGGCCCCAGCATACCGCGGTATAATCGGTATGAAGCCTATGGAAAAGGCCCTCCTGGCAGCCGAAGCGGTGGAGGAAAGGGAGGTGGTCGACCTCCTTCGCAGCCTGGTACGGATCCCCAGCCACTACCCGGGCCCTGGGGAAGAGGGAGTGGTGGCCTTTCTGGAAGAGTACCTAAGGGAACGGGGCCTCCACCCCTTTCGGCAGGAGGTAACCCCCGGCCGGCCCAACCTGATGGCCGATCTGGGGGAAGGGGAAGGAGGGCTGATCCTGGAGGGCCATACGGATGTGGTGACCCCCGGGGAGGAAGGGCTTTGGCGCCACCCTCCCTATGCCGGGGTGGTGGAGGGAGGGCGGCTTTACGGCCGAGGGGCCTGCGACATGAAAGGGGGCCTAGCCGCCTTGGTGGGGGCCCTATTGGCGGTGAAACGGGCCCTAGGCCATCTAAAACGCCCCCTGCGCCTAGCCGCCCTGGCCGACGAGGAAGGGATGATGCTGGGGGTAAAGGCCTTTCTAAAGGAAGGCTTGGCCCGCGGCTTCCGGGGGGCCTTGGTGGCCGAGCCCGAGGAGATGGAGATCTGCCTTTGGCAAAAGGGCGCCCTGCGCCTAAAACTCCCTTTCCTCGGAAAAATGGCTCACGGGGCCATGCCCTATGCGGGGGAGAACCCTATTCCCAAGGCTGCCCGATTCATCTTGGAGCTAGAAGCCTTACAACTAGAACTTCAGGAAACCTTTTCCCATCCTTTCCTCGGTCCCCCCTACCTTACCCCCACCCAGGTGCTGGCCAGCGCCGGCGAAGGGCAGCTGAACGTTATCCCCGTCCAGGCGGAGGTAGTCCTGGACGTGCGCACCGTGCCAGGATTGGACCACGGAGAACTGGTGGCCAGGATCCAGGCCTTGGCGGAAGCCGAGGTGGAGGTCTTGGAGGACCGTCCTCCCGTGGAGACACCGAAGGAGGATCCCCTGGTTCAGGCGGCGGAGGAGGCCCTAAAGCTTCTTGGACTCCCCCTGCGTTACGGCGGGGTGCCAGGGGCCACGGACGGTACCTTCCTCCGGGCCTGGGCGGGCCTTCCCGTGGTGGTCATGGGCCCTGGCGGGAAAACCCTGCCCCACCAGGTGGACGAGTGGGTGGACCTGGAGGAGGTGGTCCAAGCCGCCCGGGTTTATGCCGCCTTGGCGGTACTCTATCTGGAGTAGGTACCTCGGGGATGGGAACCCCCGAGCATAGCATGAGGAGAGGGAGGGAAAACATGAGGAAGCGATTGCAGTTGTTCCTGCTGGTTAGCCTAGGCCTGGCCCTGGCCCAGCCGAGTGGAGGAGAGCTTCGGGTGGCCATCCTGGCCGAGCCTCCCGTCTTGGACCCCACGGCCTCCACCAGCCAGGAGATCCCCCGCATGCTCTACGACAACGTCCTCCAGGGCTTGGTCAAGTTCAACGAGAAGGGGGAGATCGTTCCTGCTTTGGCCGAGCGCTGGCAGGGAAGCCCCTCCAGCCTCACCTGGACCTTCCACCTGCGCCGGGGGGTGCGCTTCCATAACGGTGCCCCCTTCACCGCCGAGGATGTGGTCTTCAAGTTCAACCGCGCCCGGGATCCCAAGTCCGGCCACACCCACCCCGAGTACTACCAGGACATCCAAAGCGTGGAGGCCAAGGACCCCTACACCGTGGTCTTCCGCCTTCGCCAGCCCAACCAGGACTTCCTCTTCAACCTGGCCCGGCCGGACTCGGTGATCGGACCCAAGGGCCGGATGGAGGAGCAGAGGACTCAGCCCATCGGCACCGGGCCCTTCCGGTTCGTGGCCTGGGAACGGGGAGTAGGGGTGCGGCTGGAGCGGTTTGAAGGGTACTACGAACCCGGCCTACCCTATCTGGACCGGGTCTTTTTCCGCTTCATGCCCGATCCAAACGCCCAGCTCGCCGCCCTCAGGGCCGGGGACATCCAGGTGATCGGCCTGGGGGTGAGCCCGGAAGCCGCCCTGGTGCTCCAGCGAGACCCCAACTTCAAGGTGGTCACGGGATTTACCACCACGGAGATCACCGTGGGGATGAACAATGGTCGCCCGCCCTTCAACGACCTCCGGGTGCGGCGGGCCATCCAGCATGCCGTGGACAAAAAGGCCTTGGTGGAAGGGGTGATGCTGGGCTATGGCACCCCCATTGGCAGCCACCGCTCTCCCGGGGAAAGTTGCTACGAGGACCTCTCCGGCTATTACCCCTACGACCCGGCAAAGGCCCGGGCCCTGTTGCAAGAGGCAGGGTATGGACCCAACAACCCCTTGCGCTTCACCTTCACCCTAGCCGCCCCCTACCCCTATGAGAGGCGGCTTGGCGAGGCCATCGCCGCCCAGCTCTCCCAGATCGGGATCCAGGCAAGGCTGGAGGTGGTGGAGTGGGCCACCTGGCTTTCTCGGGTCTTCCGGGGGGCCGACTACCAGATGACCATCATCGGCCACTCCGAGCCCCACGATATCGGCATCTACGCCAACCCGAACTATTATTTCCGCTATGATTCGCTCCGCTTCCGGGAGCTCTACACCCGGTACCTGCGCACCCCCGATCCCAAACGGGCCTGCGAGATCATGAAGGAGATGCAACGTCTCTTGGCCCAGGACGCGGTGAACCTATGGGTGATGAACGCCCCCTATATCGCCGCCATGCGCAAGGAGGTCGTGGGCTGGTGGCAGAACCAGCCCACCCCGAGCCTCAACGTGACCCGGGTTTACCTGAGCCGCTAGATGCGAAGCTTTCTCCTGAGGCGGGTCCTCCTGGCCCTGGCCACCTTGTGGCTGGCCTCCAGCCTGGTCTTCCTCTTTCTCCTCTTCCTCCCGGGGGACCCGGTGCAGGCCATCCTGGGCCTCGAGGCGTCTCCAGCCGCTCGCCAAGCCCTGGAACGGGCCCTCGGCTTGGACAAACCTCCCTGGGAACGCTATGCGGACTGGCTCACCCGCACCCTCCGCCTAGACCTTGGGGAGTCCATCCGCTACGGAAAGCCCGTGGGTGAGCTTCTGGAAGAAAGGCTTCCCCTCACCCTGGGCCTCGTCCTCCTGGGGCTTGGTGGCGCCCTTTTCCTCGCCCTACCCTTGGCCCTGTTGGCCCTTCGGTTTCCCTTTTGGGACCTGGCCCTAACCGGCCTCATGGCCCTTTTGCAGTCCGTACCCACCTTCTTCCTGGGGGTGGTCCTCCTCTACGCCCTGGCGGTGCACCTGCCCCTCTTCCCCGCCAGCGGCTTCCCAGGGTTTTCCAATCCATGGGAAGCCCTGCGCCACCTTTTCCTCCCCGCCCTCACCCTGGCCCTTTCCCGGGCGGCCATCCTCTTTCGCATGGCCCGGGGGAGCCTTCTGGAAGTGATGGGCCAGGACTACATCCGCACCGCCCGGGCCAAGGGGGTCCCCGAGACCTGGGTGCTCTTCAAGCACGCCCTAAAGCCGGCAAGCCTTCCCCTGGTCACCGTGCTGGGCCTGGAGGGAGGGTTTCTCCTCACGGGAGCGGTGGTGGTGGAGGTGGTCTTCGCCTTGCCGGGGATGGGGAGCCTGGCCCTGACCGCCCTCGAGGCCCGCGACTACCCCCTTCTCCAGGGCCTGGTTTTGGTCATGGCGGCCCTCATCGTCCTCTTCAACCTCCTGGTGGACCTCCTCTACGGCCTCTTGGACCCACGGGTGGCGTATGCGTAGCCCAAGCCTCTTTATAGGCAGCCTCCTGGTGGGCCTCTTCCTCCTCATGGCCCTGGCCTCCTACCTCTACCCCGTGGACCCCAACGCCCCCGACTTCCTCCACCGCCTTGCTCCCCCCTCCCCCAGCCATCCCCTGGGCACCGACCCCCTGGGCCGGGACCTTCTGGCCCGGCTTCTTCACGGAGCCAGGAATGCCCTTGTGGTGGGGGGTATCGCCGTATCCGTGGGCTTCGCTCTGGGAGTGGTCTCGGGCCTTCTTGCGGGGTACCTAGGCCGTTACTGGGACGGCATCTTAAGCCTTCTCATGGAGGCCCTCTACGCCCTCCCCGGCTTGCTCCTCGCCCTCCTCTTCGCCGCCCTCATGGGGCCCGGTATGGTTAGCAGCATGCTGGCGGTGGGGCTTTCCATGGTGCCTGCCTTCTTCCGGGTGGCCCGGGCGGGAGCCATGAGCTTAAAAACCACCCCCTTCGTAGAGGCCGCCTTGGCCTTGGGAGCCGGCCCAGGGCGGGTGGTCTTCCGCCATCTCCTTCCCAACCTCCTAGGACCCCTCCTGGTCCAGGCCAGCCTGGCCTTCGCCGCTGCCTTGTTGGCCGAGGCCGCCCTTTCCTACCTGGGCCTAGGGGTCCAACCCCCTAACCCTAGCCTGGGCCGCATGCTAAGGGAGGCCCAGGGCTTCCTCCCCCTTTCCCCATACCCCGCCCTGGTCCCGGGAGTGGCCCTATCCTTGACGGTCTTGGGCTTTAACCTCCTCGGGGATGGGCTTCGTGACCGCCTTGATCCCCGGCGTTAGACACTTGCATACCTTTGCGGGAATGTGGTAGTTTTTGCCCGAAAGGAGGCAAGCATGTGCGCTCCTCTGGTAATGGAGGCGGTGGCGAAGGAGATCTCCCGCAGGGCGCTTTTGGGTGCGGGGCTTGCCCTTCTGGCCAGCCGCTCCCTGGCCCAGGCCCCTGTCCCTGGCCGAGCCTTTAGCCGGGCGGTGGACCTCACCCACGAGCTTTCCCCGGAGATCCCTCTCTTCCCCGGGGCCGAGCCCATGCGCATCACCACCTTGGTCACGGTGCGGCAAAACGGCTACTACGGTAACCGCATTGACCTCTGGGAGCACTCGGGAACCCATATGGATGCCCCCGCCCACTTTGCGGAAGGGGGGCTTACCGCGGAGAAGCTACCCGTGGAGACCCTTATCGCTCCCCTGGCGGTGATCCACATCCACGAGAGGGCCGCCCGGGACCCCGATGCCCAGGTGACCGTGGACGACATCCTGGCCTACGAGCGCCAGCACGGCCGCCTGCCCAAAGGGGCCCTGGTGGCCATGCACTCGGGCTGGGAAGCCCGTTGGCGTGACCCCAAGGCCTTCTTGAACCAAGACGCCGCGGGTACCCTCCACTTCCCCGGCTTCTCCCCGGAGGCAGCTGAGTTCTTGGTGCGACAGCGGGAGATCGTGGGGGTTGGGGTGGATACGCTTTCCTTGGACCACGGTCCCTCCAAGGACTTCAAGGCCCATCTGATCCTCCTGGGCGCAGGGAAATATGGCCTAGAAAACCTGGCCAACCTGGCCCAGGTGCCCCCAGCGGGGGCCCTCATCTTCGTGGGAGCTCCTAAGCACCGGGGGGCCTCGGGTGGCCCGGTGCGGGCGGTGGCGGTATGGTGATCTCCTGGCTTCGGGTTCCTGAGGAGAAGGAGCTTGCCCCGGAGGTACGGGAGCTCTTCGCCCGCTTTCAAGAAAAGATGGGGTTTGTGCCCAACGTGGCCCGGGCCTTTGCCTTAAGCCCACGGTTTCTCCTTTGGTTCCGTTACTACGACGCCCTCATGCGGGGGGAGGGCCTCCTCTCCCGGGAGGAACGGGAGGCCATGGCGGTGGCCATCAGTGGCGAGAACCGGTGCGAGTACTGCGTGGCCAGCCACAAGCGCTATCTAGAGGACCTCACTGGGGACCCCGTCCTTCCTGAGGTCCTGGCCGCCAACCCCCGCCGAGCGGAGATGCCCTCGAGGATGCGGGCCCTCGTTGAACTTGCCCTGAAGATCACCCACGAGCATTACGCCATGACGGAAGGGGATCTGGCCCCCCTTAGGGAAGCAGGCCTAAGCGACGAAGCCATCTTGGAGGCGGTAGAGGTGGCAGCCATGTTCAACTTCACCAACCGGCTCTTGAACGCTGTGGGCATAAAGCCCAACCCCGAATACTACGCATGAGGCTTCTGGAGCTCCGCCAGGTCTCCGTCAGCTTTGGTCCCTATGTGGCTGTGGAAGGGGTGAGCCTGGGCCTTGCCCCTGGGGAGTTCGTGAGCTTAGTGGGCCCCACGGGCTGTGGCAAAAGCACTCTTCTCAACGTGGCAGCAGGACTTCTCGCTCCCAGCGAAGGGGAGGTGCTCCTGAACGGGAAACCCCTTCGGGGGCTTAACCCCGTTGCTGGTTACCTCTTCCAACAGGACGCCATCCTCCCCTGGAAGACGGCCCTAGACAATGTCGCCCTGTCCCTGGTCTTCCGGGGGGTGCCGTGGCGGGAAGCCCGGGAACGGGCCCAAGCCTGGCTGGAGAAAGTGGGCCTGGGCCGCTTTCCCCGCCACTACCCCCACCAGCTTTCCGGGGGGATGCGCAAGCGGGTAGGCCTGGCCCAGGTGCTTATCGCCAATCCCAGACTCCTCCTCATGGACGAGCCCTTTTCCGCTTTGGACGTGCAGACGCGGCAGCTCATGGAAAACGAGCTCCTGAGGCTCTGGCAGGAGGACCGCAAGACGGTGCTCTTCGTCACCCACGACCTCGAGGAGGCCATCGCCCTCGCCGACCGGGTGGTGGTGATGTCGGCGGGGCCCCGCTCCCGGGTCATTGGGGAGTTTCCCATCCCCCTGCCCCGGCCCCGGGATGTGGCGGAAATCCGGCTCACGCCCGAGTTTTTGCGCTTGCACCGGAAGATCTGGGAGCTTTTAAGGGGGGAGGTGATGCGGGCCCATGCGGGGGCTTAGATTAAGGATTTGGCAAGCGGGCCTGCTCCTTTTCCTGCTGTTGTGGTGGGAGTGGGCCTCGAGGACCGGCCGCCTGGACCCCTTCTTCTTCTCAAAACCCTCGGATATTGCTGGAAGGATCTGGCGCTGGCTCAGCACAGGGGAGATCTACCCCCACCTCTACATCACCACCCTGGAGATGGTCTTGGCCTTTTTCTTCGGAACCCTCCTTGGGGTGGTCCTAGGGCTTTGGCTGGCCCTGGCCCCCAGCGTAGCCGCCGTCCTAGACCCTTACATCAAGGCCTTGAACGCCATTCCCCGGGTGGTCCTGGCCCCCATCTTCACCCTTTGGTTCGGCCTAGGGGTGCTCTCCAAGGTGGCCTTGGGCATCACCCTGGTCTTCTTCGTGGCCTTCTTCAACACCTACCAGGGGGTCAAGGAGGTGAGCCCCGTAATCCTACAGAATGCTCGGCTTCTCGGGGCCCGGTCTGGTCATCTTCTTGCCCACGTATACCTCCCGGCCGCAGCCAGCTGGATCTTCTCAAGCCTGAGAACCTCTATTGGCTTCGCGGTGATCGGGGCCGTGGTGGGGGAGTACCTGGGGAGCGCCGCCGGCCTGGGCTACGTCATCGCCCAGGCGGAAGGGGTATTTGACACCACGGGGGTGTTCGCTGGCATGGTGGTGCTGATGGTTTTCGTGCTGGTCTTGGATGCCCTGGTGGGCCAGGTGGAAAAACGGCTGGTCCGCTGGCACCCCAAGGCGGAAGGGATTCAAGGATAAAGGAGGAGGTGGTATGAAAAGGCTTTTTCTCACAGCGCTGGTGAGCTTCCTGGCCCTAGGGATGTCTTTGGCGGAAGCCCAGGCTGCTCCTAAGCGGGTGGTCCTGGGGGTGGGGGGAAAGACGGCGGTGGTCTACCTGCCCCTCACCGTGGTGGAGCGCCTGGGATTCTTTAAGGAGGAGGGCCTGGACGTGGTGATCCAGGACTTGCAGGCGGGCTCGAGGGCCCTCCAGGCCCTGGTGGGAGGGAGCGTGGAGGTGGTGATGGGCTTCTACGACCACACCATCCAGATGCAGGCCCAGGGTCGGGATATCGTGGCCTTCGTTCAGGTGGGGCGGTACCCGGCCATCGTACTGGGGGTGCGCACCGACCTGGCGGACCAGGTCCGGAGCATCGCCGACCTCAAGGGCCGGAAGGTGGGGGTCACGGCCCCGGGTAGCTCCACGCACTTTTTCCTCAACTACCTCCTGGTAAAAAACGGGCTTAAACCCGCAGACGTATCGGTAATCGGCGTCTCCGTGGGAGCCCAGGCCGTAGCTGCCGTGCAGAACCGGCAGGTGGAGGCCCTTTCCAACGTGGAGCCTGCCATCACCCTCTTAGAGGAACGGGGCCTCATCAAGGTGCTGGCGGATACCCGTAGCACCAAGGGTACGCGGGAGGTACTGGGAGGAGAATATCCTGCCGCGGTCCTCTACACCACCCGGGCATGGCTGGACCGCAACCCCGACACGGCCCAGCGCCTGGTAAACGCCATGGTGCGGGGCCTGAGGTGGATGCAGGGCAAGACCCCTGAGGAAATCGCCGCCGTCCTGCCGGAGGAGTATTTCCTGGGCGACCGGGCTCTGTACCTCAAGGTCCTCAAAAACTCCTTGGAAGCCTTCTCGCCCACAGGGCGGTTCAGCGACACCGCTCCCCTACGGCCTCTTACCGTACTTTCCGCTTTCGACCCCAACGTAGCCCGGGCCAAGATCGACCTCAAGCGCACCTACACCAACGAGTTCGTGGACCGGGTGCCCAAGCGCTAGAATGCGATAGGAGGTGCATAGGTATGCGGAGCCTGTTGGTAGGCCTTGTCGTATGGGTAGTAGCGGCCCAAGCCCAGACCTGGAACATGGCCACCCCCTATCCCCCGGCCAACTTCCACACGCAAAACATCCAGCAGTTCGTCAAGGAGGTGGAGGAGGCCACGGGAGGGCGGCTAAAGATCACTGTCCACCCCGGCGGTTCCCTCTTCCCCCATCCCCAGATCCTGCCGGCGGTTAGGAACGGGCAGGTGCAGATGGGGGAGGTGCTCATGTCCCTTCTGGCCAATGAAAACCCCCTCTTCAACCTGGACTCCATCCCCTTCGTGGCCACCAGCTACGAGGAGGCGCGCCGGCTCTACCAGGCCCAGCGTCCGGAGGTGGAGAAATGGCTGGCGCAACGGGGCGTGGTCTTTCTTTACGCGGTGCCCTGGCCACCCCAGGGGCTCTACACCAAACGGCCTGTAAACTCAGGGGCAGATCTGAAAGGCATGCGCTTCCGGGCTTACAACCCGGCCACCGCCCGGATGGCGGAGCTTCTTGGCATGTCCCCGGTGCAGGTGGAAGCCGCCGACATCCCCCAGGCCTTCGCCACCGGGATCGTGGAAGCCATGATCACCTCCCCGGTAACAGGGGTAGATAGCCAGGCCTGGGACTTCGCCCGCTACTTCTACGACGTGAAGGCCTGGATACCCAAGAACATGGTGGTCATCGGCCGGAGGGCCTTTGAAAGCCTTTCCGCCCAAGACCGGGAAGCCCTGTTGCAGGCGGCCAAGCGGGCAGAGGAGCGGGGCTGGCGGCTGAGCCAGGAGCAGGAGGAAAAGGCCCTGCAGACCCTGGCGAGCCGGGGTCTGCAGGTGGTCAAGCCCTCCCCTGCCCTGCTGACCGACCTCAAGAAGGTGGGACAGACCATGATCCTAGAGTGGCAAAGGCAGGCCGGGGCCACGGGGGTAAAGGTCTACCGGCAGTACCTGGGGCGATGAGCCTGTTGAGGAAGGTCCTCGAGGGCCTCTTCCGCCTCTCCGAGCTCCTTGCAGCCCTCATGGGGCTCTTCATCCTCCTGGTGATCCTGGCCCAGGTAGCGGGGCGGTACCTGGGCTTCGTGGTGCCCTCGGCCTTGGAGATGGCAGGGTTTGCCACGGCTGGGCTCATCTTCCTGGGCCTGGCCCCCACCCTGAGGGCCGGGGGGCATATCCGGGTGCGGGTTTTGCTGGAGAGGTTGCCAAAGCCGGCAAAGCGGTGGGCGGAGTCCATGGCTCTGGGGCTCGGGTTGCTCGCCACCCTTTACGCCACCTGGCACGCCTGGCTTAGGGTGGGGGAAAGCTACCGCTACGGGGACCTGGCCCCGGGACTCCTTCCCCTACCCCTTTGGCTGCCGCAAAGCTTCCTGGCAGTGGGCCTCACCTTCTTCACCCTAGCCCTCCTTGAGGTGGGTCTGAAAACGTGGAAGGGAGGGGAGGGATGAACCTCTTAGGGGAGAGTTTCATCCTGGTGGGCCTTCTCTTGCTTCTCCTGGCCTTGGGCGTCCATGTGGGCCTGACCCTCCTGCTGGTGGGAATGGCTGGGCTGGCTTTTTTTACCTCCGCCCCGGTGGGACCCAACCTGGCCACCGCCCTTTGGACCTCCACCTCGGGTTGGAGCCTAGCCGCCTTACCCCTGTTTGTTTGGATGGGGGAAATCCTCTACCGCTCCCAGCTGGCCCAGGGGCTTTTCCAGGGGCTTAGCCCCCTTCTTTCGCGTCTCCCTGGAGGGCTTCTCCACGTGAACGTGGTGGCCAGCGCCCTCTTTGCCGCCGTCATCGGCTCTTCCGCCGCCACCACCGCCACCGTGGGCCGCTTCACCCTACCGGAGCTGCTGCGCCGCGGCTATCCCAAGCCCCTGGCCCTGGGTTCCCTAGCGGGGGCCGGAACCCTGGGCTTCCTTATCCCTCCCAGCGTCATCATGATTGTCTACGGGGTTATGGCCGAGGTCTCCGTAGCCCGCCTCTTCATGGCGGGGGTGGTACCGGGAGCGGTCCTAACCTTGCTTTTTATGCTTTTGGTAGCCATTTTGGCCCTTCGCCACCGCAAGGAACTTCCCCGGGAGCCCCAAAAACCTCTGGCCCAGGTCCTGGCCAGCCTCCTGGGTGTTTTCCCCGTGCTCTTCCTCATCCTTTTGGTCTTAGGCTCCATCTACCTAGGGGTGGCTACCCCCACGGAAGCAGCGGCCATCGGCGTAGCCGGGTCGCTTCTCCTGGCGGGGCTAAACCGGGAACTGTCCCCCAGGATGTTCTGGGAAAGCCTAATGGGGGCCATCCGCACCACCAGCATGATCGGCCTGATCCTGGCGGGGGCGGGGGTCCTGACCCTGGCCATGGGCTTCACCGGCATCCCCCGGGCCCTGGCCGCTTGGGCGGTGGAGGCAGGGATTACCCCCGTGGCCCTCATCTTCTTCCTTAGCCTGGTCTACATCGTTTTGGGCTGGTTCTTGGACGGCATTTCCATAGTGGTCCTCACCATCAGCGTGATCCTGCCCGTGGTGAAGGCCATTGGCGTGGACCCCTTGTGGTTTGGGGTCTATCTGGTCATCATGGTAGAGCTGGCCCAGATCACACCCCCGGTGGGTTTCAACCTCTTCGTCATTCAGTCCCTAACCGGGGAGGACCTCTTCCACATCGCCCGCTACGCCCTGCCTTTCATGGGGGTACTTCTCCTGGTGGTGGTCCTCCTGGTGGCCTTTCCGGGGATGGCCCTTTGGCTACCCCACACCATGACGGGGGGCTAGGCTAAGAAAGGAGGCGGCCATGACCGTAGACCTGAACGCCGACGCCGGAGAGTCCTACGGGGTCTTTTCCTACGGGCACGACCGGGAGATCTTCCCCTATGTAACCTCGGTGAACCTGGCCTGCGGTTTCCATGGGGGTAGCCCCACCCGCATCCGGGAGGCGGTAGCCCTGGCCAAGGCCCACGGGGTGGCGGTGGGCGCCCACCCGGGCTTCCCGGACCTGGTGGGCTTTGGCCGCAGGGAGATGGCCCTAAGCCCCGAGGAGGTGTACGCCGATGTCCTCTACCAGGTGGGGGCCCTTTACGCCTTCCTGCGGGCGGAGGGCCTAAGGCTTCACCACGTGAAGCCCCACGGAGCCCTTTACCTCAAGGCCTGCCGGGACCGGGAAACCGCCCGGGCCATCGCCCAGGCGGTGAAGGCCTTTGACCCCCAGGTTCCCCTGGTGGTGCTTCCCGGAACCGTGTACGAGGAGGAAGCCCGGAAGGCCGGGCTTAGGGTGGTCCTCGAGGCCTTCCCCGAACGGGCGTACCTGAACAACGGCCAGCTGGCCCCCCGCTCCCTGCCTGGAAGCTGGATCAGCGATCCCGAAGAAGCTGCCCGGCGAGCGCTGAGGATGGTTTTGGAAGGGAGGGTGGAAGCCCTGGACGGCGGGGAGGTGGAGGTCCGAGCGGAAACCCTCTGCATCCACGGGGATAACCCCAACGCCCTCCAGGTGGTGCGGGCGGTGCGGAAGGCCCTGGAGGAGGCGGGGATAGAGATGAGGACCTTCTAGCCCCAGAAGGAAGCTAGCGCCAAAGTCCCTTCTCTCGGAAGAAGCGCACCGCCCCGTCATGATAGGGGACCTTTCCCCCACGGGAGCGCATGGCGTTTTCCAATGTGGTATCCCGAGCCGGAGCCACCGCCGCATGTAAAGTAGACAGGTTCTCAAACACTGTTTTGACGATGGTATAGGCCACGTCCTCGGGAAGGCTAGCAGGACACACAAATACGTTCCAAAAAGTAAGGGTTGGGGTATCATAACGGGTGTTGTACACGCTCTTGGGGATGATCCCCGTATCCACCACTCCGGGAAAGCGGCGCATGAGAACCTGAACCGCAGTACTTTCCTTGGGAAGAGGAATCAAGTACAGGCGCTTTCCTTTACGGGAAAGGCTTCCCGATAGCTCCAAAATACTCCCCGTCGGAAGCCCTCCGGACCAGAAAAAGGCATCCAAGTTTCCCTCGGAAAGCATCTGGGCACTTTCTGCCACTCGGGTCCTCTCCCACTTGGCGAAATGCGTTCGAGGATCGAAGCCGGGAAGGGCAGCAGACATGAGAATCCTGGCCTCATACTCAATAATACCCCCAGGCACCTCCGTGGAAACCCGTTTCCCTTTCAGGTCCTGAAGTACACGGATCCCGCTGCCCTCCGTGGTCACTACATGGAAGTAATTGGGGTACATGGTGAAAAGGATGCGCACTGGAACAGGCCTCCCTTGAAAGCGCTCCTCGCCTTGGTAAGCCATCAGAACGGCATCAGGAAGCGCAGTACCACAGTA
The DNA here is from genome assembly GCF_022760835.1 of Thermus altitudinis. Taxonomy (GTDB): domain Bacteria; phylum Deinococcota; class Deinococci; order Deinococcales; family Thermaceae; genus Thermus; species Thermus altitudinis. The sequence goes on from NZ_JAKTNQ010000002.1 coordinate 47,353, forward strand.
GAAAACGCCTCTAGCCGCATCCGTGCGATCACGAAGGAGCATAAGATTTTCTATAGATCCCCCAGACTGCATGGCCTGGGCATGAACCACCCCTGTTCTGTTCAGGATCTCCGCCACCGTGGTGCCATAGTAAAAGTAAACCCCACCAACGCCACCGGTGCCGATAAGGATTTGAGGTTTCTGTGCCAAAGCAAAGCTTAAGGCCCCCAAAACGAAATAGACGCACACGCCTCGTCTCATGGTCACCCCCTGATTTGGTTAACCTCGGTTACCACATATTCATTATGCCACTCCAGCTGGGCTTTGCTGAGATGTGGTTCAAAGTGAAATCCTTATCCACGATTCATCTCAGTAGTCAACAGGCACAATAAAGCAGGTAGCGGATTTAATGCAGGCACAAGCCCAATTTTCTAAACCCAAAATGCCTACAGAGAATTTGTTACACCATTAGCGGACACCCGGATGCGCAAGGGCGTCCTAAGCCCAGGAGGTACCCGCGGCCTGGAGGTTTCGCTTCTCTAACCCTTGGCCCAGCGCCAAACCCCTTGGATCACGTGTTTGCGTACTTTCGGCTCCGAAGCCCCGCCTGGGCTGCCGCCAGGCGGGCCGTGAGCACCCTAAAGGGACTGGCCGAGGTGTAATCCAGAAGCTCCGCCACAAAGGCCACACTGCGGGCCTCCCCCCCGTGCTCCCCGCAAAGCCCCACCTTCAGCCGGGGATTGGCCCGCCTTCCCTCCTCCACGGCCATCCTTATCAGCCTTCCCACCCCCTTTTCGTCCAGGCGCTCCGTGGGGTCAAAGGGAAACAGGCCTTCTTCCACGTACTGGGGTAGGAACTTGCCGGCGTCGTCCCGGGAAAGGCCAAAGGCCATCTGGGTGAGGTCGTTGGTACCAAAGCTGAAGAAGTCCACCAAAGGAGCGATCTCCGAGGCCAGAAGGGCGGCCCTTGGGGTTTCCATCATGGTACCGAAGGGGATGGGGCCGTACTCCTGGAAAAGCTCTTCTGCCAAGGCCCTGGCCTGTTCCGCTTCCTTGGGATCCGCCACCAGGGGAATCATGACCTCAGGCCGGGGGTCAAAACCCTCCTCCCTCAGCTCCTTGGTCGCCTCCAAGAGGGCCTTGAGTTGCATGCGGAAAATGCCGGGCCTCAGGAGGAGAAGGCGGATTCCCCGGAAGCCCAGCATGGGATTCTGCTCCGATAGGGCCTTGGCCCTTTCCCAAAGAGCCTTAGCCTCCTCATCCCCCGCTATGGCCTTTTCCCGAAGCTCTTCCAAAGGTGGCAGGAACTCGTGGAGGGGAGGGTCCAAAAGGCGCACGGTCACAGGCAGGCCATCCATGGCCCTCAAGATGGCCTTAAAATCTTCCTTCTGGAAGGCATAAAGCCTCTCTAAGGCCTCGGCCTCCTCCTCCGGGGTACGGGCCAGGATAAGCCGCCTCACCCAGGGCAGGCGCTCCTCCTGAAAGAACATGTGCTCCGTGCGGCAGAGGCCGATTCCTTCAGCCCCGAAGGCTCGGGCCCTTTCCGCATCCGAAGGGGTATCGGCGTTGGCCCTAACCCCCAAGGAGCGGTGGGGTTCGGCCCAGGAAAGGAGCTTCTGCAAAAGTTCCTCACCCGCCGCCTCAGCCAAGGGCACCGCCCCCAGGAAGACCTCCCCGGTGCTTCCGTCCAGGGTGAGGAGGTCCCCCTCCCGGATCTCAAGACCGTCCACCCAGGCCCGTCCCTCCTCCGGGGCCACTCTCAGGCCCTCCGCCCCCACCACCGCCGGCACCCCCAGGCCCCGGGCCACCACCGCCGCATGGGAGGTGAGGCCCCCCCGGGCGGTGAGGATTCCCTGGGAAAGGTACATGCCGGTGATGTCCTCGGGGGTGGTTTCCGGGCGCACCAGGATGGTGGGCAACCCCTGGGCCGTGTAGCGCTCCGCCCCTTGGTTGCTGAAAACCACGTGCCCCACCGCGGCCCCAGGGCTGGCGGGAAGCCCCTTTAGGATGGGCTCTGGTGCTTTATTCCGGTCCACCGCAGGCTTGAGGAGGCCAGGGAGGGCGTTGGCTTCCACCCGAAGCACGGCCTCTTCCTTGCTGATGAGACCCTCCTCCGCCATCTCCACAGCGATGCGCACCGCCGCCTGGGCCGTGCGCTTGCCCGAGCGGGTCTGGAGAAGGTACAAGCGCCCACGCTCCACCGTGAACTCAAAGTCCTGCATGTCGCGGAAATGGCGTTCCAAAAGGTCCGCTACCCTTTCAATCTCCCGGTAGAGCTCGGGGGCATATTCCCGCAAGCGGCTAAGGGGCTCGGGGGTGCGGATGCCCGCCACCACATCCTCCCCCTGGGCATTCCTCAGGTACTCCCCGTAAAGGCCCTTTTCCCCGGTGGCGGGGTTACGGGTAAAGCCCACCCCGGTCCCCGAGTCCTCCCCCAGGTTCCCGTAGACCATGGCCTGGACCACCACCGCCGTGCCCAGGTCCTCCGGAATGCCGTAGATACGGCGGTAGGCCTTGGCCCTGGGGTTGGACCAGCTACGGAAGACCGCCTCTATAGCCCCCTCTAGCTGGAGCCAGGGGTCCAGGGGGAAGGGGGTACCCCGTTCCTCCAGGTGGCGCAGGTAGAGGAAGGAAAGGGCCTCGAGGTCCTCGGCGGTAAGCTCGGCGTCGCTTTGCACGCCCCGCTTCTCCTTTACGGCGGAAAGCAGGCCCTCAAACACCTCGGCCCTTTCCCTCAAGACCACCTCCCCATACATGGCAAGAAGCCGGCGGAAGGTGTCCCAGGCGAAGCGGGGGTTCCCTGAAGCCCGGGCCAGGCTTTCCACCCCCTCCAGGGTCAGGCCCAGGTTGAGGATGGTGTCCATCATCCCGGGCATGGACACCGGGGCCCCGCTCCGCACGGAAACCAGAAGGGGAGGGGTATTCCCCTCCCCTTTGCCGAAGCGTTTGCCTACCAGGCCCTCGAGGGCCGCCATCTTAGCCCGGACCTCCTCCTGTAGACCAGGGACGGCCCCCTCCCGCAGGAAAAGGCGGCAAGCCTCCGTGGTGACGATGAGAGCCGGAGGAACGGGAAGCCCCGCCCAAACCATCTCCACGAGCCCAAACCCCTTGCCGCCCAAGAGGTCCCGGGAAAGGCCCCGGGCCTCGGAAAGCAGATACACCCGTGTTCCCTTCACGCCCCCAGTTTCCCTTCCGGTGTGGAAACGTGGAAAGTGTAAGCGCTGGTCCTCTACACCAGCCTCCTCCTTCCCCACACTACCCCGCAGGGGGCCGCCTGGGGCGGCCCTAACCCCTTTTCCCAAGGGGCGGGCCTTGGGAACAGGGCCAGGGCCACGGTCGCTAAGGCAGAGAGGCGTAGCATGGAAGGCATGCTGGGAGACGTGCTAACGCCTATCCACGGGGGACCCGATGGAGGCCCCGAGCCCCTCCACGACTTCTCCACCAACGTCAACGCCTTAGGGCCCAATCCGGTAATCCTGGAATACCTACGGCGGGCCGATCCCAGCCGCTACCCGGACCCCCTCTACCGGAGGCTCCACCGCCTGCTGGCAGAAAGCCACGGGGTCCCGGAAACCCACGTGGCCGTGGGCACGGGCACCAGCGAACTCATCCACCGCCTGGTCCGTTGGAACTTCCTAAGAGGCCCCATTCTCCTCCTTCAGCCCACCTTCAGCGAGTACGCCCGGGCCGCCCGGGCCTTGGACCTGCCCCTTTGGGAAACGGAAAGCCCCGAGGAGTTCCTCAGGCTCTTACCCAGAAGCTCCTTGGCCTTCCTCTGCGTGCCCAATAACCCCACGGGGGAGGTCTACCCCTTTCTGGAGGAGGCCACAACCAGGGCCGGGGGAGCCTTGGTGCTGGACCTGGCCTACTACCCTCTGTTGGAAACCCCTTTTCCTCTACCCCAAAACGCCTGGCGGCTCTATAGCCCCAACAAGGCCCATGGCCTCACGGGAGTGCGGGCGGGGTACCTGGTGGCCCCCTTGGACCTTACCCCCTTTCGTAACCTGGCCCCCTCCTGGCCGGTTTCCGTGTATGGGGAGGCCCTTTTAGAGGGGCACCTGGACCCCGAGGCCCAGGCGTGGTTGGACCGGGCTAAGGCCGAGCTCCACCGCTTGCGGCGCCTCTTGGCCCAGAGGCTTCGGGAACTGGGCCTCGAGGTACGGGAAAGCCCCACCAACTTCCTCCTGGTGCGGGTGGGCCAGGCCACGGAGGTGGCCCGGAGGCTTCGGGAAAAGGGGATAAGGGTGCGGGACGCCACCAGCTTCGGCCTGCCGGAGTGGCTGAGGCTTTCCGCGCAAAGGGAGGAGGCCATCCAGGCCCTGGTGTCCGTGTTGTCCCAAGTATAGTGAGGAGGTGATGGCCCCGGCTGCCTCCCTTACCCAGGCGGCGGGAAGGCTACGGGAGGGTAGGCCTCCTCGGGTCTTGCCCGAGGGGATCCTGGAGGTGCTGGGTGCAGGCTAAGGCCCTCATGGTCTGGGGCACAGGAAGCGGCGTGGGCAAAAGCCTGCTCACCGCTGGGCTCCTCCGCCACTTCCGGCGCCAGGGGCTAAGGGTGGCGCCCTTTAAAGCGCAAAACGTGTCCAACCACGCCCGGGTGGTGGGCGGCGGGGAGATGGCCAGCGCCCAGTGGCTACAGGCCCTGGCAGCGGGGGTTGAACCCGATCCCCGCATGAACCCTGTGCTCATCAAGCCCTTGGGCGAGATGGGAAGCCAGGTGGTGGTCCTGGGCCAACTGGACCCCTTCCTTTCGGGGCTCCCTTGGGCCCAACGCCGACCCCACCTGGAAAGGCCTGTGCGAGAGGCCTTGGAAACCCTAGGCGGGGAGTTTGACCTCCTGGTCCTGGAAGGGGCGGGAAGCCCGGTGGAGCGCAACCTCTGGCCCGACCTGCCCAACCTCCGGGTGGCGGAGTGGGCGGGAGCCAGGGCCCTCCTGGTGGCGGACGTGGACCAAGGCGGGGCACTGGCCGCCCTCTACGGCACCTGGGCCCTACTGGGGGAACACCGGGAAAGGCTTTTGGGCTTCGTCCTCAACAAGTTCCGGGGCGATCTCCGCCTTTTGGAACCGGCTTATGGTCTCCTGGAGGGCTGGACGGGGATACCCGTCCTGGGCACCTTGCCCATGCTCTCCGTGGCTTTGCCCGAGGAGGATGGCTTCCGCCCCGTGCCCCACAGGGGGCCAGGCCCCAAGGTGGCCATCCTGCGCTACCCCCACGCCTCCAACCTGGACGAGTTCTGGCCCCTTTCGGAGCTGGCCCGCCCCGTGTACGTCCGCACCTTGGAGGAGGCCGAAGGCGCCGAACTCCTCATCCTGCCGGGTAGCCGCCTGCCCGCCAAGGACCTGGCCTGGCTTCGCCCCTTTTTCCCCCTCCTGCAGGCGCATCTAGCCGCCGGCAAGCCGGTGCTGGCCCTCTGCGGTGGGGCGGAGATGTTGGCGGAGCTCCTCGAGGACGAAGCGGGCGTGGAGGCCCAGGGGGTGTTCCCGGGCCTTGGCCTCCTCCCCTTCCGGGTGCGGATGGCCAGGGAGAAGACCGTACGCCGAAGCCGGATCCGGCTCAGCGGGCTCGAGGGGTTTTGGGCTAGGCTTAACGACCTCGAGGTGGAGGGCTACGAGATCCACCACGGCCAGGGGCTCCCTTTGGTACATCAGGAAGGCCCCCTCCTGGCCACCTGGCTCCACGGCCTCCTGGAAAACCCCGGGGTCCAACGGGCCCTCTTTGGCCGGGAGGCCAGGGGATTGGAGGAGGCCTTAGACCATCTCGCCGACGCCCTGGAGGAGCACCTGGACCTAAACCGCCTCCACCGGGGCCTGGGGCTTGTCCTAGGCCCTAGCATCCCTTCTGGGCCCAAGGAGGCGGCCAGAGGAAGGGATCCGGACCCCCCGCCTCCGCCCGGCCTGGTCCTGCTCCTGGGCGGGGCCAAAAGCGGAAAAAGCCGTTATGCGCAAAGGCTGGCCGGTCCCTACGCCACCCTCATCGCCACCGCGGAAGCCCGGGATGTGGAGATGCAGGAAAGGATCGCCCGCCACCGGGCAGAACGCCCTCCCACCTGGGAGACCCTGGAAGAACCCCTCCATCTGGCGGAGGCCCTGGAACAGGCCCGCCACCCCACGGTGGTGGTGGACTGCCTTACCCTTTGGGTGGCCAATCTCTTGGAAAAGGGCCTGGACCCCGTGGCGGAGACCCGGCGCTTTCTCCAGGCGGTGGGGTCCAGCGGCAAGCGGGTCATCGCCGTTTCCAACGAGGTAGGGATGGGGATTGTCCCGGCAAACCCTCTGGCCCGGCGCTATCGGGACCTTTTGGGCCAGGTGAACGCCCTAGCGGCCGAAGCCGCCCAGGCCGTCTACCTCATGGTGGCCGGCAAGCCCCTGCGGCTTTAGGAACCGGGGTCCCAGGTGGCCTTAACCCCGGGAGTGGCCAGAGGCCTCCCACCTCTCCCGCAAGCGGGCAAAGAGGGCCTCCACCTTTTCCTTGGGCAGGATCACCTGCTCCGTGCGCCCCCGGCCGATCAGGTCCCCCAGCTCGTTGTAGGCCTCCATGGTGGCGTAGACCCGGTTCCCCTCCGTGCGCTCATGGCGGGCCACGATCCGCACCCGCATCCCCGGCAAGGCCGAGGCCAGGTGGCGCACCTCCACGTAGCTTCCAATCCCCTCCTCCCCCTCCTCCAGGAAAGGAAGGATGATCTTCCGCCCCGCCAGCTCCATGTGCTTGGCCATCCAGTAGGTGGCGTACACGGGATGGACCGGGCCCAGCTCCTCAAAGTTCACGGTCATCTCAGGGGTAACCAAGGTCTCAAACGTCGCCTCAAAACCGATGGGGATGGGGCGCATGGCCTACTTCCTCAGGTCCAAAACCCGCCGCAGCTTCCCCCCCTCGCTCCTGGGGGCCTCCCCGGGGGCCAGGAGGGTTACCCTCATGCTCACCCCGATGGTGTCCTTAATCTTGTGGGCCACCTTCTCCCTAAGGGCATGGAGGCGGTGGTCGGCCTCAATGACCTCATCGGAAAGGGCCTTGCGGCCAATCTCCTGGAAAAAGGCCTGGGAAACCTCCACCCTCAGCTCGGCCTCGTCCAGGGTTCCCTCCCGCCGCACCACGATCTGGTAATAGGGTTCCACCTCGGGGATCCCTAGGAGCACCGCCTCCACCTGGGTGGGATAGACGTTCACCCCGCGGATGATGAGCATATCGTCGGTGCGGCCTAGGATGGGACCCATCCGCACGTGGGTCCGGCCGCAAGCACAGGGCTCATAGGTGAGGAAGGTGAGGTCCCCCGTCCAGTAGCGCAGGAGGGGCAGGGCCTCCTTGGTGAGGGTGGTGAAGACCAAGACCCCCACCTGGCCCTCGGGAAGGGGCTCGCCGGTGGTAGGGTCCACCACCTCGGGAAGGAAGTGGTCCTCCCAGATATGGCTTCCCTGGCGCTCCTCCACGCACTCGTTGGAAACCCCCGGACCGATGATCTCGGATAGCCCGTAGATGTTGGTACTCCGCACCCCCAGGCCCTCATCCACCTGCTTGCGGATGGCCTCGGTCCAGGGCTCAGCCCCCAGCACGGCGTACTCCAGGGAAAGCTCCTCCGGGGAAACCCCCCGCTTCCTAAACTCCTCCGCCAGGGTTTGGGCGTAGGAGGGGGTACAGGAGATCACCTCTGGGCGGAAGTCCTGAATCAGCATGAGCTGCCGCTCGGTCATGCCCCCGGAAACGGGGACCACGGTCATCCCCAAGGCCTCGGCCCCGGCGTGGAGACCCAGGCCCCCAGTAAAGAGGCCATAGCCATAGGCGTTATGGAGCATCATGCCCGGCCTGGCCCCGGCGGCGGCCAGGGAGCGGGCCACCACCTCCGCGAAGACCTGCAGGTCTTTCTTGGTGTAGCCCACCACCGTGGGCTTGCCCGTGGTGCCGCTGCTGGCATGGATGCGGGCCACCTCCTCCCGGGGCACGGCGAAGAGGCCAAAGGGGTAGTTTTCCCTGAGGTGGTCCTTCTTGGTGAAGGGGAGTTTGGGAAGGTCCTCGAGGGTCCGCACCCCCTTCGGGTCCACCCCCACTTCATCCAGAAGCCGCCGGTAGAAGGGCACCCTTTCGTACACGTAGGCCACCACGGCCCCAAGCCTCTCCTCCTGCAAGGCCCTAAGCTTTTCCCTGGACAGGGTTTCCAGTTCCGGCTGGTACATCATTCCGCATCACCTCCAAGGCGAAGTACCATTCCCACAAGACCAGGCGCTGAACCCGCCCTCAGAGACCACCGGATAGGTGTCGGGGGGCCGGAAGAGGTTCGCCTCCTCTGCCCTGGCCCCCACCCGCACCCCAGTAGGGAGGGGACGGAGGTAATCCGGGCGGCAGGAGAGGCCCACGGCGGACCCCCGGGAGGTGCGGGCCAAGGCGCAGGTCCCGCGGCCCAGTACCTCGAGGAAGCCCCCGTGGGAGTTGGGGTGCGCCTTGGCCACCACCGCTTCCCCCGGGGCCAGGTACCCAACCTGGAGGCCCCAGGTGCGCATGGAGGTATCCCCCGGGAACTCCCTCACCCTTCCACCTCCCGGGATAGCCCCAAATAGGCCTCCACCACTCGGGGGTCCTGCCTCAAGGCCTCCGCCGGCCCCTCGAGGACCACCTCCCCCGCCTCCAGTACCAGCCCCCGGTCCGCCAGGGCCAAGGCCACCTTGGCGTTTTGCTCCACCAAAAGGAGGGTGGTCCCCGCGCCCTTAAGCTCCCCCAGGATGCGGTAGATCTCCCGCACCATCAGGGGAGCCAGGCCCAAGGAGGGCTCGTCCAGAAGGAGGAGCCGGGGCCTCGCCATAAGGGCGCGGCCGATGGCCAGCATCTGCTGCTCCCCACCGGAAAGGGTACCGGCGGGCTGCCTTCTCCTCTCCAAAAGCCGGGGGAAAAGGGCATAGACCCTCTCCAGGTCCGGCCTGAGGTTCTCCCGCCGGCGGAAACGGGTAAACCCCCCCAGGAGGAGGTTGTCCTCCACGGAAAGCCCGGGAAAAAGGGCCCGGCCCTCCGGCACCAGGACCAGACCCCGGGCCAGAAGGCCTTCCGGGCTCCGTAGCCGCACCTCCTCCCCGTCCAGGAAAACCTTCCCCTCCGCCTGGGCCAGGCCCAAAAGCCCCCGCAGCACGCTGGTCTTCCCCGCCCCATTGGGGCCGATGAGGGTGAGGGCTTCCCCTGGCTTCAGGGAAAAGGTTACCTCCCGGACCGCCTCCAGGGGCCCGTAGCGCACGGTCAGACCCTGAACGGAAAGGAGACTCATGCCACCTCCTCCTCTCCCAAATAGGCCGCCCGCACCAGGGGGTTCCTCTGCACCTCCTTGGGGCTTCCTTCCGCAATCTTCTCCCCGTAGTTCATCACCACCACCCGGTCCGCCAGGCCCATGATGAGGTCCATGTCGTGGTCCACGATCAGGACCGTATAGCCCTCCCTGACCAGGGAACGGAGAAGGGAGGCCAGCTCCCTTTTCTCTTGGGCCCTTAGCCCCGCCCCCGGCTCGTCCAAAAGGAGCACCTCCGCCCCCGAGGCCAGGACCCGGGCGATCTCCAAAAGGCGCTGTTGGCCCACGGAAAGGCGCTCCGCCTTTTCCAGGGCCAAGGACTCCAACCCCACCCGCACCAGGGCCCGGTAAGCCGTGGCCAAGGCCTGTTCCTCCTCCTTGCGGGATAGGCCCAAAAGGGCCTGGAAAAAGCCCGCCCGGGTGCGGCTATGGGTACCCAAGGCGGCGTTTTCCAGCACCGTGAGCTCCGGGAAGAGGTGCGGGTGCTGAAAGGTGCGGCCCAGGCCCAAGGCATGGATCCGGTGGGGGGGGAGGCCCGTGATCTCCTGGCCGAAGAGGTAAACCTGGCCCCGGTCGGGGAGCAGGGCCCCGGCCACCAGGTTGAAGGTGGTGCTCTTCCCCGCCCCGTTGGGCCCGATCAGGGCCAGGATCTCCCCCCGCTTTAGGGAGAAGGAAACCCCAGCCACCGCCAAAAGCCCCCCGAAGGACTTCTGCAGGCCCCGAGCCTCCAGAACCACCTCACCCCGGGGGCCGTCAGGGCTCCGGAGGGAAAGGGGTTCCCCCTGGGGCAGCCCTGGGTCCCGGCTTGGCAGGTACCGTTCCACCAGGGGCCAGAGGCCCTTGGGGGCCAGGATAAGGATCAGGGCCAGGATCAGGCCATAGCCGATGGTCTCGTAGTTCCCCTGCCGCCCCAGAAAGAGGGGCAGGAGGTCCTTCAGCCAGTCCTCGAGGCCGGTGAAAAAAGCTGCTCCCAAAAGCACTCCGGGAATGCTCCCCACCCCTCCCGCCACGGCCATCACCAGATACTTGATGGAGGCCTCCAGGGAAAAGGGCGTGGGATTGACAAAGCGCAGGAAGTGGGCGTAAAGAAAACCGGCCAGGCCAGCGATGGTCCCGGAGAGCAAAAAGGCCTTGAGTCTGAGGGCTGCCGGATCCACCCCGAAGCTGGCTGCCGCCAGGGCATCCCCCCTCAGGGCCAAAAGGGCCCGGCCTATGCGGCTATGGCGCAGGTTATAGAGGGCCAGGATCAGAAGGGCCAAGAGGAAAAGGGTAAGGAAGGCGTAGCGAAGGCCCGTGTCCAGGGGGATACCGAAGAGGCCCAGCGGGGGGAGATCGGTAAGCCCGGTGTGCCCCCCTGTAAGCCCCACCAGGTTCCCCGCCAGAATGTACAGGGCCACCTGCCAGGCGATGGTGGAAAGGGGCAGGAAGTGGCCCTTCAGCCGCACCGTAAGCCCCCCCAGGAGCAAAGCCAGCAGAAACGCCGACCCCAGCCCTGCCAGAAGCCCCAGCCAAGGAGAAAGCCCCAGCTTAAGGGTAACAAGGGCTGTGGCATAGGCCCCCATCCCCATGAAGGCCGCCTGGGCGAAGCTGGTCATCCCCGCCAAGCCCGTAAGCACGTAAAGGGAAAGGGCCACCATGGCCGAGAGGGCGAAAAAGTTCAGCAGGGTGAGGTAGTAGGGAAAGGGGGAGAGTACCCAGGGCAAAAGGAGCAACAAAAACCAAAGGTAGCGCATCACTCCTCCACCGTCCTAGCCCTCAGGCTCTGGTAGAAAAGGGCGGGCACCAGGAGTAGGAAGACCAAGGCCTCCTTGTAGGCGCTGGCGTAGAAGCTGGTAAAGCTTTCAAATAGTCCCACGAGAAGCGCCCCCAAGAAGGCCACCGGGTAACTGGCAAGCCCCCCCAGGATGGCGGCCACGAATCCTTTAAGCCCCAGCATAAAGCCCATGAAATAGGCGGCATTGATGAGGGGAGCCAAAAGAAGCCCGGACAGGGCCGCCAGTAGGCTAGCGATGCCAAAGGCCACCATCCCCGCTTCCTCCGGACGTATGCCAGAAAGCCGGGCTCCCAAGCGGTTCTCCGCCGCCGCCAAAAGCGCCTTGCCGAAAAGGGAAAAACGGAAAAAGAGGTAAAGGCCCGCCAGGCTCAAGGCGGCGAAGAGGAGGACCAAAACCCCCTGCCAGGAAAGGCCCACCATGACCTCCCCGGAAAGGAGGGGGGCGGGCCGGAACTGCTCGGGGCCGAAGAAGACCAGGCCCAGGCCCTGGTAGGCCACGTGGAGGCCTACGGCCATGATGAGAAGGGAGAGCACCGTGGCCCCCCGCATGGGCTGGAAGAAGACCCTATAGGTGGCCACCCCCAGGTAGACCACCAGGAGCACCGCCGCCCCATGGGCCAAAAAGGGCCTGCCCTGGGCTACCAGGAAAAGGAGGAAAAGCCCCACCCCTCCCAGAAGGGGCAGCAGGGCCCCCCGGCCCCGGTCCATCAGGGCCCAGGCCCCCCCCAGGGCCAGGGCCAGCCACAGGGTACCGGGAAGCTTCCCTTCCAAAAGCCACACCAGGGAGAGGGGGGCGAACATGAGCAGCTCCCCGATCGGCACCAGGATCACCCGGGTAACGGCGAAAACCAAGACCAGGGAGAGGGCCAGAAGCCCGTAGACCACCCCGTTTTGCAACCCGTCCAAGAGTAGGAAGCTGAGGATGGTGGCGTCCATGGCTTAGCGGAAGATACGCTCCAGCTTCCAGCGGCCTCCCTCAATTTGGACCATCACCGCAGCGTCCTCAAAGCGCAGGCCCAGGTGGTCCTCCTTGCTGAAGGTGAAAACCCCGTGGGTGGCCACCAGGTTCCGGGTGGCTTCGATCTCGTCCCGCAAGGCAGAACGGAAGCCCGCCAGGTCCTTGGCGGGATCCACCCGCTTCAAGGCCCGCTCCAAGGCCGGCTTCAGGATTAGCCAAGCATCCCAGGCATGGGCTCCGAAGGTGGAGTAGCTGCCGATACCGTACTTGGCCTCGTAGCGCTGGATGTAGTCCAGGGCCACCCGCTTGCTGGGGAAGGTGCTGGGAAGTTGCTCCGCCACCAGGATGGGGCCGGCGGGAAGGAGGGTGCCCTCCACGTCCTTACCCCCCACCCGCAGGAAGTCGGGGTTGGCCACCCCGTGGGTCTGGTAGATGAGGCCTGCGTACCCCCGTTCCCTCAGGGTGCGCTGGGGCAGCACCGCAGGGGTGCCGCTCGCCCCGATGAGAACGGCATCGGGCCGGCGGGCGATGATCCTGAGCACCTGGCCGGTCACCGAGGTGTCGGTGCGGGCATACCGCTCGCTGGCCACCACCTGGAGGCCCTTGGCCTTGGCCTCGGCCTCAAAGAAGCGGGCCCAGCCCTCCCCGTAGGCGTCGTTGAAGCCGATGTAGCCCACGGTCTTCACCCCTCTGGCCACCATGTCCGCCACGATGGCCCGGGCCATGAGCTCCTCCGTCTGCGGGGTCTTGAAGACCCAGAAGCGCTGGGCGTCCACGGGATGGATGATGTCCTTGCTGGCCGCCAAGGAGATCATGGGCACCTTGGCCTCGGCCACCACGGGGATCATGCCCAAGGAGGCCGGGGTGGTGGTGGTGCCGATGATGGCCACCACGCCCTCCTCCACCAGGCGGCGGGTGTTGCGCACCGCCTGGGTGGTGTCGGAGGCATCGTCCAGGATGATGAACTGCACCTTGCGCCCGGCCACACCTCCCGTCCGGTCCAGCATCTCCTGGAGCATGAGGAAGGTGTTCCGTTCCGGAATCCCCAAGGAGGCGGCGGGACCGGTGGCGGAGACCACCACGCCCACCTTCAGAACCTCCTGGGCCATGGCCGAAAGGGCCAACACCAACAGGGCTGCCAACCATCGTTTCATGCTTTTCCCTCCTTGTCCCTTTCCCACCGGGCAAGGCCCGGACTGGGTCTAACTAACGACCGTTTGCCTTCCAGTCTACCTAGGGACATCTGTCCCGTCAACTAGGTCACGTGCTCGGGGATGCCGGCCAACGGAGAGGGCCGGGTGGGCAAGGGTCGGTCCTCGAGGTCCAGAAGCGCGCTGCCCTCCAGGAACCAGCTTCTTGGGGTCTTGTGCCCCCAAAGGGTCTGGCGCCTGGGGTCGTTCAGGCTCCAGCGCACCGGGGGCAGGTCGGGGTCCACGGTGAGGTAGTCGGAGGTGTAAAGCTCTATACGGTGCCCGTCCGGGTCCTTAAGGTAGAGGAACATGGCGTTGGATATCCCATGCCGCCCCGGACCCCTTTCGATCTGGTCCGTCCTCCTGGCCCCCGCCAGGATGTCCGCCGCCCTGAGGATGGCCATGGGGTCAGGAAGCCAGTAGGCGAAGTGATGGAGCCTGGGGCCTTCCCCATTGGTGAAGGCCACGTCGTGGACGTTCCCCTTGCGGTGGAGCCAGCTGGCCCAAAGCCTTCCCTCCTCGTCCTCGGTGTACTCGGTGAGGCGGAAGCCCAGGACCTCCTGGTAGTAGCGGGTGGCCCTTTCCACCTCAGGGGAGAAGAGGTTCAGGTGGTCGATGCGCAAAATCCCCGGCCCGCGGTACAGGTGGTAGTCCTGAAGGACGCGGGGAAGCTTCTCCGCCCCCGAGTAGAAGACCAAGGGGTAGCCAAAGGGATCCTGGACCCGGAGCATCCGCGGCCGTCCCCAGTCGGTCTCCAAACGGTGGGGAAGCCCCTCCCTTTCCGCCCAGGCCAGGGCTTGGTCCACCCCCTCTTCGTCCACCTTAAAGCCCAGGCTGCGCACGGCGGGGAAGGCCCCTTGGGTGAGCTTCAGGCTCCACTCCAGCTCCTCATAACCCCGCAGGTAGGCGCTTTGCCCCTCCCTGTGCTCCAGGCGGAAGCCCAAAAGCCCCTGGTAAAACTCCAGGCTCCTCTCCAGGTCCTTAACCCAAAGCTCCAGGAACCCTACCCTCACGATGGCCATACCAACCTCCTGTAGCCACGGCCGAAGTACACCAAGGGAAGGCCCGGTTCCCCCAGCTCAATGGCCTCCACAAGGCCCACCACCAGGCGGTGGTCCCCTCCAGGGTAGACCGCGGCCAACCGGCAGCGCAAAACCGCCAGGGCCCCTTCCACCCTCCCCTCCACCAGGGCCACCCCTTCCTGGGGCTTCCCGGCAAAGTGCTGGGAAACCGCCTCCTGCCCCTCCCTCAGAAAGCTGACGGTGAAGGCCCGGGAGGCCTCCAGGATGGGCAGAAGCCTCGCCTTTTCGTGGATGCCCAAGGCCACCAGGGGAGGCTCGAGGCTCAAGGACATGAAGGCGGTGGCGGTCATGCCCCGTTCCTCTTCCCCCAACCGGGCGGACACCACCGTAACCCCGGCGGCAAAGCGGCTTAAGGCCTCCCGGAACGCCTCTTTAAGGGACTTCTCTGGCGTAGGCAAACCCGCGGATTCCTCGGGAAAGGCACCCGTCACGCCTCCACCTCCCTAAACACGGAAAGCGCCCCCTTGAGGTAGGTGCGGATCCGCTCCTTGTAGGGTTCCTTATCGTACACGCTAAAGAGGGTCTGGTACATGCGCACCGGGTCCCCGAAGAAGAAGCGCTCGTAAAGCTCCTGCCGCGCCCCAAACCCCGAGAGGGTCATGTCCCAGGCCAGGCGGAAAAGGGCCACCCGTTCCCTGGCTTCGAGGGTCGCCCCCTGCAGGTACTTCTCCAACAGGGGAGCCAAGGGTCCCTTGAAGTCCCGTTCCGAGGGCAGGGTGATGAGGCCGCTGGCCCCGATCTGCTCCAGGATCTCCCTAAGGCGGGGGTAGAGCCTGGGGTAGAGGTTCCTGGCCCCATCCAGGGCCCCCCGGTCAGGCACCAAGAGGCCAAAGGCGTTTTCCTTGGCCTCCTCCTCCGCCCGGGTCCAGAAGGCCCGCATGGCCTCCAGGTAGACGATGATCTCCGCGATCTTCTCCTGCACGTGGCCGTAGGCGTCGGCCCCGATCCCCTCGGCCATCAGGGCCGCCACCCCCAGGAAGGCCTCGGTCTTGGCGGTCTTCAGGGCCACCACCTGGTGGGCCATGTGATGCAAAGCCCCCGTGGCGGCGTAGGCGTTATTGCAAAGCTCCACGTTTCCCAGGATGAAGACCCGCTCCCAGGGGACCAGCACGTCGTCAAAGATCACCAGGCAGTCCATCTCCTCGAGGCGGCTGCTGAGGGGATAATCAAAGGGGCTATCCCCTCCCACCAAGGCCTCGCGGCAGAGGAAGTGGAGGCCCGGGGTGGAGGTGGGCAGGGCGAAGGCGATGGCGTACTTCTCGCTCCCCGGCCCCTCCTTAAGCAGGGTGGAGGGGAAAATGAGAACCTCGTCCGCCAGGGGAAAGGTGGCGGTCATGCGGGCTCCGCGCACCACGATGCCCTTTTCCGTCTGCCGCACCACCCCCACGGGTATATAGGGATCGGGCTGGGCCGAGGGCGGCTTGGCCCGGTTCACCTGGGGGTTGGTGAGGGCGTGGGTGGTGGCCAGGTCATGGTCGCGGAGGTAGCGGTAATAGCTTCGCACGTTGTCGGCAAACTCGCCAAAGTACTCGGCGCTGGCGGCATAGGCCATGACCACGGCATTGAGGTAATCCGGGCTACGGCCCATCATCCCCAGGTTCTGATCCGCCCAAAGCTTGTAGCCCTGGCCCCGGCGCTTTAGGTCCTCCTTGGTCTTGGGGATGAGGAAGCTCATCCCATGCCGCCTCCCCTCCTCCTCGTAGGTGAGGGCCTCGCGGTACCGGGGGTCGTGCTGCAGGTCGTATAGGGCCGCCATGGTGCGCACGATCCCCCGGAAAACCGGGTGTGTGGTGGGATCCTCCACCTTTTCCCCCTTGTACCAGAGGTTAGGGGGGCGCTCCTTGAGGGCCTCCAGGTACTCCGCTCCTGTTCTTGCCATCCTCTCACCTCTTTCCGAACTTGGGCACGTGAGGGGGCCTTAGGGGAAGCCCCACGGCCTTGAGGTCGGTATAGAACTCCAGGGCGTACCACCCCCCTTCCCGCCGGTCCCCGCTCTCCTTAACCCCGCCAAAGGGGGTGGGAAGGTGGCGCACGTTGTGGCTGTTCAGGTAGATGAGGCCCGCTTGCAGCTCTAGGGCCAGGCGGTGGGCCCTCTCCAGGTCCTTGGTGAAGACGTAGGCCGCCAGGCCGTATCTGGTAGCGTTAGCCTTCCTAAGGGCCTCCTCCTCGTCCTTGAAGGGGATGGCCAGCAAAACGGGACCGAAGATCTCCTCCTGGGCGATTTGCATATGGTTCTCCCCCACGAATAGGGTGGGCTCCAGGTAGTTCCCCTGGGAGAGGTCTTCCCCGCGGAAGGAGGTGCTGGCCCTCCTTCCGCCTACCAGAAGCCTGGCCCCCTCCCTAAGGCCCGCCTCCACATACCCCAACACCCTCTCTAGGTGTTCGGGGTGGATGAGGGGCCCCACCTCCGTCTCGGGGTCCAGGGGATGGCCCACCCGGATGGCCCGGGCCCTTTCGGCCACCCTCCCCACGAAGTCCTCAAAGATGCTCTCCTCCACCAACAGGCGGGAGCTGGCCGTGCACCGTTCCCCATTGAAGGAGTAGATCTGGAACACCACCGCATCCAAAGCCCGCTCCAGATCAGCATCGGCAAAGACCAAGGCCGGGCTCTTCCCGCCAAGCTCCAAAGAAAGCCGTTTCAGGTGCTTAGCGGCGTTTTGCATCACCACCTTCCCGGTCTCCGTCTCCCCGGTGAGGGTGATGAGGGGAACAAGGGGATGGGCCACCAGGGCGGCCCCCGCCTCCTCGCCAAACCCCTGCACCAGGTTGAAGACCCCAGGGGGAAGGTCCGCCTCCTGCACGATCTCCGCCAGTTTGCTGGCGGTTAAGGGGCTCCACTCCGCAGGCTTCAGGACCACCGTGTCCCCGAAGGCCAAGGCGGGGGCGATCCGCCAGGTGGAAAGCATCAAGGGGGCGTTCCAGGGGGTGATGATCCCCACGGGGCCAGCCGGGACCCGTAGGCTGTAGTAGAGCCAGTCCCGGTCCACGGGGAAGGTGCGGTCCTCCATGGCGTGCTCGGCGTACTCGGCGTAGAAGGCGAAGTTCTCCGCGGAGCGGGCCACCTGGGCCTTCACGATGCGCAAAACCTGCCCGGCATCCAAAGCCTCCACCACCGCCAGCTCATCCGCATGCTTTTCCAAAAGCTCGGCGATCCTCAGGAGGTAGCGCTTCCGCTCCCGGGCTGGGGTGCGGCTCCATTTCGGGAAGGCCTCGTGGGCCGCCTTGGCCGCCCGGTCCACCTCCCTTTCCCCGCCCCGGGCCGCATGGGAAAGCACCTGGTTGGCGGAAGGGTCCAGGGTAGGGAAGACCTCCCCGCTTTCCGAGGAGCGGAACTCTCCGCCGATGAAGTGGAGGGCCGTCCATCCCTTCAGGGCGTTTCGGATGGCCTCGATCCTCTCCCAAGGAATCCCCGCCACCTGGTCCTGGTACCTCATGCCTCCTCCTCAATGGGGTTTTCCAGGGCACCCAGCCCCTGGATCTCCAGCCGCATCACGTCCCCAGGGAACACCCGGCTTATGCCCTTGGGGGTACCGGTGAGGATGACGTCGTAGGGTTCCAAGGTCATGAACTCGGAGATGTACTCCAAAAGCTCCGCCACGGAGTAGAGCATCCTCGAGGTGTGCCCCTCCTGGCGAAGCTCCCCGTTCACATAGGCCCTCAGGACAAGGTTCTGAGGGTCCTCCACCTCCCCCACCACCAGAAAGGGGCCAAGGGGGCCAAAGGTGTCCCGCCCCTTGGCCCGGATGGGAGGCCGGAAGGTGTTGGAAACATAGTCCCGCACCACCAGGTCGTTGGCGATGGTATAGCCCAGGACGTAGTCCAGGGCATCCTTAACCTTTACCTTGCGCATGGGTCGGCCCACCACCACCGCCAGCTCCACCTCGTAGTGCATGTACTCCGCCCCCTGGGGGTAGCGCACCACCCCCTTGTGGGGGAGAAGGCTGCTATTGGGCTTCCAAAAAAGGGCCGGCTCCTCGGGGCGGGAAAGCCCCAGCTCCTCCGCATGGTCGGCGTAGTTCAGGGCCACCCCGATCACCTTGCCGGGGGTAAAGGGAAGGAGCCAGGTAACCCCCTCGGGGTCGTGGGCCTCCCCTGCCTCGTCCAGGAGGAGGCCGTCCCGATAGACCCCCTGGTGGACCCGGCCCTTGCTGATAAAGCGGCAAAGCTTCATGCCCCCTCCAAAAGCCCGTAGCGCTGGGCCATGGTCCTAAGCCTCGCCTCCACCTCGGGGGTGGTGGGGCCCAAGGGGAGGCGCCACTCCTTCTGCAAAAGGCCCATCCAGGAAAGCACCGTCTTTAGGGGGATGGGGTTGGTGTCCCAGAAGATGGCCTCGTTGGCCTCGAGGAGGTGGTAGTGGAGCTCCCTCGCCCCCTGGTAATCCCCCTTGAGGGCCAGTTCCGTGAGCCTCGCCACCTCCTGGGGAAGCCAGTTGGCGGTGGCGGCGATGGTCCCCACCGCCCCCAGGCTCATCATGGGCAGAGTAAGGCTTTCCAGGCCGCAAAAAACGAGAAAGTCCCGGCCCGCCTCCTGGAAGAGCTGGGAGAGGTACTCCAGGTCCTTGGAGGAGTGCTTGAGCCCCACGATGTTGGGAAAGTCCCGCCGGAGGCGGGCCACGGTCTTGGGGGCGATCTCCACCCCGGTTCGGCCCGGGATGTTGTAGAGGATTAAGGGGAAGTCGGGCACCGCCCTCGCCACCTCGGCGAAGTAGCGGTATAGCCCCTCCTGGTTGGGTTTCAGATAGTAGGGGACGATGACCATGGCCCCCTGGGCCCCGGCCTCCTGGGCAAAGCGGGTGAGTTCCAGGGTTTCCTCCAGCCTCAAGGCCCCGGTTCCGGGGATGACCGGAACCCGCCCCGCCGTCTGGTCCAGGGCCACCTCTATGACCCGCTTCCTCTCCTCCAAGGTTAAGGTTCCGGGCTCCCCGGTGGTCCCCCCCACGCTGAGGCCGTGGGAACCCCCTTGGATAGCCCTTTCCACCAGGCGCCTTAGGGCCTCCTCGTCAATGCGTCCCTTGCGGAAAGGTGTGGGCAAAGGAGGAATGGAACCCTGAAACATGCTGCTCCTTTCCCCCTCAGGATGGGGGTGGGCCAGGGCAGCGGGCAATTGGTCGGGACACGAACACAACCATCCTTTTTGTGCAAAAGCACAAAAGGCCACCCTTTGCTTGCTCCTGCCTAAAGGTTTATTGTGCTTATTAACAATGGCTGAGTCAGTTTTTGGTTCCTCCTCCATCGCCTTCCAGGCCCTGGCCGAGGAGCTGGGCCTCGAGGTTTTAGCCCCTGCAGACCGCCCCGTCCTTTACCTCCTGGAGGAGCCCAAGCCCCTCCTGCCCCTGGAAGGAGCCCTTCTCCTCTTCCGGCCCGAGGGGAACCTCTGGCGCTACCGCACCGCCTCGGGCTTCCTCCTTTCCCATCCGGACCCGGAACTTTTGGACTTTGCCCGCAAGGAAGGCCTAGGGGTGGCCGCCCATCCCCCCTGGCTAAAGCGGGAGGAACTGGCCAAGGCCGTGGCCCTGCGCCTCTTCCACCTGGGGGCAGGGATGAGCCTGGCCAGCCTCTTGGACCTCCTCATCAAGCTACCCGATAGACCCTTCCTAGAAGTTCTCCACCAAGCCACCGGCCTGGCCTTGGCCCGGGTAGCCCCCTGGGGGGAAGTGCTGGGCTTCGCCGGCCCCGTGCCCGCCCAGCACCCCCGGGAACCGGGGGAAGGCAGGGAATGGACCGCCTGGGAAGCGGGGGAAGGGCTCTTGGTGGCCTACGGGGAGGAAGGGGAGCGCAGACGGGCTCGAGGCCTCCTGGAGGTGGCGGCCCGCCTGCTGAAGGTACGGGCCTTGGAGCGCTCCCTGGAGAGGATGCGGGAGGAATCCTTGGGTGGGGCTTTGCTGGAAGGGCTGATCCTAGGGGAGGCGGAATCCGACCGACTTTTCGCCTTTGGCTTCACCGAAGGGGTGGAATGGGTCCTGGCCCTGGTGGAGCCAAAGGCGGTGCCCGGGCGCCACCGCCTGGCGGAGGAAAGGAGGCGGGAGGCCACCTTAGAGCTCCGCCGCCGGGCGGGCACCTTCCTGGATCGTCTGGGGGTCCCCTACCTCCTCACCATCCGCGGTAACCGCTTGGTGGCCATGTGGCAGGTGCATAACCCCCAAAAGGAGGCGCAAAGCCTTCTTTCTGCCCTGCCCCCGGGAAGCCGCCTGGGCTACTCCGCGGTCCATGCCGCCGGGGAAGAGGTGCAAACCGCCTACCGGGAAGCCCTCATCGCCCTAAAGGCCGCCCGCACAGGTGAGGCCCTTTCCTTCAGCGGCCTGGACCCCGTGGCCTTCGTACTCCTGCAACAGTCCCCCGAGGACCTGAAGGCCCTGGTGGATCGCTACCTGCCCCTTCCGCCCAAGCTCTTAAGGACCCTCGAGGTCTACATGGCCACGGGCAGCGTGGAGGAAGCCGCCTATGCCCTCCACATCCACCCCAACACCCTGCGCTACCGCCTGAAGCGGCTGGAAGAGGTCCTTGGCCCTCTCTCCCGGCCCGAGGTCCTAGCCCAGGTGCACCTGGCCCTAAGGGCCCGCGACCTCCTGATGGGGTAAAATCCGGGCATGCGACAACCCAAGATGGTTTTCCTGGTCCTCCTGCTTTTGGGCGGGGCTAGCTTCGCCCAAACCCTCCTGGAGGCCACCACCGTGGTGGCCCTGGCCTCCAGCCTGGACCCCGCCGTACGCCTGCCCACGGGGAGCTATAAGGCCAAAAGCCCCGAGCCCCTCCTCCTTCGCTTCCCCGAGGCCAAGGGGTACGCCCTCGAGGCCTTCGTGGCCAAAGGGATCGCCAGCAGGCTCCATGCAGCCTTCGTGCAGCAGGTGCTCACCAGCTTCGCCGCCGCGGGCTACTTCGTGGAACGGCAGGAGGAAAAAACCGTGGACGGGGAGGTGCGCAGCCTGTACCTGCTTAAGGACAGCCTGGACCGGTCCGCCATCCTCCTGGTGGTGCGCAAGGGGGAGGAGCTGGTCTACGGCTTTGGGAAAAAGCGCTAAGGCCCGGGAACGCCCCCGCCATCCCCCCTTACTAACGCCATTCCTCCCCCACGATGGCTCCGTCCTCCAGGCGTACGATCCGCTTCACATGCTCCAAAAGCCTGGGGTCGTGGGTGGAGAAGAGAAAGGTCACCCCCTGCTCCCGGTTCAGGGCCTTCATGCGCTCAATCAAGGCCAGACCATTTTTGGAATCCAGGTTGGCCGTGGGCTCGTCGGCCAAGATGAGGAGGGGCTCAGCGGCCAAGGCCCGGGCCACCGCCACCCGCTGCTGCTCCCCTCCCGAAAGCTGGCGGGGAAAGCGGCCCGCCTTCTCCTTCAGGCCTAAAGCCTCCAAGGCCGCAAGGGCCCTCCTCTCCCGCTCGGCCTTGGGGACACCCCTAAACTCCAGAATCAAGGCGGCGTTCTCCAAGGCGGTGAGGACGGGAAGCAGGTTGTAGGCCTGGAATACCAGGCCGATCCTCTCCAGGCGCACCCGGGCCCGCTCACTCCGGGACAGCCGGGAAAGCCATACCCCCCCTACCCAGACCTCCCCTTCCGTGGGCAGGTCCAGGCCCGCCAGGAGATGGAGAAGGGTGCTTTTCCCGCTACCCGAAGGCCCCACCAAGGCGGTGAACTCCCCCGCCTCCACCGTCAGGTCCACCCCCCTAAGGGCCACGGTTTCCACCCCGTCGCCCCGGTACACCTTCCGCACCCTATTAACCTCAATGATAGGCATACTTTCCTCCTAGGGAACGTAACGCATGGCCTCCACCGGCTCGAGCCTCGAGGCCACATACCCCGGCCATAAGGCCGCCAATAGAGCTACCCCCACCGCATAGCCCAGGGTAAGGAGCACCTCCTTCACCCCCAGCCGGCCGTAGAGCACCTCCGGCAGGCCGAACTCCCGGTACTGTTCCAGCATCCACTGGGGCAAGGGCAGGCGGAAGCCATCGGCCAGCTCCAAATGCACGAGTAGCCCCGCCCCCATACCCAGCAAGGCCGCCACCCCCACCAAAAGGAAACTCTCCCAGAAAACCAGGCCCAAAATCCGCCTCCCGCTAAGGCCCAAGCCCGCCAATAGACCAAACTCCCGCACCCTTTCCACCAGGGAAAGGTAAAGGGCATTGAAGAGGATCAGCCCTGCCAGAACAAAGAAGATGCCCACGTAAATGGCCATGATGGTGTCGTATAAGGGGAGCAAGGCGGCGTAGACGGGGTTAGCCTCAAGCCACGTTTCCACCTTCAGCCCCTGCAAGTGGGGAGCCAGGGCCGTCTTAACTTCCTCCAGAGCCTTTAGATCGTAAAGCCCAAGCCCAGGAAGCCGAATCTCCAACCGGCTCACCCGGCCTGGGGCCAGAAGAGCCTGGGCATCCTCCAGGGGAACCATAAGGGTCTGGGCCTCGAGGTGGGTCTCCGGAAAATCCAAAAGCCCCACCACGCGGAAGGCATACACCCCAAGACCAAACCCCCCGGGGGCGTAGACCACCACCTCATCACCTAAGCCCACCTGGAGAGCCTGGGCCAAAGCCTCCCCCAAGAGGGCTTCTCCTGAGGCTCGAGGGAGGCCCCCCTCCTTCAGAAGACCCTGCTGCCGGGCCAGGCCCCGGGGTTCCATACCCGTGATCACCACCGTACGGTTCCGCCCCCCGACGATGGCCAAGCCTCCTCCCTCCAACACCCCTTCCACTTCGGCTCCCGGGGGTAAGGGCAAGGAAGGAGGCAGGAAGGTAAGGCTCTCAAGGTCCGTTTTGTCCTCATAATCCTCCACCCGGACCAACAAATGCCCGGTCCTTTCCAAAAGAAGGCGGTAAAATGCGTCAAAAGCCCCAGCGTAAACGGAGAGGAAAAGCAAGGACAGAAAGACCACCAAAGCCACCACCCCACCCGTAACCAAACTGCGCCCTGGGGTTCTGAGGAGGTTGCGCCAGGCGAGCCGCAGCATCCTAACACCCCCTTTCCAGGTACAGAGGATTAAAACACCGCTCTGGCACGGCCCCCACCTGGATCTCTGCGATCCGCAAGAGGGTACGGTGACCAGGCCGCTTGAGGTCCCTCAGCTCCATCTCCCGGGGAAGGTAGGCCCCGTTCAGACCCTGGTAACCGGCAAGCCTAAGTTCCCGCACCGCCTGGCCTCGCTGGTCGTAATAGAGGATGCGCTCAATCAAACCCTCCTTTAAGTGCACCTCCACCTTCCCGTAGGGGGTAGGGGCTGCGGGTTTGGGCGTCAGCACCAAAATTCCTTGGGTTTCGGCCACCTGGAAAAACTCCTCCAGATCCCGGCCCATGAGGTCCTGAAAGGTGAGGTCCGAACCTAAAAACCGCTCCCCCCGGCCCGCAGGGGGCAGGCGCAGGGTGCGACCCAACCTGGGATCGTAAAGGTAGAGGTCCTCCCCCAAGAAAAGAAAGGCCTGGCCCGCTTCGTTCCCGGGCTCCAGGACCCGGAGATGGGTTCTCTTGCCATCGGTGTAAACCCTGAGCCGGTAGGTGCGCACGAACTCTAGCCGCTCCACCTGGAGCTCATACACCCCCTGGTGGGCCGGCCCCCGCAGCCGGTCCAGGGCTATCCGGAGTTTCTCCAGCGGGGTTTGGGCCGAGGCTAGGGCTAAAAGAACCGGGAGGTAGAAGAGCATCCCCTTCATCTCATTCCCCCTTGACGTAGTGGGAAGGCTCGAGGCCAAGCAGCAACCTTCCGGGAAAGAGAAGGGCCAGCAGAGCGGAAAGGGCCACCACCAAGCTGGCGTAAAGACCGTAAACGGGCCTAAAGGCGGTATAAAGGTGCTCGGAAAGCCCGGCTTCAGGTAAAAGCTCCACCGACAGGCGCATCAGGGGACCGAACACATCATGGGTGGAGGTGTACCAAAGGAGGCCGTAACCCAACACAAGCCCAGCCACTAGGCCAACGCCGCTGGCCAAGGCCGCCTCCAAGGCCACCTGGGCCGCCAGGCGGGCCGGGGCGAACCCTAGGCTCTCCACCACCGCAAACTCCCTCAGCCTCTCCCGCACGCTCACATAGACGGTGCTCACCACCGCCACCGCGGCCAGCAACATGAAAAGGCCCATAAGGGGAAGGTAGACCAGGCGGCTTCCTTCATAGTCGGCCCGGATGGGGCCCATGAGATCCCAGACCCCCTTGGCCCTAAGGCCTAGGGGAAGGTTCTGGTTGAGCTCCTGGGCCACCGAGGCCTCCTGCCCCCTGGGCACCTTTACCGCCACGTGGGTGGCCAGTATCCCCCTTCCGGAAAGCCTCCTGGCATCCTCCAGGTGCACATAGACCCCAGCAAAGTCCACGTTCCCCACCCCCGCCTGGACCAGGCCCACCACCTCGAGCCCCAAGGCCCCCTGGCCGGTTTCCACCACCAGCCTTTCCCCAAGCCGTACATCCAGCCTCTGGGCCAAGCGGTACCCCAGGACCACCTCCCCCGAACGGCTAAGCCAGCGGCCCTCCTTCACCTTGAAAGGCACGCGGGAAAGCGCCCTCTCCCCTTCCGGATCCACTCCCTGGACCACCCCACCCTGCACACGGTAGGGAGAGCGCAAAAGGGCATACAGGGAAAGCCGGGGACTCTGGGCCTGGATGAGGGGGTGGGCCAGGGTGGGCAGAACCTCAAGACCATGCTCCGGATCGGGGTCTTGCCACCAGCCAGCCTTGGCCACCACCACCGGAGCCTGCACGTACTGGGCATAGGCCTCCACCAAGCTTTCCCCGTACCCGTCCAATAATCCGTACAGAAAAAGAACGGCCACGGTTACATACACCACCACCAAGGACAACAGGGCCGTGCGCCGCTTTTGCCGAAGCACATTCCGCCAGGCCAACTTAAGAAGGCTCATGCCTCCTCCGAAAACTTCTCCAAAAGCTTGGGGAGCTCCCGCTCAAAGAAGGCATAAAGCGCCCGCATCTCCCTAAGCCTTTCCCCTTTGGCCTTCCCCACCAGGGCCAGGCCCTTTTCCGCCTGTTGCCGGTAAAGGGATAGGGTCTTGGCCTTCTCCAATAGAAGCCGCCTCCAAGCCCCAGGGCGCACGGCGTAGCGGTCGGCGCGTTCCCCAGGGCGGCGTAGGCGCTCCACCAGCTGCAGCCGGGTGAGGAGGTTGAGGGCTGGGCTTAAGGCACCCTTGCTGGCGGCAAGGGCCTCGGCCATCTCCTTGGCGGTTTGTTCCGCGGGCTCGGCCACCAGGAGAAAGGCCAGAACCCGCCCCGCCATCCGGGGAAGGCCCGCCGCCTCAAAGAGTAGGGCCGTCTCTTCCACCCATTGTTTTAGGGAGGGGTCCATAGAACCAGGATAGGCGGGTTCCGTAAGTTTTGTCAATACTAAACTTCACGAATCCTTTCCTTAGGCCCCCGGGCCTGGGGGCGGCCGCCTCGAGGCGGGTTTTGCCTAGGCCCCGTGGAGGGGATATGTGCGTTATTTCACGATTAAACTAGCTTGTGCTAGTCTTCTCCTCTCCCCGATCCACCCCTAAAGCTCCGCCAGGTCCACCCGCTCCAAAACCGGCAAGGCCCTAAGCGCCTCCAACACCTCCAAAGCGGGTTTCTGGTCCACGGTGAGGACAAAAAGGGCCCTTCCCCCCGGCACGTCCCGGCCCAGCTGCATCCCGGCGATATTCACCCCCGCCTCCCCCAGAAGGGTTCCCACCTGGCCCACCACCCCGGGCCGGTCGTAGTTCACGCAGACCAGCATGTACCCCTCGGGTACCACCTCCAGGGCATAGTCATCTATACCCACCAGCCTGGGCCGGCCCGCCATCACCACCCCCCGGGCCCGGCGCTCCTCTTGGTCTGTGGAGAGGCGCACCTCCAAAAGCCTCGTGTACTCTCCCGCCTGCTCCTCCTTGCGGGTGATGAGACGGATGCCCCGGTCCTTAAGAAGGGGCCTTGCGGAAACCAGGTTCACCATCTCCTCCCCCAAGACCCGGGAAAGGAAGCCCTTGGCCACGGCGCTGGCGATGGGTTCAGGGTCCTTCTCAAACTGGCCCAGGAAGCTCACCTCTAAGACCTCGGGCCGGCCCCGGGTGATCTGGGCGAGGAGCTTGCCCAGGGCCTCCCCCAGGGGTAGGAAGCCCCTTAGGGCCTGGAGGGCCTCGGGGTCAAACCCCGTGTTCAAGGCGTAGGAAAGATCCCCTTCCAGGGTGCGCACCACCCGTTCCAAGACCGCCTCCCCCACCCGGTCCTGGGCTTCTATGGTGTTGGCCCCCAGATGGGCGGTGAGGACCACCCGGGGATGCCCTAGCAGGGGGTGGTCCTTGGGGGGAGGCTCCTCCGCAAACACGTCCAAACCGGCGGCGAAGAGGTGGCCCTCCTCCAGTACCTCCAAAAGGGCCTTCTCGTCCACGATCCCTCCCCGGGCGGCGTTCACCACCACCGCATTCCGGGGCAGGAGGTAAAGCTCCCGCCGGCCGATCATCCCCCGGGTCTCCTCGGTTAGGGGCGCATGGACGGTGAGGAAGTGGCTTTGCCGGAGGAGGTCGGCAAGGTCCTCCAAAAGTTCCACCCCCAGGCTTTCCGCCCGGGTGCGGGGGATATAGGGGTCGTAGGCCAGAACCCGCATCTCAAAGCCCTTGGCGAAGCGGGCCACCTGGCCTCCAATCCGCCCTAGGCCGATGATGCCCAGGGTCTTGCCCTTAAGCTCCAAGCCCAAAAACTTCCGGTCCCACTCCCCGGCGCGGATCTTGCGGTCGGAAAGGGCAATGCCCCGGGCCGCCGCCAGGAGGAGGCCAAAGGCCAGCTCCGCCGCCGAGCGGGTGTTGGCCTCGGGAACGTTCACCACAAGGATGCCCAGGCGGCTTGCCGCCTCGAGGTCCACGTTATCCACCCCCACCCCGCCCCGGCCCACCACCTTAAGGCGTTTCCCCCGCTTTAAAAGTTCGGCGTCCACCTGGGTCCGGCTGCGGGTGATGAGGGCATCGTAGGCGGGGATGATCTCTAAAAGCTCCTCCCGCCCAATCCCTGGACGATAGTCCAAGAGCACTCCCGGGTACTTCGTATCCCCAAGCCGCATGTCGTCGGAAACCAGAACCCGCCACATATACCCTTGACCCTAGCAGAAACCCACCGCTAGGGCAAGAATCCCCCTGCATCCCAGGGCCCACCCGTGGTATCCTGTCCAGGACCAAGAGGAGGAGGTATGAAGGTAGGCCTGGTAACCGACTCCACCGCCGACCTACCCAAGCCCCTACGGGAGGGCCTGGGGGTGCGGGTGGTGCCCCTTTACGTGAACCTGGGAGGGCGCATCTACAAGGACTGGGAGGAGATCTCTCCCGCGGAGATTTTCCAAAAGGTCCGGGAAGGTACCGCCTTTCCCACCACCAGCCAGCCTTCCCCCGAGGACTTCCAGCGCACCTACCGGGAAGCCCTGATGGCGGCCGACCACGTGCTTTCCCTCCACATCTCCGCCAAGCTTTCGGGCACGGTCCAGTCGGCCACGCTGGCGGCGCAAGACTTTCCCGGCCGCGTCACCGTCTTTGATAGCCAAGCCGCCTCCTTGGGGATCGGTATGATGGTGCTCCGGGCCCACGAGCTACTTTCCCAAGGCCACACCCTGGAGGAGGTGCTTTCGGAGCTAGACCGCATCCGCAAGGACCACTTTGTGCGCTTCAGCGTGGCCACCTTGGAGTTTTTGAAGCGGGGCGGCCGCATCGGCGGGGCCCAGGCTTTCTTGGGCACCCTTCTGGGCATCAAGCCGATTCTGACCCTCAAAGAGGGCCGGGTGGAACCAGCAGGCCGGGCCCGGGGGGAAAGGAAGGCCCGGGAGGAGATCCTTAGGGACTTCCAAACCTGGGCCCAGGGAAGGAAGCGCATCCGAGCCTTCTTCCTCTTTAGTGCCGAGGAGAACGCGGTCAAGGAGCTAAAGGAGATGGTCCTTTCCTCAGGCCTTCCCGTGGAGGAGGCCCTGGTGAGCGAACTGGGGGCGGTGATCGCCAGCCACACCGGCCCCGGCACCTACGGGTTTTATGCCTACAGCCTCTAACGTGGCCTTCGTGGCCGACTCCACCCTGGGCCTAAGCCCCGAGGAAGCCCTGAGCCGGGGCATCCATGTGGTGCCCCAGCAGGTGATCTGGAAGGATAAAACCTTCCGCGACCAGCTGGAGATCACCGACGAGGAGGTTCTGGACCTCTTGCGGCAAGGCGAGCGGCTTTCCACCAGCCAAGTGGCCCCCGAGGACCTGCGCACCACCTACAAAACCCTTTTGCAAAGCCACGAACGGGTGCTCTCGGTCCATGTTTCCGGGCACCTTTCCGGCACCGTGGCCACCGCCATGGCGGTGGCCCGGGAGTTTGGGGAACGGGTCAAGGTGCTGGACTCCTGGTCCTTGAACGGAGGCCTCCTGCTGCTCCTGGAGGAGGCCAGGAGGCTTTTGGGAAAGGGCCTGGCCTGGGAACGCTTCGAGGAAACCCTGGCCCCCTACCGGGAAAGGCTTCGGGGCTATGTCCTTCCCCAGACCCTCACCTATCTGCACCGCTCGGGGCGCATATCGGGCCTGCAAAGGTTCGTGGGGGGGCTTCTGCAAATCCTGCCGGTCCTCGAGGTAAAGGGAGGCCGGGTCTTCCCGGGGCCCCGGGTGCGGGGGTTCAAAGAAGGACTTCGCAAGGTGGCCGAGCTTTTCCGCCGGGATTTTCCCCAGGGGGGGCTTACCTACCTGGCCCATGCGGGCAACCCCGAAGGCGCCAAAGCCTTGGGCGAAGTCCTGAAGGCAGAAGGGGTGGAGGTCTTGGGTACGTTAAAGGCGGGGGCGGCGGTGAGCGTCCACGCTGGCCCTGGCACCGTGGCCCTCTTCGCCGGGCCCAGGCCTTAGGGGGGTAAGAGCATGCGAGCGGTCATCCAACGGGTCACGGAAGCCTTTGTGGAGGTGGATGGCGAAGAGGTAGGGAGGATCGGGCTAGGGCTCCTGGTCCTCCTGGGGGTGGGGCAAGGGGACACCGTGGAGGATGCCCAGTACCTGGCCCGCAAGATTGTAAACCTGCGCATCTTCCCGGATGAGGCGGGCAAGATGAACCTTTCCCTAAAGGAGGTGGGGGGTGAAGCGCTTTTGGTGAGCCAGTTCACCCTCTACGCCGAAACCCGCAAGGGCAACCGCCCCTCCTTCGTCAAGGCCGCACCCCCAGACGTGGGAAGAAGGCTCTATGAAGCCGCCATAGAAGCCTTCCTGGAACAGGGAGTGCACGTGGAAACCGGCGTCTATGGGGCCCACATGCGGGTCCACTTGGTGAACGACGGCCCGGTAACCCTCATCCTGGACTCAGAGGCTAGACCCCGTTGATGGGCTTCGGCATCCCAAAGAGGCGCCTTTGGGCCTACCCGAGGCCCAGGCGCCGCCGTCCGCCTTGGTCTCCACCCTTTCAGCCCTGGGGAGTAGGGCCAGTCAGCCCGATGGAGGGGCAAACCCCTATCCCCATGGCGAACCTCTCTCACGGTCCTCATCCATCCCGGGAGTAACCTGAGGCACTCCTTGGAAAGAGGAGTGGGTATGAGAAAAGTAGAACCCAAAGACTGGATCCCCCTCATCAAGCCCTATGCCAAGCCCAATACCTGGAGGAGTCTGCGCCAGGTGGCCAACACCCTTCTGCCCCTTCTCCTCCTTTTCTACCTGGCCCACAAAGCCCTCTCGGTATCGGTGGCCC
Source organism: Thermus altitudinis (assembly GCF_022760835.1). Classification (GTDB taxonomy): domain Bacteria; phylum Deinococcota; class Deinococci; order Deinococcales; family Thermaceae; genus Thermus; species Thermus altitudinis. The sequence continues at coordinate 77,207 of NZ_JAKTNQ010000002.1, forward strand.
TAACCCTCCTGCTGGACTTCGTGGCCGCCTTGTTCCTGGTGCGCCTTTTCATCCTGCAACACGACGCCGGCCACGGCTCCTTCTTTCCCAAGAAGTGGGCCAACGACCTCCTGGGCTTCTTCACCGGGGTGCTCACCCTGGTGCCCTACCACCACTGGCAACTTTCCCACGCCCGGCACCACGCCACCAGCGGCAACCTGGACAAGCGGGGGGTAGGGGATATTTACACCATGACCCTGGAGGAGTACTTGAAGGCCAGCCCCTGGGAAAGGCTCAAGTACCGGCTCTACCGCAATCCGTGGGTCATGTTCTTCCTGGGACCCATCTACGTCTTCATGCTCTCCTACCGGCTTCCCTTGGGCTACGGCTCCGACAAGCCCTCGGTGCGCAACTCCGTGGCCCTCACCAATCTCTTCCTCGCCCTTCTCTTGGCGGGCATCGTGGTCTTCTTCGGGGTGAAAACCCTTCTTTTGGTCTACCTGCCCATCCAGTACATGGCCGGGATGATTGGGATCTTCCTCTTCTACGTGCAACACCAGTTTGAAGACGTCTACTGGGAGCACGACCCCCGCTGGGAGTACCTGAAGGCGGCCATGGAGGGAAGCACCTACCTGAAGCTTCCCAAGGTGCTCCAGTGGCTCACGGGCAACATCGGCTTCCACCACATCCACCACCTGGCCCCCAAGATCCCCAACTACCTCCTGCCCAAGGTGCAGGAAGAGGTGGACCTGGTAAAGGTGGCCCCCACGGTTACCCTCAAGGATGCCTTCAAGATCGCCTTTGCCGACATGCACCTCTACGACGAGGAAAGTCGCAAGCTGGTGGGCTTTAAGGAAGCCCATAGGCGCCTTAGGGAAGCCCAAGGCAAAAAGGCCTACTAGGCGCTCCCCTAGGTTTAAGGGAGCCCCCTGGGGCTCCTTTTTGCTACACAAGGCCCCAATGCTCCCCCTCAAGCCTCTAGAAGGTCCCCGGGAGGCCTCTCCAGGTGCGCCCTCTGCTCTGGTGAAGGGCAGCACCCCTGGGCCAGCTCCTCCAAAGGCCTCCGGGCCACGGGGGACACCTGGCTTCCCGTAAGGCGCAAGCGGGCGCGCATCCCCTCCTCAGGCTGCGCCAGGCTAGGCCCCAGGCTTATGGTGTAGGGCCCATGGGCTTTGGCGCGCCTAGTGCCTAAAGTGCCGCACCCCGGTGAAGACCATGGCCAGGCCCAGTTCGTCGGCGGCCCGGATGGAGTCCTCGTCCCGCACGCTTCCCCCAGGCTGGATAATGGCCCGGATGCCAAACTCCGCCGCAAGCCGCACCACATCGTCAAAGGGGAAGAAGGCATCGGAAGCCAAAACCGCTCCCTTAGCCTTTTCCTTGGCGGTCTTGAGGGCGTGCTTGGCAGCGGCGTAGCGGTTGGTCTGCCCCACCCCAATGCCCAGGGTCTGGCCTGCCTTGGCCACCACGATGGCGTTGGAGCGCACATGCTTCACCACCTTCCAGGCAAAGAGGAGGTCTTGCCACTCGGCCTCGCTGGGGGCTTCCTGGGTCACCACCTCCGGCGTGATGGGGTCCAGGGTGTCGGCATCCTGGAGGAGGACCCCACCCCGCATGCGGCGTAGGTCCAGGTAGGGCCCTTGGGCGGGCAAGGGAACCCTTAGCAGGCGCAGGTTCTTCTTACGGGAAAAGAGGGCTAGGGCCTCCGGGGTAAAGTCCGGAGCCAGGACCACCTCCAAGAACACCTCCTTCATGGCCTCCGCCGTGGCCCCGTCCACGGGTCGGTTAAAGGCCACAATGCCCCCAAAGATGGAAACGGGATCGGCCTCATAGGCCTTCCGGTAGGCCTGCAAGGGGCCTTCCCCCAGGGCCACCCCGCAGGGGTTTTGGTGTTTGATGGCCACGCAGGCGGGCTCGGCGAACTCGGAAACCAGGTTCCAGGCGGCTTCCGCATCCAGGTAGTTGTTGAAGCTCATGGCCTTACCCTGGAGGACCTGGGCCTCCAAAAGGGGCCCCCGCTCCCCTTCCACGCGATAAAGGGCGGCCTCCTGGTGGGGGTTTTCCCCATAGCGCAAGGGGCTTTCCCGCCTTAGGACCAAGAACTTCTCGGGGGGGAACTTCTCCGCGGCCAGCCACTCGGCGATGGCGGCGTCGTAGGCTGCGGTGTGGGCAAAGGCCTTGCGGGCCAGCTCCCTGCGGAACTCTGGGCTTGGGCCCTCCTCCAAGGCCTCGAGGACCCTGGGGTAGTCCTCGGGATCGCACACGGGCAGCACCGCCCCATGGTTTTTGGCCGCCGCCCGGAGCATGGCCGGCCCCCCAATGTCAATCTGCTCCAGGGCCTCGGCAAAGCTGGCCCCCTTGGCCACGGTCTCCCGAAAAGGGTAAAGGTTCACGGCCAAGAGGGCGATCCGGTCAAAGCCTAAGGCCCTAAGCTCCTCCTCCTGGTCGGGCCGGGCCAGGAGCCCGGCGTGCACCTTGGGGTGGAGGGTCTTCACCCGGCCCTCCAGAACCTCGGGAAAGCCGGTAAAGTCGGAGATGTAGGTCACGGGAAGACCCGCCTCCTTCAAGGCCCTATAGGTCCCCCCGGTGGCCAAAAGCTTAAAGCCCAACCGTAAAAGCCCCTCGGCAAAGGGCACAAGCCCCCTCTTATCGGAAACGGAAAGGAGCGCCCACATGAAGGGCATTTTACCGGCTAGACTAAGGGGGATGAGCATCTACGAGGCCATCAAGGAAACCATCAAGGAGGCCATGAAGGCCCGGGACCAGAAGACCCTGGACTTCGCCCGGGTGGTGAAGGCGGAGCTGGACCGCAAAGGGGATGGCAAACCCCTGCCCGACGCCGAAGCGGTGAAGGTGCTGAAGGCCTTGCGGGAAATCGCCTTGGAGCAGGGCAACACCTTTGAAGTGGAGTTTCTGGACCGCTTCCTGCCCCAGGAGATGAGCGAGGAGGAGCTCGAGGCCTGGATCCGGGAACACCTGGACCTATCCCAGTTCAAGACCCCCTTGGCGGCCATCGGGGTGGTGACCAAGGCCCTGGGGCCTAGGGCCCCTGGGGAGAAGGTGCGGCGGGTGATTGAGCGCTTGGCGAAATGAGCCCTTGGAAGCGGATAGAGCTGGAAGAGATCCTCAGCGAGCCCGTCAGGCTGGTGAGGGAAAGGGTGCGCACCCACACCGGCAAGGAACTCACCTACATCTACCGCCCGGGGCCGGTGGCGGCCAGCTTCGTCCTGCCCGTGACCGATAGGGCCACCGCCCTCCTCATCCGCCAGTACCGTCACCCCACGGGCAAGTTCCTGTTGGAAATCCCCGCGGGCAAGGTGGACCCTGGGGAAACCCCCCTGGAGGCCGCCCGGCGGGAGCTTTTGGAGGAAGTGGGGGCCGCGGCCAAGCGCTTCCTCTCCCTCCCTCCCTTCCACCCCCAACCCTCCTTCACCGCCGTGGTCTTCCACCCCTTTTTGGCCCTGCAGGCGGAGGTGGTGGCCAGGCCGGCCCTGGAGGATGGGGAGCTCCTGGAAACCGTGGAACTCCCCCTTCGGGACATCTACCGCCTTCTGCAGGCCGGGGAGATCCAGGACGCCTCCACCGCCCTCACCCTCTTCTACGCCCGCCCCCACCTGGAAGCCGAAGGACTCCTGTAAAAAGCCGAGCCCAAACCGCATAAAATGCGCCTGGGAAGGGGGCCAGGGCCTTGGTAGACTGGCCCCGTATGAAACCCAGCATCCACACTTCGCTTCCCGGTCCCAAAGCCCAAGCCCTTTTGGAAAGGGGTCAGGCCGTCCTCTCCTCCTCCTACATCCGCCCCTACCCCTTCGTTCCCGCCCGGGGGCAGGGGGTGTTCTTGGAGGACGTAGACGGCAACGTCTTCCTGGACTTCATGGCGGGGATCGCGGTGAACACCACCGGGTATGCCCACCCTAAGGTGCTGGAGGCGGTGAAGGCCCAGGCGGAGCGCTTCGCCCACGTGTGCTTCTCCGACTTCACCCACGAGCCCACCCTTTCCCTGGCGGAAAGGTTGGTGGCCAGATTGGGCGGGGGCTACCGGGTCTTTTTCGGCAACTCGGGCACCGAGGGAATAGAGGCCGCCATCAAGCTGGTGCGCCAGCACACGGGCAGGCCCTACCTCATCGCCTTCACCGGGGCCTTCCACGGCAGAAGCCTGGGTTCCCTTTCCCTCACCGCCAGCAAGAGCGCTTACCGCAAGGGCTTCTCCCCCCTTCTTCCCGGGGTGGTGCACGTGCCCTTTCCCAACCCCTTCCGGCCCCCCCTGGGAGCCAGGCCGCAAGAGGCGGGGAAAACCGTGCTGGAATACCTGGAGCACCTCTTCCGCACCGTGGTGGCCCCGGAGGAGGTGGCCGCTTTCTTCCTGGAGCCCATTCAGGGAGAAGGCGGGTATTTGGTGCCCCCGCCAGGGTTCATCCCCAAGCTAAAGGCCCTGCTGGAAAGGCACGGCATCCTCCTGGTGGCGGATGAGGTCCAGTCTGGGGCCGGCCGTACAGGGCTCTTCTTCGCCCTGGAACACGAAGGAGTCCAGGCGGACGTCTACGTCCTGGCCAAGGGCCTGGCCTCCGGCTATCCCTTAAGCGCCCTCCTCTTCCGGGAAGAGCTTTCCAGCTGGCGCCCCGGGGCCCACGGCACCACCTTCGGCGGCCAGGCGGTGGCCGCCGCCGCCGCCCACGCCACCTTGGACCTCCTGGAGGCTGGCCTCATGGACAACGCCGCCCGGGTGGGGGGGTTCCTCCTGCGGGAACTGGGGAGCATGCAAAAGCGCTTCCCCTTCCTGGGGGATGTGCGGGGAAGGGGGCTCATGATCGGGTTGGACTTCGGCACGCCCGAGGAGGAACGGCCCGACCTCAGGGACAAGGCCGTGGAGCTGGCCTTCAGGAAGGGGCTTCTTCTCCTTCCCGCCGGGCCTTCCGCCCTGCGCATCGCCCCTCCCCTCATCCTCACGGAGGAGGAAGCGGCCCTGGGGTTGGAGATCCTGGAGGCGGTTTTCCAGGCCCTCTAGCCCCATCCCCCTCCAGGGCCAAGGGTCCCACAACCCCTCCCCGGGAGCCCTTCTGGACCGCGCGCAAGGCGCATCCCCACCCAAGGCGGTGCCACCCGGGGTCGGGCCGAAGGGAACCGGGGCCAGGGGAGTCCTCCCTGGCCCCAGTCCCTGGGGTTCTACCTGGGTTCTCCGGGCCAGTCCCCCACCACCCCAGGGGCCGCCCACTCCATGGTGAGGAGCTCCTCGAGGGTGGCCTTTTTGCCCGCCGGGATGCGCAACACCCCCTTCCGGTCCTGGATGGGACCGGTGAAGGGGTCAAAGGTGGGCTTCGGGCTCTGCATATCCTTCAGCAGGGCCATGATGCGGTCGTAGACGCCGACCTTCTTTCCCCCCACCGTCATCTGGGCCTTCTTCAAGAGGGGCACGTGCTTGGGATTGATGGGAACCCCATAGTCCGCCCCCATCTCCACCGCCTTATGCTGCAGGAGCCAGAAGTAGTCCACCTTTTCCAGGTTCTTGGGGGTGTAAACGCCCTCCTTTACCTTCTTGAGGAAGTCAATGTAGATCACATCCCAGTGCACGATCTGGCCGGAGACCACGTGGTCTGGGGCGAACTTCAGCATGGGGGTGTAGTGGCCAAAGGAGTAAGCCCCCTTCTTGGCCGCCGTCTGGATCACCGTGGGGGTGTCCTCGGTGAAGGTGAAGACGTCCGCCCCTTGGGCCAGAAGGGCCTCCGTGGCCTCCCTGGCCTTGGCCGGGTCGTACCAGGCGTTAATCCAGCGCACCAGGACCTGGGCCTTGGGGTTCACCGCCCGAACCCCCAGGGTGAAGGCGTTGATGTGCCGCTTCACCTCGGGGATGGGGAAGGCGGCCACATACCCCACCTTGCCCGTCCGGGAAAGGGCCCCGGCGGCCAGGCCGTTCAGGTAGTAGACCTGGTAGAAGTCGGCCATGTAGGTGGCCACGTTGGGGGCCCGCTTGATCCCGGTGGCGTGGGCGAAGATGACGTTCGGGTATTTCTTCGCCCCCTCGAGGACCGCTTCCATGTAGCCGAAGCTGGTGGCAAAGATCACCTGGCACCCTTCCTTCACGAACCGGTCGATGACGGGAAGGGCCTGGGCCTCAGGCACACTCTCCACGTACCGGGTTTCCAACCAGGGAAGGGCCGCTTCCGCCTTTTTGCGCCCCACATCGTGGGCATAGGTCCACCCCGCATCCCCGATGGGGCCCACGTAGATGAAGCAGGCCTTCAACTTATCCCCTTGGGCCCATGCCAACCCCAACGCCAACAACAGCCAACCTAAAATCCTCCGCATCCTTTACCTCCCCCGGTCAAAGGGCTGGCCCAGGGCCTTGGGGGCCCGGGCGCGGCCCGAAAGGGCCAGGACCAGGATAACCAAAAGGTAGGGCATGGCGGCAAAGGCCTCCGACGGTATAGGTACACTGCCCTGCAAGCGGAACTGGAGAAAGAATAAGAGGCCGAAAAGGTAGGCCCCAAAGATGGCCCGCAAAGGCTGCCAGGCCGCCAGGATCACCAGGGCGATGGCCACCCACCCCAGCCCCGCCGTCATGCCGTCCGTCCAGGAGGGGCGATAGGCCAGGGAAAGATAGGCCCCCGCCAGGCCGATCATCCCGCCCCCCAGGGCCAGGGCCAGGTACCGCACCCCGTCCACGCTAACCCCAAAGAGATCCGCCGCCTTAGGGTTCTCCCCCACACTCCTCAGGTAGAGGCCAAAACGCGTGCGGGAAAGGAGCAGATGAAGACCCAAGGCCAGGATCAAGGCCAGCATGGCCAACATCCCTTCCGGCAGAGGGTTGGGCAAGGGGGTTCCCTCGTACCGCTTCCCCAACAGCCCTGAGGCCCCAAGCCCCAAGGCCGCCAGGGCCAGCCCCGCCACGAACTGGTTCGCCCTTAAGGAGACCGCGAACACCCCCAGGAATAACCCCAGCAAAGACCCCACCCCCATCCCGGCCAGGACCCCCAAAGCCGGATGGACCTGCAGGCCCACAGCAAAGGCCACCAGGGCGGAGAGGGCCATCATGCCCTCCACCCCCAGGTTCACCACCCCGCCCCGCTCGGAAAGGAGGGCCCCCAAGCCAGCCAGGAGGAGGGGAGTACCGAAGAGAACCGCACGCAAAAGGGCTTCTTCCATCAGCGCCTCCAGACCAGGCGGCGGCGGCTTAACGCCTCTGCCCCGATGAAGCCCAGGAGCAAAAGCCCCGCCGCCACGTCCACCACCCGAAAGGGCATGGAAAGGGCCAGCTTCAAGGCATCCCCCCCCGCCAGGATGAGGCCCAAAAGGGGGGCGGTGAGGAGCACCCCAAGGGGCCTTCCCCTGGCCAGCCAGGCCGCCAGGATGGCGGTGAAGCCATACCCCAAGGAAATCTGGGCTGGCTCCAGAAGCCTTAGATGGATCCCCGCCACCTCCCCCACCCCCGCAAGGCCCGCAAGGAAACCGGAAAGAAGGGCCGCCAGGAGGATCAGCCTTCCCCCCTTAAGGCCCAGGTAGCGGGCCGCCTCCGGGTTTTCCCCCAGTACTCGCCACTCAAAGCCAAGGGGGGTGCGAAAGAGAAGAACCTGAAGCCCCATAGCCGCCACCATCCCCAGAACCAGGGTAGGCCAGTGCACCAGGGTGTCCCCTAGCCGGGGAAGCTGGGCTTCAGGGGGGAAGCGGTCGGTGTAGAGAAAGCCAAAAACCATCTGGCCCTTCCAGGGCCCCGCCACCAGATAGACCACCAGGTAGTAGACCAGGTAGTTTTGCATGAGGGTGGTGAGGATCTCATTGACCCCGAAGCGCGCCCGAAGCCAGGCGGCAAGCCCCGCCCATAGGGCCCCTAGACTCCCCCCGAACAGGAACATCAAGGGCAGGCTCCAAAGCCCGGGAGGCAGGAAGAGGGCCACATAGGCCGCCCCCACCGCTCCCATGAGGAGCTGGCCCTCTGCCCCAATGTTGAAAAACCCGATCCTAAAGGCCAGGGCCAGGCCTGCCCCGATCAGGAGAAGGGGGATGGTGCGCCGCATCACCTCCGCCAGGCCCAGGGTATCCGTCAAGGGAGAAAGGAGAAGGGCGTACGCCTTGAGGGGCGGTACCCCGTAGAGGAGGAAAAGCAGGCCCAGGCCCAAAAGGGCAAGGCCCAGGAACAGGGCATAGGTGAGAAGAACCTTCCTGGGCGAAGGACTAGGATCCAGCTCCCACCTCATACCCGCCCCTCCGTCATCATCCGGCCCAGGCGCTCCCGGTCCGCCTCCTCCCGGGAGATGGGCCCCACAAAGCGGCCATGGTACAAGGCGGCTACCCGATGGGAAAGGCTTAGGATCTCGTCCAGGTCCTCGCTCACCAAAAGCACCGCCGAGCCGCCCCGCACCAGGTCCAGGATACGTTCATAGACCTCTTCCGCTGCCCCCACGTCCACCCCGTAGGTGGGATGCATGGCCAAAAGCAAGCGGGGACCGCCCCGAAGCTCCCGGGCCAGGATCACCTTCTGCACGTTCCCCCCGGAAAGAAAACGCACCGGGGTGCGGGGGGAAGGGGTGCGGATGCCGTAGCGCCCAATCAGGGCTTCCGCCTCCTTTTCCATGATCCGGTAATCCAGCAGACCCCGAGGGGCTAGGCGCCGGTAGGTGCGCAGGGCCAGGTTCTCCGCCACGCTCATGCCTTCCACCACGCCCATACTGCGCTCCTCGGGAATGTGGGCCACCCCAAGGGCGAAGAGGCGGGCGGGATCCTGGGGCCACGCTTCCCCCAGAAAGCGCACCCTCCCCTGAAAGGGCCTAAGGCCGGCCAGGGCTTGCAGGAGCTCCGCCTGCCCGCTCCCCGCCACCCCTGCGATCCCCAGCACCTCCCCCGCCCGCAAGGCGAAGGAAACCCCCTGCACGGGAAAACCATGCCGGGGCACCAAAAGGTCCTCCACCTCCAGGACCACTTCCGCCCGGGGTGGGGGAACCTTGGGGGGTGGGGCCAGGCTCCGGCCCACCATAAGGCGCACCAGGAGGTCCTTGTCCGCCTCCTGGCGTAAGACCTCCCCCACCTTCTCCCCAGCCCGGAGCACGGCGATACGGTCAGCAATGGCCAAGACCTCGTCCAGCTTGTGGCTGATGAAGATGACGGAAAGACCCAGACCCTTTAGCCGCCGGATCTCCTGGAAAAGGGCCTCCGCTTCCTTGGGCGTCAAGACGCTGGTGGGCTCATCTAGGATGAGGACCTTGGGGCGGTTGAGCAAGGCGCGGAGGAGTTCTACCCTTTGCTTCTCCCCTGCGGAAAGACGGGCCACGGGCGCCTCGAGGTCCACGCCCAAGGGATGCCCTTCCAAAAGCTTTGCCAGCCGCCGCACCAGGGCTCGGCGGGAGAAGACGGGAGGCAGGTCAAGCCCCAGGGCCAGGTTTTCGGCCACAGTGTGGGCCTCTATGAGCTCAGGATGCTGGGGCACCAGGGCGATGCCTAGGCGCTGGGCCTCCTTGGGGGAATGGATGCGCACCTCCTTCCCCTGGAGAAGAATCCGCCCCTCATCGGGGGCATACAGCCCGTAGAGGATGCTGACCAAGGTGGTCTTCCCCGCCCCGTTCTCCCCCAAAAGGGCCAGGACCTCCCCAGGGGCCACCTCGAGGGTGATGCGGCGGTTGGCCACCACAGGACCAAAGCGCTTGGTGATGTTCTCCAGCTTCAGCATGGGCCGGGCCAAAGCCCGGCCTTGAGAATACCATGTGCGGGCTAGAGCCTCCCTTACTCCCATAGGGTACCCGGCGACCAGCAGTAGCGAAGCCGCAGCAGGAACCCCCCGGCCGCGCTACCGGGGGGTAAAGCATGGCGTCTTGGAGCTGGCGGGCCCGGAGGGATTCGAACCCCCGACCTACCGCTTAGAAGGCGGCTGCTCTGTCCCCTGAGCTACGGGCCCATGGACAAAGCCGGGGTGTGGGTTCACCCCGGCCATTTGGAGCGGGAGACGGGACTCGAACCCGCGACCCTCGGCTTGGAAGGCCGATGCTCTACCAACTGAGCTACTCCCGCGTGGTCGGGGCGGCCCGATTTGAACGGGCGACCCCCTGCTCCCAAAGCAGGTGCGCTACCGGCCTGCGCTACGCCCCGGAGCGACCACCCCAAAGGCCACGATAACACTTGACCCTAAGAGGGTCAAGGCGTGCTACAATGGCCCCATGCGCTTAGGTCCAGTGGAAATCCTCCTCATCCTTTTGGTCATCCTCCTCCTTTTCGGCGCTAAGAAGCTTCCCGAGCTGGCCCGGGGCATTGGCCAGTCGGCGAAGGAGTTCAAAAAGGGGCTTCAGGAGGGGGAGGAGAAGAAGGAAGAGCCTAAGGCTTGAGGATCTCCTCAGGTACGGGCATACCGCCTGGGGCATAGAGGCGGTAGCCGGTGGGGCGCACATAGGCGGCCAGGGCCAGGCCGTAGCGCCGCGCCAGGCTTACCGCGGGAGCCGTCGCCCCCGTACGGCTTACCAGGAGCACCGCCCCCATCCCGATGGCCTTAGCCGCCATCTCCTGGCTCACCCGCCCCGTGACCGCCAGGGCCACAGGGGGCCTAACCCCTTCCAAAAGCATGTAGCCGGCCAAGCGGTCCACGGCATTGTGGCGGCCGATGTCCTCGTTGAGATAGAGCAGCCGCCCGGCCAGGTCAAAAAGGGCTGCCCCATGGATGCCCCGGGTCTGGGCGTACCGAACCGCATTCTGGCGGAGCTGGGCCATAAGCCTTAGGGGGTGCTCGGGGTCCAAGGACACCGTGGGCAAAGGGACAAGCCGGGGTTCGCCATAGCGCAACCCCGCAGCGCAGCCGCTATCCCGCACGCCCACGCCCTTTTCGGGATCCGTGGGCAGATCCACAGCCACCACCCCCTCGCCCACCTTCCAGCGCACCCCCTCGAGGCCCGAAAGCACCCCGCTTAACCAAAGATGCCCCAAGGCCAAGTAGACCTCGTCCCCCGGCGTGTAGCTAAAGGAGGCCCAGGGCTTGCCGTTGACGACCAGGAGGAAGCGCTCCTCCTCCGGTAGGGAAAAAGCTTCCTGTTTAAAGCCGCCCCCCTCAAACCTCCACATCGTTTTCCTCTGCCAGGGCGTACCAAGCGGCTCTCGCCCTTAGAGCGGGAAGGTCCAAATGGGCCTTGAGGCGAAGGTCCTGGAGCACGAACCGCTCCCCACAAGAGCGGCACACATGGATGCGGTAGGGGTTCTCTTCGTAATAGGCCAGACGCCCCGGGTGTGTCTCCCCACAATAGGGACAGGCCAAGCGCATGGACCGGAACTGGGTGTCACAAAAAGCGCAGACGTGGAAACGGCGCCCCTCTGCATCCAAGTACCCCACGTCGGGAAAACCCCCACAGCTGGGGCAGCGCTCCTGCCAATCCCCGCCAGAGGATGCCCTCGAGGCCTCTGGCCAGGAAACAAGGCGCAGGGCCTGGTGGAGCCAAAAGGCATAGGCCCCATTCTTGGGCACCTTCCCCTCCCTGAGCTGCCAAGCATCCTGAAGAAGTTGCCCCTCCGGGGGAAGCTGCACTCCTGAGAGAAGCCAAGGCGCCACAGCCTCTACAACCCGACGCACCTCCAGCAAAGCCTCTTTCAGCCCTTTGGCTAAGGGCCCAGGGTGCTTGGGCAACCGGCTCAATCTACGGTGCACTTCTTCCAAGATCTCTACCACGCTTACCCCCTTTTGGGTAAAGCTTACCCCCCGCTAGCCAAAGCGGGGGGCCTCGCCTTACACTTGCCCAGCCATCACCACGAAGTAGCGGAGCAAAAAGGCTCCCACCAAGGTGAAGAGGGCAGCCAGGGTGGCGTTGCGCTTCTCCAGGAAAAAGGGCAAGCCCCACCCTACCACCACAAATCCCCAGAAAACCCAAGCCAAAGGACCTGCCAACAGGGCCAGGATTGCTCCCGCCGCAGCGGGATACGTCCAGATAAGGTGCAAGAGCAATACCCCCCCTTCCACCAAGGCTGCCACCCCAACGAGACGGCTAACCCTTTCGTCAGGGTGCCACAGCTGAAGTAAGGCCCCGCCTGCGGTGGCTGCGGAGGCCAGGAAGAGCCAAGGGAGAAGGGGGGAAGCGTTCCAGAAGGGCTTAGCCATCTGCATGAGGAGCACTGCCGTATACCCCACCACCAAGGCTACCAGGACGGCCACCCCCTGCTGAAACCCCTTGGCGGTGGGCCGCAGGTAGACCCACAAAAGCCCCACTCCCGACAACACCAGGAACCAACTCCCTAGCCACATCACCGAGCCGGGATGCAACCCCCCTAGGAATAGGTTGAGGAAGCGCAAGGGCTGCCCAAGGTCCAGGACCAACAAGGCCGAGCCCAGCACCACCCCCAAGAAGGCCCAAAGAGCGCTCCGACGCACCATCTCCTGCTCGTAGAAAAGAACGCTTAACAGGTAAGCTCCACCTGTGGTTCCTGCAAGGAAAAAGTAGAGGGCGATCCACAAACCCCAGGCTTCCTCGCCTATGGGATTAGGGAGGTTCAAGGTGATCATTGCCCACCTCCCTTCAAGGCCTCGCGCCGCTCCACCAGAAACTTCAGCCCAGCCCCCAGGACCGCAGCGGCAATACCTGTAGAAAGCCAGCCCGCAGCTGCCCTTTTCTCGGCTTCCCGCACCGCCTTGGGCAGGTCGTACTGGCTGGGATGGTCAGTAAGAACGTAAAGGACGTGGGTGCCCCCTAGCTCCCCCAAGCCATACACGTTGGCCCGGGCATGGCCCCGCTCTTTGAGCACCCGAACCCTCTCCTCTGCCATGGCCCGGATCTCCCCGTAGCTACCAAAGGTCAGGGCATCGGTGGGGCATGCCTTAACGCAGGCCGGCCGGTCCCCATGGGCAATCCGGTCGTAGCACATGGTGCACTTCTGCACCACCCCGTGAGCCTCGTCAAAGTGAACCGCCCCATAGGGGCAGGCCTGCACGCAGGCGCGGCAACCGATACAGGTTCGTTCGTCCACCGTAACCACCCCGCCCTCCCGGTGGGCCATAGCCCCAACAGGGCATGCGCCCACACAAGGGGCGTTGGTGCAGTGCATGCACGCCACGCGGATGAAATCAAAGTAAGGGTCCCCGTTGGGCCTCAGCCCCTCGTAGAAGCGCATGGAGATCCAGGTATGGGCAGTAAGCTTGGGCGGGTTGGCGTAGCTCCCGTAGTTCTTGGTGTTCTCCGCCTCGAGGTCGTTCCACTGCTTGCATGCGACCTGGCAAGCCTTGCAACCTATGCAGCGGCTTGCGTCAAACAGTATGGCAAAGTCCTTCGGGTTCGGCATTCCCCACCTCCTAAATCTTCTCAATCCTCACCAGGAAAGCCTTCGTTTCCTGGATGAAGGTATTGGGGTCAAGAGCCTGGGGCGTGAGCTGGTTAGCGGAATCCCCAGGATTCCCTCCTTGATAGCCCCAGTGGATCACAATGCCCACCTGGTGGAGGGTCTTATCCCCAACCTTCACGGGTTGCACCCGAGGCGTGACCACCGCCACCGCCTTCATCTCACCGCGGGCGCTTTTGATGCGCACCCAATCCCCATTCTTGATCCCCAGGCTCTTAGCTAGCTCCACGTCCATCTCCACAAAGGGGTCGGGCTGTAGCTCCAACAGCCAGGGTACGTTCCGGCTCATCATCCCCGTGTGCCAGTGCTCGGTGAGGCGGTAGGTGGTGGCCACAATGGGGTACTCTTCTGGGGTGCCGTAGACGTCCAGCTCCCCCACCCAAACCTTACACACAGGGTTCTTGTCCTGGCCAGAAATCAAGTTGGCCAGGGCACTCTCCCAAGGCTCATAGTGCTCGGGGAAGGGACCATCCTTAAGCTGCGCCGCAAAGAGCCGGCCCACTCCTTCGGGGAGCATGATGAAGGGTAAAGCCTTATCAGGTGGAGCAGCGCCATCGGGCACATCCCCTTCCCACTTCTCCTCCTTGGGGTTCCAACGCACCAACCACTTGGCAGGATTCCGGGGCTGTCCCTTCAGGTCCGTGGAAGCGCGATTGTAAAGGATACGCCGGTTAGCTGGCCAAGCGTAAGCCCAGTTATGGAAGAGACCCAGTCCCAAGGGGTGGGTATCCTTGGGGTCACGGCGGGCCATTTTGTTGCCTTCCTCGGTAAAGGCACCACAATAAATCCAGTTACCGCAAGCGGTGGTGCCATCGTCCCTTAAGTCGGCAAACTTGGCCATGAGCTTGCCAGTGGTGAGGTCGTAGCCATTGTACTCCTTGGCCACCTCCTCGGCCATGCGATCGGAGTATTCCCACCAGGAGAGGTTAAGGATGGCCTCCTTGTTGGGCCCGCCTTCCTCGGCGTAGAGCCTCTTAAGGCGCTGGACCAGCTCGGTAAGGATCCACAGTTCCTCCTTAGCCTCCCCTGGCGACTCCAAAGCCTTGTCGTGCCATTGCGCCCACCTACCAGTGTTGGTGATGCTCCCAGATTTCTCTGCCCACACCGCCGAGGGGAGGAGGAACACCTCGGTCTGAATGTCCTTGGGATTCACGCCAGGCCGCTTCCAATGGGTGGCGGTCTCCGTCTCCATCGGATCCACCACCACCAGCCACTTTAAGTTGTCCAGAGCCTTCCGAACCAGATTAACGTTGGCAGCGGAGTTGGCCGGATTCTGGCCAATAGCAATAAGCCCCTCTATGCGACCGGCAAACATGGCTTGGAAGATGGCGTAGTGGGAATAATCGGCGCTCCTGTCGGGGATACCCCCCTTGTGGGGCGAGAGTTTGGGAAGATAGCCGTAGGCCTCCTTGGGATCCACCTTAGGCCACCACGCCTTGAGAAGGCTCACAAAGTACTTGGGGTAATTTTGCCACCAGTTAGCAGAAGGGGTGTAGTTAGCCTTGGGTACCTTGGAGGCTATCCACTCATCCAAAGTGGGTTTGTCGCCCGTAGGCAGACCCAAGTACCCTGGAAGATCATGGTAAAGAAGCGCAAAGTCCGTGGTACCCTGAACGTTGGAGTGACCCCTCAAGGCGTTAACGCCTCCTCCAGGAAGGCCAATATTGCCAAGGAGAAGCTGCACGATGGCGTACGTGCGGATGTGCTGAGTGGCATACGTGTGTTGGGTGGCCCCCATGGCGTAGGTAATGGTCCCCGCCCGGTCTGGACGGCCCGTGGAGGAGTAGAGATCGTATATGGCCAAAAGCTTTTCCACCGGCACCCCTGTGATTTTGGACACCACCTCAGGGGTGTAGCGCTCGTACTGCTTCCTTAAAAGCTGGAAAACGCAGTGGGGATCTTGCAAGCTGGGGTCGGTCTTCACCTGGCCGTTTTCATCCAGCTGGTAAGTCCAGGTGCCGGTATCATAGGTGCGCTTATCTGGGTTGTATCCGGAGAATAGACCATCCAGCTCAGCAGCCGTTTTGAACTCTGGGTTTACCAGGAAGGAGGCGTTGGTGTAGTGCTTAACGTAAAACTCGTCGTAGCGACGATTCTCCAGGATGTAACGAATCATGCCCCCCATGAAGGCGATGTCGGTGCCGGGGCGGATTTGGGCAAAGAGGTCCGCCTTAGCGGCCGTACGGTTGAAGCGGGGATCCACCACGATCAGCTTGGCCCCCCGCTCCTTCGCCTCGAGGATCCAGCGGAAGGTGAGGGGGTGGTTTTCCGCAGGGTTACCACCTTGGACCAGGATTACATCGGCGTTCTTGAAATCAATGGAGTGGTTGGTCATGGCCCCGCGGCCAAAACTCACGCCCAAAGCGGGAACCGTAGAGGAGTGGCAGATGCGCGCCTGATGTTCAATGTAAACGATCCCTAGGGCCCGGAAAAGCTTGCTCATGGCGTAGGCTTCCTCGTTGGAGCACACGCTGCTGCCCAAGGTGGCAATGGCCTCAGTGCGCCTCACCACCTGGCCTTGGTCATCCACTTCCACCCAACCTTGGTCGCGAGTGTCCTTAATGAGGCGGGCGATGCGATCCAAAGCCCATTCCCAGTCCTTCTCTTCCCACCGGTCAGCGCCAGGGGCCCGGTAAAGAACCTTCGTAACCCGGTAAGGGCTTTGCACAAACCCCCGGGCTGCCTGCCCTTTGGAGCAAAGCGCCCCTTGGTTGATGGGGTGGTCCGGGTCGCCTTCGAGGTTCACTAGCTTCCCCTCCTGTACCGCTGCAATCATGCCGCATCCCGTGGAACAATAAGGGCAGATGAGGGGCTTTTCCCCGATGGGCTTACGCAACACGGGTCTAGCCCCCCGGGCCAAACCCCGCTCCAAAAGCAAACCTCCCCCCGTAACGGCGCCGGCCAGGCCGATAAACTTGCGACGGGTAAGCATATTTACCTCCTTATGTTACCCTTTGTACTCCGGTCCCCCGTACTCCGTCTAGGGGCAAAAGTCCTAGGGCGTCCCTCAAAACGGGACGCCCCTTTACGCGCATAGGGTAGACTACCTATCCTCTAAAGACGCCTCAGCACCTCCTCCGCCTCCTTGTACCCCGGCTTCAGTTTCAAGGCCTCCTGGCACTGGTAGCGGGCTCCCTCCTTGTCCCCTAGCTTTTCGTTGGCCAGGCAGAGCTGGTAGCGGTACTCGGCCCGCTTGGGCTCCAGGCGGACCGCCACCGTGAGGCGGCTTTTGGCCTTCTGGGCATCCCCCAAGGCCAGGTAAACCTGGCCCAGGTAGTAGTAGGCCACCGGGAAGCGCAAGGGGGCCAGGGCCACCGCATTTTCCAAGGCCACCCCAGCCTCCTTATAGCGCCCTAGGACGAAGTAGGCCTGGCCCAGGGTGTACCAGCCCTCCGCATCCAGGGGCTTGAGCCGGTGCCCCTCCTCCAAGACCTTGGCCGCCTCCTCCGCCCGGCCCTTCAACAAGAGAGCCGAGGCATACCGCACCCGCAGACCCCCTTCCTTGGGGGCAAGCCCCACCGCCTTGGCGTACTGCTCCAGGGCCTCGTCCAAGCGGCCCGCCGCCAGATAGAGCTCGGCCAAAGCCGCCCTCACCTCCGGCGAATCCTGCAAGCTGAGGGCCTTCTTAAAGGCCTCCTCCGCCTTGTCCGCCTGGCCCAAGAAGGCGTAGACCAAGCCCCGCTGGGCAAAGAGGGGGGCGTAGCGGGGGTTCACCCGTTCGGCATCGCGAAGCACGCTAAGGGCCTGTTCCAGATAAGCCTTTCCCTTTTCCCGGTCCTCCGAAGCCCGATAGAGGGCCACGTAGGCCTCGGAAAGCACCATGTACCCCCCAATGTACCGGGGATTCCGGGCCACCAGGCCCTTGGCGTTCTCCAAAGCGGGGTTAAGGAGCCCCACCTTCAGTTGGGCCCGGGCCAGCCAGTAGACCACATCCGGGTCCTGGGGCCTTTCCTTTAAGGCCCGCTCAAAGAGCTCTAAGGCGGCCTCATACCGACCCAGGGCGTACAGCTGCACCCCAAGGCGGAAGGCATCCTGCTTCTCCACCTGGTTGGCCGCCGGGGGTGGGGTCTGGGCCAAACCAGGTACCGCCAACAAACTTAAGGCCAAAAGAAACCAGCGCATCCTTCCCTCCTATAGCACGTACCGCGTCAGGTCCGGCGAGGCGAAGACCGCCTCCAGCCTCTGCTCCACATAGGCCCGGGTGATCTCCACCCGGCCCAGGTCGGTCTGGAAGCTTACCTCCTCCAACACCCGCTCCAAGACGGTGGCCAGCCTCCTGGCCCCGATGTCCTCCAGCTCCTGATTGGCCCGGTAGGCCGCTTCGGCAATGGCCCTTAGGGCCTCCTCGTGGAAGTGGAGCTCCGTACCGTCCGCCCTTAAAAGCTCCGTGTACTGGCGGATCAGGGAGTTTTCCGGCTCCTTTAGGATCCGGTAGAACTCCTCGGGGCCCAAGGGGGAAAGCTCCACCCGGATGGGGAAGCGGCCCTGAAGCTCGGGGATTAGGTCCGAGGGCTTGGCCACGTGGAACGCCCCCGCGGCGATGAAGAGCACGTGCTCCGTGGACACCGGGCCGATGCGGGTGGAGACCACCGTACCCTCCACGATGGGCAAAAGGTCCCGCTGCACGCCCTCCCCGGACACATCCGGCCCCACCGTCCCTTCCCGACGGGCTACCTTGTCTATCTCGTCAATGAAGACGATGCCGTCCTCCTGGGCCCGCCTCCTGGCCTCCTCCTTGAGTTCCTCTTTGTCAATGAGGCGTTCGGCGTGCTGGTTCTTGAGGACCTCCCGGGCCTCCTTCACCGTCATGCGCTTGCGCACCGGGCGCTTAGGGAGAAGGCCTTTCAGCATCTCCCCCATGCCCCCAAAACCCTCCCCACCCAAAACCCCCATGAAGGGCAGGCCTATCTCCTCCTCCACCTGCACCTCCACGGAGAGGCTATCCAGCCGGCCCGAGCGCACCTCGGCAAGGGAAGCGCGAAGCAGGGTGGCGAGCTCCTCCTCGGCGAAGGCCAGGGCCTTTTCCTCCACCTTTTTCTTCATCTCCTCGAGGACCAGCCCGTAGCTGGCCTCCGCCAGGTCCCGCACAATAGCGTCCACATCCCGGCCCACATACCCCACCTCGGTGAACTTGGTGGCCTCCACCTTCACGAAAGGGGCCCCCGCCAAGCGGGCCAGGCGCCGGGCGATCTCCGTTTTGCCCACCCCCGTAGGCCCAATCATGAGGATGTTCTTGGGGGTCACCTCCCGGGCCACCTCTGGAGGGAGTTTCTTCCGGCGGTAGCGGTTCCTTAGGGCCACGGCCACCGCTCGCTTGGCCGCCTCCTGGCCCACGATGTGTTTGGAAAGCTCGCGGACAATCTCTGCAGGCGTCAGGTTCATGCCTCCCCCAAGGTTAACACCGTCACCTGGCCCGAGGTGTAAAGATCCACCTCCGCGGCAATCCTCAGGGCCTCCGCGGCGATCTCCCGGGCGGAAAGCCCCGAGTGGCGGTAGAGGGCCTTGGCGGCGGCTAGGGCATAGGGGCCCCCAGAACCCACCGCCAAAAGGGGCTCCTCCGGGGTGATCACCTCCCCACTTCCGGAAAGGAGCACCATGGACTCCCGGTCGGCGGCGATGATCATGGCCTGCAGGTGGCGCAAAACCCGATCGGTACGCCAAAGCTTTGCGGTCTCCACCGCCCCCTTTAGCAGGTTGCCCTTGGCCTCCTTAAGCTTTTCCTCAAAGCGCTCCAGGAGGCTTAGGGCATCGGCCACTCCCCCGGCAAAGCCCACCAGGATGCCTTCCCCCACCTCCAGGCGCCGCACCTTCACCGCTCCCCGTTTGAGCACAGTCTGGCCAAAGGTAACCTGGCCATCCCCCGCCAAGGCGGTAACCCCGTCCTTGCGCACGGCCAGAATGGTGGTGCCGTGGATCTCCACAAGGGGCACCCTACCGCGTGGCCATGAGAAGGCCGTTAGGGAAGGATTACTAAGAGGGAAGCCCAGCTTCTAAACCTGGCCCAGCCCCGGTGAAGTCCCTAGGGCGCTGCTTCGGCAGCCTGCTGGGCATGGCGCAGGTGGTACCTGGCCTACTCCACCCCGTCCCTTGCCCGGTTCACCCCCTCACGGTAATCCCTTGCCGCCCTCCGCCACAAACCCTTCCCTCCCCCTGGCCCTAAACTGAAAGGGTGAAGGCCAAGACCCTCGGCGAACTCCGCCGCACCTACCCTTTGGCGAAGCTAGTGCGCACGGTGAAAGAGGAGGCCCGGGAAAACCTCCGGGGAAAGCTGCAGAAAGGCGAGCCCCTTTTCCCCGGCATCCACGGGTACGAGGACACCGTGATTCCCGCCCTGGTGCAGGCCATCTTGGCCAAGCAAAACTTCATCCTCCTGGGCACCCGGGGCCAGGCGAAAAGCCGTATCCTGCGCTCCTTGGTGAACCTTCTGGACGAGGAGATCCCCGCCCTGGCCACCGAGCTCAGGGACAACCCCTTAAGGCCCATCTCCCCCGAAGGGAAAAGGCTCTTGGAGGAGGCGGGGGATGAGGCCCCCATCGTCTGGATCCCCCGGGAGGAGCGCTATGTGGAAAAGCTGGCCACCCCTGACACCACCGTGGCGGACCTGCTCGGGGACATGGACCCCATCAAGGCAGCGCGAAGGGGTACGGGCCTAGCCGACCTGGAGAGCATCCACTTTGGCCTCCTGCCCCGGGCGAACCGGGGCATCTTCGCCGTGAACGAGCTGGCGGATCTGGCCCCCAAGGTACAGGTGGCCCTCTTCAACATCCTGGAAGAGGGGGATGTGCAGATCCGGGGCTACCCCATCCGCCTGCCCCTGGACGTCTGGCTGGTCTTCACCGCCAACCCCCAGGACTACACCGCCCGAGGGCGGATCGTCACGCCCCTAAAGGACCGGATTGGCAGCGAGATCCGCACCCATTACCCGAGGACCCTCGAGGAGGGCCTAAAGATAAGTGCCCAGGAGGCCTTCGTACCGGAGGAGGTGGTGCTCCCCGAGTGGATCCGCCTTTCCGTGGAGGCCGTGGCCTTCGCCGCCCGGGAGGACCGCCGGGTGGACCAGACCGCCGGGGTTTCCCAGCGCCTGGCCATCAGCCTTTTGGAGGTGGTGGCGGCCAGCGCGGAAAGGCGGGCCCTCCTACAGGGCACAAGGCCCGTGGCCCGACCCCTGGACCTCTACGCCGGGCTTCCCGCCATCACCGGGAAGCTAGAGCTGGAGTACGAGGGGGAGCTTCAGGGAGCGGAAAAGGTGGCCCGGGACCTGGTGCAAAGGGCCTTTGGCCTGGTCCTCCCCCGCTACCGCCTTAAGACCGAGGCCATCGTGGCCTACTTTGAGGAGGGGAACCTCCTCACCCTACCGGAGGGAAACCTGGAGGAGGCCCTAAGGGCTATGGAAGAGGTGCCAGGCCTCCTGGAAGCGGCCCAGGTCCTGGCGGAAAGCCAGGAGGCGGAGGTGCTCCTTTCCGCGGGGGAGTTCATCCTGGAAGGCCTGGTGGGCAGGAGAAAGCTGGCGCGGGGCGAGACCAGCTACCAGGCCGCGGAAAGGGCGAGGGGTTATGGCAACTAGCCTGGAGCGGGACAAGGAAGCCGTGCTGAAGACGCTAGCCCCCTACCTTCAGGGCAAAGGGGTGAAGCTGATCCTCTATGGCTCCCACGCCCGGGGAGACGCCCAGCGCGGTTCGGACCTGGACCTAGCCCTCTTGGGTCCTCTGCCCCTCGGGGAGCTCCTCCCCCTCCTAAGGGAGGCCTTGGAGGAAGCCCCGGTGCTTAGACGGGTGGACCTGGTGGACCTGGGGGAAGTAGACCCCGTCTTTCGCGAAAGGGTTCTAAGGGAAGGGATCGTATGGGCCGAGTACTAGCGGGCAAGGTTCTTTGGAGGATGACGGATGAGGGCCATTCGCTATAGCCGCTACGAGGGAGGCCTGGAAGACCTTTCCCCCGAGGAGATCCTGAGCCTCCTCGAGGATTTCCTTCTGGACTCGGGCTTTTCCGACCCCTTCCAGCGCTACGACCCGGACCCTGAACGCCGGCCCACCCTCGAGGACCTCTACGACGCCCTCCTCCAGGCCCTCCTCAAAAACGAGCTGGTGCCGGAGGACTGGCTTCGGGAAGCCCGCTTCGCCGAGCGCAAGGAGGACACCCGGCTCCACCAGGCCCTCACCCGCATGCTGGAAAGGCTACGGGAGGCCGGGTACATCCGCCTACCTGGAGAGGACCCTACGCACCCCGCCCAAGGTGGGTACACAGGAGAGGCGGGAGAAGCCCGCTTTGAGCTCACGGAGAAGGCTTCCGACTTCCTGGGCCTCAAGAGCCTCCGGGAACTCCTGGGGGCTTTAGGCCGCAACGCCCCGGGCCTCCACCCCACCCCCCACCACGCCCCAGGGGTGGAAAAAACCGGGGAAACCAAGGGCTTTGAGTGGGGGGACCCCTTGGAGCTCAACGTACCCGAAACCCTTAAGAGGGCCATAGCCAAGGGCCTGGCGGCGCTTTCCCCAGAGGATCTGGTCATAGATTTGGCGGAGTACACCGCCAGCATGAGCACCGTGGTCCTCCTAGACTGTTCCCACTCCATGATCCTCTATGGGGAAGACCGCTTCACCCCCGCCAAAAAGGTGGCCCTGGCCCTGGCCCATCTGATCCGCACCCAGTTCCCCGGGGACCGGGTGCGCTTCGTCCTCTTCCACGACACCGCCGAGGAGATTCCCCTCTCCCGCTTACCCCTGGCCCAGGTGGGGCCTTACCACACCAACACCAAGGCCGGGCTGGAGCTGGCCCGGACCCTCCTTAAGAAGATGGGCGGGGAGATGCGGCAGATGATCCTCATCACCGACGGCAAGCCCTCGGCCATTACCCTGCCCAGCGGGGAGGTCTACAAAAACGCCTGGGGCCTGGACCCCTTGATCCTGGCGGAAACCCTCAAAGAGGCCACCCTGGCCCGGAAGGAGGGGATTCCCATCCACACCTTCATGCTGGCCCGGGAACCCGAGCTTCTGGCCTTCGTGAAGAAGCTCTCCCAGATTACCCGGGGCAAGGCCTACCTCACCCACCCCGGCAACATCGGAAGGTACCTTCTCCTGGACTTCTTGAACAAAAAGGTACAAAGGAACTGAGCCATGAGGCCACCCAAAGACTCGGGAACCCCTCCTCACCGGCAGAGGCCTGGGAAAACCCTCTGGGTTTTCCGCCTGAGCCTTCTCCTGGAAAGGCTCCGTCCCCAGCTTTACCCCAAACCCCCTCCCGCCTTGGTGCAGGAGCTGAAACAGGTGCGCACGCCCCTACGCCTTGACCTGCCCTACTATCCTGCCCATTCCGGCCGGGGCTACGTGTTGATTCCTTGGGACACCTACATGGAGGAGGGAGAGGAGATCCTCCGAGGCCTTTGAAAGGGGACGCCTTCTCTTATGGGGCAATCCATCACCCGCTTTATGCCCTCCTCATGGCAGCGTAAAGGCATGGGCATGCGCACACCCTACTGGCTGCCCATCGTGGCCCTCCTGACCCTCCCTGGGGCCTTTGCGGAGGACTGGCGGCTTACCCAAAGCCAAACCCTCTCCCAGGCAGGGGCCCGGGAGTGGCGCTACACCCTAAGCCCAACGGGTAAGGAAGCCCAGGAACTTTGGCGGAGACTCTCCGAACAGTACCGGGACCACCTGCGGGCCGGGTACCGGGTGGACCTAGGGGCCTGGCGGGTTTACTTTTTGGGGGGAAGGCTAAGGGTGGAGCCCCACTGCCCGGCGGTCAACCCCGCCTGCTTCACCTTTGGGGCCCTCCCTGTGCCCAAGGAGCGGCAAGACCGGTTCCTCTTGGAGCTTTCCCAGCTTCTGGACCTGGCCCTTACCCAGGCCCGAACCAAGGGGGGCGTGGTGCTTCTCTCCCGGCTTTTCCGCCTCGAGGTCCCCCGGGGAGCCCATCCCCCCTATCCCGCAACCCCCTCGGGCTGGCGGCCCTAGGGCCTCCCTGGCCTTACGCTAAACTGGGGGCATGACCTTCGGCTTGCGACCCACCGGGGAACACCCTGAAGGAGCCTCTCCCATGGGCAAGGGTCCGGGGGGATGGGTTCAGCCCTCTCCCTTCTTGCGGGTTTGGGCGTGCGGGTGCTGAGGCTCGGCCTGGTGGCCTACCCTGGCCTCGGGGGTAGCGGCATCGTGGCCACGGAGCTGGCCCACCGCCTGGCCCAGATGGGCCACCGGGTCTATCTTTTCGCCACGGAAAGGCCCTTCCGCCTCCCCAAGGACAGCCCTGTGGTCTACATCCCCGTGGACCTCCCCTTTTACCCCGTCTTCCCCGGCCCCCTGTACACCCTTTCCCTGGCTGGGGTGCTGGAGCGGGAAGCCAAACGCCTGCAGCTGGACCTGGTCCACACCCACTACGCCATCCCCCACGCCGCCGCCGCCTACCTGGCCCTTGGAGAGGAACTGCCCCTGGTGCACACCCTCCATGGCACGGACGTATCGGTTTTGGGGATGGACCCCGCCTTCCACGGGCCCACCCGGAAGGCCCTGCAAAGGGCCAAGGCCACCACCGCGGTCAGCCGGGCCTTGGCCCAGGAGGCAGAGAAGGCCTTTGGGGTTAGCCCCGTGGTGATCCACAACGCGGTGGACCCAGAGCGCTTCTACCCCAGGCCGGAGCGTAAGAAGCTTTATACGGAAGAGGGGGAGTGGCTTTTGGTGCACGCCTCCAACTTCCGTCCCATCAAGAGGGTGCCGGATATCGTCAGGGCCTTCGCCAAGGTGCGGAGAAGGGTAAAGGCCAGGCTTCTCCTCCTGGGCAAGGGCCCGGAGGAGGGGGAGGCCAAGCGGGTGGCCGAGGAGCTGGGGGTGGAGCGCTGGGTTTCCTTCCATCCCCCCACACCCCACCCCGAGGAGATTCTGGGAGCCGCCGATCTATTTCTCCTGGCCTCAGAGGAGGAATCCTTCGGGCAGGCAGCCCTCGAGGCCCTGGCCAGCGGGGTGCCCGTGGTGGCCACCGCGGTGGGTGGCGTTCCGGAACTGGTTCGCCCCGAGGTGGGGCGCCTGGTGGAGTTGGGGGACCTGGAAGGCTTCGCCCAGGCGGTGCTGGACCTCCTCGCCCATCCCAAACTCCCCAGGATGCGCCAGTTAGCCCGGGAATACGCCATGGCCCATTTCCACCCCGAAAGGATCACCCAGGCCTACCTGGAGGTGTACCAGAAGGCCCTGGGGGCCCCCCCTTACGGATCGGAAACCTAAACCCCGCCGGGGAAGGTCCCACGGCGGGGAGAAAACGGGGTTCCCGTCACCGGGGCCGCCCCCTAGGCATGGGCCACCACTTCCTTCCTGGCCCGCCCCCTTGCCCCCTTGGCCTTGGTCTGCCGGGCCCGTTCCTCCAGGGCCTTAAGCCCCCCCACCAGGGCCAGGTCCAGGACCTGGTCCAGGTGCTCCACGAAGTGGAAGGTCATGTTCTGGCGCAGGGGCTTGGGGATGTCGCTGAGATCGGCTTCGTTTTGCTTGGGAAGGATCACCTCCCGGATCCCCGCCCGCCTGGCCCCCAGCACCTTCTCCTTAACCCCACCGATGGGCAGAACCCGGCCCGTCAAGGTGATCTCCCCGGTCATGGCGATGTCGTGGCGGACGGGCACCTCCGTGAGGGCGCTGACCAAGGCGCTCACGATGGCCACCCCGGCGGAAGGACCTTCCTTGGGAATGGCCCCCGCCGGCACATGGATGTGGATGTCCGACTCCTCAAAACGCTTCAAGGGGATGCCGAAGCGCTCGGCGTTGCGCTTAGCGTAGGAAAGCGCTGCCCGGGCGGATTCCTTCATCACATCCCCCAGCTGCCCGGTGAGGATCAGGTTGCCCTTACCGGGCATTACCGAGACCTCCACGAACATGATGTCCCCGCCCACGGGGGTGTAGTACATGCCCGTGGCCACCCCCACCTGGGGCTCGCGGGCCTCGGTTTCCGGTAGGAAGCGGGGAGGGCCTAGGTACCTTTCCAAGTCCCTTTCCGTGATGCGTACCCGTTTCTTGCCCTCTTCCAGAATCTGCCGCGCCGCCTTGCGCAACAAGGAGCCGATCTCCCGTTCCAGCTGGCGCACCCCGGCCTCGCGGGTGTAGTGGGTGATGAGGCGCATAAGGGCCGCCTCCGTGATCACCACCTGGCCCTCGAGGAGGCCGGTCTCCCGCATCTGCCGGGGTAGGAGGTAGCGCTTGGCGATCTCCAGCTTCTCCTGCTCAATGTAGCTGGTGAACTCTATGGCCTCCATCCGGTCCCAAAGGGGGGCCGGGATGTTCTGGGGGAAGTTGGCGGTGCAGATGAACATCACCTCGGAAAGGTCAAAGGGCACCCCCAGGTAGTGGTCCACGAACTCCTTGTTCTGAGCGGGGTCCAGGACCTCGAGGAGGGCCGCCGCCGGGTCGCCCTGGTAGGAGATCCCCAGCTTGTCCACCTCGTCCAGGAGGAAGACGGGGTTCTTGGTGCCCGCCTGGCGCAGGCCCTGGATGATGCGGCCGGGCATGGCCCCGATGTAGGTGCGCCGGTGCCCGCGGATGTCGGATTCATCCCGCACACCCCCCAAGGAGATGCGCACGTACTTGCGGCCCAGGGCCTCGGCGATGCTCTTGGCGATGGAGGTCTTCCCCACCCCGGGAGGCCCCACAAAGAGAAGGATGGGCCCCTTGTTCACCTCGTCCGCTGGGATCTCCCCCCGCTTGGCCCGCTCGGCTTTTAGCTTCCGCACCGCCAGGTACTCCAACACCCGGTCCTTCACCTTCTCCAGGCCGTAGTGGTCCCTTTCCAGGATCTCCTTGGCCCGGTTTAGGTCCAGGTTGTCCTCGGTGCGCACGTTCCAGGGAAGGTTGACGATCCAGTCCAGATAGGTGCGGATGACGCTGGCCTCAGCGGAATCGGGGTGCATGCGGGCGAAGCGGTTGAGCTCCCGCTCCACCTCCTGCCGCACCACGGGGGGCAGGTCCAGCTCCTCCACCTTCTTGCGGAACTCCTCCACCTCCTCGGCGCCTTCCTCCCCATGGAGCTCCCGCTGGATGGCCTTCATCTGCTCCCGGAGGAAGTACTCCCTTTGGTTGCGGTCAATCTCCTCCTTGACCTGTTGCTGGATGCGCCTTTGGGTTTCTATGAGCTCCAGCTCCGCCTCCAGGAGGACCAACACCCTTTTGAGCCGCTCCGCCACACTGGGGATTTCCAAAACCCGCTGCTTGTCCTCCAGGCGGAAGTCCATGTGGAAGGCGACGTAGTCCGCCAGCTGGCTGGGGTCTTCCAGGTTTAAGATGAACTGCGCCACCTCGGGGGCCAGGTACTTGCCCTCCTTGAGAAGGGCCTGGAACTTGTCCTTCACCTCCCGCACCAGGGCCTTGACCAAGGTGGCCTCTCCGGGCTCGTCGGAGAGCACCTCCCCCTTGGCCTCGAGGTGGTCCCCCAGGTCCAGCCACTCCTTCACCCGCACCCGGGCGAAGGCCTGGACCAACACCTGGACCGAGCCATCCGGGTTCTTGCGCATCTTGAGGATGTTGCAGGCGGTCCCCACCTCGTAGAGGTCCGAAGGCTTAGGGGTTTCCACCTCCTTGTCCTTCTGGCTCACGATGAGCAGCACCCGTTCCCGGGCCAAGGCCTCGTCAATGGCCCGAATGGAAATGGGCCGGCCAGCGTCTATGGGCATCACCATGGTGGGGTAGATGACCGAGCCCCTCACCGGGCAAACGGGCAGGGTTTCTGGCAGCATGGTTTCCCTCCTTTCCTTGATCTCGTCCATATCCTAAGCCTACCTATGTCAAGTTTACTGCATTATGGCGTTTAGCACCAGGCCCCCATTCCTGGCGTAAGCTTAAAGCCATGCGCCGCTTCCTCTGGGTCCTTCTTCTGGGACTGGCCATGGCCCTTGCCCAGAAAAGCGGGGGTGGGGTGGGCGGGCGCCCCTACAGCCCAAGCCCACCCCCCATGAGCCCTGGCCCCGCTCCCGTCTTCCCCATGCCGGCCCCATCCTACCCCACCTATCCCGGCCCCATCGTGGTCTACCCCGGGGGTGGAGGCGCAAGCCTAGGCCTGGTGCCGGTGCTAGTATTTTTTGGCTTGATCCTGATGACCGCCTACATGGTGCGGGGCCTCCGCCGGGCAGGGGAAGGCCCCACCGCCAGCGTGGCCAGGTTACGCCTGGCCCTCCTGGCCCGTCCCCAGGTGCAAAGGGCCCTAAGGCGCTTGGCCGAGGAAGCGGACACCACCTCTGCCAAGGGCCTGGCGGACCTGGTGGACGAGGCAGCGCTTCTACTCCTCCGGGAGGAGGCCGCCTGGCGCTTTGGCGATTACCAGGTGGCCGCGGGTTCCGAGGAGGAGGCCTTGGCCCGGTTTGACGCCTGGATGCTGGAGGAGCGAAGCAAGTACCAGGAAACCTTCCGCCACTTTGAGGGGAAAAAGCAGGTGGCAGGGGGATACCAGGCCCAGGTGGAACCCGGGGGACGCTACCTGGCGGTAAGCCTCCTTTTGGCCGACCACCGGCTTCTTCCTCCCCGGTCCCCTTTGACCCGGTCCCGGGCACGGGAGGCCCTTATGGACCTGGCAGGCTCCAGCCCCTACACCCTCATGGCCGCCTACCTCTCCTGGACCCCGGAAAAGGAGGGGGAGGCCCTCACGGAAGAGGAGCTTCTCCTCCTCTACCCCGACCTGGACAAGCTTTGAACGGGCGAAGCCCTCCGGGTAGAGTGGACCCGTGGTACAGGTCTCTCGGCGCACCGTCACCTTCCTACCCCCTCCTGGGGCCCAGGCCTTAATCGGGGATTTCACCGACTGGGAGAAAAACCCCCTTCCCCTTTCAGGCCCCGTCACCCTGGAGTTCCCGGAAGGAGCCTACGTGGAGTATGCCTTTTTGGACGCCAGGGGACATCCCTTCCCCGATCCCGATAACCCCGAGCGGGCCGACAACCCCTGGTGGACCTACCCCCGGGCCGTTAGGCTTCCCGGCCACCGTTTTGAGGCCCCGCCCGAGCCAAGGAAGGAGCCCAAGGTGGCCCGGCACCGCCTGGGGGAGAGGCGCTACTATGTGGCCGAAACCGGGGCAAGCCCCAAGGCCACCCTGGTGGCCCAGGATGGGGTGGCCTTCTACCGCACCGCAGGCCTGCACAAGGTGGCCCGAGCCTTAGAGGAGGCAGGCGAAATCCCCCCGGTCCGCCTGGTCTTCGTGGAACCCATAGACCGGAACCAGGAGTACCGCTTTTCGGAACGCTACGAGGAGGAGTTGCACCGAGTGCTGGCCGAGGTGGAGGGATTCTATGGCTCCTTAGGGGATCTGGTCCTGGTGGGGGCCTCCTTGGGGGGGCTTTTCTCCTTGTGGCAGGCCTGGCGCCACCCGGATCGCTTCCCCAAGGTCCTGGCCCTCTCCCCAGCGCTGAAAGCCCACCCAGGTGGCACCGACGCCTATCGGGACCAGGAGTGGCTTTTAGAGCAGTACGCCAAGGCCCAGGTCCTACCCCGCATCTACCTGGAGGTGGGTCTTTTGGAATGGCTGTTGGCTCCAGCCCGCCGCTTTGCTGCCCTCCTCGCCGACCGCAAGGTTCCCCATGCCTACCGGGAAAGGGCCTCGGGACACAACTGGGTCACGTGGAAACAAGGCCTGGCCCCAGGGCTCAGGTACCTTTTGGGGGAGGCATGAGCGGGGAAGCGCCCTTGGTGCTCCTTTCCGTGGCGGTCCTCGAGGCCCTCCTCTCCGGAGATAATGCCTTGGTGCTGGCGGTGATGGTCAAACCCCTACCAGCCCACCTCCGCCGCAAGGCCCTGTTCTACGGGGTCCTGGGGGCTTACCTCCTGCGGGGCCTAGCCCTCCTCTTCGCCGTGTACGTGATCCGGCTATGGTGGGTCCAGGTTTTGGGAGGGCTTTACCTCCTCTTCCTCATGCTGCAGCATTTCCGCAACCACCCGGAGGCCCAGCGGCTTCCCGCGGTCACCGCCCGGGAGTTCTGGCGGGTGGTGCTCCTCATCAACCTGGTGGACCTGGCCTTTGCCGTGGACTCCATCCTGGCGGTGGTGGCTTTTTCCCAGGACCTGGCCTTGGTCTTTTTAGGCGTGGCCCTGGGTATCCTCTTCATCCGCCTGGCCGCCAGCTACGTGGTGGCGGTGATGGAGCGGTACCCTAGCCTGGAAAAGGTGGCCTACGCCCTGGTGGGCTGGGCGGGGGTCAAGCTCCTCCTGGAGGGAAGCGCCACTCTGGCCGAGCTCTCACACCACCCCGAACTGGCCTGGCACCTGCCCAAGCCCGCCTTCTGGGGCGTAACCCTCCTCATCCTCCTGGGGGGAAGCCTCCTGGCCTTCCGGAAACATGCCTAGGGATTGGGATGCCTTTTACCGGGAATGGGAAGGGGAACGAGCCCCTGCCTTCACGGTGCGGGCCTATGGCCCCTTCGTACCCCCTGGGCCCATCCTGGACCTGGCCGGAGGCCTGGGGCGGAACGCCCGCTACTTCCTGCACCGGGGCCATCCCGTGGTCCTGGTGGAAAAGAGCCTCGAGGCCCTGCGAAGGCTGGCCGGCACCCCGGGGCTTACCCTGGTGGAGCTGGACCTGGAGGGCCCCAAAGCCCTCTCCCTCCTCCCCCGGGGTCCCTTCGCCGCCATCCTCATGAGCTACTACGTGAACCGCCCACTTCTTAAGGCCCTTCCTCCCCTGGTGGCCCCAGGAGGGCTGGTCCTGGTGGAGGGCTTTAGCCGCCTAGAAGCCATCCGGCGGAGGAGGCCGGAGAGCCCCTACTACTGGGAACCTTACGAGCTCCTCACCCCTCCCCTCGGCCTTGGGCTACGTGCCTTCGGGGAGGGGTGGATGGAGGGCTACCGGGTCTATGCCGTCTACCAGAAGCCTAGGCCCTAAGCCCCCGGGCCACCAACTCGGCGATGTCCAAAACCTCGGGAGGCGCTTCGTCCTGGGCCACCTCCACATTCATCATGGCCATACAGAAGGGGCACCCCGTGGCGATCACCTCGGCCCCCGTGCCCTTAAGCTCCCGGTAGCGGTTCTGGGAAACCCGCATGGCCCCAGGCTCCTCCTCCTTCCAGAACTGGGCCCCGCCTGCTCCACAGCAGAAACTCCGCTCCCGGCTCCTCTGGGGTTCGCTGAGGGCCAAGCCCACCCCCTTGAGCACCTCCCGGGGCGCCTCGTACACCCCGTTGTGCCGGCCCAGGTAGCAAGGGTCGTGGAAGACCACCCGCCGGGCCTCCTGGGAAACCTTCAGCCGCCCCGAGCGCAACAGCTCAGCGATGAACTCCGAGTGGTGGACCACCCGGTACTCCCCGCCAAAGGCCTGGTATTCATTGCCCAGGGTATGGAAACAGTGGGGGCAGGTGGTCACGATGGTTTTGGGGGCCACCTGGTTTAAGGTTTCCACGTTCTCCATGGCCAGCTGGAAGAAAAGGTACTCGTTGCCCGCTCGCCGGGCGGAATCGCCCGTGCACTTCTCCTTACGACCCAGGACCGCCCAGTCCACCCCGCTGGCGTTGAGGATTTCCACCATGCTCCTGGCGATCCTCTGGGCCCGGGGGTCGTAGCTGGCCGCACACCCCACCCAGTAGAGGACCTCGGGGTGGGGCTTCTCCTCCACGGTGGGTACGTTAAGCCCCTCGGCCCAGTCCAGGCGCTTGTCCTGGCCGATGCCCCAGGGATTGCCGGAGCGCTCCATCCCCCTAAAGGCGTTGTTCAGCTCCTGGGGGAAGGCTCCCTCCATGAGCACCTTGGCCCGGCGCACATCCAGGATGTGCAGCATGGGCTCGTTGCCCACCGGGCAGACCTCCACGCAGGCCATGCAGGTGGTGCAGGCCCAAAGGGCTTCCTCATTTAGGGCGAAGTCCATGAGGGGCCGGGGGCTTTCCTGGCCGCTGGCGAAGGCGGGGAGAATCCCGTTTAGCTCGTAACGCTCAGAAATCACGATGGCTGCTGGGGAAAGGGCCTTTCCCGTGGTGTAGGCCGGACAAGCCTCTTGGCAACGGTTGCACATGATGCAGGCGTAAGCGTCCAAAAGCCGTTTCCAGGAAAGGTCCTCCAGCTTCTCCGCCCCGAACTTCTCCTCCTCTTTCTCAAAATCCAGAGGCCGCAAGACCCCGGGCTTTTCCTGGCCAAAGGCCAGGTTGATGGGGCCCATCATCAGGTGGATGTGCTTGGAACGGGGGAAGTAGGGGAGGAAGAGCAGGATGGAACCCAGGGCCCCCCACCAGAAGACGTGTTCCAAAACCACCAGGCTAGAGGGGGCAAGCCCGGAAAGGAGGCTGGCTAGGAGGCTCGCCACCGGCTGGAAGGGATCGGGTTCCCCCTGGGCCAGGCCCGCGGCCTTGGAGAGAAGGCGGCTTCCCACGTGAAAGGTGATGAAGGCCCCCACGATGGCCGAGTCCCGGGGTATCCCCTGGCGCACCCGCTCGTGGAGGAGCACCCTGGGGTTCCAAGTGAAGTCGTGGGGGGCCACCAGGTAGCGGCGCACCATCAGGCCCAGGATGCCCACCAAGATGGCCGCCGTCAGGATGTCGGCGATGAGGTTATAGGGATTCCAAACGCCTCCTTGGGTGTGCAGGGGGAAAAAGCCCTCCAGGAGGTCCACCAGGTTGACCAAGAGGTAGTAGATGAACCCATAGAAGACAAAGGCATGCAGGAGAGAAACCCAAGGCCGTCTTTTAAAGACGGTCTGTTGCGTCAGGGTTAGCCAGATGGCCCTCCCCACACGCTCGGGTAGGCGGTCAAATCGGTCCTCAGGCCGTCCCCGGCGGATGGCCAGGTAGACCCGGCGAAACCCCGTGTAGGCGTAGTACAGGCTTCCGGCCAGGAGCAGGATAAAGAGGATTTTCTCCGGTAAAGTCAGCATGGGTAAGACCTCCTTATACTCGGTTAAAGTTTACCCCACCCTGGCAAAGGCGTACAATGGTGGCCCATGGAAGCCGTGGCCTTTGGCATCCTCCTCTTCTTCAGCCTGTTGAACCTCTGGACCTTCCACCGCTTTAAGAGGCCCCTCCTGCCCTTGGTGCTGGCCCTTTTTGCGACTTTCTTCGTCTTCTTTCTTTCCCCAATCCTAGGGCTTTTGGTCTTCCTCCTGGGGCAGACCCTGGCCTTCTACGCCGCCGGGAAAAGGTGAAAGCTGAGGAAGGCCACCAAAGCCCCGAAAAGGGCGCCCACCAGGACCTCGAGGTAGGTGTGGCCCAGCAGTTCCTTCAAGGGCTCGGCGGCGGGACCCTTCTGCAACACCTGCTGCAGTTCCTGAACCAACTGGTTGAGGAGCTGGGCGTGAAGCCCAGCCGCCCGGCGGATCCCCGTGGCGTCGTACATGACGATGAGGGCAAAAATGGCGGCCACGGCGAACAGGGTGCTGCCAAACCCCTCCTGAAAGCCCACCCCCATGGCCAAAGCGCTCACCGTGGCCGAGTGGGAACTGGGCATCCCCCCGGTTTCCAAGAAACGTTCCCATTGAAACCGGCCCTCCAGCAGGTAATAGATGAAAATCTTCAGGGTCTGGGCCAGGAAGTTGGCCAGGATGGCCGTCCAAAACACCTGGTTAGCCAGAAAGTCCATGCCGCCTGAGTATAGCCGCCTTCACGGTATTGGCCATCAGCATGGCCACGGTCATGGGCCCCACGCCCCCGGGGACCGGGGTGACGGCGGAGGCCACCTCGGCCACCTCCGGGTGCACATCCCCCAGGAGCTTGTCTTCCTGCCGGTTCACCCCCACATCCACCACGATGGCCCCGGGCCGCACCCACTCCTTCCGCACCAAGTGGGGCTTCCCCACCGCCACCACCAACACCTCTGCCCGCCGGGCGATCTCGGGGAGGTTCCGGGTACGGGAATGGGCCACGGTCACCGTGGCATCCTCCCGCAGGAGGAGGCCGGCGAGGGGCTTGCCCACGATGTTGGACCGCCCCAGGACCACCACCTCCTTGCCTCTTAACTCCACCCCATAGTGCTGCAGGAGGCGGACGATGCCTAGGGGCGTGCAGGGGAAAAGCCCCTCGCCCCCGCTCCAAAGCTTGCCCACGTTGAAGGGATGGAAGCCATCCACATCCTTGAGGGGAGAGATGGCCTCTAAAACCCGCTCCGTGCGGATGTGGGCGGGCAAGGGAAGCTGGACCAGGATACCGTCCACCTCGGGATCTTGGTTGAGGGTCTGGATCCGCTCCAAAAGGGCGCCCTCGGGGGTATCCGCCGGATATACCTCCACCTGGCTCAAAAGGCCAAGCTCCCGGGCCCTTTTGTCCTTAAGGCGCACGTAGGAAACCGAGGCGGGGTCCTCCCCCAAACGGATCACCCTGAGGGAGGGTACGAACGGCAAGGAGCTAAGGGTCTGCCTCAGCTCCTGGTACACGGTTTTCGCCACCTCGTGGCCGGAAAGTATACGGGCAAGGGTCATCTCAGCCCTCCTTAGGCACCACCTTCAGCTCGCCCCCCTGGATCCGCCGGTACAAGCGGCCGAGAACCCCGTTGACAAAGGCCCCTGAATGCTCTCCCCCATAGCGGTTGGCAATCTTCACCGCCACCTCAATCAGGGGAGCAAAGGGGGTGGGTTCGTACAGCATCTCGTAGGTGGCCAGACGCAGCACGGTGAGGTCGGTCTTGGACATCTGGGCGAAATCCCACCCCTCCACCGTCTCCCGTAGCACCTGGTCCACCTCCTCCGCATGGGCCTTGTACCCCTCTAAAAGGCGCCGGGCAAAGGCCACCCCCTCCTGGTCCAGGGGATCCCCGTAGGAGTCCTCCTCTCCTCCCATCTCCTCCAAGGCGTGACGGAAAGCTTCCTCCAGATCCACCCCCCCCTGGGTGTGGGCAAAGAGGGCCCGCATGGCCAGTTCCCTGGCTCGCCTAAGCATGGGCCTCCTTTCGGTACTCCACCTGGGCCACGGTGAGGTTCACCGCCTGAACCTTTTCCCCGGTGGCCAGGAATAGGGCTTCGGCCACTGCCTTTTGCACCGCCTGGGCCACCTCGGGAATGGAAACCCCGTAGTCCACGGAAAGAACCAGGTCCACCGTGTACCCCTCGGGGGCACGCTCCACCTTGATGGGCTTCATCCGACGGAAAACCTCACCCAAAGAGCGGGGTGCGGTTTCCAAAAGCCGCACCCCCTGGACGTCGGAAAGGGCGTGGCCCACCAGCCCCTCGAGGGCCTGGTCGCTGATCTCGTACTCCACCATCACACGCCCAGTCTACATCTCCATCCGCCGGGCCACGAAGTTGGTGTACACGGCCCCCCGGCGGAAGAAGGCGTTTTGCAGCACCTTTTGGTGGAAGGGGATGGTGGTCTTAAGGCCAGGCCCCTCGATCACCGTTTCCGAAAGCGCCCGCTCCATGCGCCGGATGGCCTCCTCCCGGGTGGGCGCCCAGGCGATGATCTTGGCGATCAGGCTGTCGTAGTGGGGCGGGATCTGGTACCCCGCATAAAGGTGGCTGTCCACCCGGATCCCCGGCCCCCCGGGGAAAAGGAGGGTTTCCACCTTGCCGATGGAGGGCCTAAAGCCCTTCTCCGGGTCTTCGGCATTGATGCGCACCTCTATGGCATGGCCCCGGACCTCCACCTCCTCCTGCTGGATCCAAAGCCTTTCCCCCATGGCGATGCGGAACTGGGCCTGGACCAGGTCCACCCCCGTGATCATCTCGGTCACGGGGTGCTCCACCTGGATGCGGGTGTTCATCTCTATGAAGTAAAAGTTGCCCTCCTTGTCCACCAGAAATTCCAGGGTGCCGGCGGAAACATACCCCACGTGCCGGGCGAGCCGGGCTGCGGCCTCGGCAATGGCCTTGCGGGTTTCCCAGGGAAGGGTGCTGGGGGCTTCTTCCAGGAGCTTTTGGTGCCGGCGTTGAATGGAACAGTCCCTCTCCCACAGGTGAATCACGTTCTCCCCATCCCCCAGAACCTGGATTTCTATGTGTTTTGGCTCTTCAATGTACTTCTCCAGGTAGACGGCAGGGTTGCCAAAGGCCGCCCGCGCCTCCTCCTGGGCCTGCTGGACCGCCCTCTCTAGCTCCTCTTCGGTGTGTACCAACCGCATTCCCCTGCCCCCACCCCCAGCGGAGGCTTTGAGGATCACGGGATAGCCGATCTCGTGAGCGGCCCGCCTGGCCTCCTCCACGCTCGCAAGCTCATCCGTTCCCGGAACCGTGGGAACCCCAGCCTCGCGCGCCACCTTCCTGGCGGTAGCCTTATCCCCCAGGGCGCGCATGTTCTCAGGGGTGGGGCCGATAAAGGTGATGCCATGGTCCCGGCACATCTCGGCAAAGGTGGCGTTTTCCGCCAGAAAGCCATAGCCGGGATGGATGGCGTCGGCCCCGGTCACGATGGCCGCGGAAAGCAGGTTGGGGATGTTCAGGTAGCTCTGCCCCGAAGGGGGCGGCCCAATGCAAATGGCCTCGTCCGCCAAAAGCACCGGCAGGCTCTTCTCATCAGCGGTGGAGTGGGCCACCACGGTCTTGATCCCCAGCTCCTTGGCGGCCCGGATAATCCGGAGGGCGATCTCGCCCCGGTTGGCGATCAGAACCTTTTTCATAGCGGCTGGATCAGGAACAGGGGCTGCCCGTACTCCACGGGTTCCCCGTTTTTCACCAGGATCTTTTTAACGATGCCGGAAACCTCCGACTCAATCTCGTTCATCAGCTTCATGGCCTCGATGATGCAGAGCACCTGGCCCTTCTCCACCCGGTCCCCTTCCTCCACGTAAGGGGGGGCATCGGGGGCGGGGGCCCGGTAGAAGGTACCCACGATGGGGGCCCTGATCTCCACACAACCCGCACAGCTGTCCTCGGCTTGGGTGGCTTCCGGTTGGGGGGCTTCCGCAGGCGGAGACGGGGGTACCGGAGCCGAGCCGGTGGGCCCAGGTGAAGGCAAGGGAGCTGGCGGGCTGGCGGGGGTGGGTAGACCTTGGGGCACGGCCACCACCTGCACCTCACCCCCGCGGCGTACGGTCAGCTTGTAATCGGGAGTCTCCAGGGTGAGCTCGCTCACCCCATGCTCCACCAGGGCCTGCAGGATCTGCTTCAGTTCCTTGGGCGTCATAGGAGCACCTCGCGGCATAAAGCTTACCCTATCCAAGGGCCACCACCACCTTTGGACCCGGTAAAAGAAAGAACCCGGGGGTGAACCCGGGCGATCCGGCCCAAAGGCCTCAGGCGCGGCCCACGTACTGGCCCGTGCGGGTATCCACCTTGATGACCTCGCCGGGCTCCACAAAAAGGGGCACCTGGACCACCGCTCCGGTCTCCAGGGTGGCGGGCTTGCTCCCGCCGGAGACCGTGTCCCCCCGCACCCCCGGAGGCGTGTCCACCACCTTGAGCTCCACCACGGTGGGCGGGGTGATCTTCAGGGGGCGCCCCTCGTACATGTCCCCCAGGACGGTCATCCCCTCCTTGAGAAACCGCGCGGCCTCCACCTGGTCCTTGGGCAGGTGGAACTGTTCGTAGGTCTCGAGGTCCATGAAGACCAGGTCGTCCCCCTCCTGGTACAGGTACTGGAGCTCCCGGGTTTCCACGTAGATGTCTTCCAGCTTCTCCCCGGAGTTGAAGGTGCGCTCAATGGTGGCCCCGGTTTCCAGGTTCTTGAACTTGGCCACCACCTTGGCCCCACCGCGGCCAATCTTTTGGTGCTGGTATTCCACGCACTCCCAAAGGCCACCCTCCATCCTCACCTTGGTTCCGGGTCTAAGGTCGGTCACGCTGATCATGCTTCCTCCTGAAGGTCCAAGACCTGGGGCGCAAGCCCTAAGAGGTCAATATACCGGAGGTACTCCTCCTCCCCAAGCTCCCGCCCAGCCAAGGCCACCAAAAGGGCCTCCATGACGTTGGTGCCAAAGCTCCGCCCATTTAGGCGGGGGGTGGTGGTGATGAGGCGCCTTACCCCCCGTTCCCTAAGGAAGGCCACATCGTCCTCCGTGGTGGTGTTGGTGAGCACGGTTTTCCCCTTCATGGCGTCGGGCATATGGCGTTTAATGTAGTGCCAGTCCCCCGCCACCAGATCCGCCCACAGATAGTAGCGGCTTCGCCAGTCCACCACCCGCCTCTCCTGCTTTTCCCCCGTGGGGTAGAGGAGCGGGAAGGGAAGCTGGGTGAGGAGGGGGAGGAGAACGGAGGCCAGCTTCTGCAAAAAGGAGAGGGAGTACAGGGGTATGGGTAGCCCCAGGGCAAAGATGAAATCCCCGTAAAGAACCTTAGCTCCAGCCTCGTGCAGGGCCTCAGCCAAACCAAAGCGATCCACAGCGGAGGGCAACAATACCTTGGTTTCTTTCCAGTTTATCAGCCCGGCCAGCTGGGCCACCGCCCGGCGCTCCAAGGTGTGCTTAAGACCCGAGCCGTCCACCACCGGGGTTTTACGGGCAGCATCCTTAAGCCTTTGGGCGTCCCGGATGGTGTAACGCCGCCCCCCGGCCCATAGGTAGAGGTCTATGCCCCCAAGGCCGATGGCCTCCACCTGCCCGTCCAACTCCGCAATGAGGCAAAGGGCCCGTTGGAAATCCCCGTCCGTGCCCCGCCTTTCCAGGTTTACCCTTTCCCCCAGAAGCTCCAGCTCCACCACCGAGTCGCGCCGGCTAGAGCCCAGGGATACCGAAACCACACGCTTGGCCACGAAGGGCTATTCTAACCCCGCCCAGAGGGCCAGGGCCAGGAAAACCCCAGCGAGAAGGAAAAAGGGCCAGACCCTCCGAACCCCAACGAGCCGGGCCAGAAGGCCGAAGACCAGGCTGCCAAAGGCCAGGGCCAAGAAGAGGGCCTCGAGGTGGGCCACGAAGGACCGCATGGCCTAAGGTTAGCGCAAGACCCCCATCCCTGGGACGGCCGAAGGGGGCGGCCCGCCTCGAGTTCCCATTCCCGCCAGCGCCGGCCCAGGACCCAGTGGACCCTACCCCAGGACCAGGCCAAAGGAAGGGTCCCCTACCGCCCCCTGGCCTCCAGCCACCCCGCCTGCAAACCCTTAAGGCCTATGGCGTGGTACACCAGTTGGGCCGCGGTCATCTCCGCATGGAACTGACCCGTTGGGGAAAGCTCCACAAAATCCATGCCCACCACCTCCTTTTCCGCGAAAACCGCCGCAAGGAGGTCCACCACCTGGCGGTAGGAAAGCCCTCCCGGCAAGGGGGTACCCACGCTGGGCATAAGGCTTGGGTCTAGGGCGTCAAAGTCCAGGCTGATGTACACCCGCTCACCCAAAGCCCCCAGTATCTCCTCTAGAAGCCCTTCCCGGTGCAGGCGATGGGCGGGAAAAAGGGCCACCCCCTTCTCCTGGGCAAAGGCCAAGGAGTCTTGGTCTATGGCCCTAATCCCCACCTGCACCAAGGAAAACCCTTCCTGGACTAAGCGGTAGAAGGGGGAAGCATGGGAATACACCGAACCTTGCCACGAGGGGTAAAGATCCGCATGGGCATCTATCTGGAGCAGGGAAAACTCCCCCAAGACCTCCCGATGGGCCTGAACCAGGGGGTGGGTGATGGAGTGGTCTCCCCCCAAGGAGACCACGAACTTCCCCGCCCGAAGGTGCGTAAGGGCGGCCTCCCAGATCAGGGCGTGGCTTGCCTCTGCGCTCCCCGCCACCCAAGGGACGGGCTCGGTTGCGTGGATCCCCACCTCCTCAGGGGCCACCTCCAGCTCCAAAAGGAAGGGCTCCAGCTCCCGGCTGGCCAGGAGGATGGCCTCAGGGCCCCGCCTGGCCCCGGGCAAAAAGGAGAGGGAAAGGTCGTAGGGCACGGGCAGGACCACCACCCGAGCCTCCGGGTATGGGGTATCGCGTTCACCAAAGGGAAGACGCATACCCCTAAGAGCCTAGCAGATGGCCTAGCGCCCGAGGAAGAAAAGCTCTAAAAGCCTGAGAAGGGCTAGGGTACCCCGCTCAAAGTCCTGGATGCGGATATGCTCGTTGGGGCTGTGCACCCGGCTACCCGGATACCCCACCCCCAGGCCCACCGCCGGAGCCTTGAGGTAGTGGAGGAAGGGGTGCATGGGACCGGACCCTGCCATGTTGGGATAGAGGACGGCCCTCTCCCCAAAGGCCTCCTCCAGAGCCCTCTTGGCCAGGTTCACGAAGGGATGGGAAAGATCCGAACGGGCGGGATGCTCCCCTTTCTCCAGGACCACCACCTCCACGTCGTGAAAGCCCTGGGCCTCGAGGTGCCGCCTCAAAAGCCCAGGGATCTCCTCCGGGTCCTGATCCGGCACCAGGCGGAAGTCCAGCTTGGCTAAGGCCTCTGCGGGCAACACCGTCTTGGACCCCGGGCCACCGTAGCCTGAATGAAAACCATTCATGTTGACGCAGGGCTCGGCATAAAGCCGCTGGTTGAACTCCAGGTTCCTGGCCCCTCCCAAAAAGTCCCGCACGCCAAAGGCCTCCTTTAGGGCCTCGGATTCGTCGGGGATCTCCGCCAGCACCTCCATCTCCTTGGGGGTTAGAGGGCGGACCCGATCGTAAAACCCCGGGATCAGTACCCTTCCCTCCTCGTCCCTCAGGCTGGCAATGGCCCGGCTTAGGCGGTAGATGGGGTTCTCCACCACCGCCCCATAGGAGGAGTGCAGGTCAAAGGCTGCCGTGCGCACCCGAAGCTCCAGGGCCACGATACCCTTAAGCCCCGCATAGAGGTAAGGACGCCCCTTGGCATCCACCCCACCCGCCTCCCACACCATGGCCTCCGCCGCCAAGAGGTCCTTCTTGTCCCTCACGTAATCCCCCAGGTGGGGGCTTCCTATCTCCTCCTCCCCCTCCACCACGAACTTCACCCGGGGAAGAAAACCGTGCTTCTTCTGGAATAGGCTTAGGGCCACCACCCGGGCCACCAACTCCCCCTTGTCGTCGTGGGTACCCCGGCCATACCAAGCGCCCTCCCGTTCCACCAGGCGAAACGGCTCCGTTTCCCAGAGTTCCAGGGGATCCGGAGGCTGTACATCGTAGTGATTGTAAAATAAAAGCGCCTTATCCCCCTCGCCCCCTTCCGCGTAAACCACCGGGGGGCCGTAGCCGTGGTGTAGCTCCGCCTTTAGGCCTAGCCCCCCCAATACCTCCGCCACCCTAGCCGCACCCGCCTCGAGGGCCCTCCCTTCGGCGCTCACCGTAGGCAGGGCCACCAACTCCGCCAAAAGCGCCCTAGCCTCCTCCAAAAACGGCCCCATGATAAACTGAGCATACTATGGTGGAACCCTCCTTGGTCCTCTATGGGGCCCTGTACCAGCGGGCCATGGACGTGTTACAGGAAACCCTGCAGGAAACTGGGGCCCGCTATGCCCTCTTTGTAGACCGTAAGGGATTCGTTCTGGCCCACAAGGAAGCCCTCTGGGCCCCCAAGCCCCCGCCCCTGGACTCCCTGGCCACCTTGGTAGCGGGCAACGCTGCCGCCACCCAGGCCCTGGCCAAACTGTTGGGCGAGGCCCGCTTCCAGGAAGTGGTGCACCAGGGGGAACGCATGGGGCTTTACGTGGACGAAGCCAGCGAGTTCGCCCTTTTGGTCTTGGTCTTTGACGACAACGCCCCCTTGGGAAAGGTCAAGCTGCACGGCAAGCGGGCTGCGGAAACCTTAGCCCGCCTAGCCGAGGAAGCC
Organism: Thermus altitudinis; assembly: GCF_022760835.1. Classification (GTDB taxonomy): domain Bacteria; phylum Deinococcota; class Deinococci; order Deinococcales; family Thermaceae; genus Thermus; species Thermus altitudinis. The sequence continues at coordinate 117,951 of NZ_JAKTNQ010000002.1, forward strand.
CTCGCCAACCCACCCAAGCTGAACCTGGACACCCAGTACCGCGAGGAAGCCAGGGCGCTCCTAGACGAACTTTTCGGCAACTAACATGAGCACCATCAACTTCGCCAACCGCGAGATCAACTTCAAAATCGTCTACTACGGCCCGGGGCTATCCGGAAAAACCACCAACCTGAAATGGATTTATAGCAGAATCCCCGAGGGACGCAAAGGGGAGATGGTTTCCCTAGCCACAGAGGACGAGCGCACCCTCTTCTTTGACTTCCTTCCCCTAGACCTGGGCGAGGTCAAGGGCTTCAAGACCCGTTTCCACCTTTATACCGTCCCCGGGCAGGTTTTCTACAACGCCAGCCGCAAGCTCATCCTTAGGGGGGTAGATGGCATCGTATTCGTGGCCGACTCCGCCCCCAACCGCCTCAGGGCCAACGCGGAGAGCATGCGCAACATGCGGGAGAATCTGGCCGAGTACGGGCTGAGGGTAGAGGATATCCCCGTGGTGCTCCAGGTGAACAAGCGGGATCTTCCCGACGCCTTGCCCGTGGAAATGATCCAGGCGGTGGTGGATCCCCAAGGGCGCTTCCCCGTGTTTGAGGCGGTGGCCACCGAAGGCAAGGGGGTGTTTGAAACCCTCAAGGAAGTAAGCCGCCTGGTCCTGGCTAGGGTAGGCAGCACCTAAGCCCTGTCCTTATGGGGCGAGGTGCTACACCTCGCCCCATTTTTTACTTCCCCGGATAACCCGCGACCTGCAGTGGGGTTCTTGCTTCCAAGTGACGACTCCCCGCTCTAGAGAGCGGGGCTTCTCAGAGGCGGGTTTATTCCCACCTCTGAAGGCCCCGTCCGAGCCCTGGCCTAGATGTTCACTGCCGCTGCCACATCCCGATGGAGAAGAGTACCACAAGAGGGACAGGTGAACTCCCTGACCCACAAGGGCTTCTTCTCCCGGTAACCGCAGACAGGGCAGTCTTGGCTTGTGTACTTAGGGTCCACCTTGATGACCTGCCTACCAGCCTCCGCCGCTTTGTAGGCAAGGATTTGGAGAAACTGCGCCCA
>NZ_JAKTNQ010000020.1 GCF_022760835.1 Thermus altitudinis
CTAAAATGCAAGCGGAGTCGGTCCCCCAGTCTCAGATGTATTGACCGATTACATCTTCTTGACGCTTCCCCGGGCCTCCTGCTATAGTGCCTAGTGCGGTCGGTCCGCGGTAGCTCAGCTGGTAGAGCGGCCGGCTGTTAACCGGTTGGTCGCAGGTTCGAGTCCTGCCCGCGGAGCCAGCATCAGGAGCCGCAAAGCCCCGCCCCCGCAAGGGGGCGGGGAAGCTTTTGGTACTGCAACCGTACTGCAACCCACGCTAACCCCCTAGGCTTTGGCGCGGTTAGTGCCCGTGAGATCCGCCAGGGAAAGGGCATATTCCCGCCGCTCCTCGGGGAGGATATGGCGGTATTGCGTCAGGGTGAAAGCGGGGGTGGCGTGGCCTAGCTTCTCGCTCACCACCTCCACCGGCACCCCTTTGCGGAGGAGGAGGGTCGCATGGGTGTGGCGGAGGTCGTGCCCGCGGAGCCAGGTGGGGGCCTTCGGGCCCCCTGGGTCTTTTTTTGGGGAGTAAGAGAGGGTATAATCATCCCTCGTGCGGCCTGCCGGGCCCGGAAAGGAGGTGTGAATGCGCAAGTACGAGGTGAACATCATCCTGAGCCCCAACCTGGACCAGACCCAGCTCGCCCTGGAGAAGGAGATCATCGGCAAGGCCCTCGAGGCCTTCGGTGCTCGGGTGGAGAAGGTGGAGGAATGGGGTGTACGCCGCCTGGCCTACCCCATCGCCAAGGACACCCAGGGCTACTTCCTCTGGTACCAGGTGGAGATGCCCGAAGACCGGGTGAACCACCTAGCCCGGGAGCTTCGCCTGCGCGACAACGTGCGCCGAGTCATGGTGGTGAAGGCCCAGGAACCCCTGCTGGCCAAAGCGTAAACTGTTCCCATGGCAAGAGGCCTGAACCGCGTATTTCTCATCGGGACCCTTACCGCCCGTCCAGACATGCGTTATACCCCGGGGGGCATGGCCATTTTGGACCTAAGCCTCGCGGGCCAGGATACCCTGTGGGATGCCTCTGGGGAAAAGGAGGTGTCCTGGTACCACCGGGTGCGCCTTTTAGGGCGGCAGGCGGAGATGTGGGGGGACGTCCTGGAAAGGGGCCAGCTGGTCTTCGTGGAGGGGCGGCTGGAGTACCGGCAGTGGGAGCGGGATGGGGAGAGGCGGAGCGAGCTCCAGATCCGGGCGGACTTCATCGATCCCCTGGAGGCCCGAGGGCGGGAAACCGTGGAGGATGCCCGGGGCCAGCCTAGGCTCCGCCACGCCCTCAACCAGGTGATCCTCATGGGCAACCTCACCCGCGATCCCGATCTGCGCTACACCCCCCAGGGGACGGCGGTGGTCCGGCTGGGCCTGGCGGTGAACGAGCGCCGCCCTGGCCAGGGGCCGGAAGGGGAAAAGACCCACTTTATAGAGGTTCAGGCCTGGCGCGACCTGGCCGAGTGGGCCTCCGAGCTCAAGCGGGGTGAGGGGCTTTTGGTGATCGGCCGTTTGGTGAACGACTCCTGGACCAGCTCCACCGGGGAGAGGCGCTTCCAGACCCGTGTGGAAGCCCTCAGGTTGGAGCGACCCACCCGTGGGCCTGAAAGAGCCGGCGGAAGCAGGCCCCAAGAGCCAGGGCGCTCTGTCCAGACGGGTGGGGTGGACATTGACGAAGGATTGGAAGACTTCCCGCCGGAGGAGGATTTGCCGTTTTGAGCACGAAGAACGTTAAACCCAAGAAGGAGACGCAGAAGCGTCCTTCCAGGAAGGCCAAGGTCAAGGCCAGCCTGGGGGAGTTTGACCTGAAGGACTACCGCAACGTAGAGGTGCTGAAGCGGTTCCTGTCGGAGACGGGGAAGATCCTTCCCCGCCGCCGCACGGGGCTCACCGCCAAGGAGCAGCGCATCCTGGCCCGCACCATCAAGCGGGCGAGGATTTTGGGGCTTCTTCCCTTCACGGAGAAGCTGGTGCGCAAATAGGGGGTGGACATGAAGGTCATCCTGCTTGAACCCCTGGAGAACCTGGGCGATGTGGGCCAGGTGGTGAACGTGAAGCCCGGCTACGCCAAGAACTACCTCCTGCCCCGGGGCCTGGCGGTCTTGGCCACGGAGAGCAACCTGAAGGCCCTGGAGGCCAAGATCCGCGCCCAGGCCAAGCGCCTGGCGGAGAGGAAGGCGGAGGCGGAGCGTCTTAAGGAGATCCTGGAAAACCTCACCCTCACCATCCCGGTGCGGGCGGGGGAGACCAAGATCTACGGCTCCGTGACCGCCAAGGACATCGCCGAGGCCCTTTCCCGCCAGCACGGCATCACCATTGATCCCAAGCGCCTGGTGTTGGAAAGGCCCATCAAGGAGCTGGGGGAGTACGTCCTCACCTACAAGCCCCACCCCGAGGTGCCGATAGCCTTGAAGGTGAGCGTGGTGGCCCAGTAGGGGCCATGGGTCCGGCAGGCTGCGGGGACCCCTGGACAGTCGGGGGTCCTTAAGCTTTTCCTATGCGGCGCGTGCTGATCACGGGAGCGGGTAGCGGCATCGGTCTGGCCACGGCCCGGCTTTTGGCGGCCAAGGGCTTTCGGGTCTATGGCGGGGTGCGCAAATCCCAGGATGCCGAGGCCCTGCGCGCCCTGGGGGTGGTGCCCCTCCTCCTGGACGTAACCCAGGAGGAAAGCCTTTTGCAGGCCCGAAGGCTTCTGGAAGGGGAGGGGTTGGAGGGTTTGGTGGCCAATGCGGGGATTGCGGTGGCGGGGCCACTGGAGCTTGTTCCCCTTTCCGCTTTCCGTCAGGTCCTGGAGGTGAACCTTCTGGGCGCTTTCGCCACGGTGAAGGGCTTCTTGCCCCTTCTCCGCCAAAGCCGGGGGCGGGTGGTGCTCATGGGCTCCGTGTCCGGCCTGGTGGCCCTGCCCCTGGCAGGCCCCTATGCCGCCACCAAGTTCGCCCTCGAGGCCCTGGCGGATGCCCTGAGGGTGGAGCTCCTTCCCTTTGGGGTGAGGGTGGTCTTGGTGGAACCGGGGCCCGTGGCCACCCCTATCTGGGAACGCTCGGAACGCTGGGCGGCCGCCTACTTGGAGCCCCCTCCTCCCGGTACGGAAGGGGTGTATGGCCGCTACCTGGAGGTGGCCCGCAAGATGGCTAGGGCCAGCGCCAAAAGGGGCCTACCCCCGGAAAGGGTGGCGGAGGTGGTGCTGAAAGCCCTCCTGGACCCAAGGCCCAGGGCCCGCTACCTGGTGGCCCCTAAGGGGTGGCGGACCCTTCTTCTCCGCCACCTTCCCGAAGCCTTACGGGACAAGCTCCTGGCCCGCTTTCTGGCCTAGGCCAGCTCCAGGGCCACGAGAAAGACCAGACGCCCTTCCTGCCGCTTCAGGATGCCCTCGAGGCTCCGCACGGGAAGGTGCCTGCGGAAAACTGCCAGCACCTCATCCATGAGCTTTTCCGCTAGCCCTGGGTCCAAGGCCTCGGGCTCAAGCTCCAAGAGCATCTCCAGCCGTGTTTCCCGGTTCATGGCCCTAGCCTAGGCCCCTCTTGTCAGGGCCTGGTCAAGGGGGGGCCCAAGAGCCCGGAAAGGCCCTTCCCTAGGCCTTTGGGGACGCTAGGGGAACGGCAGAGGAAAAACGGGGGGTAAGGGGGCCCACTTTGTGGGGGCTTTTCCCTGGCGTATGCTTAGGGACGTGGAGTTTCTGGTGGAGGACCTAGGCCTGGTGCCTTACGGGGAGGCCTGGGCGTACCAGAAGGGGGTGCACGGCCAGGTGGTGCGGGGCGAGCGCCCCCCCACCCTGCTCCTTTTGGAGCATCCCCGGGTCGTCACCCTGGGGCGGAAGGCCACGGGGGAGAACCTCCTTTTCCCCGAAAGCTGGTACCGGGAGAACGGTTTTGAGCTCTACTGGGTGGAACGGGGTGGGGACGTCACCTATCATGGGCCGGGGCAGCTGGTGGGCTACCCCATCTTCCCCGTGGGCCGGGAGGTGCGCCGCTTCCTGCGCCAGATAGAAGAGGCCGTGGTAAGGGTGGCGGCCTCCTATGGCCTAAAGGCCTACCCCACCCCGGGGTACGCCGGGGTCTGGGTGGGGGAGGAGAAGCTTTGCGCCATCGGGGTGGCGGTGAAGGAAGGGGTGGGTTTCCACGGCTTCGCCCTTAACGTGAACACCGACTTGAACGACTTCTCCGTCATCATCCCCTGTGGGCTTAAGGGGAAAGGGGTCACCTCCTTGGAGCGGCTTTTAGGCCGCAAGATTCCCATGCAGGAGGTGAAGGGCAGGGTGGTGCAGGCCTTCGCCGAGGTTTTCGGAATGGAGCCCCGCCTAAAGGAGGACCATCGTGAAGCCCAAGTTTGAAACCGTGGAGCTCATAGCCCCCACCGGGGAGGTGGTGGAGCTCAAGGTGGTGAAGCACGGCCTGGCCCAGACCCGGCCGGAGCCCGTGGACCGGCACAAGCCCGCCTGGCTCCGGGCCACCCTGCCCACGGGGGCCAAGTACCAGGCCCTGAAGGCCACGGTGGCGGAGCTCAAGCTCCACACCGTCTGCCAGGAGGCCCTTTGCCCCAACGTGGGGGAGTGCTGGAGCCATGGCACCCTCACGGTGATGATCCTGGGGGGCATCTGCACCCGGGCCTGCAAGTTCTGCGCGGTGGACACAGGGAATCCTAAGGGCCTCATAGACCCGGAGGAGCCCCGTAGGGTGGCCGAGGCCATCGCCCGGCTTCATATCCGCTACGTGGTCCTCACCAGCGTGGACCGGGACGACCTTCCCGATGGTGGGGCGGCCCACTTCGCCGCCACCATCCGGGCCATCAAGGAGAAGGCTCCCGGGGTCTTGGTGGAGGCCCTTACCCCTGACTTCCAGGGGGACCTAAAGGCGGTGGAGACGGTTTTGGATGCGGGCCCCGAGGTCTACGCCCAGAACCTGGAGACCGTGCGCCGCCTCACCCCCAAGGTGCGGGACCCCCGGGCGGGCTACGACCAGACCCTTAAGGTCCTGGCCCACGCCAAGCGTTACCGCCCCGGGGTCCTCACCAAGAGCAGCCTCATGCTGGGCCTGGGGGAGACGGAGGAGGAGATCCTCGAGGCCATGCGGGACCTGAGGGAGGCGGGGGTGGATATCCTCACCCTGGGCCAGTACCTGCGCCCCACCCCGGCCCACCTGCCCGTGGAGCGGTACGTGCCCCCGGAGGACTTCCAGCGCTACGAGGCCTGGGGGTACGGGCTGGGCTTTAAGGAGGTCTTCGCCGGGCCTTTGGTGCGGAGCTCCTACCGGGCAGATCGGGTCTTCTTGGAGGCTTCCCAAAGGTAGAGTGGCCCTGCACCTGGTAGGCTAAGGCCATGGCGGGAAGCCGCACCACCTCCCTTTTCCTCCTGGACCTTTTGGCCCTCCTCCTGTTTGCCGGGGCTGGGCTGCTTTCCCATGGCCAACCCATAACCTTTGGGGGCCTGGCGCGAAACGTGCTGCCCGTGCTTTTCGTCTGGCTTCTCCTTTCCCCCTTCCTGGGCACTTACCGTAAGCCCACCTGGCAAAACCTCCTCCTCACCTGGGCCTTGGCCTTTCCCGCAGGGCTGTGGCTTAGGCAGATGGTCCTGGGCCTGGGGTTTGGGGTGGGGTTTTTCGTCTTCCTGGGCGTGGCCATGGCCTTTAGCCTCCTTTTCCTCCTCCTCTTCCGGGGCCTCGCCAAGCTCCAGAGGCTCTGGTAAAAAGGGGACATGGAAGAGAAGGTGGCCTTCCTCGGCCTCGGGGCCATGGGCTACCCCATGGCCGCCCATTTGGCCAAGCGGTTTCCCACCCTGGTCTGGAACCGCACCTTTGCCAAGGCCCTAAGGCACCAGGAGGATTTTGGCTCCCAGGCCGTGCCCCTGGAAGGGGTGGCGGAGGCTAGGGTGGTCTTCACCTGCCTGCCCACCACCAAGGAGGTGACGGAGGTGGCGGAGGCCCTTTGGCCCCACCTGAGGCCCGGCACCTACTGGGTGGACGCCACCAGCGGGGAGCCTGAGGGAAGCCGCAAGCTGGCGGAGCGCCTTCGGGAAAAGGGGGTGGTCTACCTGGACGCCCCGGTTTCCGGGGGGACCATCGGGGCGGAAAAGGGCACTCTCACGGTGATGATGGGGGGGCCCCTCGAGGCGGTGGAGAGGGTGAGGCCCTACCTGGCCTACGCCGCCAAGGTGGTCCACGTGGGGCCCGTGGGGGCGGGGCATGCGGTGAAGGCCATCAACAACGCCCTTTTGGCGGTGAACCTCTGGGCGGCGGGGGAAGGACTCCTCGCCTTGGTGCGGCAAGGGGTTTCCGCGGAGAAGGCCCTCGAGGTGATCAATGCCTCCAGTGGCCGCTCCAACGCCACGGAGAACCTGATCCCCCAAAGGGTCCTCACGCGCGCCTTCCCCAAGACCTTTGCCTTGGGCCTGTTGGTGAAGGATCTGGGCATCGCCATGGGGGTTTTGGATGGGGAGAAGGCCCCAAGTCTCCTTCTCCGCCTCACCCGGGAGGTGTACGAGATGGCCAAGAGGGAGCTGGGCCCGGAGGCCGACCACGTGGAGGCCCTGAAGCTTCTGGAGCGCTGGGGCGGGGTGGAGATCCGCTAAGGATGAGGGAAGGCCTAGAGGCCGCCTGGCCCATCGCTTTGGGCTATTTCCCCGTGGCCGTGGCCTTTGGCGCCCTGGGTGCCCAGGCGGGGCTTGGCTACCTCTGGATCCAGCTCACCTCCCTCCTGGTCTTCGCCGGGGCCAGCCAGTTTGCCCTGTTGGGGCTTCTGGCCCAAGGGGTGCCGCCCCTTTTGGCGGCCACCTTGGGCCTTCTCCTCAACCTGCGCCATGCCTTCTACGGCCCAGCCCTCCGGCCCTACCTGAAAGGGGGTCCCTTGGAAGCCTTTTTCCTCACGGATGAGGTCTTCGCCTTGGCCCTAAAAGCCCTTCCCGGCCTCCTTCCGGAAGAGAGGCGGGGCTACTTCCTGGGCCTGGGCTTGGGGGCCTACCTCTCCTGGAACCTGGGCACCGCCCTCGGGGCCCTGGGGGCCAAGGGGCTTTTGGCCTGGCCGGTCCTAGGGGAGGCCCTTTCCTTTGCCCTTCCGGCCCTCTTTCTCCTCTTGGCCCTGCCCCACCTCAGGAACCCTCTGGCCCTCCTGGCGGGCGGGGCGGCCCTGGCCTTGCACCTCCTGGGCCAGACGGCCTGGGGCCTTTTCTTGGCTGGGGTCATCGGGCTTTTTGGGGGGAGGAGGCCATGACCCTGGCCCTCCTTCTCCTGGCCTTGGGCACCTTTCTCCTCCGCCTCCTGCCCTGGCGGGGGGAGGGAAGCCTACGGGCCGGCCAGGCGGGGCCGGCCCTGGTGGTGGCCCTTTTCCTGGTCTCCGCCTTTAGCCCACCCCCTTCCCCGGAGTGGCTCCGCACCGGCCTGGCCCTTTTGGGCACCTACCTGGGGGCGCGGCTTACGGGAAACCTGGGCCTGGCCGTGTTCCTGGGGGTGGGGCTTTACGGGCTTCTGGGCCTCCTCTAGCGGTTGAGGATGTGGATGGCCTGCTTATGCAAGGCCTCTGCCGCCTCCATGAGGCCTTCGGAGAGGGTGGGGTGGGGGTGGACCGTAAGGCCCAGGTCGGAGACCGTGGCCCCCATCTCCAGGGCCAAGGTGGCCTCGGCGATGAGCTCTCCCGCCTGGGGCCCCACCATGAAGACCCCCAGGAGGAGGTCGGTTTCCGCGTCCCCCACCACCTTGATGAGGCCCTCGGCGCTTCCCAGGGTGAGGGCCCGGCCGCTGGCGGCAAGGGGAAACCTCCCCACCTTCACCTTGTACCCCGCCTTCCCCGCCTCCTCCTCCGTAAGCCCCACCCCGGCCCACTCGGGGCCGGTGTAGACCACGCTGGGCACCTGGTAGTCAAAGAGGGCGTTTTTCCCGGCGGCGTTTTCTGCGGCCACCAGGCCCTCCTTCATGGCCTTGTGGGCGAGAAGGGGAGGCCTGGCCACATCCCCGATGGCGTAGACCCCGGGGGCCGAGGTCTCCTGGCGGGCGTTCACCTGGATGAAGCCCCGCTCGTCCACCCTCACCCCGGCCTTCTCCAGGCCTAGGCCCTCGGTGCGGGGCTTGCGGCCCACCGCCACCAGGATCTTGTCCACCACGATCTCCTCTTGCTTTCCCCCTTGGGCGGGCTCCAGGAGAACGCGGAGGCCATCCCCCTTTTTCTCGTAGCCCAGCGCCTTGGTGCCCGTGCGCACCCTAATCCCTTCCTTCTCCAGGGCCTTGCGCAGAAGGGCGGCGGTTTCCCGGTCCCCTGCCGGGAGGATCTCGGGCATGTACTCAATGAGGGTTACCTCCGAACCCAGGCGGTGGTAGATCTGGCCCAGTTCCAACCCCACCGCCCCGCCCCCGATCACCAAGAGGCGCTGGGGAATGCCCTCTTCTACCCGTAGGGCCCGGGTGGAGTCCCAGACGTCCTCGCCGAAGGGGAAACCCTTTAAGGGCATGGGCTCGCTTCCCGTGGCGATGATGAGGCTTTTGGCCCCGTAGGTTTCCCCGTTTACCTCTATCTCCTTGGGGCCCTTGAAGCGGGCGAAGCCCCGCAAAAGCTCCACCTTGTTGCCCTTTAGGAGCCCAGCCACCCCCCCGGTGAGCTTCCTCACCACCCCATCCCGCCAGGCGCCAAGCTTTTTGAAGTCCAGCTCGGGCTTGGCCTTTAGGCCGAAGCCCTCGGCCGCCTTCAGGTGGTGGAGGGTTTCTGCCGCGTGGAGCAGGGCCTTGGTGGGAATGCACCCCACGTTCAGGCACACGCCCCCCACCTCGGCGGCCTCCACCGCCAGAACCTTAAGCCCCAGTTGCGCCCCCCGGATGGCGGCGTGGTAGCCGCCGGGCCCGGTGCCGATCACGATGAGGTCGTAGGTCTTCATGGGGTCCATCCTACATTTCCAGAAGGAGGAGGTCGGGGTTTTCCAATAGCCGGATCACCTCCCGGGTGAAGGAGGCGGCCTCGGCCCCGTCCACCAGGCGGTGGTCAAAGGAGAGGGAGAGATACATGATGTCCCGGGCCTGGATGGAGCCATCCGGCATCACCCAGGGCCGCTTCCGGATGGAGTGCACCCCCAGGATGGCGGCCTCGGGAACGTTGATGATGGGGAAGCTCATGAGGGCCCCCACCGAGCCGATGTTGGTCACGGTGAAGGTGGAGCCCGTGACCTCCTCGGGGGAAAGCTTCCCCTCCCGGGCCTTGGCGGAAAGCTCGGCGATCTCCTGGGCAAGTTCCAGGATATTCTTCCGGTCCACATCCCGCACCACGGGCACCACAAGCCCCCTTTCCGTGGCCACCGCCAGGCCCAGGTGGTAGTAGCGCTTGTAGACGATCTCCTGCCTTTCTTCGTCCAGGCTGGTGTTCAGCATGGGGTACTTCTTCAAGGCCCGCACCACCGCCTTGAAGATGAAGGGCAGGTAGGTGAGCTTTACCCCCTGGCGCTCGGCCTCGGGCTTCAGCCGTTCCCTAAGGGCCACCAGCTCCGTGAGGTCGGCCTCGTCCACGTTCAGGGTGCGCACCGTGTAGAGGTGGCTTTGCCAAAGCCCCTGGGCGATGGTGCGGCGGATGCCCCTTAAGGGAATGCGCTCCTCCAGCCCCTCGTAGCCCTTGGGAGAGGTGTAACGGGGCGGGGGAGGGAAGCCCAAGGGAAGGGGTGCTGGGGCCTCCCTGGGGGCTTCCGGCGGGGGTGCGGCCTGGGCCTTAAGCCTCTCCGCATAGGCCCGTACGTCCTCCACCCGGATGCGGCCCATGGGGCCCGAGCCCGGGATGGCCTCGAGGGGAATCCCCAGCTCCCGGGCCAGCTTTCTGGCGGCGGGTACCGCCAGGATGCGGCCTGGGCCTGGCCCCTCCTTGGGGGCTTCCCTTTGGGCCTCGAGGAAGGGGTTCTTCACCGCCACCTGGGTGGTGTCCGGCTTGAAGAGGGAGAGGTCCTCCTTTTCCTCCTTGGGGGGGAGACCGGGCTCCACGAGGGAGCGCTCTTCCACCGCTTGTACCGGCGGAGCCTCCGGTTCCTTTACCCCGGCCACCGCCTCCCCGGGCTCCGCCAGGAGGGCGATGGGGGCATGGACCTTGACCACCTCCCCCTCCTTGGCCAGCTTCTTCAGGAGCACCCCTTCATAGGGGGAGGGGAGCTCCACCGTGACCTTGTCGGTCATCACCTCCACGAAGGGCTGGTCCTTTTTGAGGTAGTCCCCTTCCTCCACCAGCCACTTCAGGATCTCGCCTTCCACCACGCTTTCCGCCAGTTCGGGCATGAGGATTTCCTTGGGCATAGGCCTCCTTACAGATCTAAGAGCTTAAGAAGCCCCTCCCCGGGTTAGGTTTTGGGCCTCCGCCATTTCCCGTAAAACCCCCGCCAGGGTACCCAGCCCAAGGGGATGGGGGCGGGGGAGGGAAAGGGGGTGTTCCCGGCCTCCTCTGTTCCAGGTAGGGCGGAGGGGGCTTCCCGTCCGGCGCACCACCCGGTACCCCAGGCGGGACAAGGGTGTGGTCCGATCCTCCCCATGGGGATCCCGGGAAAGTTTCATGGAGCGCGAACCTCCTCCCGGACGAGGCGCAAGCGGAGGCCCCTGGGGGTTTCTCCTTCGGGGTAGGGGCAGGGCACCGCGTCCCGCACCATCTCCCTAAGCTCCTCCCAGGTTTCTCCCTGGGCGAAGATGGCTTCCGTCTTCCGCTTCCTCCACCAGAAAAATGGGTTCCTTGGGCATATCAGTAGTCTAACGCCCGCTTGGCGGCCTTGAGGATGCGGGTGACGGTGGGCAGGTACAGCTTGTCCTGGGCGTAGGGATAGGGGGTGTCAAAGCCCGCCACCCGGATGGGAGGGGCCAGGAGCATGTCCAGGATGTCCTCGGCGATGGTGGCCGCCACCTCGCTGAGGAAGCTGGCGTGCCGGGGGGCATCGGATACCAGCACCGCCCTTCCCGTCTTGGCTACGGAGTTCATCACCGCCTCGTAGTCCCAGGGCATGAGGGTGCGGAGGTCCAAAACCTCGGCGGAAACCCCTGCCTTCTCCAGCTCCTCCGCCGCCTGGAGCACCTCGGGCATGACCGTGCCGTAGCCGATGAGGGTGAGGTCCTTCCCCTCCCGCCGGATGGCGGCCTTGCCGATGGGCAAGGTGTAGTCCTCCTCGGGCACCTCCTCCTTCACCGAGCGGTAAAGCCTCTTGGGCTCCAGGAAGACCACGGGGTCCTCGTCGCGGATGGCCGCCTTTAGGAGGCCCTTGGCGTCGTAGGGGGTGGAAACCGCCACCACCTTGAGCCCAGCGGTGTGCACGAAGTGGGCCTCGGGGCTTTGCGAGTGGTGGTGCCCGCCCTTGACCCCACCCCCAGAGGGCATGCGCACCACCAAGGGCGCGGTGAACTGCCCGCCGGAACGGTAACGGAGCTTGGCCACCTGGCTTACCAGCTGGTCAAAGCCGGGGAAGATGTAGTCGGCGAACTGGATCTCCGCCACCGGCCTTAAACCGTGGGCGGCCATGCCCAGGGCCGCCCCCACGATGGCGGCCTCGGAAAGGGGGGTATCCATGACCCGGTCGGGGCCGTACTTCTTTAGGAGGCCTTCCGTTACCAGGAAGACCCCGCCCCTTTTGCCCACATCCTCCCCCAGGACCACCACCTTGGGGTCCAAGGCCATCTCCTCATCCAGGGCCCGGTTCAGGGCCTGCACCATGGTCATGAGGGCCATGGGGACCTCCTTAGAGCTCTTCCCTGAGAAGGGCTTCCTGGCGCTTGAGGTGCCAGGGCTTTTCCGAGAAGACGTCCTCAAACATCCATTCCGGCGGTACCGGTCCCGCCTCCTCCGCTTCCTTTAGGGCCTTTTCCTGCTCGGCGCGGATGGCCTCTTGGAGTTCCTCTTCCCACTCCAGGTTCCAAAGGCCCCGCTCCTCCAGGAAGCGCCGGAAGCGCAGGATGGGGTCCCGCTTCCGCCAGGCCTCCACCTCTTCCCGGGGGCGGTAGCGGCTGTCGTCGTCCGCGGAGGAGTGGGGGCCGTAGCGGTAGACCCTGAGCTCCACCAGACTGGGGCCCTCCCCCATGCGGGCCCGCTCCACCGCCTCCTTGACCACGTAGTAGGCGGCCAGAACGTCCATGCCATCCACCAGATATCCGGGAATGCCAAAGGCATGGGCCTTGTCGGCGATGGTGGGGCTATGGGTCTGGCGGCTATAGTCCACGCTGATGGCGTAAAAGTTGTTCTCGGCGATGAAAACGGCAGGGGCCCCCTGTACGGCGGCGAAGTTGATGCCCGCATACCAGTCCCCCTCGCTGGTGGCCCCGTCCCCAAAGGTGCAGACCGCCACCTGGCCCGTGCCTAGGAGCTTCATGCTGATGGCCGCTCCGGCGGCGGGGGGCACGTGGGAGGCGATGGGGCTGGCCACGGTGAAGTAGTTGAGGGCCTTGGAGCCCGGATGTTCCGGCATCTGGCGGCCCTTGTTGGGGTCAGCCCGGGTGGCCAGCATCTGGCCGAAGATCTCCTTCAGGGGCAGGCCCAAGGCCAAGGCCAGGCCGTGGTCTCGGTAGTAGGGGAAGACCCAGTCCAAGCCCTTCCGGATGGCGTGGGCGATGGCCACCTGGGCGGCCTCGTGCCCGGCCGAAGGGGCGATGAAGCTGGTTTTGCCGGTGCGAATGAGGATGGTGTAGCGCTCGTCCAGCATCCGGGCCGCCAGCATGTCCCGATATAGGCGGCGTAGCTTCTCCTCGTCCAAGTCCAAGGGGAAATCCCCCAGCCACTCCCCCTTTTCCCCTATGAGCCTTATGGGCTCGGGGGTGAAGGGCTGAAACCGGTGGGTATCCTTTACCATAAACCCTCCTTTTCCCGCGCTTTTGGCGCTCCTGGAGCCTGCCCTGGGTAAGGGCCTAAGGCTCCTCTATCGGGGTGGGTGAGGTCCCACTTTCCCTTCGCCTTTGAGTATACCCTGGCCTTAGGATGGAGGCGTGCGGCTTAGGGTGGTGGCGGTGGGCAAACCCAGGCTGGCCTACGCCCGGCTGGGGGTGGAGGAGTATGCGCACCGCATCCGAAGGTATGCCCCCCTCGAGGTCCAGTTCGTCAAGGAGGCCAAGGACCTCCTGCCCCAGGCGGAGGGCCACCGCAGGGTGGTTCTGGACGAGAGGGGGAGGCTTTTCACCACGGAGGGGCTTTTGCAGGAACTGAGGCGCTTTGAGGGAGAGCGGGTGGCCTTCCTGGTGGGGGGTGCCGAGGGCTACCCGGAAGGGGTACGGGAGCGGGCCCACCTCCTCCTTTCCCTCTCCCCCCTCACCTTGCAGCACGAGCTGGCCCTTCTGGTCCTCATGGAACAGCTATACCGGATCCTTACCCTGAGGGCGGGGCATCCCTACCACCGGCCATGACCTACGAGGCCTTTGTGGACCTGGTGGAAAGGCTCTGGGCGGAGATCCCCGAGGCCTTCAAGCGGGAGCTTCAGGGGGTGCATGTCCTGCCCCAGGCCAAGCCGGAGCCGGGGCTAAGGGGAGTCTGGCGGCTGGGGGAGTATCTGGACCCCGGCCCTCCCTCGGCCTTCCGCGGCTTTGAAGGGCTTGGGCGGCATATTGCCCTCTACTACGGTTCCTTTCAGAAGGTGGCGGGGCCGGGGTTTGACTGGGAAGGGGAGGTCTGGGAAACCCTTCTCCACGAGCTAAGGCACCACCTGGAGTCCCTGGCGGGCCGGGACGAGCTGGTCCAGGAAGACCTTAGGCGCCTGGCCGAGTTTCGCCGGGGTGGGAGGGGGTAGGGGGCAAGGAGGCCTCCTGTAGGGGCCGGCGCTGGGCAAAACCCCCGGCCAAAGGGTGGTAGTGGGCCACCTCGGGCTCGCCCTCCTGCCAGCAGAGGAACACCACCTCGCCCCCAATCCGGGCGGGGAAGTCCACCAGGCCCCGGTCCAGGTCCTTGAGGAAGACGCCTAAGGAGGCCAGATAGCGGGCGTCCGCTTCCAAGGAGCCCAGGAGGAAGCGCACCTCCTCCTCCAGGTTCCTGCGCTCCAGCCCCCGGGCCTGGGGAAGCCGGGCCTGGGCTTCCTGGAGCTCCTTGCGGTTCTCGCGCATCTGGGCCAGGATCCGCCGGATTTCAGGAAGCAGGGTGTCGGCCTCCTCCTTGGTGAAGATGCGGGCGAACATACCTGACCCTATCCTAGCACAACCATTTAGGAAAATCTAAGCCTAGGATACTCAAGTAGGGAAGCCCAGGAGGGCCACATCCCCGGCCCCCACCTTTACCCCTCCCACCAGGAGGCTCCCGTCGGGGAGCACCGCTTCCGCTACGCCTTCCACCAGGCCCCTTGCGGTCTGGACCTGCACCCTCTGGCCCAGGGTGTAGGAGGCCTGCCGGTAAAGGGCTAGAAGGGCCTCCGGGTTCTCCAGAAGGGGGAGGAGGCCTTCCAGGTGGAGGAGAAAGCCCGAGAGCACTTCCCGTCGGGAGGCGGGGGAGAACTCCCGCAAAGCGGCGGCCCCCTCGGGGGCCCATTCCACGTTCACCCCCACGCCCAGGAGGACGTAGGCCACCTCTTCTCCCTCCGCCTTGGCCTCCAGGAGCACCCCGGCTAGCTTCCTGCCATCGGGAGCGAGGAGGTCGTTGGGCCACTTAAGCCCCCCCACCCCCACCGCCCGCCATAGGGCCAAGCCGGCCACAAGGGGGAGAAGCCCCAGGGTGGAAAGGGGCAGGGCCGGGCGCAGGAGCAGGGAAAAGGTAAGGCTTTCCCCTGGGCGGCTTTCCCAGGGCCTTCCCCGCCTTCCCCGGCCCCTTTCCTGGACCTCGGCCAGGACCAGGGCCCCCTCCGCCACGCCCTCCTCCGCCCAGGCCCGGAGCACATCCTGGGTGCTTCCCACCCGGCCCAGATACCGGTAGGGCCGGCCCAGCCGCCCCAAGGGATGGAAGAGGTGGGGCAGGGGGGTGCCGGGCCGGATGCGGTAGCCCTGGCGGTGCACCTCCACGGGGAACCCCTCGGCAAGAAGCCTTCTCGCCTCCTTGGAAACCGCCTGGCGGCTCACCCCTAGGCGCCGGGCCAAGGCCTCGCCCCTTTGGTACTCTTCGGTGAGCAGGGGCAAAAGGCCAGGCATCAGGCCAGTTCCACCTGGGAAAGATCCCCCAGGATCAGCCGGTGGGCCCGGGGGAGGCCATTCCGGCTTCGCACCTGGGCTCCCACCCCCAGGAGGCTTTCCTGGAGGCGCAGGCTCACGTCCTCCAGGAGGGCGTGGTCCTCGAGGATGGAGTACTCCACCTCGGAGCGCACCACCTTGGCCCCCGGCCCCAAGGAGGTGAAGGGGCCGATGTAGGCCCCGTCCACCACCGCACCCTCCCCGATAAAGGCGGGGCCGATCACCGTGCTCCCCACCACCTTAGCCCCCTTTTCCACCACCACCCGCCCCGTGATTTGGCTTTCCGCCACCTCGCCCTCTATGCGGGCCTCCAGCTCCTCCAGAAGGAGGCGGTTGGCGTCCAGGAGGTCCTGGGGGCGGCCGGTGTCCTTCCACCAGCCCTCCACCTCCACCCCCACCACCCTCTTCCCCCGGTCGATGAGGCCTTGGATGGCGTCGGTGATCTCGTACTCCCCTCGGGCTGAAGGCTTTAGCTCCCCGATGACCTCCAGGACCTCCGGGGTGAAGACATACACCCCGGCCACCGCCAGGTCCGAGGGAGGCTCCTTGGGCTTTTCCAGAAGGCGCACGATCCTTTCCCCTTCCAAAACCGCCACCCCGAACTGGCTGGGGTTTTCCACCCGTACCAGGGCGATCACCGCGCTCACCCCTGGGGTGAAGGCCTGGAGGAAGCGGGCGATCCCCTTTTGGAAGAGGTTATCCCCCAGGTAAAGGACGAAGGGGCTTTGGCCTAGGAAGTCCCGGGCCACGGCCACCGCATGGGCCAGGCCCTGGGGCTCCTCTTGCAGGATGTACCATACCCGGTAGCCCGAAAGGGCTTCCCGGATGTCCTTTTCCGTTTCCGGGGAGACCACCACCCCGATCTCCTCAATGCCCGCTTGGAGCAGGTTCTCCAGGCCGTAGTGGAGGATGGGCCTTCCCGCCACCCGGATCACCGGCTTGGGCCTCGTGTGGGTGAGGGGACGAAGCCTCGTACCCCGTCCGGCAGCCAGTACAAGTCCTTTCACGCTGGGGAGTATACCCCTTAAAATGGACTAAGGGATGCCTAAAGCCTCCATCCGTGCGGCTTACGCCTACGACCGCCTGCGGGCCTACCCCCCCGAGGTGGCGGGCCGCATCGCCACCGCCATGGGGAATGCCCTAGGGGTGCGGGGGGAGGAGGCGGTGCTCCTGGAGCTTGGGGTGGGCACGGGGCGCATTGCCCTGCCCCTCATCGCCCGGGGTTACCCCTACATCGCCTTGGACCAGGACCCGGCCATGCTGGAGGTCTTCCGCCAGAAGGCCGCCGGGGTGATGCGCAAGGTGCGCCTCCTCGAGGCGGATGCCCGGGCCATTCCCCTGCCCGATGAGAGCGTGCACGGGGTGATCGTGGTCCACCTCTGGCACCTCCTCCCCGACTGGCCCAAGGCCCTGGCGGAGGCCCTGAGGGTGCTGAAGCCGGGGGGGGTGCTCCTGGAGGGCTGGGACGAAATGGAGGCGGAAGAGGAGCGCGGGATCCAGGAAAGGTGGCGCTCCTTGGTGGAGGCGGAGGGGGTGAGGGTGGAGCGGGGCCTACACAAAAGGCGGCTTCAGGAGGTGGAGGAAGCCCTAAGGCGCCTGGGACTAAAGCCCAAGGCCCGGGAGGTGGTGCGCTGGCGGGAGGCGCGCACCCTGCGCCAGGCCCTGGAGGCCCTGGAGGAAAGGCTTTACTCCTTCACCCAGCTGGTTCCCGAGGAGGTGCACCAGGGCATCATGCCCCGGCTCTGGGCCTGGGCCGAAGGGGAGTTCGGCGACCTGGACCGCCCCTTTACCCTGGAAAGGAGCTTTACCCTGCGCGCCACCCGGATGGCCTAGCCCTGCCCCCGGGGTGCCTGGGAGGCCTCAAATCTTAAGTTGTTGCTTAAGGGCCTTGCCTTTCTGGCCCCGTATGCTGAAAGGATGAAGGCCATCCGGATCCCCACACCCAAGGAGGGCCTGGTGAACATCACCCGTCAGGTGGAGGAGGCTTTGGCCGGGCATAGCGGCCTGGTCTACCTCTTCGTTCCCCACACCACCTGCGCCCTTACCGTGCAGGAGGGAGCAGACCCCGATGTGGCCCACGACCTCTTGGCCCGCCTCGAGGAGCTTGCCCCCAGGGTCCACCCCAAGGACCGGCATGGGGAGGGGAACTCCCACGCCCACCTGAAAAGCCTCCTCACCGGGGTCCACCTCCTCCTTCCCGCGGAAGGGGGGAGGCTTAGGCTCGGCCGGTGGCAACAGGTGTTCCTGGCGGAGTTTGACGGGCCCAGGATGCGGGAGGTTTGGGTGCGGCTCCTCTAGACCCAGCGCACCTCCTGCACGCTTCTCACGCCCCTTAGGGCCTGGGCCAGGGCTTCCCGTTCCCCATCCTGCACGATGAGGCGGAGGCGGATGCGGGCCATGGGGCCGAGAATCCGCGTCTCCGAGCCTAGGGCGCTTTTGCCGGCTTCGGCCACCACCTGCATCACGTCCCTCAGGAGGCCGGTGCGGTCCTGGGCCAGGACCTCGAGGGTGGCCACCTTGCCCCCCACCCCCTCCCAGTAGGCCCCGAGGACCCGGTCGGCCTCCGGTCCCTGGAGGATGCGGCGCAGGTTGGGGCAGTCCGCCCGGTGGACGGTGACCCCCCGGCCCCGGGTGACGAAGCCCAGGATGGCGTCCCCCTTCATGGGCTCGCAGCAGGAGGCCAGGCGGATGGGGGCCTGGAGGTCCTGCTCCAGGCGGATCCCCCATTCGTTCTTGGGGATGGCCTTGGGTTTTTCCGGTTTCAGGAGGGCCTTGGGGTAAAGCTTCTCCGCCACCTGTTTGGGGGTGATGCGGTTCAGGGCCAAGGCCAGGTAAAGCTCCTCGGGGGAGGGGGCGATGCCCAGCTTTTTGGCGGCCTCCTCCAGCTGGCTGTCGCTGGGCTTGGGGAGGCCGCGGCGCTTCAGGTAGCGCTCCAAGAGGTTCTGTCCCCGCTCCAAGGTTTCCTGGCGCTCCTGGGTGCGGAAGTATTGGCGGATCTTGCTCTTGGCGCTACGGGTCTTGGCGAACTCCAGCCAGTCCTTGGAGGGGTGGGCGCTTTTGCTGGTGAGGATCTCCACGATCTCCCCGTTTTGTAGCTCGTAGGAGAGGGGAACGATCCGCCCGTTCACCTTGGCCCCCACCATGTGGTGGCCCACCTCGGTGTGGATGTGGTAGGCGAAGTCCACGGGGGTGGCCCCCTTGGGCAGGTTGATGATCCGCCCCTTGGGGGTGAAGACGAAGACCCTGCCCCCCAGGAGGTCCCGGGTTACCGCCTCCACGAACTCCCGGGAACTGCTGAACTCCTGCTGCCACTCCTGGATGCTTTTCAGCCAGGAAACCCGCCTCTTCAGCTCCTCGGGATCGGTGAGGCCTTCCTTGTAGAGCCAGTGGGCGGCGATCCCGTACTCGGCCACGCGGTGCATCTTTTGGGTGCGGATCTGCACCTCCAAGGGGAGCCCCTCCAGGGCGATAACCGTGGTGTGAAGGGACTGGTAGCCGTTGGGCTTGGGCACGGCGATGTAGTCCTTAACCCGTCCCGGGATGGGCTGCCAAAGGGCGTGGACCAGGCCCAGGACGTGGTAGCAGACCTGCTTTTCCCTTAAGGCCCTACCCTCCTCCGTGGGGGCGGGCTTGGGGTCCAGGATCACCCGCACCGCCAGGAGGTCGTAGATCTGCTCCAGGGCCTTCCCCTCCCGCTCCATCTTCTTCCAGATGGAGTAGAGGTGCTTGGGCCGGCCCGTGACCTCAAAGCCTTGCAGCTGGGCCTGGAGGAGCTCGTCCTTGCGCAAGGTTTCCTCCAGGGCGGCCATGGCCTTCTGGACGATGCGCTCCCGGGCCTCCTGGGTTTCCTGGATGCGGGAGAGAAGGGCGTGGTAGGCCTCGGGGTGGAGGTAGCGGAAGGAGAGGTCCTCCAGCTCCCATTTCAGCTGCCCCATCCCCAGGCGGTGGGCCAGGGGGGCGTAGATCTCCAAGGTTTCCTGGGCGATGCGCCTTTGCTTCTCGGGGGGCATGTGCTCCAGGGTGCGTAGGTTGTGGAGGCGGTCCGCCAGCTTCACGATGATGATGCGCACGTCCTCCGCCATGGCGATGAACATCTGGCGGAGGTCCTCGGCCCGTTTCTCCTCCCCCTCGAGGTTGGCCAGCTTGTAGAGCTTGCTGACCTTGGTCTCCCCCTCCACCAGCTTGCGCACCCCGGGGCCAAAGCGCCTTTCCAGCTCCTCGGGGGCCACCCCGCAGTCCTCCAGGGTGTCGTGGAGGAGGCCTGCGGCCACGGTGTCCGCATCCATGCGCAAGGAGGCCAGGATCTCCGCCACCGCCACCGGGTGGGTGATGTAGGGCTCCCCGCTCTTTCGCAGCTGGCCCCGGTGGGCCTCCTCGGCGAAGAGGTAGGCCTCCCGCACCTTTTCCCGTTCCCCCGCTGGGAGGTAGTCTAGAAGTGGTTCAAGCCTTTCCCAAAGGGCCGAAGCGGTTACCACTATTCTTCAGTGTAGCACCCTCAGGAGGCGAGCTCCAGGAGGAAGGCGGAAAGGCTGGACCTTTCCAGCAAGGCCACCAGGGTGCGGCTTTTGCGCGGGGCCAGGACCAGGGCCTTCTCCCCCAGGAGGATGGCCGCAGGCCCCCGGGTCTGGCCCAGGCTTTTATCCAGCTGGTCCAGGGCCCGGACTAAGGCCTCCAGGGGTTCCCTGGGCAAGGGCAAGGCCTCCCCCAGGTAGCCCAGCACCTCCACCCCGGGAAGGCGCAAGGGGGAGAGGTCATCCTGGCCTTCGGCTGGGGATGCCTCCTTCCTTAGGGGGCTTGCCTGGGTGGGGGCCCGGCCTTGGTCAAAGACCCCCAGGAGGGCCTCCAGGTCCTCGCCCCTAATCTCCTGGAGCACAGCCTTGGCGGCTTCCCGCTCCCTTTCCAGCTCCCGGAGAAGGGCCTCCGCCTGGCCCAGGGTCTTCTCCACCTGGAGGAGGCCTTGGGGTCCTAGGCGGGGAAGCTTTTCCTGGGCGCTTTTCAGCACCGGAAGAAGAGCCTTCAGGCGGCGGCTGGTCTCGCTTTGGAAGCCTTCCACGCGGGCGTAGCTTTGGAAGAAGGCGGTGAGGCGGGTGGTGAGCTCCTCCCGCTTGGCCTCCATCCGCCGCTTTAAGGCCTCCAGGGCCCGGGTGATGGGGGTGGGGTCGGGGAGGGGTTTGCCCTTTTCCTCGGCGATGGCCCGCAAGACCCCCTCTCCTCCGAAGCCGCGGAAGCGTTCCGCCAGGGCCTGGAGGCGGCCCAGTTCCAAAAGGGCCTCCTGCCGGGCTTGGGCCTTGGCCTCCTCCAGCTTGGCCCTGAGGTCTTCCACATCGGGAAGGCCTCCCTGGGCCAAAAGCGCTTCCGCCTGGGCCACCTTCTCCCCCAGGCCCAGGGCCAGGGCCTGGGGTTTTAGAGCCTCCAGGGCCTTTTGTGCCTCCTCTAGCTTGGCCCTTAGGGCGGCCTCCTCCCCTTGGGCCTTGAGGAGCTCGGCGTACCGGGCCCGCACCTCGGGAAGCCTTTGGGGAAGGGCCTCCGGGGGGAGCGCCTGCAGTTCTTCCAGAAGCGGGAGGAAGGCCTCACCCTTCTCCTTTAGCTCCTCCACCAGGGCCTCTTTCTCCTGGAGGAGGCGCTTCTCCTCCTCCGCCTTGCGCCGAGCCTCCGCCTCCAGGCGCCTAAGCTCCCCCTCCAGGGGCAGGAGGTCGGGGTAGCCGCCCTCCTCCAGGGTTTCCTCCGCCAGCTGCAGGGCCCGTTGCAGGGGGAGCTTGGCCTCCTCGGGAAGGGAAAGGAGGCGCAGGGCCTCCTCCAGCTGGATCAGCCGGGCCCGCTTTTTCGCCCGCAGGTTTCTCTCGGCCTCCTGGAAGGCTTCCTCCAGGGCCTTTAGCTTCTCCCCCACGGGGGTGCCCGCATCCAATAGGGCCTGGACCTCGGCGAGGAGGGGGCTTACCGTGGCCCTTTCCACCAGGGGCGCATAACGGCTCAGGAGTTCCTCCAGCCTGCGCTTCTCCTCCTCCACCTCCAGGGCCAGGATCCGCTGGCTGGCCTCCTGGGATAGGGCCTCGAGGTCCACAATGAGCTCCCCTTCCAGCTGGGAGGCTTCCTCCACGGTGAGGAAAACGTCGGTGGGGTGGGAGGAAGGGGTTTCCGGGGGGGTCTCCTGGGTTTCAAAGACGATCTCCGGCAGGGTGGGGGCCTTGACGGCGCTGGACTCCAGGAACTTCCGCAGCTCCAGGGCCAGGCTCCGGGCCCGCTCCACCTCCGCCTGGGCCAGGATCCCCTCCCCCTGGGCCTGGCGAAGGGTTTCCACCAGGCTCTCCAGCCGCCGCACCTTGGGCCCTCCCAGATGGCGCACCCTTTCCAGGGCTTCCTCCAGGTGGGCCAGGTCCTGGGCCTGGCGCAGGAGGGCCTCCTCCCACCTCTCCTCCAGGGCCTCTAAGAGCTCCTCCCCCTCCGCCAAAAGCCCGGGGTCCGGGGCCTGGCGCAGGCGGTTGACCAAGGCCCGTAGCCGGGCCACCTCCGGCCAGTCCACGTAAAGCCCAAAGCGCTTCAAGCCCTGTTCCAGTTTGGCCAGCCTAGTCCCTTGGCCTTCTATCTGGGCCAGCACCCCCTCCACCAACCGCCTGGCCTCCTCCGGGCGCATACGGGCCTGGAGCTCGCGGTACACCAAGCCCTTCAAGAGGTGGGCCCCATCCGCCGGGGTGAGCTCGGAAGGCCGTTTGCCCAGGCGCTTTAGCCCCTCCGCCAACACTGTCTCGGCCCGGGCGCCCAGGTGGGGATGGATGGCCTTTAGGAGGGTTCCGTACACGTCCGCCATCCTTACGCTCCCTTCTCCAGCCTAAGGGGTTCGCCGAAGTAGAGCTTCTGGTGGGGGTAGGGGATCTCTATGCCCTCCCGGTCCAGGCGGTTTTTGATGCGGCGGCGGAACTCCCGGGCCACGGCCCACTGCTCCGCGGGCTTGGTGCTAAAGAGGACCCGGATGACCACGGCGCTTTGGTCCAGGTTCTGCACCCCCAGGACCTCAGGGGGCTCGGTGAAACGGTCCTGCCACTCTGGGTCTTGGTGGAAGCGGACCACCTCGTCCCGGAAGACCTCCAGAACCCGGTCCAGATCCTCCTTGTAGGCTACGCCCACGTCCACCACCGCCCGGCTCCACTCCTGGGTGAGGACCGTCACCTGGCGCACCTCGGAGTTGGGGATGAAGTGGACCCGGCCCTCCAGGTCGCGGAGCACGGTGATCCGCAGGTTAAAGCGCTCCACCCGTCCTCCTAGCCCGCCGATCTGGACGATGTCCCCCACCCCATACTGATCCTCCAAGAGGATGAAAAACCCGTTAATAAAGTCCCGGACCAGGTTCTGGGCGGCGAAGCTCACCGCTAGGCCCACCACCCCGGCCCCCGCCAGGAGGGCGGTGACGTTGAAGCCCAGGTTGGAAAGCAGGAAGAGCCCCCCCAGGACCAGGACGGTGATCCTAAGCACCGACTCCGCCACCACCCTCAGGGTTTTGCGCCGCACCGTTTCCCGGGTCAGCTCCCCTTCGGCCTCAGGAAGCTGGGCCAGAAGGAGGGGGATGAGCCGGTAGGCGGCAAAGGTGAGGCCCGCCACCGCCAAAATGGCCAAGCCCCGGCTTCCCAGCCACCCCACCAGGGCCTTCCCCCAAGAAGCCAAGGGCTCTAAGGGCCAGGAAAGGGTATGGGCCAGGTAGCTTAGGGCCAGCAGGACCACCACCCCCCACCAAAGGAAACCCAGGGCCTGGAAGAAGCGGTCATCCCGCCCCGTGGGGGTTAGGCGCCCTAAGGCGTTTAAGGCCTTGGCCCCATAGCGGCCCAAAAGCCAGGCCAGGAGGAGGGCCAGGGCTAGGTGTAGGGCCACCATGTGGGGAGTATATCCCAAGGGTATATTGGGGGCATGGGAGGACACGTACCGGAGCCCACCTTTACCCTCGAGGGCTGGCATATCCTCCACGACTTCCGCCACCTGGACTACCCCGCCTGGTTCTCCGCCTCAGAGGAGGAGAGGCGGACCGCCTGGGCGGAGCTTTTAGGGATCCTGAAGGAGTGGGAGGCGGTGGAGGCGGAAGGGAAGGGGTCCTTTGGCGTGTACCAGGTGGTCACCCACAAGGCCGACCTCCTCTTCCTGAACCTCAGGGAGGATTTGGAGGCCCTTTTGCAGGTGGAGGCCAGGCTCAACCGGAGCCTTTTCGCCCATTACCTAAGCCCCGCCTACGGGTTTTACTCGGTGGTGGAGCTGGGAAGCCAAACCGGCCCCCTGGACCCCGAGGCCCCTTACGTCAAACCCCGGCTCACCCCCAGGGTGCCCAAGGAGGGGTATGTCTGCTTTTACCCCATGAACAAAAGGCGAGAGGGGCAGGACAACTGGTACCTGCTCCCCGCCAAGGAGCGGGCCGAGCTCATGAAGGCCCACGGGGAAACGGGGCGCAAGTACCAGGGGAAGGTCCTGCAGGTGATCAGCGGCAGCCAGGGCCTGGACGACTGGGAATGGGGGGTGGACCTCTTCAGCCAAGACCCCATCCAGTTCAAGAAGATCGTGTACGAGATGCGCTTTGATGAGGTCTCCGCCCGCTTTGGGGAGTTTGGGCCCTTCTACGTGGGCCAGTACCTTTCCCCGGAGGCCCTGGCCCGGTTTTTAGGGGTGGAGTGATGCCGGTCCTCTGGTCCATGGGGCTTTTCCGGGTGTTGCCGGAGTTTCGCCGCCTGGAGGCCGAGGTGCAGGAGCACCTGAAGGAGGAGTTCGCGGAGCTTTTGCTCCGCTGGCAAGAACGGGAAGGGTTCCTGGCCGTCTACAGCCTGGTGGGCCTTTCCACTGAGGCCGATTTCCTCCTTTGGCAAGGGGCCTCCCATCCTAAGGCCCTCCAGGCCTTAAGGCGGGAGCTAAACCGCACCCGGCTCATGGGGTTTGTAGAGCCCGTGGCCCTTTACCTGGACCGAGGCGAAGGGGAGCCGGGGGACGGCTTTTTGGCCCTTTTCCCCTTTGGCCTGGAGGGAACCCCGCCCGCAGGGGTGAAGGTCTTCCAGGGGGAAAACCTCCTGGCCCTGGAGGGGTCCTTTGAGGCCCTTTTCCCCCGGGTCCTGCGGGAGGGCGGTTACCTGGCCGCCCGCCGCATCCCCAGGGAAGCCTTGGATGAGGTTTAGGGCTAACGGAGCCGCTTCAGGGCCTCCTTGATGAGCTCCTGGGCCTGGGCCTGGGGCCTTTGCGCCAGGAGGTCCAGGACCACGCTCCGGGCCTGGCCCTCCTTGAACCCCAAGGCGGTGAGGGCCAGGATGGCCTCCTCCGCCCTTTGGCTTTCCACCTTCTCCCCGGTCTGGAGCTGGGGCGGCACCTTGCCCTTGAGTTCTAGGGCGATGCGCTCGGCAAGCCGCTTACCCACCCCGCTGGCCGCGGTGAGGAGGCGCAGGTCCCCCTGGGCCAGGGCCTGGGCCAAAAGCCTGGGGGTGAGGGCGGAGAGGAGGGAGAGGGCCACCTTGGGCCCCACCCCGCTCACGGAAAGGAGAAGCTCAAAGAGGAGGAGGCTTTCCTCATCGGGGAAGCCATAGAGGAAAAGGCCCTCCTCCCGGGTTTGCAGGTGGGTGTGGACCGCCACCTCCTGGCCTTCCCTTAGGGTGTGGAGGAAGGTTTCGGGGGCCTGCACCCAAAACCCCACCCCCCCCACCAGGAGGAGGAAGCCCCCCTCCCCCTTTTGCACGACCGTGCCCTTCAGGTAGCGGATCATCGGCCGGAAAACCTAGGCGTTCGCTTTTCCCGGAAGGCCCTTACCCCTTCCTCGTGATCCTGGGTGCGGCCCGCTTCCCCTTGGAGGATGGCCTCGAGGGCCAAGGCCTCCGTGAGGGAAAGCCGATAGGTTTCCAAAAGGAGCTTCTTGGTGAGGGCGTAGGCCCGGGTGGGCCCTTGGGAAAGCTCCTGGGCCAGGGCCAGGGCTTCCTCCATCAGCCTTTCCCCCGGCACCACCCGGTGCACCAGGCCCAGGGCCATGGCCTCCTGGGCGGAAAGCCTGGGAGAGAGCAGGAGGAGTTCCTGGGCCTTGGCGAGGCCCACCATCCGGGGGAGGAGGAAGCTCATCCCCGAGTCCGGCACCAGGCCGATGCGCGCGAAGGCGGTGGTGAAGGTAGCCTCCTGGGAAGCCAGGCGCAGGTCCCCCCAGAGGGCCAGGCTCAGGCCCGCCCCCGCGGCCGGCCCGTTCACCGCCACCACCAGGGGTTTTTCCAGGCCGGCCATGGCCTCCACCACCCGGTTGTAGCGGCGGAGGTGGGCCTCGTAGTCGGGCTTGCCTTCCCCAAACTCCCCCAGGTCCTGCCCGGCGGAGAAGGCCCGCCCCGCGCCGGTGAGGAGGAGGGCCCGGATTCCGGGGTCCTCCTGGGCCTCCTTTAGGGCCTGGTGGAGTTCGTCTAGCAGGGCACCGGTGAGGGCGTTCAGCTTTTCCGGCCGGTTCAGGGTGAGGAGGAGGACGTTCTCCCGTTTTTCCTTCAGGACCATGGCCCCATTGTAGCGGTCCCGGGACGCCTACACCGGCTTTTGGTGTAGCGTAGAGAGGGGCGTAAGCCCCCTCTAGGAGGTAGGATGGAGCTCACGCTGGAAAGCCAAGGCTACCTGGAGGCCCTCTACCAGGCCTATCTGGAGGACCCCCTTTCCCTGCCGGAGGAGTGGCGGCGCTACTTCTCCGCCCTCACCCTGGAGGAGGCCCGAAGGGAGACCCTGGAGGATGGCCGACGAGCCACGCCTCCTTTAGAGGTGGACCCGGCCTTCCTCCTCCGGGTGGAGCGCCTGGTCCAGGCCTATCGGGAGCTGGGCCACCTGGCGGCCCGCATGGACCCCTTGGGAAGAGAGCGGCCAAGGCCCAAGGAGCTCACCCTCGAGGCCCATGGCCTTTCCCCTTCGGACCTTCCCAGGCCCCTTCCCCCAGGGTTCGGGGCGGCCACCCTGGGAAGCCTCTGGGAGAGGCTGGAGGCCATCTACCTGGGCCCGGTGGGCTTTGAGCTTGCCCACGTGGAACCCGAGGAGCGTGCCTGGCTTCTTTCCCGGATTGAGAACCCTTGGCCCACCCCCCCCAAAGAGGTGCGCCGGCGCATCCTGGAGCGCCTGATGCAGGCCAGCCTCTTTGAGGCCTTCCTGCAACGCAAGTACCTGGGGGCCAAAACCTTTAGCCTCGAGGGCCTGGAGAGCCTGGTCCCCCTTCTCCTGGAGGCGGTGGAGGAATCCGCCCGCCACGGGGTTAGGGAGGTGGTCCTGGGCATGGCCCACCGGGGGCGGCTCAACGTCCTGGCCCACGTGGTGGGCAAACCCCTTGAGCGCATCTTCCGCGAGTTTGAGGAGATCTTCCCCGAAGGCTACTCGGGGGATGTGAAGTACCACCTGGGCTTCTCCAACGACCTCACCACCCCCCACGGCAAGGTGCACGTCTCCCTCAACTTCAACCCCAGCCACCTGGAGTTCGTGAACCCCGTGACCCTGGGAAGGCTTCGGGCCAAGCAGGACCGCTTCGGGGACCGGGAGCGGAAAAGGGGCCTAGCCATCCTGGTCCACGGGGACTCGGCCTTCATCGGGGAGGGCATCGTCCAGGAAACCCTTAACCTCTCCCGGCTTCCCGGCTACCGGGTGGGGGGAACCCTCCACATCGTGGCCAACAACCAGCTGGGCTTCACCACCCTGCCCGAGGAGTACACCTCCTGCCGCTACCCCACGGACATCGCCAAGATGCTGGGGGCCCCTATCTTCCACGTGAACGCCGAGGCCCTGGACGAGCTCTGGTTCGTCCTGGGCCTGGCCTTGGAGTACCGCCAGCGCTACGCCAAGGACGTGGTCCTGGACCTGGTGGGCTACCGCCGCCGGGGGCACAACGAAACCGACGAGCCCACCTTTACCCAAGCCCCCATGTACGCCCTCATCAGCAGGAAGCCCGAGCCCTGGAAGGTCTATGGGGAAAGGCTTCTCGCCGAAGGGGTGGTGGGGGAAGGGGAGGTTAAGGCCTGGGAAGAGGTCTATCTGGCCAGGCTGGAGGGCGAGTTCGCCCGGGTCAAGGCGGAGCCAGGCCCCGTGGTGCCCCACGGGCTTTCCGGGATCTGGCAGGGGTACCTGGGGGGGCCCGATTCCGCGGTGCCCGAGGTGGAAACCGGGGTGTCCAAGGAGGCGCTAAAAGAGCTTCTCCTTCGCCTAAGCACCGTGCCCGAGGGCTTCCAGGTGCATCCCAAGCTGAAGCGCTTCCTGGAGGCCAGGAGGGAGATGGCCGAGGAGAAACGTCCCCTGGACTGGGCGGCGGCCGAGGCCTTGGCCTTGGCCTCCGTGGCCGTGGAGGGGCATAGGGTGCGCCTTACGGGCCAGGATGCCCTGAGGGGCACCTTTACCCAGCGCCACGCCGCCCTTTACGACTACGCCACCGGCAGCCCCTACATTCCCCTGCAGCACCTGGCCGAGGGCCAGGCGGAGGTGGAGATCCACAACTCCCCCCTCTCCGAGGCCGGGGTCTTGGGCTTTGAGTACGGGTACAGCCTGGACTACCCCGAGGCCTTGGTCCTATGGGAGGCCCAGTTTGGGGACTTCGTCAACGTGGCCCAGGTCTATGTTGACCAGTTTCTGGCCAGCGCCGAGGCCAAGTGGAACCGGCTTTCCGGCCTGGTCCTCCTCCTGCCCCATGGCCTCGAGGGCCAAGGCCCCGAGCACTCCTCCGCGCGGCTGGAGCGCTTCTTGCAGCTGGGGGCCAAGGACAACCTCCAGGTGGCCTACCCCACCACCCCGGCCCAGTTCTTCCACCTCCTCCGCCGCCAGGTGAAGCGCCCCATCCGCAAGCCCCTTATCGTCCTCACCCCTAAAAGCCTCCTCCGCCACCCCGAGGTGGTCTCCAGCCTGGAGGAGCTTGCCCGGGGGCGTTTCCAGAAGGTGATCCCGGAAAGGGTCAAGGGGGCGAGGAAGGTCCTTCTCACCTCGGGAAAGGTCTACTACGACCTGGTGCAGAAGCGCAGGGAGGTGGGGGCGGAGGACGTGGCCCTCATCCGGTTGGAGCTCCTCTACCCCTTCCCCGAGGCCGAGCTCAAGGAGGCCCTGGGCTTTTACCCAGGGAAAACCCCGGTAGTCTATGTCCAGGAGGAACCCGTGAACCAGGGGGCCTGGTGGTACCTCTCCGCCCGTTTTTGCGGGGAGATCTACGGCCATCCCTTCAGCGTGGTGGCCCGGCCCGAGTCCCCAAGCCCCGCGGTGGGTTCCTCCAAGGTGCACAAGCAGGAGCAGGAAGCGCTTCTTGAAGAAGCCTTCAAGTGAGGAGGTGGACGGTGCAGGAACTGAACGTGCCCTCCGTGGGCGAGTCCATTGTGGAAGTGGAGATCGGCGCTTGGCTCAAGAAGGAAGGGGAAAGCTTCGCCCAGGACGAACCCCTGGTGGAGCTCATCACCGACAAGGCCACCCTGGAGCTACCCGCCCCGTTCCCGGGCACCCTGGTCAAGGTCCTAAAGGGTACCGGGGAGACCGCCAAGGTGGGGGAGGCCATCGCCCTCCTCGAGGCCCTGGGGGCAGGGGCGGCGGCCCCGGAGCCTCGGCCTGCCACCGCCCCAGAACCCCAAGAACCCCTGGTCATGCCCGCGGCCGAGCGGGTCCTAAGGGAAGCGGGGGTATCCCCGGGGGAGGTGGTGGGCACGGGCCTGGGCGGACGCGTCCTCAAGGAGGACGTGGAGCGCTACCTGGAGGAGAGGGCCAGGCAAGCCCCACCCCAGGAGGTGCCCTCCCGGAGGCCTGAGCCCGCACCCCCTCCCGCCCAACCTCCTGCCGATCGGCCCTGGCGGGTGAGCGAGGCGGTGCCCATGAGCCCCTTGCGCCGCCGTATTGCGGAAAGGCTGCTCATGGTGCGGCAGACCACCGCCATGCTCACCACCTTCAACGAGGCGGACATGTCCGCCATCATCGCCTTAAGGAAGGAGCTGGGGGAGGCCTTCCAGAAAAAGCATGGGGTGAAGCTGGGTTTCATGAGCTTCTTCGTGAAGGCGGTGGTCCAGGCCCTGAAGGAGATCCCCGAGCTCAACGCGGAAATCCGGGATAACGCCATCCTCTACCACCGCTACTACGACATCGGCGTGGCCGTGGGAGGTGGGGAGGGGCTGGTGGTCCCGGTTCTGCGGGACGCCGACCGGCTTTCCTTCGCGGAGATCGAGCGCCAGATCGCCGACTTCGCCGAGAGGGCCCGCACCAAGAAGCTGAAGCCCGAGGAGCTCATGGGGGGAACCTTCACCATCACCAACGGCGGGGTCTACGGCTCCCTCAACTCCACCCCCCTCCTCAACCCGCCCCAGGTGGGCATCCTGGGCATGCACGCCATCCAGGAAAGGCCCGTGGCCCGGGAGGGGCAGGTGGTGGTCCGGCCCATGATGTACCTGGCCCTTTCCTACGACCACCGCCTGGTGGACGGCCGGGAGGCGGTCACCTTCCTGAGGCGGGTCAAGGAGCTGGTGGAAAACCCCGTGCGCCTTCTTCTGGAGGTCTAGCATGGCCACCTACGACCTGTTGGTCATCGGGGCGGGGCCTGGGGGGTATGTGGCCGCCATCCGGGCCGCCCAGCTGGGGATGAAGGTGGGGGTGGTGGAGAAGGAGAAGGCCCTGGGGGGCACCTGCCTGAGGGTGGGGTGCATCCCTTCCAAGGCCCTCCTGGAGACCACGGAACGCATCTACGAGGTGAAAAAGGGCCTCATCGGGGCCAGGGTGCAGGGCCTCGAGGTGGACCTCCCAGCCCTTCTGGCCCACAAGGACCAGGTGGTGCAGGCCAACACCCAAGGGATTGCGTTCCTCTTCAAGAAAAACGGCATCGCCCGCCATCTGGGAAGGGCCCGCTTCCTTTCGGATCGCAAGGTCCTGGTGGAGGAAACGAAGGAGGAGCTATCCGCCCGCTACCTCCTCATCGCCACGGGGAGCGCTCCCCTCATCCCCCCCTGGGCGGAGGTGGATGGGGAGCGGGTGGTGACCTCCACCGAGGCCCTGGCCTTCCCCGAGGTGCCGGGCCGCCTCATCGTGGTGGGGGGTGGGGTGATCGGCCTGGAGCTTGGGGTGGTCTGGCACCGCCTGGGGGCCGAGGTGACGGTCCTGGAGTACCTGGACCGCATCCTCTCCACCATGGACGCCGAGGTCTCCCGGGCGGCGGAGAGGATCTTCCGGAAGCAGGGGCTGGATATCCGCACCGGGGTGAAGGTGAAGGCGGTGCGCCCTGAGGGGAAGGGGGCCCGGGTGGAGCTTAGTGGGGGGGAGGTCCTGGAGGCGGACCGGGTGCTCCTCGCCGTGGGCCGCAGGCCCTACACCGAGGGCCTGGACCTGGAAAGGGCAGGCCTCGCCACCGACGAGAAGGGCCGGATCCCCGTGGACCAGCACCTGAGGACCGCTGTCCCCCACATCTACGCCGTTGGGGACGTGGTGCGGGGGCCCATGCTGGCCCACAAGGCCAGCGAGGAGGGGATGGCCGCGGTGGAGCACATGGCGAAGGGTTTTGCCCACCTGGACTACCAGGCCATCCCCAGCGTGGTCTACACCCACCCGGAGGTGGCGGGGGTGGGGTACACGGAGGAGGAGCTTAAGGCCCAAGGGGTCCCCTACAAGGTGGGCCGTTTCCCCTATTCCGCCTCGGGCCGGGCCCGGGCCATGGGGGAGACGGAGGGGTTGGTCAAGGTCCTGGCCCACGCCAAGACCGACCGCATCCTGGGGGTGCATGGGATCGGGGCCCGGGTGGGGGACGTTTTGGCCGAGGCCGCCCTGGCCATCTTCTTCAAGGCCAGCGCCGAGGACCTGGGCCGGGCTCCCCACGCCCACCCCTCCCTTTCCGAGATCCTCAAGGAGGCCGCCTTGGCCGCTTGGGAGAAGCCCATCCACCTTTAAATACCTTACAAAAGGACTCCCGGCTAGGCCGTGCCCAGCCGGGAGTCTTCTGCTGGTCTTAGTTGGTTTTGGTTAGCTCAAGGCGGTACTTGTTGAAGGGGCTGTCGTCGGCGGCGGTGGGACTGGAGGCGATGGTGTAACTGGTCACCACCAGGTAATACGTACCCGTGACAGTCAGGGTGAGGCTAATCTCCGAATCTGTAATTTGCCCGGGTACCATGTCGTCGTTCTCGGCTAGCACGTTGCCGTTCGCATCCAGAAGGTAGAGATAGGAGTCTAGGGTGCCACCGATGCTGGATTTGGCGTAGACTCGGGCCCGGATTGCATCCCCGGCACTGCCGGAGAAGGCGAAATAGTCGAAGTCGCGAGGTTGGCCAAAGATGTAGGCCAGTTGGGTAAGGGTGCCATAGGTGAGGGGTTGGGCTTGGGCCAGGTTATCGTTGGGCTCGTAGGGGTCATGAGGGTTCAGGTTTACCTCGGAAGCGTTCAGGCGCACCAACTTAAAGTCGGGGTTGCCGGGAGAGGAGCCTGGAGTAGCCACCAGGGTGCCCACAAAGGTACCCCGCTCCTCGGGTAGACCGCCGGTAAGGGATAGGTCAGCTCCGGCCACATAGATGTCGTACTCGCCGGGGGCAATCTCGTAGAACCAGGCTTCCCCGCTCATGTCGGTGCGGGCCCAGTAAACTGGGGTTGGGTCGGTGGAGTCTCCTGCCCTTAAGCCCTTGCCCCGGAGCATCACGTCGGCGAACAGGCCTGGGAAGAGGCCATTTTCATTGAAGTACTCCACTTTGATTTTGACCACAGAGCCAGGTGCTGGTAATGCGGTACAACCCTGGCTAAGGAGGTTTGCCAAGTTCCCAACATTGAGATGCCCCCACCCTTTTTCTCGGGAGAAGCTCCGCTCCCAGGTGGTAGTTTCCAGGGCTCGGCGCACTTGGTAGGGGGTGGCACCGGGGCAGGCAGCTTTGACCAAGGCAGCGGCGGCAGCGGTGTAAGGACCAGAGAAGGAGGTGCCGGAGATCAAGCCGTACCCCCCACCGAGCCAGGTGGGATTGGCCAAAAGCACGTCCAAGCCGGGCGCAGCGCTAGAAATGTGGCGGCCAAAGGTGGAGAAAGCCGTTTTGTTGCGATTGCCATCGGCTGCGGCGGATGCGATGATGCCCGGGTAGCCAGCCGGGGTACGCACCTCATCCTTGTAGGAATTGCCAGCGCTGGCCACCACTACCACGCCGTTGGCGAGGGCATAGTCAAAGGCTTCCTTGACCAGGTTCCCGTAGCCCAAACCGCCCCAGGAGTTGTTGAGCACCTGGGCGCCGTTGTTCACCGCCCACACGATGCCCCGAGCCACGTAAAAGTCGCCCACATAATTGGGTTGGAAGATGGCCACAGGAAGGAACTTGGTTTTAGGGGCTAACCCAGCGATACCCCGGCCATCCTTGGCGGCGCTCACAGCGGAGGCTACAAAAGTTCCATGGGAGAGGTTGGGGTTATTGTTGATGAAGCTAAGCCAGCCGTTGGGGTCGGTGTAGGTGGTGTTGGTAACCGGGTCATAGGCTTTGCCAGCCCAGTTTTGGGCTAGGTCGGGGTGGGTTACATCGGCGGGGTCGTCGATGATGGCCACCACCACACCCTCGCCTTCAAAGCCAAGGTCCCAAGCAGCCTTGGCGTTCAGGTGCCGTGGATCCAGGGCGTATTGCGGTAGCTCGTCCAGGATTTGATCGCTGGGATTTCCCAGGGTCTGGAGGGCCTCGTTACGGTGGCGGGGTTGCTCTACGGGGTCCTCGCTGGGAGGAAGGATTTGGGCGAGGTGAGGCTCAGCATAGCGTATTCCGGGCAAGCCCTTAAGGGTCCGGCTGGCTTTTACCGCATTTCCCTTCACCTGAAGAAGCGCCGCCCGAAGCTCTGGAATCCTGGCGATCTCTACGGCCCCCAGTTTCCCAATGGCTTCTTGTAGAGCCGCCTCGTCTTGATAACCCACCACTACCTGGCCCTGGAAGTGGCGAACCCCTTCGGTGGTGACGGTAATCCCAGCGCTAATGGGCTGGTGGGTCTGGGCCGGCGGCTGGGAGCAGGCTGCCAGCAGGATGGCCAGGCCAATAAGGCTGATCAAGCGGTATCTTTTCATCTTCCCTCCTTATTGCCCTGTGGTGAAGTCAAAGACCTGGGTACCGGGACGGGTGATGCGGATGAAGGAGGTGGAGCTGGGCCAGGTCTGGACGCTATAGGCCGAAATGCGGTAGCCCTCTTGAGGGTTGTACTTGTAAGCGTAGCTCACGTAAAGCTGCCAGGCATAGGTGCGGAGGGTTTGGAGTTGAGGAAGCTGGGCGAAACCGTCAAAGTTGTAGGGCACGGTGAAGGTTCCTTGGGAAACGTTTACCGGCACGACATTCGGCCTCGTGGGATTCAGTAGTCCGGCGGTGTCGGTGAAAACCACCAGGTCCTCTACCCCTGGATGGAAGCCGTACACCACAGCCTCCCCGTCAGGGATGCCGTTATCCTGGGTGCCAAACTCCACCATAAGGCTGTACCCAGCCAGGGTTTGCCAGGCTACACTGTCCCCGGTGAGGGTATCCCAAAGGACCAGGTTGTAGGCAGCGCCGTCGGCTCCTATGCTCAGCTGGGGATGGCCGATGGTGAAGTCGGGGGTCAGGGAAACCCCTGTGCTTTCGTCTGGTGGGCTAAGGAGCGGGGCAAAAAAGGGAGGCAAGGGTGTGGTGGAGCTGGCCACGCTTTCCGCGCGGTTGGCCCCACGAGCCACCACGCGATAGTGGTAGGTCTGGCCAGGGGTGAGGTCAGGAGAGGCGTCGCGGAAATAGAAGGGTCGGTTAAAAGGATTGGTGGGGCAGCTACTGCTTCGGGCACCGCCCACGGTTCCTACCCGCATCCAGTTAGTACCGTCGGTGGAGCGCTCAATATCAAAGGCAAAGGGAACAGCCGTGGCCGTGTAGCACCAGCGCACCTCCACGTAGAGGTTGCTCCCCGCTGGCACTGCTTGGGGGTCAAGGGTGAGCTCACCCGTTTCTGCTTTGCCTTTAGCCAAGGGAACGGTTAACCTGGCCGGGGCTTTGAGGTCGTAGAACCCTACTGCCTGGGTCAAGGTAATGGCGGTGGCGGCCACTCCCGTTGGGGTACTCACGGTGTTGTTTTGGCTGGAGGCCGTGTTTATGAAGGTAATGGGGATGAGGTAATGGCTCCGGTTCTCGTTGAAGTCGTAGGCCACCACTTCCAGGTATACGGTTTCTCCCGTCTGGCTACCAAAACCCGCCACGTTGCTCCCAGCAAGCGACTGGTTGCCCGTATCCTCGGTATCCGTGAAGATGCGGCGGGTCCAGGTAGGGCTATTGACCACAAAGGCTGATCCTGGCGTACGGCCCAAGGCTACGTAGATGTAACGCATGGGGCGGACATAGTCCTTGGTGGTGTCTACTTGGACGCGGAAGGGGATGGTATTGGTAAAGGTCTCCCCCTCTATGGGCTGGGTGCCGTCCTGGGTGATGACGAGGGTTGGCGGGGTGGTGCTGGCCGAGGTGTCAAAGGCCCGCCTTTGGATGAGGGTGACCGAGGGCATCTCGGGTACTCGGATCCCCTCTAAGGCGCTACCGGCCATCCCGGGCTTCTGGGCCTCGAGGCGGTACACTCCTGGTGGCAAGGTATCAAAGGTAAAAGACCCATCCGCACCCGACTGGGTGGTGGCTACCAAGTTGCCCTCTTTGTAAAGCTTCAACGTACTTCCGGCCACTGGGCCACCGGCATACTCGCTCACTAGGGTGCCCGATAGGGTGTGAATGGCTTGGGGATTGTAGGTGATGGAAACCGTCTTTGTGCCTTTGTTGCCACTGGGATCGTAGGCGTTTACGGTGATGGTGTTCTGCCCTTCTTGCAGCGTAACTGAGAACTGGAAGTCAACCCTTGGTGCCGGGGTGATGTTCAAAGCCTGCTCGCTACCCCCGTTAATCTGATAGGTTATCCGGGCTACCCGAATGTTGTCCTGGGCGTTGCCCTGGACAGTCACTAGGGATGCGTTAACTGTGGTTCCATCCTGAGGTTGGGATATGGTAACTGTAGGGCGGAGCGTGTCCTGGGGAGTGCACGCTGAAAGGCCGAGCAAAAGGGTTAGCAACAGCAAGCCTACGTTTTTCAACAGCTGGTTTCTCCATAGCCTCATGCGTCACCTCCTATTACAGATATCCTCGGTGCCAAAGGTGCCCATAGGGGTAAGCTAGCTTCTCCCTATCCTTTCCTCCTCCTTTCTTCCGAGAAGGAGTCTATCTCGGGGCCACGGTTTAGTCAACCTACACCCGTTTTGTCGTGTATACTTATGCATACCCCCTCGAGGGGGTAGACTAGGGGTTGGCATGAAGATCGTCCTGGCATACTCCGGCGGGCTGGATACCAGCATCATCCTCAAGTGGCTTAAGGAAACCTATGGGGCCGAGGTCATCGCCTTCACCGCGGATATCGGCCAGGGGGAGGAGGTGGAGGAGGCCCGGGTGAAGGCCCTAAGGACCGGGGCCACCAAGGCCATCGCCCTGGACCTGAGGGAAGAGTTCGTGCGGGACTTCGTCTTCCCCATGTTCCGTGCGGGGGCGGTGTACGAGGGGTACTACCTTCTCGGCACCGCCATCGCCAGGCCCTTGATCGCCAAGTATCTGGTGAAGATCGCCGAGGAGGAGGGGGCCGAGGCCGTCGCCCATGGGGCTACGGGCAAGGGGAACGACCAGGTGCGCTTTGAGCTTACCGCCTACGCCCTAAAGCCCGATATCCGGGTCATCGCCCCTTGGCGGGAATGGCACTTTAGGGGCCGGCAGGAGATGATGGCCTATGCCGAGGCCCACGGCATCCCCGTTCCCGTGACCCAGGAAAAACCTTACTCCATGGACGCCAATCTTCTGCATATTTCCTACGAGGGGGGGGTCCTGGAGGACCCCTGGGCCGAGCCCCCCAAGGGGATGTTCCGCATGACCGTGGACCCCGAGGAGGCCCCCGATACCCCGGAGTACGTGGAGGTGGAGTTTGCAAGGGGCGACCCGGTGGCGGTGAACGGGGAGAGGCTTTCCCCGGCGGCGCTTCTCGCCCGCCTCAACGAGATCGGCGGCCGGCACGGGGTGGGTCGGGTGGACCTGGTGGAAAACCGCTTCGTGGGCATGAAGTCCCGGGGGGTGTACGAAACCCCCGGGGGAACCCTCCTCTACCACGCCCGGCGGGCGGTGGAAAGCCTCACCCTGGACCGGGAGGTCCTGCACCAAAGGGACGGGCTTTCCCCCAAATACGCGGAGCTGGTCTACTACGGCTTCTGGTACGCCCCGGAGCGGGAGGCCCTCCAGGCCTACTTTGACCACGTGGCCCAGGCGGTCACGGGGGTAGCCCGGCTGAAGCTTTACAAGGGGAACGTCTACGTGGTGGGGAGGAAGGCGCCCAAAAGCCTCTACCAGAAGGACCTGGTCTCCTTTGACGAGCTCGGGGGCTACGACCAGAAGGATGCCGAGGGCTTCATCAGGATCCAGGCCCTAAGGCTTCGGGTTAGGGCCTTGGTGGAAGGGAAGGGCCATGGGGCATAGGACCTGGGGTGGCCGCTTCGGGGAGGGTCCAAGCCAGCTTGCCGCCCGCTTTAACGCCTCCTTGGCCTTTGACCGGGCCCTTTGGCGGGAGGACCTCTGGCAGAACCGGGTGCACGCCCGCATGCTCCATGGGGTGGGGCTTCTAAGTGGGGAGGAGCTGGAGGCCATCCTGAAGGGCCTGGACCAGATAGAGAAGGAGATAGAGGCCGGCACTTTCCCCTGGCGGGAGGAGCTGGAGGACGTGCACATGAACCTGGAGGCCCGCCTCATAGAGCTCATCGGCCCTCCTGGGGGTAAGCTGCACACGGCCAGGAGCCGTAACGACCAGGTGGCCACGGACCTCAGGCTTTTCCTCAGGGGGGCCGTGGACGAGCTTCTGGCCCTCCTCTTGGAGCTGCGCCGGGTTTTGGTGCAGGAGGCGGAAAGGTACCTGGAGCCCCTCCATCTCCTTCCCGGCTACACCCACCTGCAGCGGGCCCAGCCCATCCTGCTTTCCCACTGGTTCATGGCCTACTACGAGATGCTCCTGCGGGATGCCGGGCGCCTGGAGGATGCCAAAAAGCGCCTCAACCATAGCCCCTTAGGGGCTGCGGCCCTGGCGGGGACGGGGTTTCCCATAGACCGCCACTTCACCGCCAAGGAGCTGGGCTTCCAAGCACCCATGCGCAACTCCTTGGATGCGGTGGCCAGCCGGGATTTTGCTTTAGAGGTGCTTTCCGCCCTCAACATCGGCCTGCTGAACCTTTCCCGCATGGCGGAGGAGCTCATCCTCTACAGCACCGAGGAGTTCGCCTTCGTGGAGATCCCCGATGCCTTCGCCACGGGTTCCTCCATCATGCCCCAGAAGAAGAACCCCGACATCCTGGAGCTCATCCGGGCCAAGACGGGAAGGGTCTTAGGGGCTTTGGTGGCCCTTTCCACCGTGGTGAAGGGGCTTCCCTTGGCCTACAACAAGGACCTCCAGGAGGACAAGGAGCCCCTTTTGGACGCCCTGGCCACCTACCGGGATAGCCTCAAGCTCCTCACCGCCCTTCTCCCCGGGCTCAGGTGGCGCCGGGAACGCATGTGGCAAGCGGCGGAGGAAGGCTATGCCCTGGCCACGGAGCTGGCCGACTACCTGGCGGAGAAGGGGCTTCCCTTCCGGGAAGCCCACCATGTGGTGGGGAGGCTGGTGCGGAGGCTTGTGGAGGAGGGAAGGCCCTTGAAGAGCCTCACCCTGGAGGAGCTAAGGGCCCACCACCCTCTTTTCGCCGAGGACGCCCTGCCCCTTCTGCAGTTGGAGACGGCCATCCACCGGCGCAAGTCCTATGGGGGCACGGCCCCCATGGCGGTGCGGGAGAGGATTCTGGAGGCAAAAAGGGAGGTGGGCCTTGCTTGAAACCCGGCTGGAACTCCCCACGGTTTCCCTGCCCGAGGTGCAAAAAGGCAGGGCGGTGGAGCTCAGGAAGGCCCGGCTTGCCGACGTGGAGGCCATCTACTGGCTCATCCGTTACTGGGCGGAGAAGGGCCTGATGCTGGTCCGTAGCCACAGCCACCTCTACGAGAACATCCGGGACTTCCAGGTCCTCGAGGACGAGGACGGCCACATCGTGGGCACCGTGGCCCTGCATGTGCTGTGGCGGGATCTGGCGGAGATCCGGGGCCTGGCGGTGCACCCCTTGCGGCAGGGGGAGGGCCTGGGCCGCTGGCTGGTCCTGGGGGCGGAGCGGGAGGCCAGGGACCTGGGCCTGCCCCAGGTCTTCGCCTGGACGCTTCAGGTGAACTTCTTCCGCTCCTTGGGCTACCAGGTCACCACCCGGGAGGCTTTGCCCCCCAAGGTGTGGAGCGAGTGCAACGCCTGCCCCTTCTATGAGAACTGCCGGGAGATCGCCGTCATCAAGCGCCTTTCCCCTGGGGCCTTTGGGGGCTAGAATGGGTGGGATGGGCACCTTGACCCGCCACCCGGAGGAGGCCATGGCCCGGGCCCGCCATGAGCCCATGGGAGGGCGCAAAGCCCTCCTAGGGGGAGGTCCCGGGCCTGCCCGGGGTCTGGGCCACGGGAAGGGGCCTGAGGGAGGGCGAGGCCCCTCTGTCCCTGGGCGAGGTGCGCAGGGATGTGCCGCGTGGCCAAGGGGCTTAGGCCGGTTGGTGGCGGGGCTAAAGGCCCTGGGGTTGGGTGCGCCTGGTCCGGCCTAACCCTGGTCGGGGCGGGATGGGCGTGGGCCTTTGGGGGCGCATCCTAGGGTGGGCATAGAGGAGGAGGAATGGCTGGCGTGAAGGAACGCGCGGTTTTGGTCCTGGAGGACGGCACCGTCTATCACGGCTACGCCTTCGGGGCCCGGGGAAAGACGGTGGGGGAGGTGGTCTTCAACACCGCCCAGACCGGCTACCAGGAGATCATGACCGACCCCAGCTACCACGGGCAGATCGTGGTCATGACCTACCCCCACCAGGGCAACTACGGGGTCAACGTCTACGACATGCAGTCCAACCGGCCTTGGGTGAAGGGCTTTGTGGCCAAGGAGTTTAGCCGCGTGGCCTCTAACCCCAGGGCCCAGCAGACCCTGGGGGAGTTCATGGAGTTCTACGGGGTGGTGGGCATAGAGGGCGTGGACACCCGGGCCCTGGTGCGCAAGATCCGCGAAGGAGGGGTGCTGAAGGGGACCATCGCCCATGCCAGCCTCTTCGGGGACCCCCACCACACCTTTACCCCGGAGGAGCTGGAAGCCCTTCGCCAAGAGGCCCGGGCCTGGACGGATATCGACGGCCGGGACATGACCCCTGAGGTCTCCACCCCCTTGCCCTATGCCTGGCCCACCCTGAAGTCGGGCCGGCGCATCGTGGTCATGGACTTCGGCATCAAGCACGCCATCGTGGAGAACCTGGCGGCCCAGGGCTTTGAGATCCTGGTGGTGCCTGGCAAAACCCCGGCGGGCCAGATCATGGCCTTGGAGCCCCACGGGCTTTTCATCTCCAACGGCCCCGGGGACCCCTCCATGCCCCGCTACGCCCACGAGACCATCTGGAAGCTCATGGGGCTTTTGCCCACCTTCGGCATCTGCCTAGGGCACCAGCTCCTGGCCCTGGCCTCGGGGGGGCGCACCTACAAGATGAAGTTCGGCCACCGGGGGGCCAACCACCCGGTGAAGAACCTCCTCACGGGCAAGATTGAGATCACCAGCCAAAACCACGGGTATGCGGTGGACATAGACTCCCTCAAGGAGTTCAAGCCCACCCACATCAACCTCAACGACGGGACCCTCGAGGGCATGGCCCACACCCGCTACCCCGTCTTCTCCGTGCAGTACCACCCTGAGGCCGCCCCTGGCCCCCACGACGCCCTCTACCTCTTCCGCCGCTTCCTGGAGGAGGTGGAGGCCTTCCACGGGGCCACGGGGCTCCCCGTGGAGAAGCAACGGGCAGACGGGCACGGGGTATAGCCCGGCCCTGGGTGCTTCGGATGGGGACCCCCACCCTGGCAAGGCCAGGGCGGGGGAACTCAGTAGTCCATGCCCCGGATGTTGCCCTCCTCGTCCACGTCAATCCCCAGGGCCTGGGGCGCCTTGGGCAGGCCGGGAAGGGTCTCAATCCCCCCCATGTAGACCACCACAAACCCCGCCCCAAGCCGGCACTTTAGGTCCGTGACCCGGACCCTGAAGCCCTTAGGCCGCCCCCGGAGCCTGGGGTTGTCGGAAAGGGAGGTGGCCGCCTTGGCCATGACCACGGGCAGGGCCTCGCACCCCTCCTTCTTGGCGGCCTTTAGGGCCCTCTTGGCCTCCTCGCTCCACTCCACCCCCTCCGCCCCGTAGACCTCCTTGGCGATGGTTTCCACCTTGGCCTCGAGGGGCATCTCCAAAGGGTAAAGGGGCCGGTAGGTGTGGGGGAGGGCCAGGGCCTCTAGGACCTTTTCCGCCAGTTCCAGCCCCCCTTCCCCTCCTTTGGCGTACACCTCGCTTAAGGCCAAGGGCAGGCCCCTTTCCCGGGCAAACTCCCGCACCAGGGCGATCTCCTCCAGGGCGTCCGTGGGGAAGCGGTTTAAGGCGATCACCGGCTTAAAACCGAAGAGCTCCACGTTTTCCACGTGCTTTTCCAGGTTAGCAAGGCCCTTGAGCACCGCCTCGAGGTCCGGCATCTCGTAGGCGTCCTGTCCCCCGTGGTAGCGGAGGGCCCGCAGGGTGACCACCAGCACCACGGCCTCGGGTACCAGGCCTCCCGTGCGGGCCACCACGTTCATGAACTTCTCCAGGCCCAAATCGGTGGCGAAGCCCGCCTCCTGCACCACGTAGTCCGCCAAACCCAAGGCCCATAGGCTTGCCCTCAGGGAGTTGGTGCCGTGGGCGATGTTGCCAAAAGGCCCCATGTGGACGAAGGCCGGGTTCCCTTCCGCCGTCTGCACCAGGTTGGGGAGGAAGGCCTGCTTGAGGAGGGCGGCCATGGCCCCCACCGCCCCTAGATCCTCCGCGTAGACGGGCTTCCCCTCGTAGGTGAAACCCACCCGTATCCTTCCCAGGCGTCTCTTTAGGTCCTTAAAGTCCCGGGCCAGGCTCATGAGGGCCATGACCTCGCTGGCCACGGTGAGCTCAAACCCCCCTTCCCGGGGCACCCCGTGGGCCTTGCCCCCCAGGCCCAAGACGATGTGCCTTAAGGCCCGGTCGTTCATGTCTATGGCCCTTTTGAGCTCAATGCGCCTGGGGTCAATCCCCAGCTCGTTGCCCTGGTGCAGGTGGTTGTCCAGAAGGGCGTTCAAGAGGTTCACGGCGCTGGTCACCGCATGGAAGTCCCCGGTGAAGTGCAGGTTGATCTCGTGCCGGGGTTCCACCCGCGCCCGACCGCCCCCTGTGGCCCCGCCCTTGACCCCGAAGACCGGGCCCAAGGAGGGCTCCCTTAGGGCCAAGGCGGCCTTTTTCCCAAGCCGCCAAAGGGCGTCCACTAGGCCGATGGCGGTGGTGGTCTTGCCCTCCCCCGCCGGGGTAGGGGTGATGGCCGTGACCAGGATCAGCTTTCCCTTGGCCTTAGGAGGTTCCCCCAGCACCTTCGCCATGTGGGGGCCGTAGAGGTAAAGCCTTTCCTGGCCTAAGCCCAGCTTGCCGGCCACCTCCTCTATGGGTAGAAGCGCTTCCTTAACGATCACGGGGTAAGCTTACTCCTCCTTTCCAGGGAAAGAAGTCCCGCCTTGGGTGTTCGGGTTCCCCTGGCGGCTCCATGGGCTGGGGCAGAAGGAGGGCCAGGACTCCCCTAGGGAGCGAAGCCGCGGTTTCCTCCCGAAAGTAGAAGGGCCAGGACCTTAGGAAGCCTTTCCCCGTGCTCCAGCACGGCGGCCAAGGGGAGGGCTCCGGTGGGTTCCACCACCTGCTTGGTGCGGGTAAAGAGGAGGCCTTCGGCCTCCAGGATGGCCTCCTCGCTCACGGTGAGGATGGCATCCACCCTCTTTTGCAAGATGGGGAAGGTGTGTTGGCCCAAGGCCAGGGTCCTGACCCCATCCGCCCGGGTCTGGGGTGCCTGGGGAAGACGCACGATTCCGCCCGTTTCCAGGCTCCTCCTGGCGTCGTCCGCCCCCTCGGGCTCCACCCCCAGGACCAAGGTGCTGGGGGAGAGGGCCTTTACCGCCGTGGCCACCCCGGCTAGGAGCCCTCCGCCCCCCACCGGGACCAAGACCGCTTCCGGAAAAAGACCGAGTTTCCCCGCCTGGGCCATGAGCTCCAGCCCCGCGGTGCCCTGCCCGGCCATGACCAAGGGGTCGTCAAAAGGGTGGATGAAGGCGTAGCCGGTCTCCACGAGGAGGTCCTTGGCCACCGCCTCGCGGTTTTCTACCGTAACCCCCTGGTCCACCACCTGGGCCCCGTAGGCCCGGGTGGCCTCCTTCTTAAAGGGGTTTGCCTCCTCGGGCATGACGATGAGGGCCTTGATCCCCAAGACCCTAGCGGCGTAGGCCACCCCTTGGGCGTGGTTGCCGCTACTCACCGCCAAAAGCCCCCGGGGGTTTTCCAGGGTCAGGGCCTGGGAAAGCGCCCCCCGGGCCTTGAAGCTCCCCGTCTTTTGCAGGTGTTCGGCCTTGAGGAGGAGGCGCTTGCCTAAAAGCTGGTCCAGGAGCCTCGAGGTGAGGAGGGGGGTGCGGTGCACGTAAGGGGCGATGCGCCGGGAGGCGGCGTAGATCTCGGCCAGCTCCACACCCCTTTATACCTTGCCCCGGGCCGGGTGGACAGACCCTGGCCTTCGCGCTAAAGTGGTAAGGGTATGGACTTTCTCTACACCTTGGTCATCCTCCTTTACCTGGGCGTGGCGGGGCTTTTGGTCTACCTGGTGCTGGTGCAGGAGCCCAAACAGGGGGCTGGGGACCTCATGGGGGGCTCGGCGGACCTCTTCTCCGCCCGGGGGGTCACGGGAGGGCTTTACCGCCTCACCGTCATCCTGGGGGTCATCTTTGTGGCCTTGGCCCTCCTCATAGGCCTCTGGACCCGTTGACAAAACGCTTCCCCCTCGGTACCATAGGCGTTGCTTGGGGCCGTGGCGCAGTTGGGAGCGCGCCTCAATGGCATTGAGGAGGTCAGGGGTTCGAATCCCCTCGGCTCCACCAGAAACCCCCCTGGGGAAACCCAGGGGGGCGCCCTTTTACAGAAAAAGGGAAGTGCGGGGGGCCATAATGCCCCGGACCTTCAGTCCGGGGATACATGGACCCC
>NZ_JAKTNQ010000021.1 GCF_022760835.1 Thermus altitudinis
CCCACTGTGGGGGGTCCATGTATCCCCGGACTGAAGGTCCGGGGCATTATGGCTCCCCCACGCCCCCCTTTTCTGTAAACCACCGCTATCGGGGTTTCCTTCTTGAAGTCCTTGTAGGTTACTCGCTCGTTAGCTCGAGCCCCCATCAGGGAACCCGCCCCCAAAAGAGCCCCCAACCTCAA
Source organism: Thermus altitudinis (assembly GCF_022760835.1). Lineage (GTDB taxonomy): Bacteria > Deinococcota > Deinococci > Deinococcales > Thermaceae > Thermus > Thermus altitudinis. The sequence goes on from NZ_JAKTNQ010000021.1 coordinate 183, forward strand.
CAGAAGCCTGCGATCCATACTCCCTCCTTCCTACTTTAGGGGGAAAGCGTACACCCTTGATCGGCCCTAGGTCAAGGGTATAGAACGCATTATGGATAAACCCGGCCTCCCGGTCTAAGACCGGGCACTTATTGGGGCGTACCCTGGAGGCTATCTTTGTTACCGCCTCCTCATGCGCTACGCTTTTGCAAAAGGTAAACGACCCCGTAACCAATGGCCGCCAGTATCAGCAAAGGGATGGCGAACTTAAGTAACTCCCAGATTAAGCCGGAAAGCGCTAGGAGCACCCGACCCAAGAAGGTGAAGACCCATCCCCCCACCCAAAGGGCAAGGAGAACCCCCACCACCACCAAAAGGCCCAAAACTACCCATTCCAGGATGTCGCGCAGGGTCCGTTCCATGGCTTAAGCATACACTGGAAATGTGGAGGGATACCACCTGGAGGAAGGCATCGTGGTGGGGCGTAAAGCCTTACCCCAAGGGGACCTGCTCCTGCGGTTCCTGACCCCAGGGGGAAGCCTCGAGGCCATGGTGCGCAAAGGCCTCCGCCCCACGGGGCGTTCGGGAAGGCTTTCCCTCTTTCACCATGTGCGCTTCCAGCTTTACCGCAAGGGCGAGGGCCTGCCCACCCTCACCCAAGCCGAGCTAATGGGCCGGCTCCATGGTCTGGAGGAGCCTAGGCGCTTCCTTCTGGCCTCCTTTCTGGCGGAACTCGCCTACCGCCTGGCCTCCCCCGAGGCCGCGCCCAGGATCTACCCTGTCTTCATCTCGGGCCTACGGGGCATCGCCAAACACCCCCGGCCCCTGCTACCCCTGGTATGGGCAGGCTGGCGGGTGGTGAAGGCGGGGGGCCTGGGTCCCAACCTTTTGGGGCCGGGTTTATACCTGAAGACGGGCCGCCTGCAGGATGAGGGCATCTACCTGGGGGAAAGGGGCGTGGAAGCCCTCAGGGCCATCCTCCACCTCCCGGGTAGCGAGGCCCTGCCCTATCTGGAGGAGGCTCCCTTGGAAAGGCTACTGCTGGCCCTCAAACACCATGCGGAAGAGGCCCTGGGCCCTCTGAAGGCCACGCCCGCGCTCACCGCGGAACTATAGGGGCTTGATCTCCAGGATGGTGTAGACCTGGGCTCCCTTCTTACCCCTTATCTCCACCACGTCCCCCACCTTCTTGCCCAAAAGGGCCTGGCCCAAGGGGGACTCGTCGGAGATCTTGCCGCTGAAAATGTCCGCCTCGTGGCTCCCTACAATGGCCAAAGAGAGCCTCTCCCCGGATTCGGTTTCCAGCTCCACCTGGCAGCCCAAGGCCACCTGCTCATAGGAGCCATTCCCCTCCACCACCACCGCCCGGGCCAAGAGATCCTCCAGCTGGGCAATCCGGGCCTCATTCTGCCACATGGCCCGGCGGGCCTCATCGTAGCCGGCGTTCTCCCTTAAATCCCCTTCCTCCAAAGCCTGCTCAAAATCGGCGGAAATCTCCTGCCGCTTGGTGGTCTTTAAGTGGTTGAGTTCCTCCTGAAGGCGCCTATAGCCTTCTGGGGTCAGGTAGACCGGCTTCTTCATCCCTTCCCTCCGCGTAAAAAGGGGCACCAGCCCATGGGGATGGGCTGGAGGTACCGCTATTTAGTATAGCAGGCGGGAAGGAAGCGTTCCACCAAGGGGGCCAAAGCCTCCGGAAGCGGCCCCACGGGCAAAAGCCCCACCCCGCTTCCCGCTAGGAGCAAGTTTCCCCTTGCCCCTTCCCGCTCCCCTCCCCGACGGCGCAGGGCCAGTTGCGGCGGAAGAGGTGGCGGTTCGGCCAAGGGAAGTTCCCAGGGGTAAAGGCGGGCCCTTTCCACCCTGAGGCCCAGTTCCCAAGCCGCCTCAGCCACCTTTATCCGGGTGATCCCCTCGAGGCCCCCCTCCAGGAGCAAGAGCACCCCATCCCGGTAAAGGAGGGGGCTGGTGCGGCTTCCGTCCACCACATGGCCCTCGCCATCCTGCAAAAGCCCCTCAAAAGCCCCCTGCCCCTCCGCCTCCTTCCAGGCCAGACGGTAGGGCAGGTAGTTGCCCGTCTTAAAGCGGTACAGGTCCGGATGCACCCGGTAGGGCGTCAGGACAACCCGCACCCCTTCCTCATAGGCCGCCAAGGGAAGGGGCGTATAGGGCCGGGCCTCGGTAAGCCAGACCCCCTCCCCCACGGTGAAGCGGAGGCGGAGGCAAGGAAGGTGGGAAAGCTCTTTCTTAAGGGCCTCGAGGTCCTTCAGGAACACCCCATCCCCCGGGTAAGGAAGCCCCAAGGCCGAAGCATGCCGCCTTAGGCGGTGGAGGTGTTCCCCAAGCCAAAGGGCCTCTCCCCTTTCCACCCGCAAGGTGGTGAAAACGCTTAGGCCATGGTACAAAAACCCTTCCGGAAGGGGCTCGCTGAAGGGCTGCCCTTTCAGGAGCACCCGCCTCAGGTCTCCTCCAGGAACCTTGCCAGAAGCTCCATCCCCCACGGGGACAGGATACTCTCCGGGTGGAACTGGACGCCATAGGCCCGCCTGCCGTCCCAGATGGCCATGGGCACCCCCTCCGCTGTCCAGGCCAGAAGGCGCACCTGGGAAGGAAGGTTTCTAAGGGCTAGGGAATGGTAGCGGGCAAAGGGAAGGGGATTGGGTAGGCCAGCAAAGAGCCCTTCCCCGCTATGGAACATGGGGTGGGCCTCCCCGTGGACCGGCCTTTCCCGGTAAAGCTCCGCCCCCAAGGCTACCCCCAAGGCCTGGTGCCCCAGGCATACCCCCAAGAAAGGCATCCCTTCCAGCAAGGCCTGTTGCGTCCAGGCCAAAACCCTTCCCGCCCTAAAGGGGTCCTTGGGCCCTGGCCCCACCACCAGGTGGGTAAAGCCTCGGAAACGGGGAGGCTCCTCCTGGTCCACCACCACCACCTCCGCTCCCAGGGCCCTCAGGTAATCCACCAGGTTGTAGCTGAAGGAATCGCGGTTTTCCAGGAAAAGCACCCGGGCCCTTACCTGGCGGGGAGGAGGGGGTGGGGCCCAGGAGTCCGCAGGTTTGGGGGGTCTCGGCCTGGCCCCCGGCTGGCCCCGGTCCAAGGCCAAGAGAAGGCTTTCCGCCTTGTGGAGGGTTTCCCGGTACTCCGCTTCGGCCTGCGAACCGATCACGATCCCCGCCCCAGCGGAGAAAAGCACCTCCTCCCCCACCCTTTGAAAGGAACGGATGAGGATGTTGAAATCCGCCCCCCGGCCCGAAACGTACCCCAGGCTCCCCGTGTAAGCCCCCCGGGGTACGGGCTCCAGGTCGCGGATGGCCTCCATCACCGTCCCCTTGGGGGCCCCGGTGATGGTGCCCCCCGGGAAGAGGCTGGCGAAGACCTGGCCCAAGGAAGCCCGGGCATAGCCTTCCACCTGGGAGACCAGGTGCATGACGTGGGCGTAGCGCTCCACGGTGAAAAGTTCCCGCACCCTCACGGTGCCCGGCAAGGCCACCTTGGCCAGGTCGTTGCGCAGGAGATCCACCAGCATGGCATGCTCCGCCCGCTCCTTGGGGGAGGCCAGGAGCGCCTGCTCCAAGGCCAGGTCCTCCTCCTCCGTTCGCCCCCGGGGACGGGTGCCGGCAATGGGCCGGGTACGTATCCGGCTTCCCACCTTCTGGAAAAGCCGCTCCGGGCTACCCGAGACCACCGCCCAACCCTCCCCCTCCACAAGCCCCATGAAGGGGGAAGGGTTCAAGGAACGAAGACGGGCATAGAGGAGAAGGGGGTCCACGCTGCCCAGTAGCCGGAAGCGGTGGGAGAGGTTCACCTGGTAGACCACCCCGGCCCGGATCCTCTCCTGGACGGCAGAAACCCCATCCAGGAAGGCCTCCTTGGGGAAGTCGGACACCAGGGGGTGAGGGGGCAAAGGAGGGGGGTTGTAGGAAAGGGGCTTCAAGGGGAAGGAGGGGATACCTACCAGCCTCCCCCCCAGAAGGGCGAATCCCTCGGGGTAGTAGGAGAATGCGGCCTCGGGAAGTCCAGAAAGGGGCTTGTGGGTGGCCAGGCCTAGGTGCCGGGCAAACTCGTAGGCAAAGAACCCCATCCAGGCAGGGAAATACCCCCTCCCCAGGCCCTTCTCCAGGTAGGCGAAGATGTCCAGGGCCTCGCCCACCCGCTTTCCGTCCAGGTAAAGCCGGCCCTCCCACACCTCGAGGTGGTGCTTAGGCCGCACCCCCAGGAGAGAAAGTTGGGAGAAAGGGGTCCTGACCCCTAAGGATTCCAGGAGAAAGGGCTTTAGCCCCAAGGTACGGGCAGCGTGGTAAAGCCCCAACACGGGGCCAAGTATACGGGTCCCACCGCAAACCGTTAAGCGCCTTGCCCATCCGCCACCTATCCCTTATCTTTTCCAACAAGGGGGTTAAAGGTGGACCGGTACTGCCCCGAACCCCGGGTCAGGATGGAAAAGGACCTGCCCCCTTGGAAGGTCCATTCCACCCCCCTGTTGGGGGTTTGCTGGATCGGGAACCGGTTTCTTGCCGTAGGGTGGCACGGCTTGGTTTTGGAAAGCCAAGACGGGTCCCACTGGGATTCGGTGAGCATCCCGACCCCCCTACCCCTCACAAGCTGCACCCACGGGAAAAACCTTTTGGTGGTGGTAGGCGCCCGGCAAAGCATTTGGGTTTCCAAAGGGGACGGGACCTTTCAGGAAGTACATGGGGGCCGCGACCAACGGGGCCTTTGGCAGGTTGTCCACGGGCATGGGCGCTACTTGGCGGTAGGCATGGAGGGACTGGCCTTAACCTCCCAAGACGGCTACAAGTGGCACCTCCTGAACCTCGGTGTAGAGGCCAACCTCTGGGGAGCTGCTTTCGGCCAAGGACGGTTTGTGGTGGTGGGCGACCGGGTGATCCTGGTTTCCCGCGACGGCATACGCTTTGAAAAGCACCCCGCCCCCGGGATTCTCAACGCCGTAACCTATGCTGAAGGCCTTTGGGTAGCGGTGGGCTGGGGCGGATTGATCCTCACCTCCCAGGACGGACAGACTTGGAAGGAACAAGCCTCCTGGACCTGGAAAGGACTCTTCGGGGTCACCTATGGCCGGGGAACCTGGGTGGTGGTGGGAGAACAAGGCACAGTCTTGGCCTCCAAGGATGGTCAGGCGTGGCAACGGGGCCAGCTGGAGGGAAAGCCCTTCCTTACCGATGTTGCTTGGAACGGCACCCACTTTGTGGCCACGGGCTGGGGGTCCTCCCTCTACACCTCCCTGGACGGTTTCCTTTGGTACCCGGTCCACCCGGGCACGGGCCAAAACCTTTTTGACCTTACCTATGGTCAAGGCGGGTTCGTGGCCGTGGGGCACGAGGGTTCCCAAGGTGTTCTCCTCTTCTCTCCCAATGGCTTGTGTTGGCACCTGGCCGCCCGGATGCCGGGCTGGGCCATGGGAGTGACCTGGGGCAAGGGCCGGTTCGTAGCCGTGGGTGAAAGGGGACTTGTAGCACTTTCCACCGACGGAAAGCGTTGGCAACGGATCCCACACCTCCCACCGAAGTGGCTCTATGGGGTGGCCTTTGGCCACAATCGGTTCGTGGCCGTGGGCGAAGTCCTTCTCCTGTCGGAAGACGGCCTATCCTGGCAAAGCTTTCCCCTACCCGAGAATCACTCCCTCCTGGGAGTGACCTTCGGCAATGGGGTGTTTTTGGCGGCGGGAGAAAGGGGCAGACTCTTCGCCTCCTCCGACGGCCTAAGTTGGCAAACCGTTTTGGTAGGGAGCACCCCCTGGTTCAAAGGCCTGGCCTATGGCAACGGGCGATTTGTGGCCACGGGGTATGGAACGGTATTGGTAGCCCAAAGAGGTTGGGACTGGGAGGAGGTTCACGCGCAGCACCTTCCCAAGTACCTCCCCAGCGTAGCCTATGCCGAAGGCCGATTTGCTCTGGTAGGCCATCCCCGTCCTGGAAACGGCGTGGTCGCCTTTTCGGAGGACGGCCACGCCTGGGACGACCTCCACCCTCTCCACACGGAACCGGAAGCCATTGCCTTTGGCGAGGGGCGATGGGTGGTTGCCGGGGTGTGCGGCACCCTCTTGAGCGGGCCTAGTCCACGTTAAAGTACCGCGCCTCGGGGTGGTGCACCACGATGGCGCTGGTGCTATGCTCCGGGTCCAGCTGGAAGTTCTCCGTGAGGCGAACGCCTATCCGGGCAAAGACCATGAGCCGGTCCAGCTTGGCTTGGTCGGCTAGATCAGGGCAGGCGGGGTAGCCGAAGGAGTACCGGGCCCCTTGGTAGCCCTGTTGGAAGAGTTTTCTGATCTCCGTGGCGTCCTTAGCGGCAATCCCCCACATCTGCCGCATCCTTTTGTGCCAGTACTCCGCCAGGGCCTCCGTCATCTCCACGCTGAAGCCATGTACGAAGAGGTAATCCTGGTAGGCCCCGGCCTCAAACAAGGCCCGGGCCTTCCGGGAAGGCTCCTCCCCCATGGTGACCAGCTGGACCCCCAGGACATCCCTGGCCCCGGCCCTGAAGGCGGGAAGCCATTCCTCCTCGTCCGCCAAGGGAGGGGCAAAGCGCGCTCGGAAATAGTCCACGAGGCTTAGGCCCCCGCCCTTCTGCCGAGGGAAGGCAAAGCGTTCCCAAACCTCCCCGGTATCCGGGGAGAACACTAAAAGCTCCTCCCCTTCCCGGGCTACGGGAAAGAAGCCATAGAGAACCTTGGGCCTGAGCCAGCCCTCCTCCATGGCTTCCTTGAGAAGCCTTCGGAACACGGGTTCGGCCTCCCTTTCCACCAGGGCCTGCCATTCCTCCCGGGAAAGCCCTTTGCGGCTGTAGCCCCACTGGCCCCGGTACAGGGCCAGCTTGTTCACATAGTGGGCGAGGGTGGCCAGGTCCAGGTTCTCCTCCACCCGCACCCCGAAGAAAGGAGGCCGGGGAACGAAGGGAGCCTCCCCCACCGGCTTGGCCCTGGGCACCACCTGGGGTACCTCCACCCGGGGCTTGCTGGCCGCCCTTGCCACCGGGGTGGCCTCCCCGCTGGTGAGGGCCTCCATGAGCCTAAGGCCCTCAAAGGCATCCTCAGCGTAATGGACGTTGGGATAGATAGCCTTGAGCTCCTCCACGTAGGCGCGGGTAAGGGCCGCCCCCCCTAGGATCACCGGCAGGGTATAGCCCCTATCCCGCATGTACTCCAGGTTTTCCTTCATGACCAGGGTGCTCTTCACCAAAAGCCCCGACATCCCCACCGCATGGGGCTTGTGCTCCTCCACCGCCTTCAGGATCTCCTCAATGGGCACTTTGATGCCGAGGTTCACCACCTGGTAGCCGTTGTTGGTGAGGATGATGTCCACCAGGTTCTTGCCGATGTCGTGGACATCCCCCTTCACCGTGGCCAGGACCATCTTCCCCCGGCCTTCCCCCTGCCGTTCCATGTGGGGCTCGAGGTGGGCCACCGCCCGCTTCATCACCTCCGCGGCCTGGAGGACGAAGGGAAGCTGCATCTTCCCCGCCCCAAAGAGCTCCCCCACCTCCTTCATCCCCTCCAAAAGGGGCCCGTTGATCAGGTCCAGGGGTTTATGGCCTTCCCGTAAGGCCTCGTCCAGATCCGCCTCGAGGCCCCCCTTCCTCCCCTCCACCACCCGGCGCTTTAGCCTCTGCAAAAGGGGAAGGGCCTGGAAAGCATCCTCCTTAAGGGCAGGGTCCTCCCGGTGGGTTTCAAAATAGGCCATAAACGCCATTAGCGGGTCGTACCCCTCCCTCCTCCGGTCACAGATGAGATCCAGGGCCAGCGCGTAGGCCTCCTCGGGGATCTGGCTGATGGGGAGGATCTTCCCCGCATCCACAATGGCGGCGGTAAGCCCCCTCTTCCGGGCCTCGTCCAGGAAAATGGAGTTCAGGACCCGCCGGGCCCGGGGCTTCAGGCCAAAGGAAACGTTGGATACCCCTAGGATGAAGCCCACCCCGGGAAGCCTCTCCCGTAGCTCCTCCATGGCCAGCAGGGTTTCCTTGGCCAAGGGGCGGCTCTCCTCGTCCCCTTGGGTGATGGGGAAGGTGAGGAGGTCAAAGAGCAGGTCCTCCGGGCGGAAACCGTGGTGCTCGGTGAGGCGCTCAAACATGCGCAAGGCCACCTGCACCTTCTCCTTCCGCGTTTTGGCCATGCCCCTTTCGTCAATGGTGAGGACCACCAAGGCCGCCCCGTGGGCCTTGGCCAGAGAAGCCACCTGGTCAAACTTCAAGAGGCCGTCCTCGAGGTTGGCGGAGTTGAGAAGGACCCGGCCCGGAAGGTGCTTCAGGGCAAACTCCATGGCCTCGGGGGAAGTGGAATCCACCATGAAGGGCACAGTGACCGCCGTGGCCAGGTGGGGAAGGAGCCAGGCCAGGTCCCTAAACTCATCCCTTCCCGTCCAGGCCACGGAGAGGTCCAGGGCGTGGGCCCCCTCCTCCACCTGCTCTCGTGCCAGGGCCAGGATCCCCTCCAGGTCCCGGGCAAAGAGCATCTCCCGAAACCGCTTGCTCCCGGTGGCGTTCAGGCGCTCCCCCACCAGGAAGACGCTGGCCTCCTGGCGCAGGGGAACCGCCTGATACAGGGAGGCCACCTGGGGTGGGAAGGCTTCAGGACGCTTGGGGGCCGGCTTCCCCTTAATGGCCTCCGCCACCTGGCGGATGTGCTCCGGCCCCGTGCCGCAACACCCCCCCACGGCATTCACCCCGTACTCGGTCACGAACTTGAGGTGCCACTTGGCCAACTCCTCCGGGGTGAGGTCATAGACCACCCTTCCCCCTTCGTTCCGGGGCAGGCCCGCATTGGGCAAGCAGCTCACGAAGCGGGTAGCGTTCTCGGCAAAGTAGCGGATCTTGGCGTCCATGAGGTCGGGGCCCGTGGCGCAGTTCATGCCTACCACGTCAATGGGCAGGCTCTCCAGGGCTGCCAAGGCCGCTTGCTCGTCCGTGCCCACCAGCATGGTACCCGTGGCCTCCATGGTCACCTGGACCTGCAAGGGCACCTCCCTGCCCACCTCGGCCATGGCCTCCCGGGCCGCAAGGACGGCACACCGCACCTGCAAGATGTCCTGGGCGGTTTCCAGAAGAATCAGGTCCACCCCGCCCCTTAGAAGCCCCCGTACCGCCTCCTTATAGGCGGCAAAAAGCTCATCCCAGGTGATCTGGCCCAGGGAGATAAGCTTGGTCCCTGGGCCTAGGGCCCCCGCCACGAAGGCCCCGTAGGGCTCGGCCACCTCTTTGGCGATGCGCGCCCCCAGGTAGGCCAGCTCCTCCGCCTCCCCCTCGAGTCCATACTCCGCCAGCACATGGCGCAGGGCGCCAAAGGTATTGGTCTCAATCACCTCGGCCCCGGCCTCCAGGTAGGCCCGGTGGATCTCCTGGATGACCTCGGGCCGGGTACGGTTTAAGACCTCCGGGCAACCAAAGTAGGCCTCCCCCCCGTAATCCTCAGGGGTGAGGTCCCTCTTTTGCAACTCGGTGCCCATGGCCCCGTCAAAGACCAGGGGTCTTTCCGAGAGAGCTTTAAGGTAGGGGAACTTCTGCGCCCGGACTTCCTTGTTGTAACCCAGCCGCACCAAAGGGGCATCCCCAAAACCCGCCCCCCCCAGGTGGTGGCGGCAGCCGGGACTGCAGGTGTGGACCTCCACCATATCCCGCTAGTTTAGCCAAAGAAAGCAAGCTATGCTAGGCCCATGGACCCCTTCGGCATCCTCTACACCGACCTCTACCAGCTCACCATGGGCCAGGTCTACTTCCGGCTTGGCCTGCACGAAAGGGAAGCCCTCTTTGAAGCCTTCTATCGCAAGAACCCCGACTACGGGGCCCATCAGGCGGGTTACACCGTCTTCGCCGGTCTGGATCCCCTCTTGAGTTGGATGGAAGCCGCCCAGTTTGGCGCAGAGGAGCTGGCCGCCCTCCGCACCTTAAAGGGCCGTAGCGGCAAGCCCCTCTTCGCCGAGGATTACCTGGAATATCTAAGGGGGATAGGAGGCTTTCCGGGGCTTACCCTAAGGGCCCTTCCCGAAGGCCGGGTGGCCCATCCCCAGGTGCCCCTCATCAGCGTAGAAGGCCCTCTCCTCCAGGCCCAGCTCCTGGAAACCGCCCTTTTGAACCGCATCAACTACGAAACCCTCATCGCCACCAAGGCTAGCCGAGTGCGGGAAGCCGCAGGGGAGGCGCCGGTGCTGGAGTTCGGCCTCCGCCGCGCCCCCGCCAAAGGGGGAGAGGCCGCCACCCGGGCCAGCCTCATCGGCGGGGCCAACCGCAGTAGCGCCGTGAGCCTCTCCCACCTCCTGGGCCTCCCCTCCTCCGGCACCCATGCCCACAGCATGGTCCAGGCCTTTTTGGCGTTGGGCCACTCCGAGGAGGAGGCCTTCCAGGCCTTTGCCGAGGTCTTCCCCGACGACACCATCCTGCTTCTGGACACGGTGGACACCCTCCACTCAGGCCTGCCCCACGCCATCCGGGTATTTGAAAGGCTAAGGCGCAAAGGGCACCGGCCCGTGGGGGTACGCATTGACTCCGGGGACCTGGCCTACCTGGCCATCCAGGTGGCCAAGGAGTTGGACCAGGCGGGCTTCCCGGAGACCCTCATCGTGCTCTCCGGGGACCTGGACGAGCTGGTCATTTGGCAGATCAAAAGCCAGATCCAGGAGGAGGCCCCCCGGTACGGGGTGGACCCGGACCGCCTCCTCAAGCGTTTGGTCTACGGGGTAGGGACCCGCATGGTGGTTTCCTGGGGCTACCCGGCCCTAGGAGGGGTCTACAAGCTGGTGGCCATCCGGGAAAACGGCACCTGGGCCCCGGCCATGAAGATCTCGGACTCCCTGGAAAAGCTGCTCAATCCCGGGCACAAGAGGGTCTTTCGGGTCTACGACCACCGGGGCCTGGCCACCGCCGACCTTTTGGCCACCTTTGACGAGGAGGTCCGGGAGGACAGGCCCCTACTCCTCCGCCACCCCACTGACCCCACCAAGCGCCGTATCCTGCAACCGGGAAGCTTCACCCTCGAGCCCCTCCTGGAAGAAGCCTACCGGGGAAGGCGCCTCTTTCCCCCCTTGCCCCTGGAAGTGCTACAAGAAAGGCGGCGCAAGGATGTGGAACGCCTGGACCCCGGGGTGCGCCGCCTGGTAAACCCCCACATCTACCACGTATCCCTTAGCGAAAGGCTTTTCGCCCTGAAGGAGGAACTGGTGGCCCGGCTGGGCCAGGCTTAGGAGGCCTGGCGAAGCCTGGCCTCCTCCAGGGCCTTCAGGGGCTGGTCCAGGTGGGGAAGGTCAATGACCAGCTCCTTTACCCCGCTTCCCGGGGCCTCAAACATCAGGTCCACCATGGTCTTCTCCAGGATGGCCCTTAGGCCCCGGGCCCCCGTGCCCCGCTTCAGGGCCCTGCGGGCGATCTCCTTTAAGGCCGCCTGGGTAAAGCGGAGCTCAATCCCCTCCATGCGCAAAAGCTCCTGGTACTGCTTCACCAGGGCGTTTTTGGGCTCGGTAAGGATACGCACCAGGTCATCCTCCGTAAGGGGGTGGAGCTGGACGATGAGGGGGGCCCGGCCCACAAACTCCGGGATCATGCCGAACTTCACCAGGTCCTCGGGGATGACCTCCAGGGGCTCGTCCTTGGACTTGGTACGGGTAAAGCCGATGGTGGTGCGCTCGGTTCGGGCCTTCACGATGGCCTCGAGGCCCTCAAAGGCCCCGCCCAGGATGAAGAGGATGTTCTTGGTGTTCACGGGGATGAACTCCTGGTGCGGGTGCTTGCGCCCCCCTTGGGGCGGCACGTTGGCGATGGTGCCCTCAATGATCTTCAAGAGGGCCTGCTGCACCCCTTCCCCGGAAACATCCCGGGTTAAGGAGGGGTTTTCCGACTTGCGGGCGATCTTGTCAATCTCGTCAATGTAGACGATGCCCATCTCCGCCCGCTCCACGTCAAAGTCGGCGTTTTGCAGGAGGCGAAGAATAACGTTCTCCACGTCCTCCCCCACGTACCCCGCCTCGGTTAAGGTGGTGGCGTCGGCGATGGCGAAGGGCACGTCCAAAAACCGGGCCAGGGTTTCCGCAAGAAGGGTCTTGCCCGTGCCCGTGGGACCGATGAGGAGGATGTTGGCCTTGCCGATCTCCGCCTCCGGATGGAGGAGGCGCTTGTAGTGGTTGTAGACGGCCACGCTCAAGGCCCTCTTGGCCGCCTCTTGCCCCACCACGTACTGGTCCAAATGGGCCTTGATCTCCCGGGGTCTGGGCAGGCGGCTGGGCCCCTTGGGAGCCGGCTTTTCCCTGGAAAAAACCTCCCGGGCCCGCTCCACGCATTCCTCGCAGATGTAGACCTCGGCAACAGGGCTCTCCAGAAGCCGCCCCGTCTCCGGCGGGCGCAGGCCGCAGAAGCTACAGAAGGGCCTAGGCTTCCTCACGGCTCACCACCTGGTCAATGAGGCCGTACTCCATGGCCTCCTGGGCTGAAAGGTAATAGTCCCGGTCGGTGTCCTTTTCCACCTTTTCCAGGGACTGGCCAGTGTGCTTGGCCAGGATCTCGTTCAAAAGCTTCTTGGCCTTCAGGATCTCCTGGGCCTGGATGGCGATATCGCTGGCTGTGCCCCGCACCCCGCCCCAAGGCTGGTGGATCATCACCTTGGAGTGGGGCAGGGCGTAACGCCGACCCTTTTCCCCAGCGGCCAAGATCACCGCGGCCATGCTGGCCGCCATGCCGATCACGATGGTGGAAACCGGGGCCCTGACGAACTGCATGGTGTCGTAGATGGCCAGGCCCGCATCCACCTCGCCCCCCGGGGAGTTGATGTAAAGGCGTATCTCCTGATTGGGGTTTTGCGCATCCAGGAAAAGAAGCTGGGCCACGATGGTGTTGGCCACCTGGGAGTCTATGGGGGTGCCCAGGAAGATGATGCGATCCTTGAGTAGCCGGGAGTAGATGTCGTAGACCCGCTCGCCGCGGGCGGTCTGCTCTATGACGTAGGGTATGACCATACCAGTCCCCATTGTAGCGGCAAACCCAGGGGGAAAACCCCCCTGGGCCACCAAGGCGCACCTAGACCAGCTTGGACAAGGCCTCCTTGACGGCCTTTTCTTGGATGTACGCCGCCCTCAGCCGGGCAAGACCCCTCTCCCCAAACTCCCGCTTCAGCTCCTGCACGGAGACGCCGTAGGACCGGGCCACCGCCTGGAGGTAGGTCTGCCATTCCTCCTCGCTCACCTCGGGCTTGAGCTCCTCAGCCAAGCGCTCCTTAGCCAAGGAGCGCCGCACCCGCTTCAAGGCCTCCTGCCTCAGCTCCTCCCGGAACTTTGGCAACTCCCCTTTGTCTTCCAGGGCCTTAAGGTAGGCCTCGAGGCCAATCCCTTGCCGGGCCAGGTCCTCCGCCAGGTGCTCTAGGAGATGGCGCTCCTCCGCCTCCAGCATGGAGGGAGGGATCTCCACCTCCAACCCCTCGGCCAGTTGCTCCAAGAAGGCGCGTTCGCGGGCCTCCTGGTACTGGGCTTCCGCCTGCCGTTTCAGGCTTTCGCGCACCTTCTGCCTTAGGTCCTCCAGGCTTTCCGCCTCCAGGGTCTTGGCGAACTCCTCATCCAGCTCGGGAAGCTCCAGGGTCTTCACCTCCAGAATCTCGGTGCGCACCTCCCGCACCTTCTCCCCTTGCTGGTTCAAGACGGGGACCATGACCACCTCCCCCGCACGCCTGCCCAAAAGGGCCTCCCGCACATGGGGAAGGGCCTTGGAAAGGTCAATGGGGAACTCCGCCCCCTCCTCGGTGCGCACGAAAACGTGGTCCTTCTCCTGGGCCTCCCGATCCACGGGCACAAGCTCAGCGTAGCGCTGGCGGAGCTCCTCGAGGGCCTTCTCCACCATCTCCTCCGTGACCTCTTCCGGTGCCACCTTAAGGTCAAAGCTCCGCCAGTCGGGAAGCTTGACCTCGGGGTAGTTCTCCACCTCCGCCACGTAGCGGAAACCCTCCCCCTCCTTGAGCTCCTCCTCCACCACCCTGGCCGCCACGGGCAAAAGCCCAAGCTCCTGCACCGCCAAGGGATAGGTTTCCTCCACCAGGCGCTCCTTGAGGTCGGAAAGAAGCTCCTCCCGCCCGATCCGGGCTTCCACCACCTTCAAGGGGGCCTTGCCCGGGCGGAAGCCCGGGATGCGCACCCGCTTAGCCACGTCCCTGAGGAGGGCCTGGTAGCGCTCTTGTACCTTCTCCGCAGGCACCTCCACCCGCACCTTTACCCGATAGCCGGAACGCTCCAGGATCTCCGCCACGCCTCACCTCACTGAACTAGGGGCCTCGCCCGCGTGGTGCGAGGAGCGGGACTTGAACCCGCACGGGTTGCCCCACCGGATCCTAAGTCCGGCGCGTCTACCGGTTCCGCCATCCTCGCGTGGGAGGACGAGGCCCCCCTTCAAAATACCACCCCTTTCGGGGTGGAGGTATTGGGGTGAGCGATGGGACTTGAACCCACGACCCCCGGATCCACAGTCCGGTGCTCTGACCAGCTGAGCTACGCTCACCACGCTCAGCATCCGCCATTCTAAGGGCCTAACCCCCCACCGTCAAGGCCTGTAGCCCCCCCTCCAGACTCATGGCCTCATACCCTTCCGCCTCCAGGTAAAGGGCCGCCACCTGGCTGATAAGCCCCTTCTCGCACACCAGGAGGAGGGGAACCCGGGGCAGATGGTGTTCCCCTGCTTGGATCTTCTCCAAGGGAATCCACTCCGCCGCAAAGGGCAAGGGGGTGTGGCGCTTGTCCGCGGGGCGGACATCCACCACCTTCACCCCCTGGTGCAAAAGGGCCGGCAGCTCCTCGGGTTTGACCCTACGCATACCCCTGATTGTACCAGGAGAAGGCGGGGCCTCGAGGACCATGCGCAAAGTTATGCAATATGCCCGGGATGTTCTGCATAAGAAGTGGGGTCCTCCTTGGACAACCCGGGGCAAATATGTTATCCTCGCCCATTGGGTACGCGATGCCGCCGAGAAGAGACCTCAAGAAAATCCTCATCATCGGTTCCGGGCCCATCACCATCGGCCAGGCTGCGGAGTTTGACTACTCGGGCACCCAGGCGGTGAAGGCCCTAAGGGGTGCGGGGTACGAGGCCATCCTGGTCAACTCCAACCCCGCCACCATCATGACCGACCCCGAGCTGGCCGAGCGCACCTACCTGGAACCCCTGACCCTGGAGTACCTGGAAAAGGTGATCGCCAAGGAACGCCCCGACGCCCTCCTGCCCACCTTGGGGGGCCAGACCGCCCTAAATCTGTCCATGGCCCTCCACGAGGAAGGCATCCTCGCCCGCTACGGGGTGGAGCTTATAGGGGCCAAGGCGGAGGCCATCAAGAAGGGAGAAGACCGGGAGGAGTTCCAGAAGGCCATGCGCAAGATCGGCCTCGAGGTGCCCCGGGGCCAGATGGTGAGTAGCCTGGAGGAGGGCCTGCACTTCGCCCGGGAGGTGGGCTACCCCGTGGTGGTCCGCCCCTCCTTCACCCTCGGGGGCACCGGGGGCGGCATCGCCCATAGCGAGGCGGAGCTAAAGGAAATCCTGGGCCGGGGCCTCCTCCTTTCCCCGGTGCACACCGCCTTGGTGGAGGAATCGGTCCTGGGCTGGAAGGAGTTTGAGCTGGAGGTGATGCGGGACCATGCGGACACCGTGGTCATCATCACCAGCATTGAAAACGTGGACCCCATGGGGGTGCACACGGGGGACTCCATCACCGTGGCCCCCGCCCAGACCCTTTCCGATGTGGAGTACCAAAGGATGCGGGACGCCGCCAAGGCGGTGATCCGGGAGATCGGGGTGGACACCGGGGGCTCCAACATCCAGTTCGCCGTGGACCCCAAGACGGGCCGCCAGGTGGTCATTGAGATGAACCCCCGGGTCTCCCGCTCCAGCGCCCTGGCCTCCAAGGCCACGGGCTTTCCCATCGCCAAGATCGCCGCCCTCTTGGCGGTGGGGTACCGCCTGGACGAGCTTCCCAACGACATCACCCGCAAGACCCCAGCCTCCTTTGAACCCACCATTGACTACGTGGTGGTCAAGATCCCCCGCTTCGCCTTTGAGAAGTTCGAGGACCTCCCCAACACCCTGGGAGGCCTTACGGACCAGCTGGGCACCCAGATGAAATCCGTGGGGGAGGTGATGGCCATCGGCCGCACCTTCAAGGAGGCCCTCATGAAGGCCCTGAGGGGCCTGGAGCGGGACGTGAAGGCCCTGGCCCAGGTGCGCACGGAAGATTTGGAGAAAAAGCTCTACCCAAACCCCGACCGCATCTATGCGGTCATAGAGCTCTTGCGGCGGGGGATGCCCCTCGAGGACCTCCACCAGGCCACCCGGATTGACCGGTGGTTCCTGCATCAAATCCAGGAGATCGTGGAGGCCGAGGCTTGGCTAAGGCATAACCCGCCTAAGGACCGGGAGGACTGGCGCTTCTACAAGGGTCTGGGCCTCACCGATGCCCGCATGGGGGAGATTCTGGGCAAAGGAGAAGGAGAGGTGCGCACCGAGCGCAAGGCCTTGGGGGTGGTCCCCGTCTACAAGACCGTGGACACCTGCGCTGCGGAGTTTGAGGCCTACACCCCCTACCACTACTCCACCTACGAGCTGGAGGACGAGGTCTGGACCACGCCCAAACCCAAGGTGGTGATCCTGGGCTCGGGGCCCATCCGCATCGGCCAAGGGGTGGAGTTTGACTACGCCACGGTGCATGCGGTCTGGGCCCTGCGGGAGGCGGGCTACGAAACCATCATGGTGAACTCCAACCCTGAGACGGTCTCCACCGACTACGACACCGCCGACCGCCTCTACTTTGAGCCCCTGACCCTCGAGGATGTCCTCAACCTGGTGGAGCACGAGAAGCCCCTGGGGGTCATCGCCACCCTGGGCGGCCAAACCCCCCTGAAGCTGGCCAAGGGCCTGGAGGAGGCTGGGGTACGGCTTCTCGGCACCCCCTTCGCCGCCATCCATAAGGCGGAGGACCGCCAGGAGTTTAACCGCCTTTGCCAAGAGCTTGGCATCCCCCAGCCCGAGGGCCGGGTGGCCGCCACCCCCGAGGAAGCCCTTCGCTTGGCCCAGGAGGTGGGCTTTCCCCTCCTGGCCCGGCCCAGCTACGTGCTGGGAGGCCGGGCCATGCGGGTGCTCCACGGCCGGGAAGAACTGGAGCGCTACCTGGAGGAGGTCTACGAACCCCTTCAGGACAAGCCCTCCATCCTCCTGGACCGGTACCTGGAAGGCGCCTTAGAGCTGGACGTGGACGCCCTTTGCGACGGGGAAGAGGTGATGATCGCCGGGGTGATGGAGCACGTGGAGCGGGCCGGGGTGCACTCGGGGGACTCGGCCACGGTGCTACCCCCGGTGCACCTCTCCCCTGCCGCCTTGGAAAAGGTAAAGGCCTACACCCGCCGCCTGGCCTTGGCCCTGGGGGTTAAGGGGCTTTTGAACGTCCAGTACGCGGTCCTCGGGGAGGAGGTGTACATCCTCGAGGCCAACCCCCGGGCTAGCCGCACCGTGCCCTCCGTTTCCAAGGCCATCGGGGTTCCCCTGGCCAAACTGGCCGCCCTCATCGCTGTAGGCAAAACCCTCAAGGATCTAGGGGTGCGGAACCTGGAACCCGTGCCCCCCTACTATGCGGTGAAGGAGGTGGTCATCCCCTGGCTCAAGTTCCCCGGGGTCATCCCGGTCCTGGGGCCCGAGATGCGCTCCACCGGGGAGAGCATGGGCCTGGACCAGGACCCCTACCTGGCCTACTACAAGGCCCAGCTGGGGGCGGGCCAAAGGCTCCCCCTCTCGGGACGGGTCCGCTTCTTGGAGGAAGGGCTTCCCGAAAAGGAGCGAGCCCGGCTAGAGGAGGTGCGCCGGGCCTACTTGGACGCCGGCTTCACCCTTTCCCACGAAGATTACGATCTGCTTATCGGCCCCATCCCTCATCCCGAGCTTCGGCGGGCCGTGGAAAAAGGCCTTCCCTTCATCACCACCCTGGAGGGCGCCTGGTGGAGCCTAAAGGCCATCCTGAGGGCCCGGGAGAAGGGCACCGCGGTCAAAAGCCTTCAGGAGTGGCACGGCATCCTGGAGAGAACCTAAGGCCAGGTAGGCCCTCCCGTGTACAATGAAGGGCAATGAAGCTCATCGTGGCCATCGTGCAGGATACGGATGCCCCGGGCCTCACTAAGGCCCTTTTGGAGCGGGGGCTGCAGTCCACCAAACTGGCCTCCACCGGTGGCTTCTTGCGAGAGGGGAACACCACCCTACTGATCGGAGTGGAGGACGAAAGGGTCCAAGAAGTGCTGGAGCTAGTCCAGGAGAAGTGCCGCACCCGCACCCGCCTGGTCACGAGAGGCTTTCCCCTCTCCGAGGCCCCTGACCCCTTCTTGGCCCAGCCCGTGGAGGTGCAGGTGGGGGGGGCCGTGGTCTTCGTGTTGCCGGTGGAAGGCTTCTTCAAGGTATGAGGAGCCTGGCCTTCCCCATCCTCCTGGGCGCGGCCTTGGCCCAGATCGGCAAGCCGGTGGAAGGGTTTCTCCAAGGTATCGCACCCCCTCCGGGAAGCGAGGTCCGGGTGGAGGAGAAAAACGGCCGCCTCCTGGCGGTGAGCTATACCGGCCCCCTGGACGCCTCCTTTCTGGCCCTGTTGGTGGACAGGACCACGGGCCTGGCCTTCGGGGCCCCTCTTAAGGAGTGGGTAGGGAAAAACGCGGGCCACCTTAAGGGGCAACGGGTCAGCCTGAACTTGGAAGAGGCCTTTCTTCTGGACCTCGTCCTCACGGAGCCCATGCGGGCCCGGATAGGCCCCAGGGAAACTCAGGAAGCGGCCCTGGGGGAGGACCGCTGGGTGCTAGGGGAAAAGGGCCCCGTGCTGCGCATCTTCTCGGACTTCCAATGCCCCTTCTGCCAGCGTCTGGCCCGTGAGGTGCTTCCCCAGCTGAAACCCCGGGCCCTCAAGGGGGAACTCCGGATCAGCTACCGCCACTTCCCCCTCAAGGAGATCCATCCCGAAGCCCTCCCCGCCGCCATCGCCGCGGAGTGCGCCGGGGCGCAAGGAAGCTTTTGGCCCTACCACGACCTCCTGATGGGGGGGCGGCTTGGGGATTACCTGGGCCTGGCCCGCTCCCTCTCCCTGGACCTGAAGGCCTTTGCCACCTGCCTCAAGCACCCCCAGGTGGCCCAGCGGGTGGAGGCCGAGCGGGCCTTGGCCCTCCGCCTGGGCCTTAGGGGAACCCCCACCGCCTTCGCCGGACCCTACCGGGTCCCCAACCCCTTTGACCTGGAGCGGGTCCTGGACTATCTGGCCCTGGCCCGCTAAAGTGGGCAGGATGGAAGGGGAGCTCTTCCTTCTCAAGGATGGCAAAGGCCGGGCCTTCCTGATCCGCCTCAAGGAGGGTGGGGTTTTCCACCACCACCGGGGCACCGTGCCCCATGAGGCCATCGCCCAAGTGGGCCCAGGGGGGAGGGTCTACACCCACCTGGGAGAGGCCCTCTCCGTCCACCGGCCCACCTTGGAGGAGTACCTCCTGCACATGCGGCGAAGCGCCACCCCCACCTACCCCAAGGATGCCAGCGCCATGGTGACCCTTTTGGACCTGGCCCCGGGGATGCGGGTCCTCGAGGCGGGCACGGGCTCCGGAGGGCTCACCCTCTTCCTGGCCCGGGCGGTGGGGCCCATGGGGCTGGTGGAAACGTACGAGAAGCGCCCCCAGCACCTGGCCCAGGCAGAGGCCAATGTAAAGGCCTTCTGGCAGGTGGGGAATGTGCGCTTCCACCTGGGAAGCCTGGAGGAGGCCACCCTGGAAAGGGAGAGCTTCCACGGGGTGGCCCTGGACCTCATGGAACCCTGGAAGGTGCTGGCCAAGGCCACGGAGGCCCTCATGCTGGACCGCTTCCTGGTGGCCTACCTCCCCAACATCACCCAGGTATTGGAACTGGTGCAAAGGGCCGAGGGCTTACCCCTCAGGCTGGAACGAGTTTTGGAGGTTTCCTGGCGGGAGTGGGAGATCAGGCTACCCGTGGCCCATCCCCGCTTCCAGCAGGTGGGGCACACGGCCTTTTTGGTGGTCTTTAGGAAATGGAAGGCCTCCTGATCCACGCCTTTTTGCGGGAGCTAAAGGGGGAGCTCCCGGCCCTTAACCTGGGCCTGGCCTTCCCCGACGAGGGAAGCCTGGCCCTCCTCCTCAAGGGCAGGACGGGCCGGATCTTCAACCTGGTTCTCCGCTACCGCCCTCCCTCCCCTAGCCTAGCCCTGGAGGAAGGCACCCTTTTGGGCGAGCCCAAAACCCCCTTCCAACGGCAGCTGCAGGCCCGGGTAAAGGGGCCCTTGCTGGAAGCTGAGCAACTCAAGCTGGACCGGGTGGTGTTTTTCCGCTTTGCCGGGGAAAAAGGGTTTGTGGACACGCCCCCCTCCACTCTGGTCCTGGAGGCCACGGGACGGAACGCTAACCTCCTCCTCCTGGACGAAGGAGGCCGGATCCTCGGGGTTGACCGGCCCATCACCAAGGAGGTGAACCGCTACCGGGAACTCCGCCCGGGCCTTCCCTACGTGCCCCCACCCCCCTACGAGAAGCTGGACCCCCGCACCCTTACCCTAGAGGACCTCCGCATCCTCCTTGGGAAACCCTTGAAGGAGGTGGTGCGCCATGTGGACGGGATAGGCCTGGAACTCATGCGGGAGCTGGCCAAAAGGGCGGGCCTCACCCCGGAAACCCCCTTGGATGAGGAAGCCCTGGCCCAGGTATACCAGGCCCTCAAGGATGTGCTGGAACACCCCCACCTGGGCACGGCCCTTTCCCAGGAGCTTCAGGAAAGGTGGCGGGAAGAGGAGAAAGAGGCCTTGAGGAAGCCCCTCCTCGAGGCCCTCCGAAGGGAAGAGCGAACCCTCCGCGCTAGGCTTCTTGACCAGGAAAGGGCTTTGCAAAGGCTAGAGGAAGCGGAAAGCCTGCGCCGGCAGGCCGACCTCCTCCTAACCCGGCTTAAGGAGGTGCCCAAAGGGGCAGACAAGGTGGTTTTAGAGGATTTTGCGGGAAGGCTGGTGGAAATCCCCCTAGACCCCGCCCTCTCCCCCCAGGAGAACGCCCAGAGGCTCTACGAAAGGGCGCGGCGCCTCGAGGGGCTGGCGGAACGGGCCCTCGCCCTGATCCCTAGGCTGGAGGCCCAGCTCCAGGCCCTACAGGAGGAGGTCCGGCGGGTGGAAAGGGCGGAACTTGGGGAACTCCTCGCCCTCTCCCGGCACCCCAAGGGGCAAAAGGGGCCCAGGCTGGGCCTCCGCTATACCTCCCCTTCCGGATTCCTAGTCCTGGTGGGCAGGAACGCCAAGGAAAACGACCTTCTCACCCGCACCGCCCACTCCGAGGACCTCTGGTTCCATGCCCAAGGGGTGCCGGGAAGCCACGTGATCCTTAAGGCGGAAGGGAAGAGCCCGCCCCTGGAAGACCTCCTCTTCGCCGCCAGGCTGGCCGCCTACCACTCCAAGGCCCGCGGAGAAAACCAGGTTCCCGTGGACTACACCCGTAAAAAACACGTCTGGCGACCGCGCAAGGCCGCCCCAGGCCAGGCTCTCTACACCCACGCCAAGACCCTCTTCGTGGAGGGGTCGCTTCCCCAAGAGGCCGTAGAGGGGTAGACTTGGCCCTTGTGAGAAGGGTGATGTTCCACGCCAAGATCCATAGGGCCATGGTGACCCATGCCGACCTTCACTACGTGGGTTCGGTAACCGTGGACCAGGACCTCTTGGATGCCGCCGGCATCCTGCCCTACGAGCAAGTGGATATCTACGACATCACCAACGGAGCCCGGCTCACCACCTACGCCCTTCCCGGGGAGAGGGGTTCGGGGGTGGTGCAGGTGAACGGGGCCGCCGCCCACCTGGTGCGCCCGGGGGACTTGGTGATCCTGGTGGCCTACGGGATCTTTGAGGAGGAGGAGGCCCGAAACCTTAAGCCCACCGTGGTTTTGCTGGACGAGGGAAACAGGATCCTCGAGGTACGCCGGGGATGACCAGGCTGCGGCTCTACCTGGACCTAATCCGCTTTGAGCACACCCTTTTCGCCCTTCCCTTTGCCTACGGAGGGATGCTCCTGGCGGCCGGGGGCTGGCCCGGATTGCGCACCTTCCTCCTGGTCACCCTGGCCATGGTGGGGGCCAGGACCATGGCCATGGCCCTGAACCGCCTCATTGACTGGCGGCTGGATGCCCTAAACCCCCGCACCCAGAACCGCCACCTGCCCAAGGGTCTGGTCAAGCCCTGGGAAACCCTTCTCCTTGCCGGCCTGGGCCTTACCCTTCTGGTCTATGCGGGGCTTTCCCTAAACCCCCTTACCGCAAGGCTCCTTCCGGTGGCGGTCTTCTTCCTAACTGTTTACAGCTACACCAAGCGCTTCACCTGGCTTTGCCACTATGTATTGGGGCTGACCATCGGGGCGGCCGCGGCAGGGGGTTGGATCGCCGTTACGGGAAGCTTCCACCCCACCGCTTACTGGCTTTGGGCCGGGGTGGGGCTTTGGATTGCGGGGTTTGACATCCTTTACGCCACCCAGGACTTTAGCTTTGATCGCTCCCATGGGGTGAAGAGCATCCCCGCCCGCTTTGGTATCCCCATGGCCCTAGGCGTGGCCCGTGCCACCCACCTCCTGGCCTGGCTTTCCCTGCTCTTGGCCGGGCTCAGCTACGGCGCCGGGCCTTTTTTCTACCTGGGCCTGCTCCTGGTGGGAGGGCTTTTGGTCTACGAACACCGCCTGGTGACCCCCGAGGACCTAAGCCGGGTAGAGGTGGCCTTCTTCCAGGCCAACGTGGGGGTAAGCCTGGGAATGTTCCTCTTCATCCTCCTGGACATCTTGGCAAGTTAAGGCCTTGGCGCCAACCCCGGGCGGGCCCACACAGGCCCCCGATGGGGTGGAGTAGGCTTGGAGCATGGAAGGCATCCGCAAGGCAGCGGAAAAGGCCATTCTGGAGTTTTTGGAGCTCTTCCCCATGCCCAAGGGAAGCCTCTTTGTCCTTGGGGGTTCCACCAGCGAGGTCCTGGGGGAAAAGGTGGGGACAAGGCCCAGCCTCGAGGTGGCCGAGGCCATCCTGGACGGCCTCCTTCCCCCGCTTTGGGAACGGGGCGTGTGGGTGGCCGTCCAAGGGTGCGAGCACCTGAACCGGGCCCTGGTGGTGGAAAGGGAAGCCGCGCACACCTATAGGCTAGAAGAGGTCACGGTCTTCCCCCATCCCAAAGCGGGGGGAAGCCTGGCCACGGCGGCCTTCCTGCGCTTTAAGGAGCCGGTGATGGTGGAGTCCTTGAAGGCTCAGGCCCATGGGGGGATGGATATCGGCGGGGTCCTCATCGGCATGCACCTTCGCCCTGTGGCCGTACCCCTTAGGCTTTCCCTGCGGAAAATCGGGGAGGCCCTGCTCATTGCCGCCAAGACCCGGCCCAAGCTGGTGGGGGGAGCCCGGGCGGTCTACACCCAGGAGGAGATGCTCAAGAGGTTGGAAGAATATCGGCAAAGGCCTCTTTGAAGAGGGCCGCCACGCCAAAGGCCTCGTAGCGCTGGTAATGGCCCATCAGGGAGAGGCGGAAGATCTTCCCCTTAAGAGGTCCTTGCCCCCCAGCGATCACCGCCCCTCTTTGGGCAAAGGCCTCCTTCACCGCCCGGTAGGGAATGCCTTCCGGCAGGTAAAAGGCCGCCACCGCCGGGCTTGCCACCTTGGGCACCGGCCTTAAGCCCAGTTCCTCCCCCACCTGGTATAGGAGCCCGTTCTGCCAAGCCTTAAGGGCCAGGTGTTCAGGGAGCCTGGGCACCACCTCCTCCAGCACCGCCGCCACCGCCCCCACCAGGTTGATGGCTGGGGTCCAGGCGCTCTCCCCTTCCCCCTGGGCCTTCAGCTCCCGGGAAAGGTCGTAGTAATACCCTCGGGGGCGGAGGGCCTCCAGGGCCGTGGGGCTTAGAGCCACGAAACCCAAGCCCGGCGGGCACATGAGGCCCTTCTGGCTACCGGAGGCGGCGGCGTCCACCCCCCAGGCCTCGAGGGCCACCTCCCGCACCAGGAGGCTCGTCACCATGTCCGCCCCCACCAAGCCTTCAGGGTTGGCCTCCTTAAAGGCCTTGGCCAGGGCGGGCAGGTCCACCAGGGCCCCGGTAGAGGTCTCCGAGTGGACCAGCAGCAACCCCCGGTAGCCCGCCCTGGCCACCCCTTCCGGGCTTGGCACCTCCCCGTAGGGAAGCTCCCAGCGGTCCACCGCCAGCCCCGCGCTTTCGGCAATCTCAGCAAAGCGCTCGGAAAACTTCCCGTACACCGGCACCAAGACCCTTTCCCCGGGGGAGAAAAGGTTGTGCACCAGGGCCTCCATAGCCAAGGTGCCGCTTCCCGTGAGGACCAGAACCTCCCCTTGGGTCTGGAAAGCCTTCTTGAGAAGGTCCCTGGCCTTTAGGAAAACTTCCCGGGCCGGCTCCGTGCGGTGGTGGAGCTGGGGGCGGGCCAGGGCCTCCAGGGCCTTCGGGTGAAGCCGAACGGGTCCAGGGGTGAGGAGCCACTCCATGGGAAAAGTTTAGCGTACCACGCCCCCTACCAGGCGCTGGACCACCCGCCCCGTGAGGAGTAAGAGGCCATGGAGAATGGCCCCGGGCCGGGGTGGGTCCCCAGGCACGTAGACATCCACGGGAACCACCCTATCCACCCCCGCCCACACCTCCGGGCTTTCCGCAAAAACCCCGCCGGCGATGGCCTCGTTGCCCACCGCCACCACCCCTTTGGGCTCCGGCATGGCCTGGTAGGTGCGCTCTAGGGCCTGGGCCATGTTGCGGCTCACGGGGCCGGTCACCAACAGGGCATCGCCATGGCGGGGCGAGGCCACCACCTGGAAGCCAAACCGGGCCATGTCGTTAAAGGGGTTCCCCAAAAGGGCGATCTCGGAATCGGCCAGGCCCGTGTCCCCGGCGCTCACCTCCCGGAAAGCCAGGGTGGGGAGGCGCAACTCGGGCCGTGGTGGCGGGGGTGGCCCAGGGTCCAGGAAGGCTTGGGCCGCCAGGTCTACCCGTTGCACCAGGTCTTCCCGGCGAACCACGGCCACCTCCAGGGTCTTCATCTCCCCCACGGCCTCGGGGTAAACCAGGGCGCACCGCCCACACCCCACGCAGCGGGCTAGGTCCAAGCTGAAAATCCCTTCTTCTTCAAAGAAGGCCCCGCTGGGGCATACCTTCACCAGGCCCTCCCGGGCTTCCCGGGAAAGCCCCTTGGGTTGCAAAAGAGGATACCCAAAGGCCTGCGAGGGCACCTGGAGAATCTCCTCGAGGGCCCGAGCCAAAACCCCTATCCTGAGCGTGCGCAAAAGGCTCATCCTACCCCCTACAGGTCGTTTCCCGCATAGGAAAGGTCAAAGGACTTGTTACAGAGAGGGAAGTCCGGCAGGCCTTCCCCCCGCACCGCCAGCTCCAGGGCCCGCCAGTTCTTAAAACTGGGGTCCACCCCCTCCGCCTGGACCACCCTGCCCTCCTCCAGCCGGACGAACCAGAACACCTCCCCCCGGCCCGCCTCCACCCGGGCCATGCCCTCCCCGTCCCCAGCTTCCACCTCCACCGCCAGAGGCCCTTCAGCCCGTTGGTGTAGGAAGCGCAGGGCATACTCCAACGCCTGGAGGGCTTCCTCCGCATACACCTGGGCCCGGGAAAGGACGTCCCCTCCCTGGCGCACCACAGGGACAAAGGCAGGGTAAAGGGCATCGTCCTGCCGCAAGTCCCGCTCCACCCCGCTCGCCCGGGCCGTGGGCCCCACGAAGCCCAAGGCCAGCGCCTCCACCCGCCGCACCACCCCCACGTAGCGCATGCGATCCAGCACCTGGGGGTGCTTAAGAAGCCGGGGCAAAAGCCAATCCAACTCCTTTTGGTACCGCGATAGGGCCTCGAGGTCCGGCCTGCCTTCCCGCCACACCCCTCCCGCCCGGATGAAGTTGCGGCCATAGCGGTGGCCCGTGAGGCGGTCCACCTCCCCTTGCAGAAGGGCCCGTATCCGCCCCACCTGGGTGGCGCCGTAGGCGTAGCCGATATCGGTGAAAAGTCCCGCCAGGTGGCCCAGGTGGCCAAAGGCCCGCTCCAGCTCCAAGGCCGCCCGACGCAGGTACTGCGCGCGGGGGGGAGCCTCTATCCCCAAGGCCCTCTCCCAAGCCTCCGCAAAGGCCAGGGCGTGGGCCACAGGCTCACCCCCCGCCCGTTCCGCCAGGAGCAGGGCCGCCTCTGGACCCTTGCCCGGCATGATCCCGAGGAGGCCCCGGTGCTGGTAGCCCAGGCGGATCTCCAGGTTAAGGATTCGCTCCCCAAGAACGCTAAAGCGGAAGTGGCCGGGCTCAATGATCCCCGCATGCACCGGGCCCACCGGCACCTCGTGCAGGTGGGGAAACTCCCGGAAGGCATAGGGAAGGTCGTGCCGCCTTAAAGGTCTTAGCCCGGGATGCCCCACCAGCTCTAATCCCCTTTCCCAAAGGGCCCGCTCAAACCAATCCAGGGAGGGGAACTCCGCGGCCAGACTAGGTAAACGCCTTCCCTGACCCAGGGGGAAGGCCTCGAGGCTCCGCCTGCGCTCCACCAGCAAAAGCGCCCCCTCGCCGTAGGGGAAATAGGCCACGGGCCTTCCCTCCTGCAGGGCCTCCTTTACGGCTTCCACAACACCACCTCCAGCGCCTTAAACACCTCCACCGGGGGTAAGACCCCAAGAAGAAGGAGCAGGAGAAGCAAAACCCAGAGCAACCAAAGGTCCAGCCCCCTTCCCCCTAAGGGTTTTCCTTGACCAAAGCCCATTTGGGCCATGGGGTATAAGAGACCAGCAAAGGCCAGCCCCAGCCCCACCAGGTAGAGAACCCCCAGCCACGGCGATTTCATGGCCACCTCCACCGCCTTGAACTCGGCGAAAAACAGGGGAAAGGGAGGAAGCCCCCCCAAGGCCGCCAGGGAAAGGGTAAAGGGCACACCCAAGGCAGGGGTATGGAGGACCAGGCCTCCCACCCGCCCCACCTCCTTGGCGTGGCTAAGGGCCAGAATCCCACTGGCTCCCAAAAACGCCAACGTCTTGCTCAAAGAGTGGGCCAGGGTGTGGAAAAGGGCAAGCCAGGGAAGGCCCAGGCCCAGGGCAAAAACGGCGAGGCCCATGTGTTCCATGCTGGAATAGGCGAGAAGCCTCTTGTACTCCCTCTGCCCAAAGAGAAACCAGGCCCCAAACACTAGGCTCAAAAGGCCAAAGGCCAAAAGAAGCCCGGAGGCAAAAGGGAAAAGCCCCGCCGCCTGCATGAGCGCGGTGTAGCGCAAAAGGGCGTAAAAGGCCACGTTGAGAAGCGTTCCCGAAAGGAGGGCGGAGGCCGGCCCCGGGGCCTCGGCATGGGCATCGGGGAGCCAGGCCTGGAGGGGAAAAAGCCCCACCTTGGTACCGAAGCCCACCAAGAGGAGGGCAAAGGCCACCTTAAGCCCCTCGGGATTGGCCTCCCCCACCAAGGACCGGACCTCCCCCCAGTCCAAGGTGACCCCGCCCACCAAGGCGTACACCAGGATGACCCCGATGAGCCCCATGGCGATGCCCACACTGCCCAGCATGAGGTACTTCCAGGTGGCCTCCAGGGCCCTTGCCCCGCCCTTGTGGTAGACCAGAAGGGCCGAGGCCAGGGTGCTCCCCTCCACGAAGATCCAAAGCACCCCTAGGTTGTGAGCCAGGTACGCCCCGTGGGCCGAGGCCAGGAAAAGGGCGCCCGCCCAATAGAACCGCCAAGCCTCCTCCCGGGGAAAGTAGCCCCGGGCGAACAGGGCCACCAACCCGTAGATGAGGTCCGTCAGGAGGAGGTAAAAGAGCCCCACCCCATCCAATCGGAAAGGGCCCGCCGCCGTCCCCAAGAGGAAAGGGGCAAGGAGCAGGCCCAAGAAGGGGACCAGAACGGAAAGCTGCACCAGCAAGGTGGTTTCCCTGCGAGCCAAAAAGACCGTCAAGGGCAAGAAGACCAGAAGATACAGCACCCCTACCCCCTTAAGGAACGCATCCGAGCCGTGTCCACATGCCCCATTTCCCCCTTGATGCGGAAGATGAGGATCCCCGCCAAAAACACGGCGGCAAAGGCATCCAAGGCCACCCCCAGCTCCACGAAGAGGGGAAGGCCGTGGCTCTCAGAAAGGGCCATGAGGAAAACCCCATTCTCCAACGCCAGAAATCCCAGAACCTGGCTGATCGCCTTTTTCCGGCTAACCATGGAAAGAATTCCCAACAGGACCAGGGCCAAGGCCACGGGCACCCCTTGGGGCAAGGGGGCCTCGGGGAGAACAAAGGCCTTTCCCACCCGGAAGGCCAAAGCGGTGAGGAGCCCCGCCAAAAGGAGGGAGAGGGAAACGGACAGGTACCCCTCCACCTCGTGGCTCACCTCGAGGCGGTCTATAAGCCAGAACAGGTACCATGGTATGAGAACCCCCTTGACGGCGAAAAGGGCCAGGCCTGCCACGATAAAGTGCACCTCGCCTCCCGCAAGGGCAAAGGAAACCAAGGCCAAGAGGATGTTCTGCAGGGCGTAGAGCCGGATGATGGCGTCCAGGCTACGGCGGCTTACCATCAAAAAACCGGTGGCCAAAATGGCCAGGACCAAGGTGTTTAGAAGCGCCATATTGCCCCCAAAAGTGCCAGAACCCCGAAAAGAGTGTTGTACGAGAGAAAGTCAGGAAGCCTGAGGTAGCGAAGCTTTACCCCGTAGGTCTCCAGGTAGGCCAACGCCAAGACCCAGGCCCCCACCACCCCCAGGAAGACCAGGGGCTTGGACCCCGGCAACAACAAGGCCATCAACCCCGCGTAAAAGAGCATTTTAAGCGAGCCAGCAAGCTCGTACAAGGCCAAAAGAGGCCCGCTATGGTCCAGGACCTGCGCCTCGTGGATCATGGTGAGCTCCAGGTGCGTGGTGGGGTCGTTCACCGGCATCCTGGCCCCCTCGGCCAGAAGGGCCAGGGCCAGCGAGGCCAGGGCCAGCAGCAACACCAAGCTGTTCTCCACCCCAAGCTGGGGCAGGCCGCTCAGGGAAAACCCCTCCCCCAGAAGGACCGCCCCCGCCAAGGCCATAAGCGTTCCTGGTTCCGCCAACACCGTGACCACTCCCTCTCGGTAGCTTCCCTGGGCCCCAAAACTGCTACCCGCATCCAAAGCCGCCAGCATTTGAAAAAAACGGCCCAAGCCCAGCAGGTAGAGGGCGAGGAGAAAATCCCCCCTGAAGGCCAACCCAGGGAGCACGGGCAACAAGGCCAAGGCCCCAAGGGTACCCAGTAGGGCCATGATGGGCCCGAGAAGGAATAGGGGGGTGGTGGGGTGGGGCACCACCCAGACCTTGCGCCAGAGCTTGGCCAGATTCCGGTACTCCATGAGGGGGCTTGGCCCCTGCCGATGGGTAAGCCTAGCCTTGAGCCACTTGACGGTTCCCGAAAAGAGGGGAGCCAACAGGAGGGCTAAAAGAGCCGTCATAGCAAAACCACCCCCAGGACCACCACCAAGGTAAGGAGCTGCAGAAGAAGGTAAAGGTGCAGGCTCCCCGACTGAAGGGTCTGGACCAAGGCCGCAAGGCGGCTATAGGCCCGCCCCACGCCGGCGTATACCTCGGCCAAGGGTTCCTCCAAGCGGGGATGTTCCCCCACCCTAAGGCGAAGAAAGGGGAACAGGCGCAGGGCGGGCTCGGCAAAACCCAGGGCGTTGGGTTGCATCCTGGGGGTTAGGGGCTGGAAACCGCAGTCCCAGGTGCCGTAGAGTCGCTTGGGCAAACGGGCCAGCCCCCGGTACAAAGCTCCAGCCAAAACGCCAAGGAGGGCCAGAAGAAGCCCGTTGGGATAGGTACCTAGACCCAAAGGACCCAGAAGCAGCCCCGGCCCTAGGGCCAGCAGGAGGAGAAGAGCCGCCAACAGCCCTAGGCCTAAGCGCATCCCTGGCGCCCAGTACACCCCAGCCTCGCCTCGAGGCAACCCCAAAAAGGCCAGCCCGAAAAGGCGCACGTAAAAGTAAAGGGCCAAGGCCCCCACCAAGGCCAAGGCCCCGGCGGCCAGGGGCATCAGGAAAGGCCCCTGCAAAAAGCCTTGGTAAAGTTGCCACTCCGCAAGAAAAACAGGGCCAGGAGGCAGGCCAGCCCCCGCCACCATCCCCCATAAGGCCAAAGCTCCGAGACCAGGGGCCTTACGGAAAAGCCCACCCAGCTGGGAAATCCGCCGCTCCTCCAGAGCCCCTGCCCCCAGGAAAAGAAGCCCTTTGAACAAGGCGTGGGCCACCTGCTGGAGGAAGAAGGCCCCCAGGAGCAAGGGCATAGGCTTAAGAAAATACGCCCCCAAAGCGGAAAGCATGAGGCCCAGGTTTTCCACGCTGGAGTAGGCCAAAGCCCCCTTTAGGTCCTCCTCCCCCAGACCCCGCACCAGGGCATACACCGCACCCAAAAGTCCCAGAAGAACCAAGGCCCATCCCACCCAAGGCGGAGGGGGACCAAACCAGTACTGGGACTGGTACAACCCCAGAAGGCCCAGTTTAGTCATGGCCCCAGAGAGCAGGGCCGACACCGGGCTGATGGCCACCGGGTGGGCTTGGGGCAACCAGGCGTGGAAGGGGAAGAGGGCTGCCTTCACCCCAAAGCCTAAAAGAAGCCCCGCCCAGACCCAGTCAGCCCCCAGATGCCCGTGCCCCAGGAAGGCCAGGTAAAGCCCAGCCCCAGAAAGCCGGCTAGCCAGGAAAAAGGCCCGGCCCCCCACCAGGGCGCTCGGCCCCTCGAGGGCAACCAGGAAATAACCCAAGAGGGCCATGCCCTCCCACAAAAAGAGGAAGCCAAACCCCGGGGAGGTCAAGGCCACCCCCGCCATGCTAGCCAAGAAAAGGGGAACAAGAAGGCTATAGAGGTGCGCCTCACGAGGGTGATGGGCTAAATACGCAGGAAGGTAGGGAGCAAGGCCCAGGGTCAGGGCCCCGAGGAGGAGGAGGTAGAGGAAAGGAGCACCCCATCCCAAAGCCCAACCCATCCCCCCCAGCGCCACCCACGCTAGGCCCGCCAAGCCCAGGGAGAGGGAAAGCCCCCGGAAACGCCAGGGGGTCCCAGCGGACACCACGGCCAAGCCCAGGGGCAAGAAGGTCCAAAGGGGGCTCATTCCTCCTCCCTAAGGGCGTCCAGACGCTCCCTCTCCGCCTCGAGGTGGCGTTCAAAGATCCGCCGTCCCAGGTCCAAAAAGGCGTAGACCTCCGGATCCCGGGTGCGGTAGTAAACCATCTGCCCCTCCCGCCTGGCCTCCACCAACCCCCGCTCCCGAAGCAGGGAAAGCTGCCGAGAGAGCACAGACTGCTCCGCCCCAAGCTCCCGCTGGAGGGCGGAAACGCTCTTCTCCCCTTCCCTTAAAGCGTCCAGGATGGCCAGGCGCAAGGGATGGGCCAAGGCCTTGAAGAAGGTCGCCTTATAGCGGTGCAGGGCGCTTGGCATATCCCTCTCCTTGTGCATATGTGTAAAGTAACATATGGCTATGTTAAAACCCTGGTCCACCCTCGTCAAGCCCCACGTGGTACCATGGGCCCTCAGGGTATGCCGTATTTCCGCCTGCGCTTCCGGGCCCCTGCTTCCGACACCTACCTCCTTCCCCTGCCCCAGGACCTCCCCGGGCAAAAGGTCGGGGATCTCTTCCTATCCCGGCGAGCCGAAGCCATGTACGAGGACCGGGGCAACCTCCTGGCCCGGTTTCCCCTCGAGGCGGAAGAGGCGGTGGAGGTCCGCTTCCACCTGGATACCTATCCCTTGAACCCCGCCCCCCCCTGGCGCAAGGTGCTTCTTGGAGAACCCCCAGAGGCCTGGCCGGGTATCCTGGTCCACAGAGGACACAAGGTAGAGGGGGCCCTAGGCTTTCTCCTTTCCGGAAAGCCCCACACCTGGTTCTTGGTGGACGGCACGCCCCTAGACCCTTTCCTGTACCAAGCCTTCCTGGAGCACCCAGGCCAACTCCTTCCCCTCGGCGTAGCCCCTGATCCCCTCACCTACCTGGGAGGCCATGAGGGAAAAAGGTTGCTGCTCTTAAAGACGCCCTGGCCAGGGGAGGAAACCCTTCCATGGGACACCCTCCATCCCCTGGCCAAAGACCCTTTGCCCCTCCTGCGGGGCCTGGCCTTTGGCGCCTTGGGCCTCTCCGCCCTGGGCTACCCCACCGGGCCCTGGCCCTACCTGCCCTACCTGGGGCTCCTCGCCTGGCGGCAAGGCCCTGCCCTAAAAGCCCTTTTTCTACGATCCCCCCGCCACGCCATAGAAAGCCTCCTCTTTCACGCCTTTGCCCTCACCGTAACGGCAAACCCCAGGCCCGAGATCGGCCTGGGGTACCTGGCCCTCTTTCTCTGGAACCGGCTTAGGCCTTCCGCCTCAGCTCCTCAAGAATCTCCCGAAGAAGCTTGACCTCCTCGGGGGGCTCAGGAGGAGAGGGTGGCGCCGCCTCCTCCGCCTTCTTGCGCCGCTTCTCCAGCTCCTGCATGGGCACCACGATCAAGAAGTAGATGGCGGCACCCACCACCAGGAAGTTCACCACCGCATTGATGAACTTCCCAAGAGCTATAGGCCCCAGCTTGATGGCGGAAAAATCCGGAGCCCCACCCAACGCCCCGATCAAAGGGGTGAGGACATCCGCCACCAAGGAGTTCACCACCTGGCCAAAGGCGCCGCCGATGACCACGGCCACCGCCAGGTCCACCACGTTGCCCCGCATGATAAAGTCCCGAAAACCTTTTAACATCCTCCCACCTCCAGAATCAGAGAATCGCACCGGTCCGAGTCCGCGGACCAGCTTACATTATCCGCCTGTGTGTGAAAGTTCTGTAAAAAGATGCTGAAGCTCCCCCGGGGTCCCTACAAGGCCCCTGGGATGGTGTAGAATGCGCAAGAACCCCCGATGGGCCAAGGTCAGCCCAAAGGGCTACCTTGCAGGCTCAAAGCGCGGGGCCTAGGAGGTAGAGCATGGCCAAGGTTAGGTTGGAGCACGTTTGGAAGCGCTTCGGCAAGGTGGTGGCGGTGAAGGACTTCAACCTGGAAACCGAAGACGGGGAGTTCGTGGTCTTCGTGGGGCCTTCGGGCTGCGGCAAGACCACCACCCTGCGCATGATCGCCGGCCTCGAGGAGGTCTCCGAGGGCCGCATCTACATCGGCGACCGCCTGGTGAACGACGTCCCCCCCAAGGACCGGGACATCGCCATGGTCTTTCAAAACTACGCCCTCTACCCCCACATGAACGTCTATGAGAACATGGCCTTCGGTCTGCGCCTGAGGCGCTACCCCAAGGAGGAGATCGACCGCCGGGTGAAGGAGGCCGCCCGCATCCTCAAGATTGAGCACCTCCTAAACCGCAAGCCCCGGGAGCTTTCCGGCGGCCAGCGCCAGCGGGTGGCCATGGGCCGGGCCATCGTGCGGGAGCCCAAGGTCTTCCTCATGGACGAGCCCCTCTCCAACCTGGACGCCAAGCTGCGGGTGGAGATCGCCAAGCTGCAAAGGCGGCTTGGGGTTACCACCATCTACGTGACCCACGACCAGGTGGAGGCCATGACCCTGGGCCACCGCATCGTGGTCATGAAGGATGGGGAGATCCAGCAGGTGGACACCCCCCTAAACCTGTACGACTTCCCTGCCAACCGCTTCGTGGCAGGGTTCATCGGGAGCCCCTCCATGAACTTCATCCGGGCTAGGGTGGAGGTGCAAGGGGACAGGGTGTACCTGGCGGCACCGGGCTTCCGGGTCCGGGCCAATCCCGTCCTGGCCCAGGCTCTAAGGCCCTATGGGGGCAAGGAGGTTTGGATGGGCATCCGCCCCGAGCACCTGGGCCTTAAGGGCTACACGGTGATCCCCGAGGAGGAAAACGTCATCCGGGGCGAGGTGGAGGTGGCCGAGCCCCTGGGAGCGGAAACGGAGATCCACGTGAGCGTGGACGGAACCGTTTTGGTGGCCAAGGTGGACGGCCACGCCCCGGTGAAGCCTGGGGATCGGGTGGAGCTTCTCGCCGATACCTCCCGCCTCCACGCCTTTGACGTGGAAAGCGACCAGACTATTGGCCACGCCCAGGAAAAGGCTACCGTGAGCCGCTAGTCCTGGGACGGAGAGGGGGTGGGGAGAAACCCTCCCCGCCCTTTATCATGAAAGGGTGAGCCGACGGGATAAGCCCTTTATTGGAGGCATTACCAACGGAAACGCTAGCAGCAGAACCACCTTGGCTTGCTCCCTAACCGAGGCCTGGGCCCACCCAACATCCCTGGGGGATCTATGAAACTCCTCCTCAACGCCCTCCTCCTGCTGGCCCTCATCCCCTCCCTCCTGGCCCTAAAACCCCGGCTCCAGGCCGAGCACCCCGGCCCCGTGGTGCTGGTGGTGGATGCGGAGGCCCTGCGGGAAGAAGCCAAAAGCCAGGGGAAAAGTCTTCTGGAGGTGCTGGAGGCTTACCGGGCCTTGGGAATCGGGGGTGTGGCCTTCCCGGAGCGTTTTGTAAAGGACTGGGTAAGCCAAGGGGTACTCCTCTACCGGGGTGGGAGAGAGCTTTTGGAGGCAGGCCTTCCCGCTAAACCCGGCTGGTTCTACCTCAAGGGGGAGCCTGGGCTCGTAACCCATCTGGCCACAGCCTATGACCTACCCACCGAACGGCTTGGCCCTTGGCTGGGATTCCCCTTGGATGTCCAGGCCTTCCCCGCCTTTTATCCCTTGGATGAGATCCGGGCTGCCAAGGAGGCAGGCTTCTTTGTGGTGGTGCGCCCCATCAACCAGCGCTACCGGCGCCTGGACCCCTCCTTGCCCCTCGTCCCCAAGGAGGCGGATGCCGTGGTCTTCGCGGGCCTCGAGGCCCTGGGCTACCCCTACCGCCTCGAGGCGGCCAAGGAGCTGGTTTCCGTGCCCGTGGCCCTCATTGAGGGCACGCCCCAACCCGGGCTTGCCGCCTACCGGGAGAAAGGCATCCTTAGGCTATTCAGCCTCCGATACGAGTGGCAGCTCACCCTCACCCCCGAGGAGGCCGCGGACAAGTACGTTCTGGCCGCACGGGAACGGGGCCATCAGCTTCTCTACTTAAGGCCCTACCCCTACCGCCAGGACACGGAACGCTTCCTCAAGCGGATCCGGGAAGGCCTAGAGGCCAGCCACATCCCCCTGGACCAGCCCCGGGTCCGGGGATTCACCCCAAGCCCCCTTCGCCATGCTGCCTGGGTGGGGGTAGCCTCGGGGCTAGGCCTCCTGGCCCTGGGGTTACCGATCTACGGGCCCTGGGTGGCCTTCCTTCTTCTTCTCCTGGCCCTGGGGTATGCGGGGAGCCAAGCGGGGGCCCTTCTCGCCGCCTTGGTCTTCCCTGTGCTGGGGTTTCTCGGCCCCAGAAACGGGCTTTGGATGTGGCTCCGCACCCTGGGTTACGCCCTGGCCGGGGCCATCTTCCTTTCCGCCTTGGGCTCCACCTCGGCCACGGTCGTAGGGCTCCAGGCCTTTAAGGGGGTCTCCCTCACCCTCCTGGTACCTCCGGTACTGGTAACCCTAACCTTCCTGGAGAGGGATTTTAGAGGCGCCCTAACCCGCCTTTTCCTCCACCCCTTGCGCCTGGGTGAGGTGGCCTTGGCGGGGCTCGCCCTCCTTCTCCTGGGCCTGGCCCTTCTGCGCCGGGGCAATGACGCCCCCTTGGTCCCCGAGCTGGAGCTCAAGCTGAGAAGCCTCCTCCAGGACCTCATGGTGCGCCCCCGCTTCAAGGAGGTCTTCGGCCACGCCCTTTTTCCCCTAGCCCTCCTCCTCCCCTGGCCCAGGTGGGTGCAAAACGGCCTCCTCTTCCTCGCCGCCCTGGGGGTGGCCTCTATCCTGAACACCTTCAGCCACTTCCACACCCCCCTTCCCATTTCCTTTTTCCGGATGGTGAACGGTGCCCTCTTGGGCCTCCTCCTAGGGCTTCTCGGGGTTATGCTGGTAAGGAGGCTTCGGGCATGGTGGTTGGGGTAGCGGGGTACTACGGGTTCAAGAACGCGGGGGACGAGGCCATCCTCGAGGCCATCGCCCGGGAGCTTAAGGCCCGGGGGCACCAGGTCTTGGCCCTTTCCGGCGACCCCAAGCAGACCGCCAAGGAGCACGGCATCCGGGCCGCCCACAGGCTCAATCCCCTAGCCCTCCTCCAGGCGAACCTCTGGCTTTTGGGCGGGGGCGGGCTTTTGCAGGACGCCACCAGCTCGCTAAGCCTTCTTTACTACCTGTCCGTGCTCCGGGCCGCGCGTTTTTTCCGCAAGAAGGTGGTGGTCTTCAACCAGTCCCTAGGCCCCCTCTCCCCTTGGGGAGAAAGGCAGGTGGCGCGGGCCCTAAGAGGAGTACCCCTGATCCTTCGGGACCAGGATTCCTGGGAATACGCGAAGCGCCTGGGCCTATCCCCCACCCTGGGTGCCGACCCCGCCCTTCTCCTTACCCCACCCCCTGTAAAGCGGGAGGAGGACCTGGTCCTGGTCATTCCTAGGGCCGGGGTGGGGGAAGAAGCCCTAAGAAACCTCTACATCACCGCCAACCACCTATTCCACGAGGGGAAAAGGGTCTTGGTCCTACTTCTCCAACCCGGCTACGACGACGAGGTGGCCAAGGTGTTCTATCTCCACCGTATTGAGGCCACTTCGGACCCCAGGCGGGTCCTTTACCTGGCCGCTCAGGCGGGGTACGTGATCTCCATGCGCCTGCATGGCCTTATCCTGGCGGCAGCCGCGGGCACCCCCTTTGCGGCCCTTTCCTATGACCCCAAGGTGGCCGCCTTCGCCAAGGAAACCGGGGCCTACTACCAGGAGCTTCCGGGTGACCCCATTAAGCTTTCCAAGGCCGCCATGTATGGCCGCTACCCCGACTGGGACAAGGTGGCCGCCCTAAAGGAGAGGGCTCGGCAAAGCTTTGATCTGGCCTTGGGCGAGGCCAGCCCCGTCAAAAAACCCCACGGACACGGCTGAGCCGGCCCTTCAATCCCTCGGCGAAGGCCTGGAGGTCGGAAAGCGCCTCCTCCACCCCCTGTCTGAGCAGGAACTCCCCTGGGGAGAGGCGCTTGAGCAGGAGAAAGGGCGGCTGGGAAAGTACCTCCACCCCCTGGCGCACCACCTCGGGGATAAGGCCCTCCTCCAGGGCCTCCGCCTCCAAGTCCGCCAGCAAGAACACCTCCCCCATGGACTTCCGGGAGAGCAAAAGGAGGAACGCGGCGAAGGCTCCGCGCTCGGAAAGCTCCGCCACCAGCCGGTCCTCCAGGGACTCCACCGCCTCGAGGTCCACAAACCCTTCCCGCAACAGATCCTCCAGGTCCAAGGGGGAAAGGGGGAAGCGGGCCTTGAGACGCACCAGGCGGCTCACCGCCTCCGGGGAAAGGTACCCTACCCCTTCCGGCACCCCCTCCTTTTGCGACTCCGGCGCCAAAATGGCCACGTAAGCCCCTTGCTGCCGGAAGGTTTTCAGCAGGGCCGGCTCCCCCTCCCCTGGACGCAGCAGAACCAACTGCACCTGGCGGCGCCCCAAAGGGGCTTTGTACACCCAGGGCGGGCCTCCTTCTAGGAGGAAGCCCAGCCGCCTCAACTCCTCGGTAACCCCCGGAGGCTCCCAGGCCCTTTGCGGCTCGTTGGGGAAAAGAACCTCTCTGGGATAGGGAGTAACCCGCACCCGCCGCTTCTCCGGCTTGGGATCCCCCATCTCCTTGGGGTCCTTCCCGGAGTTGACCGGCCTGGCTTCCCGCTTCTCGGGTGGGGCCGCTTCCCTGGACTCCGCCTGTCCGAGCCGGGGCAGGCCCCTGGGAGTGGCCTTAAGTTCCACCTCCTCGCCGCGGAAGTGGAGGAGGATGGTTTCGTTCACCGCAAGGCGGCGTTTCTGATAGTAGGGCAAAAGCCCCCGCACCACCCCCTGTTTCCAATCCACCTCCCCCTCGTACACCTCCCCATCCTCGTCCACGAAGCGCACCCGCTCCTTGCCGAGGAGATGCTGACGGAGGGAAACGGTCAAGGCCATGGTGCCCGTTTGAATACAGGTGCTGGTCAGCACATACCGTGCGGTCATATCACCTCCCGAGGTCCATCAAGGGACGGGGAATCCCTGCAGTGAGCATATAATACACCTCATAGGCCACGGCGAGGGTGCGCTCCACATCCCCCAGGGCCCGGTGGGCTTCCCTAGGAGGAAGCTCCAAGACTTGGGAAAGAGCGTCCAGGCCGTAGCGCTTGAGGCCGGGCATGGCCCTTTTGGCCAGGCGGATGGTGTCCACCACCGGGTTCTCCAGGGCGTAGCCCATGCCCTCCAAAGCGGGCCGCAAGAAGCCCAGGTCAAAGCTGGCGTTCTGGATCACCAAGGTGGCCCCTTGCAAAAGGGGGTAGGCCTGCTGCAACACCTCCTGGAGGGAAGGGGCCTCCTCCAGCTCCCAGGCGCGAATCCCGGTAAGCCTCTCAATGAAGGGGCTGGGAGGGCGGCTTGGGCGTACCAGGCTCTGAAAGCTCCTCCGCTCCCCCCGCTCCAGCCGCACCAGGCCCAGCTCGATCACCTCGTTGAGGCCAGGGGCAAGCCCCGTGGTCTCCAGGTCCAAGACCACCACCGCCTCCCCAGGATGGGGAAAAGGGTAATGCCATTCCCAAAGCCCCACCTCCTCCCCCAAGAGGAAACGCCCGTCCAAAAGGGGCCGCACCACCGGCTCCACCGGACCCCTGAGGCCCAGGGCCTCCCCCAGGACGGGAAGGGGCAAGGGCCTGCCCTCGGCCCGAAGCCGTCGCGCTAGGCGGGTAGCCAGGCGGTGGCGGAAAAAGGCATCCACTAGAAAGCCTCGCCTAAAGGAGTACGAAGGAAAGCCCGGTCCGTAGCCTTTTCAAAAGCCAGGGCCACCTGCAGGAGGAGCTCATCCCTACCCCAGGGGGCGAAGAGCTGGAGGCCCACGGGAAGGCCATCCTCAAAACCCGCGGGGAAGGATAAGGCGGGAAGGCCCGCCAGGTTAGCCCCCACGGTGTAGAGGTCCTCCCGGTACATGGCCAGGGGATCGGGCCTTCCCCCCAAGGGAAAGGCAGGGTGGGGGGTGGTGGGAAGAAGGAGGAGGTCCACTTCTTGGAAAAGGGCCTGGGCCTCCGCCTTTAGCCGCCTGCGGAAGGCCTGGGCCCGGCCGTAATAGGCCTCGTAGTAGCCACTGGAGAGCACAAAGGTGCCCACCAGGATGCGGCGTTTGACCTCGAGGCCAAACCGGGCCCGGGTTTCCTCCACCACCCGCCAAAGCTCCTCCCCTTCCGCCCGGAAACCGTAAAGGGTCCCGTCGTAGCGGGCCAGGTTGGAGCTGGCCTCTGCGGGAGCCAGGATGTAGTAGGCGTTGAGGGCCAGGGGCAGGGAAGGCCAGGAAACCTCCTTTACGGAAAACCCCAGACCCCGGAAAACCGCCATGGCCTCCTGCAAAGCCCCCTCCACCCCGGGGCTGTTCCCGGAAAGCCCCTCCCGCACCACCCCAAGCCGCAGGGAGGGCAGGGGCGCTTCCAGAGCCTCCTGGAACCTGGGCCTGAGGTCCAGGCTGGTGGCGTCCAAAGGATCGGGGCCGGAGATGGCGTCCATGAGGAGGGCCAGGTCCTGCACCGAGCGGGCCATGGGACCGATCTGGTCCAGGCTGGAAGCGTAGGCGATGAGGCCATAGCGGCTCACCCGGCCGTAGGTGGGTTTCAGGCCGTAAATCCCACAGAAGGCCGCGGGCTGACGCACGCTTCCCCCCGTGTCCGAGCCCAGGGCCAAAGGGGCCAGATCCGCCGCCACCGCCACCGCACTTCCCCCACTGGACCCACCGGGCACCCGGGTAGGGTCAAAGGGGTTCCGGGTGGGGAAAAAGGCCGAGTACTCCGTGGAGGAACCCATTCCGAACTCGTCCAGGTTGGTCTTGCCTATGACCAGTGCGCCACGGGCCTTTAGCCGGGCCACCGCCGTGGCCTCATAAGGGGGTAGAAAACCCTCCAAAAGCCGGCTTCCCGCAGTGGTTCGCATCCCCCTGGTAACGATGTTATCCTTCACGGCCACGGGAAGGCCGGCAAGGGGAAGACGGGGGTCCAGGGCACGGGCCTCCCCCAGCACCCCCTCGTTTACGGTAAGGAACGCTCCCAGTCCTGGATCCAAGGAGCGGATCCGCTCCAGGTAGACCTGGGCCACCTCCAGGGGGGATACCTCCCCTTGCGCCACCTTAGCGCGGATCTCGTGGGCCAACATGCCCCTACTATAGCCGGAAGTGAAGGTTAAGCCAGTCGCGAAAACCTAGGTAGGCCTCCTCCCCACCCCTCGGCAAGTAGGTGACGTCGCCGGGCTCGCGCCGGAACCAGGTGTACTGCCGCCTGGCGTAGGCCTTCACCGCCTGGATATCCCGGGCCAGGGCTTCCTCCAGGCCGTACTCCCCCCTCAGGTACCCCACCACCTCCTTGTAGCCAATGGCCTGGAGGGCGGTGGGCATGGTGGGGTACCGCTGCAAAAGGGCCTTTACCTCCTCCACCAAGCCACGGGCGAACTGGCGCTTGGCCCTTTCCTCCAGCTTGGGGAAAAGCCAACCGCGCTCGGGCCAGAGAACCAGCTTCCTGTAGGCAAACCGGGGCGGGCGAGGGGGAAAGCGGGCGGGGGGGATTCCCGTGCGCCTCATCACCTCCAAGGCCCGCACCAGCCGCCTGGGGTTTTTATCCACCCGCAGGGCATCCTCCGGGCTCATCCGGTAAAGCTCGGCCGCCAAGGCCTCCAGACCCCTTTCCTCCAGCTCTCGCCAAAGGGCTTCCTGCACCTGGGGATCGGGTGGCGGCAGGGTGGGAAGCCCCTGGGAAAGGGCCCGGATGTAGTACCCCGTCCCCCCCACCACCAAAGGGATGCCTCCCCGGGCCAGGATATCGGCGATGGCCGTTTCCGCCAGCTCCACCCAGCGCACCACACTCAGGGCCTCCGAGGGATCCAGGATGTCCACCAGGTGGTGAGGCACCTTCCCCCTCTCCTCCAGGGTGGGCTTGTCCGTGCCAATGTCCAGACCCCGATAGACCATGGTGGCGTCGGCGGAAACCACCTCGAGGGGAAGCTCCTCCCCAAGCCTCAAGGCCAAGAGGGTCTTACCGCTTCCCGTAGGCCCCGCCAGAACCGGTATCGCCTGCACATCCCTTATGCTAAGGGCATGCTGGAACGCCTAGACCGCCTGGAAACCCTGCGCAAGCTAAAGGAACTGCAGGAGCGCATCGCCGAGCTGGCCTACCGGCTTACCGGGGAAGAGGCCGCCACCTGGGTCCCCCGGGTGGACCTCCTGGAGGAAGAGGACCACTACGTTCTCCTCGTGGACCTTCCCGGCGTGCGTCCCGAAGACCTAGAGCTTCTGGAGGAGGGAAGCCGCATCACCTTGGCGGGCATCCGCCACCCCTCGCCTGGGGTTTACCTCCTGGAGGAGAGGCCCATGGGCACCTTCCGCCGTACCCTGGACCTCCCCGGCCCCATAGAGGAAGGCACCGCCCAAGCCAGCCTGCGCCAGGGGGTTCTGGAGGTCCGCTTCAAAAAGCGCCAGGGGGCCAGCCTGCCCCTCTCTCAGTAGTCCACTTGGTGGCAGGCCCGGCACCGGGGCTCGTAGTGCTCCTTGGCCCCCACCAGGATGATGGGGTCCGTGTACCGGGCCGGTTTGCCGTCCACCAAGCGCTGCGTACGGGTGGCCGGGGCTCCGCACTGGGCGCAGATGGCGGTGAGCTTCTCCACGAACTCCGCCCGGGCCAGAAGCTCCGGCATCAGGCCAAAGGGTTCCCCACGGAAGTCCAGGTCCAGCCCCGCCAGGATCACCCGCACCCCCTGCCGGGCCAGTCCCTCCGCCAAGGGCAAAAGACCGGCATCCAGAAACTGCACCTCGTCCACGGCCACCACCTGGGGCCAGGGGGATAGGTACGCCTCTATTTCCCTGGCCTCGCCCACGGGGATGGCCTCCACCCGCTGGCCGTCGTGGCTCACCACTTGGCTTTCGTGGTAGCGGGTATC
This sequence comes from Thermus altitudinis, assembly GCF_022760835.1. Lineage (GTDB taxonomy): Bacteria > Deinococcota > Deinococci > Deinococcales > Thermaceae > Thermus > Thermus altitudinis. Next base: position 42,016 of record NZ_JAKTNQ010000021.1, read on the forward strand.
CAGCCTGGGCTTGAACACCAAAACCCGCTGCCGGGCGATAAGGGCCCGCTTAACCCGGCGGATGAGCTCCTCGCTCTTGCCGGAGAACATGGGCCCGGCTATGACCTCAATCCAACCTTGGCGATGCAATACCGGAGGCATCCCCCGGATTTTAACCGGGGATAGGGTAACCCCAGGCCAGGCCCCTGAACCTCAGGTCAAGGTGTCCACCAGCACCGGCAAAAGGCCACCTTGGCCCCGGCCCCAGGAGGCAGGCAGCTGCCCGAGGGCGAAGACCGCCTGCTCCCAGGGGCCATTAGGACCCCTGGGGCCAGCTTCCCCTGGAGGTGCGCCAGGGAGGACCCAGCAAGGAAACCCTCCTTCTAGGAAGAGGAAACGAGGCCCCGAAGGGCCTCGTCTTTCCCCAACGCCAGCGTAGCCTCAGCGCCCCTTGCGGTAGGAATCCCCGTAACGGCGCTGGAAACGCTCCACGCGGCCTTCCGTGTCCACAAAGCGTTGCTGCCCCGTGAAGAAGGGGTGGCAGTGGCTGCAAACCTCCACGTGGATCTCGGGCCGGGTGGAGTAGGTGTGGATCACGTTGCCGCAACCGCAGATGATGCGGGCGGGAACCAGCTTGGGGTGGATGCCTTCCTTCACGTTTCGCCTCCTTTCGCACGGTCTTGGCCGTGCGCAAAACCGCCTTCTAGTTTAACCCTTGCCCTGGCTTGCCGCAAGCCTACGGCGGGGGCAGACGCCGCCACCTGGGGCCGAAGAGTCTTCGGCGGAGGCGCTCCCAGGCCACCCAAGCCGCCCCCAGGCCTACGGCCAGGGCCATAAGAAGCCAGATCACCCCCAAAACCCCAAGCCCCACCAAGGCCAGGAGAAGGAGCACCAAGGGCCAATACCAAGGAACCCCCACCCCTGAACCCGGACAAACACATGTGAGACTCTGGGCTGGGATAAAAAGAGGG
>NZ_JAKTNQ010000022.1:0-25708 GCF_022760835.1 Thermus altitudinis
TAAAATGCAAGCGGAGTCGGTCCCCCAGTCTCAGATGTATTGACCGATTACACAGTCTAGGCGCGCGGGGCGGCTCCTGAGTATACTTAGGGGCGCATGGTCCTGACCGAGCGGATCCCCCTAGTGGCGGACGAGGCCGGAGGCCTCCGGGTAGAGGGCACCCGGGTCTACCTGGAAGACCTCCTGGACGCCTACGAGGGGGGGCTCTCCCCCGAGGAGATGGTCCTGGCCTACCCCAGCCTAAGCCTTGCGGACGTGTACGCCGTCCTGGCTTGGGCTCTGCGCCACCCGGAGGAGGTGGCCGCCTACCGGGAGAGGGCGAAGAGGGCGGCTCTGGAGGCGGAGGAGCGGGCCCGGGTCCACTTCCCCAAGGCCCTTCTCGCCCGGCTGGGTAGGGCGTGAAGCTCCTTTTGGACGAGAACGTGGAAAGGGCCCTCTTCCTGGGCCTGAAGCGGCGCCACCCCGGGCTAGACGTGGTTCGGGTAGTGGACGTGGGCCTTGGGGGGAGATCAGACGCTGAGGTCCTGGAGTGGGCCGCCCGGGAAGGACGGGTGCTGGTGTCCAGGGACCACGCCACCCTGAGCGCCGAGGCCGCGCGGCGCATAGAGGAGGGCAGGCCCATGTCTGGGCTCATCCTCTTGCGCCGGGGGGTCGGCGTGGGCCGGATCTTGGAGGATCTGGAGCTCCTTCTGACTGCCGCGCGACCTGGGGAGCTGGAGAACGCCATCCTGTATCTGCCCTTCTAGAGTTGGCCTTCGCGTTTCCTTCAAGGAGGTCCACCAGCTCCTTTTGGGCCCCTCGGTCACAAGCCAGGAGCTTAAAGGTCTCCGGCTTCTGGTGGACCTCTACCTGCTGAGGCGCCTGCCTCCCCTTGAGGCCAACGTGGGGAAGCGCCTGGTGAAAAGCTCCAAGCTCTACCTGCGGGACAGCGGTCTGGTCCACGCCCTCCTGGGGCTCCGCACTTTGGAGGACCTCCTTGCCCACCCCGTGGTGGGGAGGAGCTATGAGGGCTTCGTGGTGGAGAACCTCCTCCAGGTGCTTCCCGAGGGGGGCGAGGCCTACTTCTACCGCACCCGGGCCGGGGCGGAGGTGGACCTGGTCCTCCTCCTGCCCGGGGGGAGGCTCTGGGCCGTGGAGGTCAAGCGGAGCCTTGATCCCCGGCCTTCCCGGGGGTTCCACGAGGCGCTGAAGGACCTCAAGCCCCAGGAGGCCTTCGTGATTTACCCGGGAGGGGAGACCTTCCCCGTTGGGGGAGGGAGTCTTCGCCGCTCCCCTTGGGGCGATGATGGAGCGGCTCTGGAGGAGGTAAGCGCCCGCCCTCGGGTTTCGCGGCCCGGGTCTATCCGGCCACACTGCCCTTGCTGGTGAGCGGTTGGCCAGGGCCGCGTGGCTCCCGGTGGGGGACCTTTACGACGGCCTTCAACCCACATTCCGCATCCCTCCTCCCCTGGCCTTAGGATTTTGGGATGGAAGCCACACCCGATCTGCGGGTGTACGACCTCGGCCACCTGGGCCTGGTGGCCAGCACCGTGGACCGTATCGGGCTGGTCCCCCTGGTGGACGAACGGGTGGGCCCCCGCCCGGGGGAAAAGGTGAGCACGGGGGTGGCCCTGGTCAGCCCCGAAGGGGCTACCTTGTAAGCGGCCATTATGAACGCCCTAGGCTTTGTCTCTTCTCCCCTCTACCTCTTCGGCCACTACTGGGAGGGTAAGCCCACGGAGTGGCTTCTGGGAAAGGGCGTCACCCCAGGCCTCCTCAACGACGACCGCATGGGCCGCATGCTGGACACCCTCATTACCTGCTGGAGTAAAGGGGGTGCGGAATGTGGGGTGTACAAGGGGACGGGGGAAGTACGGCGCGCGGCGAGCTACGCCCTCCCCAGCCTGGGGACCGAGGAAGCAGACGCGAGGCGGCTTGGGGAGCTTCTCCTTTCCCGGTGGAAGATGGAGAACCGGTCCTTTTGGGTACGGGACGTCCTCCTCTATGAGGACGCCTGCCAGGTGCGGAACGTGGGGGCGCAGGTCTTGGCCGCCCTCCGGGCCTTTCTGGTGTCCCTGCTGCACCGCAGGGGGATGCGGGAGAAGATCACGCGCCAGCGTACCTTGAAAGCGGCCCTGGAGACCTTCTCCTTCCATCCCCTCTCCGCCCTCAGGTTCCTGGGGCTCTATGCGGCATAACGGTCAAGTCTGCCCGGGCTTGCCTTGCAAAGGTCGGGATGACGGGCGTATACTCGCGCCCCGATGGGCAAGCGCGGCTTCGTTTGCCGGGAGGCAAGCCCCAAGGAGGTCCTGGAACACTGCCTGCGCCTGGCCCAGGAGGTGGCCCCGCCCACCCCCAAGGGCAAGCGGGGCCGCTCCTGGCGCTACGACCACGCCCGCAAAGTGTTCTCCTGACGGGGAAAGAGTTATCTGGCCCCACTCCTCAAGCGGAGGTGCGGCCGGTTATCCGGCTTCGGGGCGCGAGCGCTTTTGGAGCTCATCGCTTACGGCCTTAGGGTTCTTCTCTCCCTCCTCCCGCCCCCTCCGGGGTACAAGGCGATTTGCTAGGCAAGCCCGCACCTCGTTGACAAGGCTTTCCCTCTCGGCCACCCTGTTAACTAGGGACTGGGCCCGGGGTTTCCCCGGGCTTAGTACGTTAGGGAAAGATCCAAAGCTGCTCCCACGAAGCTGGATCCCTCAAAAGGGCGAACACTTCGGAGGTCACGTCCCGGGCAAAAAGGCGACCTTGTCTCCCCGTACTCGTCCGCGTAGATCGCGAAAGCCAGTTCCACCGGGGCCAGTTTACCCGGAAGAATCTGCACGAACCCCCCTTGCGCCCGCACGGGAAGCGCTATGCCCCAACCGCTTCCCAGAATTGCCGTTGCGCCAGAAGAGGACAGGCCGTATCGTGTGGTCATGCCGCGCACCAGCAAACGACCCCTTCCCCGCCACGTCCTCCGCATCGGCGAGAGGCGGCGGGAGCTTGGCCTTACCCAGGAAGAGCTCGCCCGCATGGCGGGCTTCTCCACCAGCCTCATGGCCAAGATCGAGCGGGGCGCCGTGGACCCCAAGACCCTCTCCGCCCAGTACCTGGTGGGCCTCGCCAGGGCCCTCGGCCTCACCCTCTCCCAGGTCATGGGGGAGGATGTCCCCGGGGACGACCTGGGCTTCGTCCCCTTCACCCTTCCCGTCTACACCTCTCCCAAAGAGCTGGAGGAAGGCAAGCCCGCCTCCCGGGCCTTCCTCGCCCCGGCCGAGCTTCCCCGGGGGGCGGTGATGGAGTTCCTGGCCTTCCTGGAGGTCCCAGGGAGGTGGCTCGCCACCCTGGACGTCCCCTTCCCCACCGCCCGGAGGGTCTGGGTCCTCACCGAGCTCAGGCCTCTTCTCCAGCCCCAGGCCGTCTACCTGGGGAAGGCCCAGGGCCACGCCGCCTTCTTCCCCCACGAGGCTCTGGAGAGGGACCCCCTGGCCCTCTACCCCCTTCACCCGGAGCTCCCCACCCTCTGGCTCAGGGAGGAGCGCCCCGAGGTCTTGGGCCTGGTGCGGGGGTGGCGGGTGCTGTAAAGGCCAGGTATTGCCAAAACCGGTGATATATGCTAACCTCCGGTTGTGGCTAGCCAACTCTGGGGGGACGTGCTAAACTCCAGGGTTAAGGAGGTGAGAGGTCGCCTAAGGACGCGTAGCGGTAGGTAAAAGCAGGAAGACCGGGGTTTCCCCCGATCCCTTCACCGCAAGCATCTTGGTACTCTCGAGATCCCCTAATCCGAGGGTACCAAGCGGAAGGGAAAATGTCAACCCGGGTGGAAGCCCCACGGGCCCTAGGGCCGGGGGTAAGCGGCCCAGAAGGCAACCGTGGGAGCGCGAATCGGCTGGACCCATCTGGAATCGCCAAACGGATTCACCCTCATCCCCAACCCCCTGCTCAACAAGCTCTTCGGCAGCGGCTTCTCCGACCGGGAGTTCGCGGTCTTCCTCGCCCTCGCCACCCGCAGGAACCTCCACCACAAGAAGGCCTCCACCAAGGACCTGGCCCTCCTCCTCCGGCGGGACCCCCGCACGGTGGAGAAGGCCCTGCTCGCCCTCTGGGAAAAGGGCCTGGTGGAGCGGGACGCCACGGGGTGGTGGCTTTCCGATGCCCCGCCCGGGCAGGACCTGCAGGCCCCCGTGCACGCCGTGCAGACCCCCTTGCAAGCTTTGCAAGGCACGGGTGAGGAAAACGCCCTCCAGGACGGGCTTCTCTCGGTGCGGGAAATAAAGGAAAAAGAAACAACTACTGAAGAAAAAAATCCTCCTCATCTTCACGCCCAAGCGGCGGAGGCGGAGGAGGCTGAAGAGGTAGAGGCTGACTGCAAAGCCCCGGAGGAAAGAGCGGTTTCCGCCTCTCCCTCAGAGGGAGGAGAGCGGGCGACCTTCCTGGTTCCTTCGCCGTCTCCGGCCTCCCCTTCCCCTTCTGGATCTTCCCCGGTGCTCGTGAATGAAGGCACGAAGTACCGCCTCCAGGCCCGCCTCAAGGAAGCGGGGCTCTGGGTGGACTTCTACCGGGTCTTCCGCCCGGGCTTCGCCCACGGGGGGCTTTGGCGGGCCTACCTGGAGCGCCTGGAGCGGGAGGCCCTGCCCCTGGGGGAGGCCTTCCTCCAGGCCCTGGACCGCACCCTGAAGGGAGCCCGCCTCGGCGCGGTCCGCTACCCGGCGGCCTACCTGGACCGTCTCCTCCAGGACCTCGCCCCGCCCGAGCGCTCCTTCCCTCCCCCGCCCCCGCCCGAAGAGGTGCCTAAGGACGCCCTCCTCCTCCTCCCGGACGGGAGGCGGGGGTACTTCGCCGGGTGGACCGGGGGCGGGGCCAAGGCCTTCGTGGAAGTGGACGGGGTGGCCTACCTGGTGGACCGGGAGAGCGTCCTCCAGGCGCGTGTGCTAGGGTAGAGGGGAATGGTCACGACGCCCCTTTCACCTTCCCTGAGTCGGGTTCCCCTAAGGTTTGGCGCCCACTACGCCGCCGTGGTGGTCGCGGAAGGGCAGGTCTTCGTGAAGGAAAGCCAGGCCCCGAACGGCCAGGTCTACACCTTCTACCGCCTCCGCCTCCCGGACGGGAGCTTCCTCCGCCTGCCCCGGGCCCACCGGGGCCGGCCCATGGCCGAGCTGGTGGGGGCGCGCATCCGGGGCACCTTTTGGCCCCGCACGAACGGCCAGGGCCTTCTGGAGAAGTCCCTTCGCCTTGGTCGGATCGGGGTTCCCAGGGGGGACGGGAAGGGACACCCCTTGATGGCCGCCCAGGGCCGCGTGGCCTTCGTGGACCGGGAGGAGGGGAGGTTTGGCCTCGAGGTGCGGCCCAACCCCAAGGGGCGCCTCAAGGAGCCCTTCACCCTCGTCCTCTGGGCCCCCCTGAGCCTCCTGGAGGCCCTGCCCCCCGTGGGAAGCGGGGTCTATGTGGAGGGGGAGGCCCGCTTGAAGACCCGGCGGCTCGTGGCGAGGAAGGCGAAGCCCGCCAGGCTCTGGGACGATCCTTCCTGAAGGAGGGGGTGGTCCCCGCCGGCCTCGAGGCCACGGCAGGGAGGCCGAAAGGCTCTTATCCGGGTGATTTAGAACACACCCGCTGTGGGATTTGACTCACGGCGTGAGGCGGGTTATATTGCTTCCAAGATGAAGAAGACCGTCCTCATTCCCCTCAAGGACTGGGCCCTGGAGCAGGGGCTCTCCTACTCCGGCGCCCTCAAGCAGATCCAGGAGGGGAGACTCAACGCGCGGCGCCTTGGCCGCTACTGGTACGTGGTCAAGGAGGTGGAGGCCCCGGGGGGAGAAGGGGTGGTGCTCACCCTCTTCACCCACGCCGGGGGGGCGGGGAAGACCTCCCTGGCCCGGGACCTGGGGTACGAGATGGCCTCTAGGGGCAAGCGCGTTCTTCTCGTGGACGTGGACCCCCAGGCCAACCTCTCCGCCTGGCTCGGCATCGTGGACGCTCCGGTAGAGGAGACCCTTCTCGGGCTCCTAGAGGGTAAGGGACGCTTCAGGCCGAGGGAGGTGCTTCCGGGGGTTAGCCTCATCCCCGCGCATGTGGAACTTGCCCGGGCCGAGCTTGTCCTCATCCGGGAGCCCTACAAGATGTTCGCCCTGAGGAAAGCCCTGGAAGCCTTCCGGCAGGAGTACGACCTCATCCTCGTAGACTCCCTGCCCTCTCTGGGTTCCTTAGCCGGGGTTGCGGGCATGGCCGGGGACGGCCTCCTGGTTCCCGTGGAGGCCTCACCCAAGGGTCTTCAGGCCCTGCCCACGGTGCTTTCCGTAGCCCAGGACTACGCCGAGGGGTTGGCCTCTCTGGGGATGTGGGGCGGGGGCGCCTTCGTCCGCGCCCTCATCCCTAACGGGCTGGAAGGGACGGTCCGGGACCGGGAGGTTTTGGCCCAGCTCGAGGGCCTTGGAGGGCGGATCCCCTTAGCACCCCCCTTGGTGCGTCGTCCGGCGGTGTACCGGGAGGCCCAGGTGCAACGGCTTCCGGTGCAAGCGGTGGGCGGGGAAGAGGTGCGGCGGGAGATGCGGGTCCTCGGGGACTTTCTGGAAGGGATCCTGGAGCAGGTCAAGGCTGAGCTTCACAAGGAGGTGGCCTGATGAGCCGCAAGCCGAGCCCCATGGACCCCTTCCTGGCCAGGGCGCTTTCCGCCTTGGAGGAGATGGAGGGGAAGCCGGTCCAGGCTGGGGGGAAGACGCTTCCCCTCGAGGCCCTCGTCCCTTCTCCCCAGCCCCGCAAGCGCTTTGAGGGACTCGAGGCCCTCGCCCACTCCATCCGGGAAAAGGGCGTGCTCCAGCCCCTCCTGGTGCGGCCCTTGGGGGACGGGAGGTACGCCATCGTGGCCGGGGAGAGGCGGTACCGGGCCGCCCGGATGGCGGGGCTTTCCGAGGTCCCGGTGCGGGTGGTGGAGCTCTCCGAAAAGGAGGCGAGGCTTTTCGCCCTGGTGGAGAACCTCCAGCGGGAGGACCTGAACCCCTACGAGGAGACCGTGGGGGTCCTCGCCCTGCTATCGGAAGACTTGGGGAGGTCCGTGGAGGAGGTGGTGGGGCTCCTCGAGCGGATGCGGAAGGAGAAGCGGGGGGTGGCAGCCCGCAACGTTGCGGGCAGCCCCGAGGCCCGGAGAGTGGAGGAGCTCTTCAAGGCCTTGGGCCGCATGTCCTGGGAGTCTTTCGTCCGCCACCGCCTCCCCCTCCTCTCCCTCCCCGAGGACCTGAGGGCAACTCTGGAGGAGGGGGCGATCCCTTACACCGCCGCCCTGGAGCTCAAGAAGGTGAAAGACGAGGCCTTGCGGAAGGCCCTCTTGGAGGAGGTGAAGGCGGGCCTCTCCTTGCGGGAACTGAAGGCCCGGGTGCGGGAGGTTCTGGTCGCGCGTAAGCCTGCCTTGGAGAAGGCTCCTGCGGCGTGGTATGGAGACGTCATCGACGCCTTGAAGAAGACGGATTTTAGTGCTCTCCCCACGGAAAAGCGGGCCAGGGTAGAAGCGCTCTTAGCGGAGCTCAAGGAACTGCTTGGTTAAACGCGTCTGGGTTCAGTATGGCGGTCTTGCTAAGGATCCACGAAGGGGTTTTCTACTGGGCTTATCGGATCCTGGGGCCGGAGTTTAAAGGCCCCACGATTGAGGATCCCCTTGGGGTTCTTCCCATTCCTCTCAAGACGGCCCTCCTTCAAGCGGTAGGGAAGCGGTTTGGGTTAGAGTTCGATCTTGCAGAAGCTCTCCTTACTCGGCCCCCAAACGAGGGGCGCTCTTACGCTTATGCCACCCATTGGTGGCCCTCAGAGGAAGGACTCAAAGAGCTCCTTTATGAGCGCATATCTCGGGCTTCTTTGAACGACTGGGAGTTCGTTCCCGTCGAAACGTTAGACGACTTCGTGCGCAAGCACCGTCTTCAAGGGAAGGAGCACTATGCCGAGGTGCTCTTCCTAAAAGAGGTTTACCTTCCCCTCTTTGGTAGCGAGGGGCTTGCCCTCTTGTTGCCCCAGGTGGGCTTCTTGGACGAGGAGGGGGGAGAGCGCAGGGCTGACTTCATCCTCTTCGGTCAAAGGCCGTACGCCATAGAGATCGAAGGCAAGAGCTACCACGAGCGCCCGGACCGCTTTGCGCGAGAAAAAAGCCGTCAGCGGTCGCTTACGCTCCGGGGAGTCGCGTATTTTCCCATCGCCTACGACGACATCCGCTCGGGAAAGGCCCGTGAAGCCCTGATAAGGCTTGCCGAGAGCGACCCAGTCCTGGGGGGCTGCCTGAGGAAAGGTGGGGTGGGGCTTTCCAGGGGGCCCGCTTATTCGCCCCTCCACTGGCTTGTGGACTTTCCGGTGCGGTACCCCATCGCCCTGAAAGGGGCCTTTGCGCGCCTCTTAAAGGCGGTCAGGGAGGGCGAACGTTCCGTCCAAATTGTGGACCCAGAGTCATCCACCCCCTTGGTGGAGGCGGCCTTCGCCGATGCTTACTTCACGCTTTTGAACGTGGGCCGGCTTGCCGGGGTTGACCTCCCCTTACCGGAAGTTCGCGTTTATCGGCTAGACGTGGATAGCGTTTCAAGGGCCTTCCGGGATCTCCTGCCGCTTTGGGTTGGGCGGATTGAGGGCTTTTCAGTTGTCGACGGAGTTCCTGAAGAAGGGGCCCTTGACGTTTTCTCTTGGGACCGTATCGCTTCCCTAACGCGCGAGGCCGACGCTTTCCAAGCAGAATACGAAGAGGAACGAGGATCTTGGACTCCTCCCTTTGTCGGGACGGCATCTTCTGCCCTCGTTCTGGACTTCTTCGCCCGGAAGTTTTTCCCGGTGCCAGAGCTCAAGGAAGCCCAACTTCGCCTTTTGCAACGGGCGCTACGGGGAGAAAGCGGCCTTGCCCTGTTGCCCACGGGCTATGGTAAGTCTCTTATTTTCCAGCTTTACTCCTTCCTCGTCCCGGGGGTGAACATCGTCATCTCTCCTCTTCGGGCCCTGATGCGGGATCAGGTGTACAACCTTCAGCGGATCGGCGTCACAGCGGTCACCTCGATTTCCAGCGACGACGAGGCCGCGGCCAAAGAGAGCAAGACCAAGACTTTGTTGGAAGGGCGCTACCGCCTTGTGTACCTTTCCCCGGAGCGGATCCGCATCAAGGGGTTCGTTGAGGAATTCCGAAGGGAACTGGGAAACCTTCCTGTCTCGGCGGTAACTGTAGACGAGGCGCACTGCGTCTCCGAGTGGGGGCATGACTTCCGGCCCGCCTATCTCCATATCCGTGGCTTTTACGAGGAGATCCAGGCGGTTTCGCCGAGGAAGCTACCCCTGATCGCGCTTACGGCTACGGCCTCTCCTCCCGTTCGAAGGGACATCCTGAGGGTTCTGGGGCTCCCCGAGGGGGCTGTGGAGCAACTCGCCAGTAGCGATCGTCCCAACCTGAGTTTCTCTGTCCATCCCGCTCCTCTCGGACTGAACCAAAAGAGGAACCTTCTTAGAAACCTCTTGACCGAGATCCTTCCACGGACGCTGGGCGTGCCACGGAAGGAGCTTATAGGAAGGCCAAAGCAGTCCTCGTACCCGCATGCCGGCGTCATTTTTGCCATTTATGCCGACCCTCGCGGGCAGAAGACTTTCGAGGAGGGTGTCCACGCGATAAGAAGCTTCCTCCTCAAAGAGGGCTTGGCTTCTGGCGATCAGGTGCACGTTTACGCAAGTAAAAAGCCGGCTGTATGTCCTTCATGCGGTTCTAGCGAGTGGTTTGCAGATCGGGGAAAAAACACTTGCCGTAGTTGCGGTTCTTCCTTTGTCAAACCAAAGATCATCTTTGACTGGGAAGATAGGGTACGAGAAGTCCAGGACCGCTTCCAGGAGAACCGCTTTCCGCTTCTGGTGGCGACAAAGGGCTATGGCATGGGGGTGGACAAGCGGAATATTCGCTATATCATCCACCACGCCATGTCCAGCGGTCTCGAGGGCTACTACCAAGAGGCAGGGCGCGCGGGGCGCGATGGAAGGCACGCGCATGTCGCTTTGATCCTGACACCGCCCACGCGGTCGTGCTTGGAACAACATGTTCTAGGCGGAGACGGGATACCCCCTTGCCTTCCGAACGGGCGTTTCCGGTCCTGCTCCTACGGCCTGACGCTTCCTTGTGACTATGCTCGTCAGGTTGAGTTCCTTCAGGGGAGCTATCCCGGGGTAGAGGAGTCCTTGCAAAGGGCCATGAATGTGGCCGAGAGGATTTACCACGCTTCGCAGGGTGGACCAGATGGGCAGCGCTTTGTGGAGGTGGAGGGTCATGAGGAAGAACTGACCAGCTTTGAATATGCCCTCGTGCGCCTCATGCAAATTGGCTTTTTAGAAGCTTACACCGTAGAGTACCTCTCACAGCGGCGCCTCCGTTTTTGGTTCCCCCCGCCTAAGATAAGCCGTCGGAATTTTGAGGAACGGCTTAGGGCTTTCCTGGCAGAAACGCGGCTGGGGGTAGAGGTGATGGAGAAAAGGTTGGAACCTCTTCGCCGCGCTTCTGCTGGCGATCCACTAGATCCTGTAGAGAAAGCCCTCCGCATCCTTTTGGAGAGGGTGTACGAGACGGTCTATCCCATGCGCATCCAGATGCTTCGGAACCTCATCGAGTACGCCCTGAGCACGGAGAGAAACCGGTGTCGCCGCTTGGTGCTTCGGAGCATCTTTGACGACCAGCTTCCACCAGACGATTACCGTTGTGGCTTCTGCGATGTCTGTGAGCCCTCTTTGGCTTTCCCGGTCCCTGGAGCGCTGGTTCCCCCAAGGGAAGCTGAACCCGAGGAGATCGTTCGGCGGCTCTCCTCTTTTTTCCAGAGCTGGTCGGAGGAGGAAGCCGATCTGCTTCTTTCCGCCGCGGGCGAGAGAGGCTTGAGTCAAGCGGTCATGCTCCGCTCCGAGTACTACCTGGAGCGCGAAGGAACGAGTTTAGGAGCCTTCTTCCTGGCGGGTGCCCTCAAGGGGCGCGAAGATCCCGCTCAAGGAGCTCTCTACCTGAAGCGGGGGACTTCTGAGGCCTTGAAGCAGGGCCTTTCTGTCGACGAGATCGGTCCTTTTCTCGCCGAACTTGGAAGGTTGGGACCGGAGCACCTGGGAAGCGTGCTTCTCGCCCACTCCCCTCTTGGGGGCTACCGGGAGCGAAAGCAGGTTTATGAGGAGGTAGGGAAGCGCCTGGGATATGACGATCCGGCTGCTCGGCTTACGGCGAGTCTAGCTTCTCTAGAGCTTCTTTCCGAGCTGACGGAGTGGGTGGAACGGGAAGGGGCTTCTTCCCAGCTGAGATCGATCAAGGAAAGGTTTGAAGCCAGCTTACAGGGGTAGGGAATGAAAGAGGAAAGAAACTTTCTGGAGCTCTTGGAGCAAGAGGTCGATGCCTATAGGAAGAGCCTTAGGCAAGCCCTGAAGGTGTCGGAAGAGCTTGCCGGGATACTGGAGGCGGCCAAAAAGACGTACCAAAGCTTAGAAGAACGACTCCAGGGCCTTCAAGAACTCGTTGCCCGAGGAGGCGAGGACCTAGACAGGTTTCGGCAAGAATGGGAGGAATCCCGTCGTGGGATTGAGGAGTGGCGTCGGAAGCTGGAGGAGCAGGTGCTCGAGCACCTTAAGGAATCCCAGAATCGCCTTAGCGAAATCCAACACCTCACCTTCAAGCGATTGGACCGTGTTGAGGATCATTTAGGTCAGCAGAAAGCGGAGCTGGAAGGGAGGATGAAGGGCCTTGAGGATCGGATGGACGAGGTGGGCCAGCAGGTTAATCACATGGAGCAGAAGCTCTTGGCGCGGCATCTGGAGATGATGCGGAAGATAACGGGGCTACAAAGGCAAATCTTTATCCTGGGAGGGATCCTGGGGTTTTTGGCCTTGGGAGCCTATTTTTTAGGGAGGTAGATTTGCCTTGCTGAGTGATGACCTCGTTCCCTACAGCCGTGAAGGGCTCGTCAGCTTCCTGGACGCCTTAGGGAGCTTTGCCCCCCGGGAAGAGGCGGTTTCCCTCCCCGGGGGGGTCACGGGCGAGCTCCTCGGCTACCTCTACCTCGAGGACGAGGTGCCCGTGGTGGCCCTGAGGGTAGAGGAGGCCGCCAGAAAGCGCCGCAAGGACTGGGAGCCCGCCGCCCGCTACCTCGTGGAGCGAGGGCTTTCCGCCGGGCTCTTCGTCTTCTACGACGGGGAAGGCGCCTACCGTCTGAGCCTCGTCCACGCCCGCTACCGTGGAACGAGGAAGCCCGAGCTCTCCCACTACAAGCGCCACAGCCTCATCGCCCGCCCCGGGGAGCCCAACAAGACCTTCTTCCAGCGCCTCCGGCGCATGGCGGAAAACCCGCCCGGGACCCTCGCTGAACTCCTCGAGATCTTCAGCGTGGAGGCCGTCACCGAGGAGTTCTACCGGGAGTTCATCGAGGTCTTCGAAGAGAGGCTCGCCAGGGGGGTGGTGGGGGAGGCTTCTTCCGGAGAGAAGCGCGACTTCGCCCTCGCCTTCGTGGCCCGGGTGATCTTCCTCGGCTTCGTGCAGAAGCGAGGGTGGCTCGGGGGAAGGGAGGACTTCCTCCAGGACCTCCTGAAGCGCTACGAGAAGGCGGTGGGCCTTGGAAAGGACCGCTTCTACCGCGAGTGGCTCACCCCCCTCTTCTTCCGCGCCCTCAAGGCCCCTCCCGGTGAGAAGGAGCTTTCAGGCCTCGGCCTTCCTCCCGAGGTGGAGAAGGCCCTGAAGGAAGCCCCCTACTTGAACGGCGAGCTCTTCTCCCCGAAGCCCGGCGTGGACGACCGGGGCCTCTACCTGAAGGACGAGGCCGTCCGGGACTTCTTCGGCTTCCTCTTCGCCCACAACTTCACGGTGGAGGAGAACGACCGCTACGAGGAGGAGCTGGAGCTCAACCCCGAGTTCCTGGGCCTCATCCTGGAGCGTCTCATCAACGACCTCGGGGTGGAGGGGAAGGGAGGCGAGGTGGGGGCCCACTACACGCCCCGGGTGGAGGTGGACCTCATGTGCCGCCTCGCCCTCGCCGAGCACCTCCACCGCCAGGGCCTTCCCCTGGAGAAGGCCTACGGGCTCATGAGAGGGGAGGTGGAGGCCCTCACGAAGGAGGAAAGGGCCTTCGCCAAGCAGAGCCTCCTCGAGGCTAAGGTTCTGGACCCGGCCGTGGGGAGCGGGGCCTTCCTCGTGGGGATGCTCCAGGTCCTGGAGGAGGTCCTCGAGGACCTCGGGGAGCCCCGCACCCTGGACCTCCGCAAGCGCCTCCTCCAGAACCTCTACGGGGTGGACGCCCTGGGCTGGGCGGTGTGGATGACGGAGCTCAGGCTCTGGCTCGCCTACTTCGTGGAGCTCCCCGACAGCGCCAAGGCCTCTAAGGAGCCCCTCCTCCCCTCCCTCGGCCTCAAGGTGGCCCACGGGGACTCCCTGGTCCAGACCCTGGGAGAAACGATCGTCCCCGTGAAGCTCCCCGCCAAGGCTGAGGTGCTGAAGGACGAGAAAGTGCGCAAGGCTTACGAGGCCCTGGTGGCCGCCAAAGAGGACTACTTCCACAACCGGGGGGTGAGCCGGGAGGAGGTGGAGGAGAAGGAGCGGGCCTTCCTCGAGGCCTACGCTTGGCGGGCCCTTTTGGGAAAGGGCCAGCAACCGGGGCTTCTGGTGAAGGGGGAAGCGGAGCAGACCGAGGAACGGTACCGCCAAATCGAGGAGCTCCTCAGGCAGAGGGAACGCCCCTTCTTCTACCTCCTGGACTTCGCCGAGGTCCTCCTCGGGCCCAAGGGGGGGTTCGACATCGTCATCGGCAACCCCCCGTACGTGCGCCAGGAGGAGATCCGGGACCTCTTCGGTCGCTTCGACCCCAGCGCCTACAAGGGGCTCCTGCAGAGGTCCGCGAAGGAGGACCTCCTCCTCGCCACCCCCTACACGGAAAAGACGGCGCCCGCCCCTTCGGGCCGCTCCGACCTGTACACCTACTTCTACGTGCGGTCCCTGGCCCTCCTCCACCCCAAAGGAGTGCACGTCTTCGTGGTGTCCAACTCCTGGCTGGACGTGCAGTACGGGGCCTGGCTGCAACGGGTCTTCCTGGAGGCCGCTCCCCTCCGCTACGTGATCGAGAACCGGGTCAAGCGCTCCTTCCGGGCGGACGTGAACACGGCGATCACCGTGGCCCACGCTCCGGACCCCGAAAGAAAAGTGCCCCCCGACTGGCCTGTCCTCTTCGTGGCGGTGCGGAAGCCCTTCGAGGAGGTGGACCTCCTGCAGGAGGTGCTGGAGGCCTCCCGACAGGTAGGGTTCGCGTCTAAGGAGGTGTCGAGGTGAAAGCTCCTGAAGTGGTCCGTCAGGGCGAGAGCACCAGGGTGGTGACAAAGACCGCCGCCGAGCTCTTTCAGGAGGGGCTTGAGAAGGGCAACAAGTACTCGGGCGGGAAGTGGGGCGGGCTCTACCTGCGGGCCCCCGACATCTACTTCCGCGTCCTGGAGAAAGCCGGAGACAAGCTGGTGCGGCTCGGGGACGTGGCCGAGGTGCGCTTTGGGATCAAGACCGGGGCGAACGACTTCTTTTACCTCGAGGTGCTTCCCTACCGTCCGGTCTGCCCGCTGTGTGAGAAAGTACACAAGGAAGCCCTTGCAAAGGAGGAAGAAGCCGCCTACTGGGCGAGGGGAGAGCGTCCTCCCGAGAATGCGCTGGTAGCGGTAAAAAATGGAGCGGGGTGGGAGGGGTATTTAGAAGCTAGTTGCTTACGGCCAGTAATTGTGTCGCCCAAACACTCCAAAACTTACGGAATCAACCCATCTTCTCTGCCGAAACGGGTTCTTTGGCTTGACGACCACCTTCCCCCCCACGCAACCGCGTACGTGAACTATGGCAAAGATCAAGGCAAAAGCGCGCTGAGGGAGGTTTCCGGGAGTGAGGCTGGGTACCGAATCGGAGCCAGTCGCAAAGAACTTATTGTATACACAAGGGTCAGTTCAACCCGGCACCAGATTTTCTTGAACGAAAGGCGCGTGGAGGTAGACAATAACCTCTTTTGCATCGAGCCTAAGAACAAGCGTTTCTCTCCTTACCTCATCTACGCAGCCCTCGAGAGCACTTTTGGTGCTTTGCAGAAAGAACTTTTGGGAAGGAGCTACGGAGGGGGGAGCGGTCCGATTAAGGTCGAAGGAGCCGATATTTCTCGCATCTTGGTTCCCCTGTGGAAAGGGGAGAAAAGCCATCACCTTGTGGAGGTTGTGACCACATTTGCATCTCAACCTACCCGCCCCCTCTTGGAAGAGCTAGGAATGCGGAGCTGGGACGACACCCCCAACCCCATTCCTCACCGCAAGGCGCTAGACGATTTGATCTTTGATGTCCTAGGCCTGGACCAGAAGGAGCGCCAGGCGGTTTACCAGGAAACCGCTCGCCTTGTCTGGGAGCGAACGGCTAGAGCACAGAGCTTGGGTAGTATACCTTGGGGAAACACCGAGGATGTAGGACTTAACTGAAGGATGGGTAAGGAGGACACAAATGCCCGTGAATAACAGGACCACGTACGTGCGTTCTGGGCGGCAACCCAAAAAAGACTCGGTAACGCGATCGCGCGATCTGGTTCTGGCGTTAAAGGAACTACTGGATAGGGCTGGTGTAAGCTGCGATTTCGCGGAGAATGTCACAGATGAGAGCATTAATGGGGCGCCTGCTGTTCGACTTAGTGAGGATCGCTTGGCACTTGCTCCAGACCTCTACTGCGAGTATGCGGGTAAAAGGTTTTGGGTGGAGGTAAAAGACAAGTGCCAGAGGTTCTATTGGGAGGATACTGGGATCAACCTTCAAGAGTTAGTGAGTTTTTATGATATCCATCGGCTAAAGGGCGAACCGATTTTACTGGTATTCAAAGACGCGAGCCTTGACGAGTGTATGGTGAATAGCGCGAAAAAAGAGCAGAAAGAGGCATATCAGAAAAGATGGCAGAGATTTCAGGGGAAACCGTATGGGGAATGGCTTGACAACTTGCTACGACGCTCTTCACGCCCGTATCCGCTGGGGTCATTGGATCATTCGCGCGGTGTACCCATGTATATTGTGTACTTCCAAGTTGATCTCATGCGCAGCCTAGAAACAAATCTGGAAGCACTTCTTCAACATCTTGACAACGCTACCGACACCCCAGATATGGATCTGACGATGTATCTTTTGGAAAAAGGCAAAGGCAAGAAAAAAATACGATGCGCGAATGAAGCGAATATTCGGAAGAATCTGGCGGAAATGGTCGATAAGTATGAGAGGCTAAGACAAGCAGGAAAATGAGCCGCTTCATCACCAACCACTCCACCAAGGACCTCGCCGCCCGCCTCGCCGAGCTCATCAGCTTCTCCAAAGAGCTCAAGTTCCTCGTGGGCTTCTTCTACTTCTCGGGATGGCAGGAGCTCTACGAGCCCCTCCGCAAGGTGGCCCAGGACAACCCGGACCTCCGGCTTAAGGTCCTGGTGGGCATGGGGGTGGACCGCCACGCGGGGGAGCTTATCGAGGTGGCCAAGGGGTTCCAGGGGACGGGGCGCGAGGTGGTGCAGGCCCTGGTGGAGGAGCTCGCCCAGGCCCTCTCGGACCCCCGCCTGGACCTGCCCGACTTCCCAGAGCAAGCCCGCTTCTTCCTGCGGCTGCTCAAGGAAGGGCGGCTGGAGGTCCGCAAGACCCGGGAGCCCAACCACGCCAAGCTGTACCTGTTCAAGGTCGATGCCCCGCAACAAAGGCTCCTCGGCAGCCCGGGGAAGTTCATCACCGGCTCCTCCAACCTCACCCACGCCGGGCTCCGAGGACAGCACGAGTTCAACGTGGAGATCGGGGACTACGGCTTCGAGGAGGCCGAGGCTTACTTCGACGAGCTCTGGAAAAGCGCCGTCCCCCTCCGCCCCGAGGACGTCCTCCGCCTCGAGGAGGTCGTGGAGCGGGGCTCCCTCGCCGCCCTCCCCACTCCCTTCGAGATCTACGCCCTTCTCCTCAGGCGCTACCTGGACGTGGTGGAGGCCCTCCCGGAAAGGCAGGCCCCCGCGCTCTACCTGGAGAGGGTCGGGTACCGCCCCTTGCGCTACCAGCTGGACGCCGTGGAGCTCCTCCTCAGGATCCTCGAAGAGTACGGCGGGGCCATCCTCGCCGACGTGGTGGGGCTCGGTAAGACCGTGGTGGCCGCCCTCGTGGCACGGGAGCACGGGGGGCGGGGAATCGTCATCGCCCCGCCTGGCCTCATCGGGGAGAGCGGCCAGTACGGCTGGCTGAAGTACCTGGAGGACTTCGGCCTCTACGACTGGAGGGCCTTCTCCACGGGCAAGCTGGACGAGGCCCTCGCCTTCGTCCAGGGTCCCGGCAAGGACGTGGAGCTCGTCATCGTGGACGAGGCCCACCGCTTCCGCAACCCCGACACCGAGAGCTACGCTCTGCTCCAGGCCATCACCGCGGGCAGAAAGGTCCTTCTCCTCACGGCCACGCCCTACAACAACTACCCCCTGGATGTCTTCGCCCTCCTCAGACTCTTCACCGTCCCCGGGAACGCCAAGGTGGGGCCCACCTCCGACCTCGAGGGGTACTTTCGCAAGCTCACCGAGAGGTTCAAGGCCTACAGCTACGTCCTCCGCCACCACGGCTCCCGGGACAGGAAGAGACGGGAAAAGGCCGAGAGGCTCTACCGGGCGCACTTCGACCGGGATCCTCCCGTGGACACGAGGCTCGTGGAAAAGGCCCTGGAGGAGGTCGCCCGGGAGGTCCGCTCGGTCCTCGCCCCCGTCACGGTGCGGCGCAACCGGCTGGACCTGGTGAAGGATCCCCGCTACCGGGAGCACCTCCCGGAGTTCTCCCGCCTGGAGGACCCCAAGCCTCTCTTCTACGAGCTTTCCCCCGAGCAGTCGGCGTTCTACGACCAGGTAGTGGACGAGTGGTTCGGCCCCGAGGGGGCCTTCAAGGGGGCGATCTACCAGCCCGCCCTCTACCGGGAGGGGCTCTTCGGGGAAGAGGAGGAGGTAGAGGAGTCCCCGGAAAAGCTCTTCGCCGTGGAGTCCCAGCGGAACCTCGCCGACTTCATGCGCCGCCTCCTGGTCCGGCGCTTCGAGAGCTCCTTCGGGGCCTTCGTCCGCACGGTGGAGCGGCTCGTGAAGGCCCATGAGAGGGCGCTCAGTTTCGCCAAGGAAACGGGCTACTTCATCCTGGGGCGCGACGGCCTGGAGAAGCTCCTTTCCCGCTTTGAGGCCGGGGAGGAGCCTATCGAGGTGGAAGAGTTCCTGGAGCTTCTCCTCCAGGAGGACGCTGAGGCCATCGCCAGGGGGGAGCGAAGCCGGGAGCGGGTGTACCGCCTGGAGGAGTTCGCCCAAAAGGACCTCTTCCTCCACCACATCGAGGACGACCTCGCCCTGCTCACCCGCGTCTACGCCCAGGCCGCCAAGCTCAGGCTCGCCGACCCCGAGCGGGATCCCAAGGCGGAGGCTCTCGTGCGGTTCCTCCGGGAAAGCCTTCAAAAAGAACCCGAGCGCAAGGTCGTGGTCTTCTCCGAGTTCACCGACACCGTGGAGCACCTCGCCGAACGCTTGAGGGGTTCAGGGCTCAGGGTCCTCGCCGTAGGAAGGCAGGTAAGCGCGAACCTGATCCGGGAGGCGGTCCTCAACTTCGACGCCTCCGTTCCTGAAGAACGCCAGCGCGACGACTACGATGTATTGGTCGCCAGCGATAAGCTTTCCGAGGGGGTCAACCTCCACCGGGCGGGGACCGTGGTCAACTACGACATCCCTTGGAACCCCACCCGCTTGATCCAGCGCGTGGGGCGGATCAACCGCATCGGGCAGAAGGTCTTCGACAGCCTCCACATCTACCACTTCTTTCCCACAGAGAGGGGAAGGGGCGTGGTGGACCCGAGCCAGGTGGCCGCTCACAAGCTTTTTCTGATCCACAAGGCCCTTGGGGAGGACGCCAAGATCCTCTCCTCCGAGGAGAAACCGAGCCCCGCCATGGTCTACCGCAAGCTCACCCACCTTCCCGAGGAGGAGGAGAGCTTCGACACCTGGGTGCGCCTGGAGTGGGAGCGGGTGAAGGCGCTCGAGCCTGGTATAGAGGAGAGGATCGCCCGCCTGCCCAACCGGGTGAAGGCCGCGCGCCCCGGAGAGGAGCGGGTGCTCCTCGTGGCCCGGAAGGGCCTCGATTTCTACGCCTACGCGAGGGAAGGGGACAGGAAGATCCAGCCCGTGCCCTTTCCCGAAGCCCTGGGGGAGGCCAAGGCCGAGCCCGAAACGCCGCGGCTGGAGCCCAGCCCGCGCTTCTGGGAAGCTTACCGAGAGCTGGAGAAAGCGCTTTCCCGGAACGAGCCCGAGCCTTTTCCTTCGAACTCCATCGAACAGAAAGCCCTCCGCAACCTGAACACGGCCAAGGTGCACTGCAAGCGGTTGGGAGACGAGACGAAGGTGGCTCTCCTCGAGGCTTTGATCAAGGACATCCGCCGGTACAAGCGCCTTCCCCGGTACGTCCTCCGCCGCCTCGCCCAGGTCGACCTGGACGGCGAAGAGGAAGCTTACCGGCGATTTGACGCGGTGCTGGAAGAGGTCGGCGCCCGCTTTGGGCACATCGTCGGTCGGGATCCTCAAGGGGGGCATGCGCCCGAGATGGTGGTGGCCCTGGAGTGGCGGGGCGATGTCGGTCGCCATCCTCGTGAAGAGGAGGGCCCGGATGCGGGGTGAGCTTCCGGGGCTAGGGCTTGCTCCCGGAAGCCCTGTGGAAGTTTTTTATTCCCCCTTTTCGGATATTCACCTGCGTACTCACCTCACGCCACCGCCCGCAACACCCGGGTGATGGGCAGACCCGCCTGCCCAAGAAGCTGGGCCACCACGCTCCAGGCCATCACCCAAGCTTCCACTTGCAGGGCCACCGCCTTCAGCCCCCGTACCCTCCCCACCGCCCCCACCAGCCCCATCGGCCCCTTCAGCAGACCAAAGACCGTCTCCAGCTCCCACCGCCGCCCCAAAAGCCTCCGGTACGCACCTCTCCCCCGCCGCCGCAGGTTCAAAAGCCGCCCCCTCCCCTTTGGCCTTCCCCGTCTCCGGTTATGCCCCGTCACCAGAAGCATCCCTCGCCTCCTCGTCAACCGAAAGTTGGCTTCCCCCTCGTAGGCCGCGTCCGCCACCACCACGGGGGGCTTCTCCCCAGGAAACCTCTCCACCCCCCAGAGCATCCCCCGCCCCACCGGGGAGTCGTGTCATGAGGCCGGGGTCACCCGTAGGGCCAGCACCTCCCCCGTGTCCAGGTCCACGAGGAGGTGGAGCTTGTACCCATAAACCCAGCCCCCATCCGAGCCCACGCCCCAAGCCGCCTCCCCATCCGACCTCTGGGCGGGGAGAAGGGTGGCGTCCATGGCCAGCACCCGCCTCCCCCGGCCCACCCGCTTCCCTCCCCGCAGGAGGGGCCAGGGTAGCTTCCGGCTCCGCTCGCTGAGGGTGGCAGAGGAGGGAACGCGCTCTAGACCGAGGCGCTTGCGGAGCCTAGGGTTGCGGGCCAGTTCCCGGCGCATGCGTTCGCTGGAGAAGCCCAGGAGGGCGCGGACCAGGTGGAAGAGAAAGAGGCTGAGGTCGGAGAAGGTCCTGGGCCTGCCGGGTTTTCTCTCCCCTTCTGGCAAGCGGGCTTGGAGCCATGCCTGGAGCAGGGGGACCAGTTCCTCCAGGGGCAGGGGTAGGATGGAAGGGGGCGTCTGGTGTTCTTCCACAGCTCACCAAGCGCCCCCTTTTCCTTTGGCTTGTCAAGGGGGTATGCATTGAATATCCGAAAGGGGGGTCTTCTAAGCAGGGAGCGGAAGCCCTTGCGACTCAGGCGCTCCAGGGCCCTTTGGGCTAGGGGAGTAAGTCCTTCCGTGCATTCCACCGCAACCTGTAAGGCATCCCTCTCTGCTTGGGTGAGGTGGAAAAGCGTCCGCACATCCCGAGGTTCCTCTAAACGGAACCATCCTCTGGGAACTGGGGCAATACCCCACCTGCATACCCCTCTTGCTAAAGCCTTTGGACCAATTCCCGGAAGTTGGTGCGGTAGCGACTGGCGTCAGCGGCTAGGGATGTAGTCAACAAAATTCTCAAGGAGCAAAAAGGGGAATTGAACCAGACTATCAGACGGGTAGAAAAGGGCCTTGTCTAGTGAACTCCTAGAGGAGAGCACATATACCTGGTTGCTCCGGTGGAGAGGGGGTCTCGAGGGACCCCCCTAGTTGCAGGGCGTCCTTGCCCCCTGAGCGGACAAATCCCCTCTTCGTGGGGGCAAGAACGTCCCAACCCTTTTCCCTCCCGTCCCCAGCCCGCGGCCCTCGAGGCGGGGTCCCTGCCCCGCGGCCCCGGGCCTTTCTTGCCCCCACAAGAGCCAGGGCCTCCATTCGTTGGGACAACAAGGGCCTGAACCCCCGCGGCCTTTTGAGGAAGGACGGCAGGGGGAAGTTTCCTGGAAAACTGCAGGCATTGCGAGGGCCAATAGGGCCCTCTGGCCCGCCATCTGGAGGAAGCCCGGAAGGCTCTGGCCTGGGGGTTGGGCCGGGCTGTCCTCTAAAAGCTACGCCCTTCTGCTAGGGCGGAGTAGGGTGCGGCCTCTCGGGGGTTTTCCTACCCCACGATTGTTCTCCTAACCCTCTCGTGGGGGTAGGACAAGCTCTTCTGTTGCCGCCCCCCTTTGCCAGTGGTACGTGGTCCTATAGCGGCTCAGCTCCAGGGTTTACCACGGTCCCAAGGAAGCCCGGCCCAGGTGAACGAGGAGGAGCCGGCTGTAGCATGGCCCTTGAGCTGGCGCGCTGGTGGGAGGACAACAGGGGCAAGCACCACCTCTCGGAAGAGGCCCTCTTCCACCCGGAGCACCGCTACGCCGGGCGGGTGGACCTGGTGGCCCGTCTCGGGGGGAGGCTTGTGGTGGTGGACCTGAAGACCTCCGCCCAGGTCTATCCGGAGCACCTCCTACAGGTGGGGGCCTATGCCCTGGCCCTGCAGGCGGAGGGGATTGCGGTGGAGGGAGGGTATGTGGTGGTCCTGCGGAAGGGGGTGCAGGTCGCTGAGGTCCCTTTGGAACCAGCTGCGGAGGCCTTCCTAGGGCTCCTCGCCGTTCACCGCTTCCTGAAGGGCCTCAAGGCTACCCCCTGAGCACCTGCCCTAGAGGATACCAGCGGTGGCGTCTTGCGCCCAAGAGGGCGGCCCCCGGGATGCCATGGAGGGCTTCCAGGAAGAAGGGTTCCTCAGGGCCTACAAACCCCAGGACACCCTCCTCACCTTCTTCCAGTGGACGGAGGACCGCCATCCCCCAAAGCCCCTCCTCGGCCGCAAAGGGACCCCGAGGGCCTCAAGGAGAAGGGCCCGGACCAAAGACGGCCTCCTTCACCGGCGCTGCTTGGGAAACCACGGGCGGACTTTCCCCAAGAGCGGGGCCTCCCCAAAGGCACGCCGGTGGTGGAAGGGCTTGCCTCCGGCTCTGAGGAGCAAAGGGAGGGGTGGCCCCTGGAAAGCCCTCCCCTGCGCCTCACGGCCCGCCCGGGGGAGAACCCCTTGGAGAAGGCGCTGGTGTTAAGGCTCTTCCTCCAGGGTTCACCTGCTGTATCCGAGGGGCACTTCCACCATCTACTCAAGGCCCAAGGCCTCAGGGCCTTCCCCAGGAAGCCCAGGACCTGGCCCACCTCGAGGCCCCCTAGCCCTATCCCCTACTCCTCGCTTGGCCAGCCGCTAGTTCTCTCCCGAAGCCCCTCCTACCCCCAAAAGCTCCTGGTCTTGGCGTAGCCCCTCAGGCGTTCGTCCTTGGTCACCAGCACCGCCCCCAGCCTGAGGGCCGTGGCCAGGATGAACCGGTCCGCCGGGTCGGGGTGGGGAAGCTCCAGGTAGGCCGCCTCCACGGCGATACCCGCCTCCAGGGGAACCACCCCGATCCCCCGCACCCGCAAGGCCTCCGCCAGCCAACGCCTGGGCTCCAGGGAAAAGGCAATGCGCCCTTTGCGGGAAAGGACCGCCACCTCCCAGGGGGTGATGGCGGAGATGTAGAGGGCTTCCCTCCCCCGGGCCTCGTCCAAGGTTCGCACCAAGCCCTCGGGGAGGACCTCCGGGCTCGCCAGGTACCAGACCCAGGCGTGGGTGTCCAGGAGCAGGGGCTCCTTCATCCCAAGGCCTCCCAGGCCTCCCCGGTGGGCTCCGTGGGCTCCTCGTAATGGAGGAGGGTACCCAGGAGGCCCTCCCTGGGGTCCCCCTCCCGGTAGGGGCGCACCTCCAGGACGGGACGGCCCCGATCGGTAAGGATGAGGGGCTCCCCCGTGGTTTCCACCCGGCGGAGGAGTTCCAGGGCGTGGGCCTTAAAGTAGGACTTGGAGACCTTCATGACCAGGGTCATTGTACCCGGTCACAACGTGTTGCGCTAAGAAACCCGGAGGCACCAACGCCATGCAGTCGGCCATCCCGGCCACCAGACCCCGGTGGCCTGGGTCGTACACCAAAGGCCAAGGGGGTGTGGTACATCCGTAAGGCCTTAGTACCACATTTCCATGTACAACCATTTGGAATCTTTCGGGGGACTCGGCGGGATTCGACTGGCTTTTCCTTCAAGTATCTGCCGGGCCGCCCATGCAGCAATACTTGCGTCCAAAATGTCGTCCAGAACCACACTGCCTCTTGACCACCGACCGTGGTGGGCGGAGAACCACCGAGGCCAACCCTCCAATTGCACAAGCAACGCTTGGCGATCCGCCTGACCACGCTTCGTCTTTTTGCTGTGCCGGATGGCCTGATTGCCATTCATTGCATAAAAGGCCAGTTCGGGGTGAGTCTCTTTGACCCGAGATTGAAGTTCTGGCGTCATCAGCGCATCTACTTCCCGCAATTTCGGAAACAAAGCGAACACCTGCTTTGTCAACCCCGCTGGATAACTAAGCCTTTGAGCCTCATGAAAGGTCTCTGCGTTAAGGGCTGCCCGCGGTGGAGCGCTGAAGACACTGCTACTCCGTGGCCACCCCAACAGTTGACGGGCCCATCGTTCACATTGTCTTCCGCCCTTTACGCCTTGGTCAAGTAGACCGACCGGCATGTCGACGCAAATCATCTCGCACCCTTCGGTATGGGTTAGAACAGACTTAAAGTCCGGGTAGAGCGCGAATTCCCAGTGGGCATGCCCATCCCAAAGCACAACCAACCATCCACCTCGGCACCCATCTACACCAGCAACCAGTAAGTGGCCACCGGCAGAGTCTCCCATCAGGTCTCTGGCATTCCTGGCCAAGTTCCCCCCCAACAAACGTAGCATGCGCAGGTGCACCTGGGCTCCCTTCACCCGGAGGTTCCACCCCTCGGGCCGAAGCCCGAGTGCAACCTTGCGGTACGCCCACGGGTACTCCCCACGCCCTAGTTTCAATCCTCACCCGGGCCGAAGCCCGAGTGCGACCCCTTCACGGATAGCGTAAACCAGGGCCCCTATCACGTTTCAATCCTCACTCGGGCCGAAGCCCGAGTGCGACCCGGTTCTATTCTGGTCATCGGGGCCACACCGGGGTTTCAATCCTCACTCGGGCCGAAGCCCGAGTGCGACATAGAGGACGGCTACATTCCCACTACCGGTATTAGTTTCAATCCTCACTCGGGCCGAAGCCCGAGTGCGACGTGGTGGGCCAGCCGGAGCCCGCCCGCCCGGAGCTGTTTCAATCCTCACTCGGGCCGAAGCCCGAGTGCGACCTCCTCCCAGTACTCCTTGGCTTCCCCCTCAGGGAGTTTCAATCCTCACTCGGGCCGAAGCCCGAGTGCGACGGGGGGCCTTTCTCAGGCTAGTCAGTACCTTGCGCGTTTCAATCCTCACTCGGGCCGAAGCCCGAGTGCGACCCACCTCCCTGCCCGTGCGTCCCGTGCGGCCACGGGGGTTTCAATCCTCACTCGGGCCGAAGCCCGAGTGCGACAGTATCAGCTGGCCATGGTCCAGGAGCTGGCCAGGTTTCAATCCTCACTCGGGCCGAAGCCCGAGTGCGACCAGCCTGGAGGAGCTCCGGGAACAGTACGCCACGCATATGTTTCAATCCTCACTCGGGCCGAAGCCCGAGTGCGACCCTCGCTGACCGCCAGGGCCGAGCGTTGTTCATCAGGTTTCAATCCTCACTCGGGCCGAAGCCCGAGTGCGACAAGGTCCTAAATGCTTTAGCGGGGAAGGCACCTAAGGTTTCAATCCTCACTCGGGCCGAAGCCCGAGTGCGACGACCGCCTGAATATCCTCAGGCAAATGGAGAAGGGGAAGTTTCAATCCTCACTCGGGCCGAAGCCCGAGTGCGACCTCATTCCCTCCGTGGAGCCCCGGGCCCGGGAACTCCTGGTTTCAATCCTCACTCGGGCCGAAGCCCGAGTGCGACTTTTAGGGTCTTCGCCGGGCAGTGCCCGGTGGAAGGTTTCAATCCTCACTCGGGCCGAAGCCCGAGTGCGACGTGGTAGCGGTCCAAGGCCCCATTATTGAATTACCTGTTTCAATCCTCACTCGGGCCGAAGCCCGAGTGCGACGCTGTCTACAACGGCCTCGTAGCCATCGTCCAAAGTTTCAATCCTCACTCGGGCCGAAGCCCGAGTGCGACTTCTCCCACACGTATCCAGCGGCGATGGCGTTGCTGGTTTCAATCCTCACTCGGGCCGAAGCCCGAGTGCGACGGCCTCATTCTAGCGCACGTGCTGGACGGGGCTCAAGGGGCCATTTGCGCGAACCCCCCAAAAGGGCCCGGGGGAGATGGGGGGTGAAGCAGAGGGAAAACCGGGTTTTCAAGCTCCCCTAGCTGCTTTTTGCGCTTGCGCGAACCCCCCCGGGTTTTGCCACCCGCTTGGG
>NZ_JAKTNQ010000022.1:25718-41484 GCF_022760835.1 Thermus altitudinis
GGTCATCAAAGTCGGTATACCTGTCCTGGCCATGGACGCGCAGGTTCTTTTCCCTACCCCCGGGGAGGAGATAAATCCGGAGGCTGTCCTTGTCCAGGTCAATGACTTTGAGTAGCTGGGCCTCGAGCTCCTCCAACTGAGCCCGCGTCACCCGGCACTCAAACACGGACATCTGCACCCGCTGCCCGTAGTTTTTGCAGATCCTGGCCACCCGGGCCAGGCGGGTCTGCCCGTCCTCCGAGGTCACGTTCACATCGTAGGTCACCAGGATATCCAGCCGTTCCATGGCTCACCTCGCCAAGAAGGGCAGGTATTGCGGCAGGTCGCCCCGCAGGTAGCGGGCCAGCAGCCGGGCCTGAATGTGGGGGAGTAGGCCCACGGGAACGGGCTCCTTGAAGAGGGGGTGCTGCA
This sequence comes from Thermus altitudinis, assembly GCF_022760835.1. Classification (GTDB taxonomy): domain Bacteria; phylum Deinococcota; class Deinococci; order Deinococcales; family Thermaceae; genus Thermus; species Thermus altitudinis. Next base: position 26,130 of record NZ_JAKTNQ010000022.1, read on the forward strand.
CCGTCTCCTGCCTGCGGTTTTGGAAGGCGGTGATCACCACTTTCCGCCCCTCCTCGTTCAGGAGCACGGCCCCACCCGGACGTTCTGCAAAGTGTTTGCGGGTCAGTTGCTTGCGGTTCAGGAGGGTGAGGGCCAACCGGTCGGCCCACCAGGCCCGAAACTCCTCCATCAGGTCCAGGGCCAGGGCGTTGCGCCCAGGCCGGAGGGCATGCAGAAACCCTCCTTGGGGGTCAAGGCCCACCCCCTCCAGGGCCGCGGTGCACTGGGTGAGCAGGAGGGCGTAAATAAAACCCAAAACCGCGTTCACCGGGTCGCGCGGGGGGCGTTTGTTGCGGCCGTCAAAGCTGAAGTCCTCCGAGAGCAGGAGGTCCCCAAAGGCGGCAAAGTAGGCACTGGCGGCATTGCCCTCTATGCCGCGGACCTCGTCCAGCGAGCGGGCTTGGGACAGGGCCCGCAGGGCCGCCTCGTGCTCAGCGAGGGCCCGAACCAGGGCTTCGGTTTCCCCCCGTTCGCGCACCGCCCTCTGCAGGACCAGGCGGCTGTTCTTGAGCTTGCCCTCCACGAAGCGGCTGGCCAGGTACAGGCTGGTGGAGGGCCTGTCCAGGGCTCGGTACTGGGCCTGGCGGAGGAGCACGTTGCCCGAAACCGGGGGGGCAAGCCGGCCGAAAAAGCGGCCCGACTCGGTGAACCAGGCCACTTCAATGCCGTCCTGGGCACAGCGCTGGAGCAAAAAAGGCGAAATGAGCACATTCCCGAATACCACCAGCCCGCCCAGGTGGTGCAAGGGCACGTTGCGGAGAGTCACTTCCTCGTGCTGGATGCGCAGGGTGTCGCCCTCGAGGCGAAGGTAGACCCCCTGGGTCTGCACGTACAGGGTATTCAGCAGCTCAGAGACCATTCTCCAACCCCTTCAGGGCCTGGGGCAGGTGGGGCATGCAGACGGCCAGCAGGGAGCAGTGCTTGCAGCGGGCATCGGCAGCGGGCGGGGGGAGGCGCTCTTGCCCCAAAAGGGCCCGCAGGGCCTCGAGGGTGGCCAGGGTGGCGGCCCGGAGCTCCGGGGTGAAGGCCACCTCCCGCCGGCGCCCCTCCGTCCTGCTGAAGATGGCTCCCACGGGCACGCTCAGGTCGAACATCTCCTCGAGGCACAGGGCCTGGGCGCAAAGCTGGACCTCGGCGGCCCTTCGGGCAAGCTCACGGGGCCACCTCCGGCCCACCTTGTACTCCACCGGGTAGGGCACCCCCTCCACGAACTCCACCACGTCCGCCCGGCCCGAAAGGCCCAGCCTTTCCGACCAGAGGGGCAGGGCCCGCTCCACCCAGACCCCTTCCCGCAGGAGCCCCTCGGGAAGGTCCACGCTCTCGTGGGCCCGGGCCCCCCGCAGGGTGTACTCGTTGTCCTCCCACTCCCCTTCCAAAAGGATCAGGGCCGCCCGGCGGGGGCAGTAGGTGTACTGGGCCAGGGCGCTGATGGGGAGGGGCTCCTGGGAGCTCCCGGGATCGGCCAGTCCCTCGGTTAGGAGCTCATCCTCCCCGTCCACCTAGCCCTCCCAAAGGGTGAAATCCGTAAGGGAAAAGTCCTTCCAGTAGAAGCCCTCCCTGCACATGCGGTCGTACTCTGGGCCATGGCGCGTAAGGGCGAACACGTAGAGGGCCCCGTCCTTTTCGGCGTAGAAAACCCGCTCGTCCACCTGCCCTTTAGGGTAGCCAAGGGCGTCTCCTCCACCGCTTTTGAATTCGCTCTGGGCAGCACGGTTGGGGAGCCGCAGGTTCTCCAGGATGCGGCGGTAGCGTTCTCGGCTCGAGGGGTCCAGGTCCTCCCAGGTGCGCCTGGCCTTGGGGGAAAGGTACACGGGCACCGACTGGGCCTGCTCTAGTTCACCCAGGAACGCCTCAAAGTACGCCTCACCCAGAGGGGATAGGCCCACATAGGACTTTCCCTCCAGGTCAAACTCTTCCAGCAAGACCTGGGCCTCTTCGGGCAAAGCAGCAACCCTCCCCTGCGCCTCAGACTTCGGGCGCACCCCGCCCTCGCCCTGGCTGAGCCAATCAAAAAATTCCCTGTACCAGAGGAAAAGACTGCTATCCCAACCCATAGGGGCTGGAGGTAGGACAACCACCTCCTGAAAGCGCTCGTGGATGTAGCAGACGGGCACCTTGAAAAGGAGACCAAGCACCGTAGCGTAGGCGATTTCGGCCTTGAAGCCTCCCGTAGCGTTGATTACGACTTCCTTCCCCCTCTTGGCAGCCTTGCGAATCTCCCCCGCCAGGGCGCGCACGAAGTTCTTTAGGCCAAAGTCCACAAAACCCTGGGCCTCGTAGGTCAGCCCATAAATGCGCACCCGGCTGCAAGACACCCCCTGCTCTTGGTAGAAGCGCTCCAGTAAAGTCGCTACTCTGGCACCCTCTTCCGTATCGCTGTGGAGCAGAACCACCTCGTCGCCCTCCTGCAAGATGCGCGAGAGGGAGTTGGTTTCGGCACTGGCCCTCTGGGGATCACGAGTGATGTAGGCCAGAACCGCTGTTTCGTCTGTCACGTCAAGCCCATCCCGTTGGGCATTGTTAAGCAAGCTGGCCCCGGCCGTCGTCAAAAGGATCCTGCCCATAAAACCCCTCATTCAGCATGGAAACAACAACCCTTACGACTCCTCCAGCAGCTCCTGGATGCGGGCGTGCAGGGGATTGCTGGGCTTCCAGACCTTCCACCGTTGCAGATGTTCCTTGATGGCCTCCAGCACCGGCCTGCGAACCGCGGGGGGCTTGTCGGCCAGCTCGCGGAAGAAAAACTCCAGCTCGCTGCGCTCGTTGGCGGGTTTGATGCCCGCTATGCGCTTGCGGTACTTCTCCAGCAGCTCCAAGCCCAGCTCGTGCTCCCCCTTGGGCTTTTCGGGCAGCCTGACCTCAAAGTACCCATACCCCGCGTTGGTCTTCCCCCCCAGGCCCAGGCGCTCCAGGCCCCACTTCAGCATCTGGGCGGCCCTATAGGGCCAGTCCTGGGCGTTTTCCGCGGGGCAGGTGATGGGGATGTGGAACTTCACCCCCGGCCTCACCGAGAGGAAGGCCACGGGGTTGGGGTCATCAAAGTCGGTGGGCCAGGCCTGCTTGCCCCGGCTCCCGTAATACACCGGGTGGTGGACGGCGATCACGTCCTGCTGGAAGGGCTTTTCGCTTTGGGGGTCCAGCCAGCCGTCCCAGTAGACCAGGTAGGCAGCATTCCCCTGCTTCTTGCCCTTGGGGTCGGGGCCTTCCCCCAGCAGGACGGCCTTTTCCTCCTCCCTCAGGCCATAGCGCTCGGCCACCCGGCGCAGGAGGCCCTTGAGGGCGCTCCCCGGCAGGTAGGGCACGCCGTAGGTGTGGTGGAGGGCCAGGCCGTTTTCCAGGGGGCTACTGTTGCCCAGGCCGATGGCCAGGGGGGTGCGGGTGGTGGCCTCGAGCCAGACCGCCCCTTCCAGGCTCTGCCTCCAGCGCTCAAAGGCGCCCCGGTACACCGGCGGGGCCGGGGTATTGGCGATGTGCTCCAGGAGCTCCCGAACGGCCTCCTTTTGGTCGTCGTGCTCCCGCAGATAGCGCTGCAGGGCCAGCCCCGCGTGGGAAGGCGGGGGAAGATCCAGCCTACTCGCCCTCATCGCGTCCTCCCGTGTGCACGCCCAGCACGCTGGCGGCAAAGCGCTTGAAGTACACCCAGGCAGAGAGCACGCGGCGGGTGTAGTGCATGTAGCCGATGGCGTCGGTCTGCTGCACGGCCTGCAGAGGGTCCTTTACGCCCAGGATCTGGGCCACGTGCTCCAGGAGAAGCCGGTGGGCCCGGCCCCGGTTGTCCTCCTTGCGGGCCTTCTCCGCGCTGAAGGCCAGGGCCTGGCAGAGGCCGCTTTGGCGCACCAGGATGGGGAAGCTGTGGCAGAGGCCCCCGTAGATGTTTTTGACCTCCTCGTTTTCGCCCTCGAGGGCGCTGACCAAATCAAGGGCCTTTTTCATGTCCGCCTGGGCGCGGGTCTCAAGCTTCATGCGCCACCCCCCAGCCGCCGCAGAAGCCCCCGCCCCACGCTGGCCTGGCCGCCGATCTGGAGGTAGGGGCGCTCCAGCTCCTCAAACCCCTCGCTCCCTATGGCGAAGCAGGAGAGGACCGTCTCCGCGGGAATGGCCTCCTCGTACCAGAGCCCCCCTTTGACCACGGTCTTGGAGTCGGGGTTCAGCTTGACCCGGGCGATGATCTCCATGCCCATCTCGCAGAAGTAGGCAAAGACGTCGTCGTGCACCAGGGCAAAGCGCTCCTGGAAATAACCGGCTTCGTTACCGAAGACGAGCCTGCCCAGCTCCTCCGCCAGGCCGCTCACTGCCCCCACTCGGGCCTCCAGGTCTATGTCCTCCAGGATGACCTGGCCGCCGTGCACGATGGTGGGCCCTGCCCCCAGGAGGGCCTCGGTCTTCCCGGGGGTGGGGATCTTCGCCTGCAGGGGGGAAAGCCCCAGGGCCTTCTGGTCGCGCCTAAGCCGCTCCAGCACCAGGGGGCTGGTGAGGAAGGCAAAGGTACCCGCATAGGCGCGCACCGGCAGGAAGAGCACCCGGGCGTCGGTGAGGGTGAGCTCGGCGGCGCTTTCCAGCGAGCCAAAAACCCTGTTGGCCCGCTCGTCCTCCCGCCCGTCCCGCAGCACCCCCTTGAGGCTGCTGGCGGGGATGATGGGAAAGCCCGTGGCCACCTCCCGGGCCACGGGAAGGTCCACCACGCTGCTGGAGTCCTGCCCCGTACCGGGGTGCACCGGCGTGAGGGCCTGCCAGAAGATGAGTTTCGCTTTTTCCCCCATGTTCACCACACTCCCCACATGGCCAGTCCAAAACCATCCTTGCGGTCCTGCTCCTGGTCGCTCACGGGCCTGAGCCAGCTTTCCAAGAGGTCCGCGGGGTTCCCCTCCTCCACCTCAAAGAAGTACACGCTTCCCGCCGGCACCATCCAGCGCACCGCCTTGGGCCGGTTTTGCCGCAGGTTCCAGCCGCTCACCGCCTCCCGCCGCCCCACCGCGGCCGCCACCAGCCTGAGCTTCACCTTGCTGAGCCCCCGGGGCAGGTGGAGCGCCCCGCTGCCCGACCGTTCAATCCAGCCCGGCCTCCACCCCCCCTCAAAGAGGGCCGGTGTGGCCAAAATGAGCCGCACCCTGGCCCCAGGGCCCAGCCCGCGGAAGCGCTCCTGGATGCGCTTGGGGCAGTCCCACCAGGCCCCCGAGAGGTCCTCCCTGACCCGCACCGCCACCGGGCGGCGCTCCCCCCCCAGGTGGCCCATGGGGGCCACCCCCATGCCCTCGGGCAGGGAGAGCCGCACCCGCAGGGTGGCGGGCCGGTAGGTCTCGGGGTCTTTGCCCATCTCCAGGGGCCGGTAGGCCACGCTGTAGAGCTGGCCCTCCCGGGCCTTGCCCCTCACGGGGTCCATGGCCACGTGGACCCGGGTCTCCGTGGGAAGGCCAGGGATCTTTTCCGGCACCAGGTCCTCCCCCAGGAGCCAGCGCTCCATGTCCTGGGCCCTCCAGAAGAGGTAACCCGTCTCGGGCTTCACGTCCTGGGTGACCCGTAGGGGGAGCATCCCCTCGGGCAGGTCGCACCCCGCCCCCTCGGGGGGGGTAAAGGGGGATAGCCTCATGACCCGGGGATCCCCATTTCCATCCTTGTAAATCACCGCGTCGCGGGGTGCCGGCAGCAGGATCTCCTGGTCCCGGGCCAAAAGGGGCCCCGAGACCTGGAGGGCATGGAGGTCCTGGAGCACCTCCTGGCCCCAGCCCCTGCCCAGGGCCTTGCCGATCTGGGTGCGCACGAAGCCGGCCACGGTGCCCGGCAGGGGCAGGGGCAGGCTCCGGGCGGCGGTCTCGGTGCCGTCGGCGGCGCTAAAGGGCCGGCCGTCGCGGAAGAGCAGGGGGCTCAGGGCGTGGATTTCAAGCACCCGTTCCGGCATGGGCTTCCTCCTCGCGGATGCCGCTCAGAAAGCGGGCGATGATGAGCTGGTCCACAAACCCCAGGAGGGCCTTGCGGTAGGCAGGGGTATCCTCCTTGGGGAAAGGGATCTTCAGGCCGCGGGCCTCCTTGCGGTTCAGGATGCGCAGGGCTTCCCGATAGAGGTAGTCGGCCCGCATGTCGTCCCGCCATTCCTGCACCAGGTCCCGCAACTCGTGGGCCAGGCCCCGGGTGATGGCGCCGGTTTTGTAGGCCCCCAGCAGCTCATCCCAGGTGAGCCCGTCCCAGGGCTGCACCACGGTGACGGGGGCACCCCCCCGGGTGTGCAGGGCCACGGCCAGGGCGTTGCGTCCCCCGTTCTTGGCGGCCTTCTCCGCCTCCCGGGCGTTTTCCAGGGAGATGGAAAGGGGCTCGCGGTAGTGCACGATGGCCACGCCGGCGGAAAGCGTCCCCCTCACCCGGTGGCGAAACTCCTCCGAAAGGGCCTGGGCGCAGGCCACCGCGCGGTTCACCGGCAGAAAGGCCAGCACATCGTCCCCGCCCGAGTAGACCATGAAGCCGTTGTGCTGTGGCACAATCCTTCGGGCCGCCTGGGCAAACTCGTCCAGGGTCTCGGAGAGCCTGCGGTGGGCCTCAGGGTCCTCCTGACGGCTGATGAGGTCACCCATGCGGTCCCCATCCGCCACCAGGATGGCGAAGTAGGGCTGGGGCTCTGGGATGTGGTCCTCCTCCTCACCCCAGCGCTCCTCCGGCTGGGCCTCGGGTTTCCAGGAGCGCCGGGCCATGGTGCGGGTGTCCACCACCGTCTGGGACTTGAGCACCCCGTAGCAGCGCTTGAGGAGGGAGATGGCGTCCAGGTATTCGTTGGCCTTGATGCGCAAGGGGCGGTAGGAACCGTCGGGCAGGGGGATGCTGGCATTGGCCCACTCCCGGGGGTCTATCACCGCCGCCCGGGAGGGGTCCAGGGGGGACTTGGGCACCCCGTCGTCGTTCTGCCGGGTGGGGAGGAAGTCCCGCAGGGCCTTGCGCCCGGCCAGGAGGCGCTCCACCTGAAGCCGGGCCTCCTTGTAGGCCTCCACGCTGGGCAGGGGCACCCAGGCGGCGTAGAACTCCAGGAAGCTCCCGAGCTGCTCTTGGGCCCTTTGGTGGTTAATCAGCTTTTGGTAATCGGCGGGGAGTTTGCCGATGGTCTCGTTCCAGAGCTCCAAGAGCCTTTTCTGAACGGCCCTTTTGGTCTCCTCGGCAAGCCGCTTCGGGTCCCCCTCCACCTGGGCCAGGATCTTGTTGGCCCCATCGGCGTCCTTGTGGGCGGGGAAGATGAGCTGGGCACCCTTCCCATGCAGAAACTGGGCGGCGTGTTTGCTCAGCTCCTGCAAAATCTGCGAACCGGCGTACAGGTCGGCGGTGCGGCGGGCGGCGGCGATGAAGTCCTGCACCGGGCCCAGGGCGATGGATACCAGGTAGCTCATAGGCGCACCTCATGGGTGAAGCCCTGGATGTGGGCGGCCTTGCGGACGGCCTCGAGGGGGTCGCGGGCCCCGAGGGCCTTCAGGACGGGGTCGTGGACGGGAACCTCCAGGGAGAGCTCATTCCCATTGACCACAATGCGCGTGGGCGCGGGCCCCCTCAGGAGGATCACCGCAGGCCGCACGGTGCCATCGGCAAAGGCCATGGGCTTCAGAATGACGGGGGAGGCCAGGCGCTTGCCCTGGGGGTGGGAGGCCTCGAGGGTACCGCTGAAGCTCTTTCCGAGGCGCTGGTAGACGATGGGAAGCCCCAGGTAGGGCTTGACCAGGGCAATGCGCTCTTGCTTGGGCCGCAGGGCCAGAAGGGTCTTGTGGTCCAGCCACTTGCCCCCGGCCATGGGGGTGTAGGCCATGGGCTTCCCCGTGGTCGGGTCGCGGAGGAAGTGTCCCTTGCGGAAGCGGGCCCAGAAGCGGCCTAGCTCCCGCCAGACGGCATGCCCCTTATAGGGGTCCTTGGCCTCGGGCCTGCGGGCCGGGCCCAGGCAGACCACCGCCCCGGCCAGGGTGGTGTGGAGGACCTCCTTGGGGGGCTGGATGGAGAACCACTCCCTGAGCTGCTCTGGGCTGGTGGGCAGCCAGTCCTTGAGGTCCTCCGTGACCTCGAGGGCCCCCACCCCCCGCCGGGTGCGGGCCCCGATGCCCCCGAAGGCAATCCAGGCCCGGAGGGCGCGGCGCAGGTGCTCCTTCTCGGGCTCGGAGAGGTCCAGGGTGAGCTCGAGGGTGAAGGTCACGCTCTGCAGACCGAAGGCCTCAGGGGTGTTCTCCTTTTTGTTCTCGTTGAAAGGGTGCAGGAAAAACCGCTCCCTGGGGCCCGTCTTGGCGGTGCCCCGGTCGGGCACCAGATCGGAGGGCCTCACCTCCTGCTCCCCCTTTTGCTCCACCACCCGCAGGGCCACCCGGCCATACCTTTCCGCGCTTCCCCAGATCTCCTCCTCCGCCCGGAATAGCTCCTCTGCCGTGGCGTAGCGCGCCCCCGCCGTGGCCCGCCACCAGAAGCGCAGGTGCCCCCGCACGCTGGCGGCGCGCACGGGGTTTTCCGCGTCCACCTGGCGGGGAATGGCGCTGCCCCCGAACATGGGGGTGATGGTCTTCAGCCTAAGGGTCCAGGTCTCCAGGGCGGGCTCCTTCAGCGCTGGGGGCGGAATGGGCACCCTCCTAGGCATGGGCCCCTCCCATCCAGGCGTCAAACCGCTCCTCGTCCCACTGGTCCAGCTCCAGCATGCGCACGCCCCTGGGTAGCCGGCCGGGGTCGGCCTTCACCGCGTAGTCGGCAAAGCGGCGGGGAGGCCTGGTCTCGTCCAGGAGGCGGGCAAAGACCACCTGGCCCAGGTCCAGCAGGCGGTGGGCGGGGGCGCAGCCCAGCATGGCCTGGCGCCGGTTTTCCGGGTTGTTGGGGTTGGTGCCCACGTGCTGGAAGAGGTAGAGCCGCCGGGTGGCCATGTGCCCCTTGCTGGCGCTGCGGTCGTGCTCAAACATGTTGAGGAGGGCCTCCACAAGGAGCTTCAGGTCCTCCTGGCTGAAGCCGGTACCCTGGGCCAGGTGGGCGCTCACGAAGCCCCTGGCCACGTAAAGCCCGTAGGGAACCAGGCTCTTGCGCCCCATGGTGCGGAGCTCGTCCTCGGGCTGCTCCCTCTCCCAGCGCAGGTAGTCCTCCAGGGTCTTGGCGTTCTTCACGTCCTCGGCCACGGCCCCCCGGGTGACGCTCACCTCCGCAGGGAAGATGGGGTGGAGGCTCCGGGCAAAGGTGATCTGCACCGGCCCCCGCACCTGCCCAGCGTTGGGCCCGGTGCTCATCACCGCGCCGAAGGTGCGCACGTCAAAGAAGTTCTCGCACATCCAGCGGCGGGCCGCCTCCACCTTGTCCTTGGTCTTGGTTCCCGTGTACCCCCCCGGGGTCTTCTCGTGGGCCTCAAAGATGAAGCGGTTCAGGTTGGTGCCGTGCTGGACGAAGATGGCGAAGCCCGGCACCCCCTGGCGGGCCACCTGGACGTAGTTGCGGATGCGGCGCTTCAGGGCCACATCGCTCACCAGGCCGTGCCCGTCCTCGGGGTCCACCCGGGGGGCGTTGCCGCTGTCGGGGTCGCCGTTGGGGTTGCCGTCCTGTACGTCAAAAAACAGAAGGAACTCGTAGCGGTTCTGGATGGGCTGGGACATGCCTCACCTCCTCTATTCCAAGGGGGTCTGGGGACCCTCCCCCTTAAGGCGGCTATGGGCTAGCTGGTGGTAGAAGCCCAGGGCAAAGAGGCTCTGCTCCTCCAGGTTCAGGGTGCGGGGCAGGCTGGGCCCCAGGGCGCTCCATACCTGGGCCAGCTGGGTGTTGAACCAGTAGGCCAGGCCCGGGGCGTCCTTGGCGATTTTGCCCAGGTGGTGCTGGGAAAGCCGGGTGAGGCGGCCCAGCACCAAAGCCGGGGTGCTGCTGGCGGCGCCGTAGTAGCGCTGCACCACGCCGGCGTTGACCTCCGCGCCTGCAGAGGCCTCCTGGATCTGGGCCAGGAGGCACATGAGGCGGCCACAGTGATAGGCCGGACTGGGGTGGTTGGGGTCCAAGGCCATTCCTATCCTCCTCCCTTTGCGGATGTGGTACGCCTTCAGAAGCCCCATGCGGGCGTAGATGCGCCCCAGGGCCTCGGCGTCTGGCTTGGGGGCCTTGAGGGCCTCGAGGAAAGCCCCGGTCATCACCTCGGCGGTGTGGGACTCCATGATCCGGGCCAGGGCCCCGTAGGGGATGGGCAGGCTGGGGTTCAGGGCGGCCCGCCAGAGGGGAACCTGGAGGGTCTTGATGGGCTTGATGTAGTCCTCCATGGTCTGGCGGGGAGACCTGGGCCGCTGGAGGCTCAGGAAGAGGCGGGAGAGGCCCGGCAGGCCAGCGGGCCGGTCCCCGCCGCGGCGCACGATGGCGAGGTGCTCAAACCAGGCCTGCACCGCCTGGATGAAGTCCTCGAGGCTCCCCGTCTGCCAGTCCCGCACCATCACCCGCCCCGAGGCCGGGCTCAGGGCCAGGGCGAAGAAGCGGCTTTGGCGGACCTCAGGTGGGGCCTCCCCCGTCTTCAGGGCCTTCAGCACCCTGCGGGCCCGCTCCAGGGCCTGGGCCTCCTCGGCCTCGGCGCCTGTGGGGGCAAAGAGGTCGCGGAAGAGGTCGTCCTCCTCGGGGATCTCCCGGTCGTACCAGACCACCACCTTCATCTCCCCCAGGGTCTCGGCCTTTTCCAGGAGGGCGTCCAGTCCGGTCCGGTAGGCGGTGGCCAGGGCCTCCTCCACCGCGGCGTTCTCCCCCTGGGAGAGGCCGTAGGACTCAAAGGCCTCCTTGTCGTAGGTGACCAGGGCATGGCCGAAGGCGCTCCCCCCCAGCTTGGTGACCTTGGGGTGGGTGGAGGCGGGCACCACCAGCTCGCCGCTGGCAAAGGAGCGCATCTGGCCGCCGCCGGCGGAGGGGAAGGCCCGGGCGCGGAAGCCCCGCCACCAGTCGTGCCAGTCGGAGCGGTCCAGCACGCACTCCCCGCCCACCAGGAAGGAGACCCTGTCGGTGGGCCTGAGCTTCTCCTTGCCCTTCTTCTGGGCTTCAGCCTTCAGGGCCCCCAGCGCCCGCTCCATCTCCTGGGGGTCGGAGAGCATCTTATGGATGGGCACCAGCAAGGGAACCCCCTCGGCCGCCAGCCCAAGGAGGAGCCGGAAGGTCTTCTGCTTCTCCAGGTTCTTGGCGTGCTCCTCGGGCTTTTTGGGGTTGCCCCCCTCGTCCGTCTCCGCCAGGCCGAACACCACCGTGCAGGTGTCGGCCAGGAAGTGGGCCGCCTGCTCCGCCTCGTGGCCCTGGGCCCGCAGGTAGCCGGGGAGGGCGATCATCTCGGGCTGGGAGAGGTCGGGGGCGGGCTTGGGCTGGCCCAGGGGGATAAGCCCCGTAAACTCCCCCCTTGGGCTCACCCCCACCAGCCAGCGCACCTCCTTGGTGGTGAAGCCGGTCTCGGTGGTAAGCCCCTTGCGTCGGGTGTACTCCACCAACTGGGCCAGCATCAGGCCTCCCCCTTTCTCACCCGGTCGCTCCCGTAGGGGGGCACCTCCAGCACCCCGTCCACCACCTCGGCCTCAAAGAGGCTAATCCTGGGCCGCTCTCCCCTATCGGGACGCAGGGGCCGGCCGGGGCGGGAAAGGTCAAACACATCGTAAAGCATCCAGCCGATCCTCTCGCTGTAGGGCACGGGGGCCGAAACCTCCCCTGGCTCCACCAGGCGGAAGTAGGCGGCGAACTCCCGGCAGCCCAGGTAGGGCTGGTAGATGCACTGGCCGGCCCGGGCCCGGCGGAGGAAGCTCTCCTCCACCTTGGGGCGCAGGGCGTAGTCCTCCTCATAGAGCACCGCGTGGGCGGTGAGGCGGTAGCGCACATCTTTGAGGGCCATAGTCTGGCGCTGGGTGCGCCCCTTGGTGTCCTGGCCCGTTTCCTCCCGGGTGGCGTCGGCATAGAGGGGCTCAAAGGTGCTGGGGTCTTTCATCCACTCCTGGACCTTCCTCAGGCTGGCCTTTTCCTTCACCTCGTTGCGCATGAGGGCGATGTAGCGCACGGGGCTCATCACCTCTATGCGCTCCACCTGCCAGTACATGCGGGGGGTCTTCGTGGTGGGGTCAAACTCCAGGTAGATGGCGTCAAAGATGCCCCGGGCGGCGCTGGGGGTGATGATGGGGTAGCTGAAGCGCTCCACCTTGAACTCCGGCCGGGTGAAGCAGGCCAGGTCCCCCCAAACCTCCAGGGTGAAGCTCCGCATTTCCACCTCCCCTGATTGATGAGGGTACACCCCTCTTTCCACCCAGCGTGTTCATATGACCACGGCCCCCCCCTCCTCCGGGGTGAAGCCCAGGTGGGGGTGGTAGCGGTCCGCCTCCGGAGAAAGGAACCAGTCGGGCGCCTCCGCGCAGCCCCGACGCAGAGACACGGGCTCCAAAAAGGGGGGTGGGCCCCCCTTGGGCAGGAAGTAGGGCACCGCATAGGCCCGGGCGCGGCGGACCCAATCGGCGCCTATGCCCCGCTGGCGGGCCTCCTCCATCAGGGCGCGGGCCTCCTCGTTGTAGGGCACCACCACGTTGACCGCGGGGGTTTCAATGAGGCGGTAGCGCCGGGCCAGCCCGGCGTAGTTTTGGGTGAGGAGGAGGTTTTCCATCTCCTCATCGCTCACGTCCTGCAGCCGGTAGAGGCTTTGGTAGTAGCGCCGGAAGGCGGCGGGGCCCAGGTCCAGCCCCCCTTCGGCCTGCAGCGCCCGGGTAAGGGCGGCCGCCCGGGCATAGGCCGGGTCCGGGTATCCCTCCTCCTCGGGCAGAAAGATCACCAGCAGGCCTTCCTCCCTCAGGGCGTGGCGGTTGACCCGGCCCGCGGTCTGGGCGATGGCCTCGAGGGGCCCCAGGGCCCGGTAGCCCAGGGGGAAGTCCAGGTCCACCCCGGCCTCCACCACCTGGGTGGAGACCAGGCGGCAGGACCTCCCCTCCTCCAAGGCGGCCTGGATCTTCTCCAGCACCCTCAGGCGGTGGGCCGGGCAAAGGGCGGTGGAGAGGTGGAAAAGCCCCTCCAGGCCCCTCTCCTCCGCCAGGCGGAAAAGGGCGTGGGCCTGGCGTTTGAGGTTCAGGACCACCAGGGCCTGCTTGTGGCCGGCCAGTTCTTCCACCAGCTCCGACCACGGGGTGGAGCTTTCCAGCCGCCACTCCACCCTCACCCGGTGGCTTTGCCGATGGAGGTCTTCGGGGGAGGGGATGATCTCCACCGGCCTCCAGCCCTGGGGTTCTCCCCGGGCTACCTGCTCGTCCAGGGCGTCAAAGGCGGGCTGGGTGGCGGTGGCAAAGACCACCACCGAGCCGTACTTCTCGCTGGCCAGGCGGGAGAGGGTCTTCAGGGTGGGCACCGCCAGGTGGGTGGGAAGGGTCTGCACCTCGTCAAAGAGCAGGACGCTTCCCGCCAGGTTGTGGAGCTTGCGGCAGGCACTCGGGCGGTTGCTGTGCAGGCTTTCCAGAAGCTGCACGTGGGTGGTGAGGATGATGGGGGCCTCCCAGTTCTCCGTGAGAAGGCGGCGCTCCCGTTCGGCCAGGTCTTGCTCATCGGAGGCCTCCTCGCGCAGGGGGCGGTAGGCCAGGCTGTGGTCCTCCAGGATGTAGTGGGGGCCAAAGTCCCGGAAAAGCTCGCGGTAGACCCTGGCGGTCTGGTCAAGGATGGAGAGGTAGGGCAGGACCACCACAATCCGCCTGATGCGGGGGTCGCGCACGGCCCGCCCGAGGGCGAAGCGCAGCATGGCCAGGGTTTTGCCGAGGCCGGTGGGGGCGGTGAGGGTGAAGAGGGGATGATTTTGCTGAGCGGCCCGGGCGCAGGCGTGGGAGACTTGCTGGCGCAAACCGCGGATGTGTTCGGGCCAATCGGGGTTCTGCGCCAGCTTCTGGAGGTGGGCCTCGAGCCTCTCCAAGGCCCGCTCGGCCTGCAAAGGGGGTGGGGTGGGCCGCACCTCCCCCTGCATGTGCCGCTCGGTGTCCAGGAAATCGGCGTCCACCAGGGCCGAGAAGAGCATCCGGGTGTCCAGCATGGCCGCGGCGCTTGTGGCGGGCTGTATCTGGGCCTGGCTGGGGGGCGGAAGCTCCAGGCCGTCGGCCCGCAGGCGTTCCTTGAGGACCTCGAGGTCGGTCTCACTGAGGCGCAGTTCGCTGGGGAAGCCCTGGCCGTCCTCCCGCAGTTTCATCTCCTTCAGGCTCTCCCTAGAGCCGCTTTGCAACCCAATGTGGTGCCCCTGCACCGCCAGGGCCACGTCTGCCATGCGGTATTCAAACAAGGCCACGTGGGCTCCTGCGGACCAGTGGTCCAGGCCCTTCGCCTTGCCCTCGAGGCGAAGCTGGAAAAGATCCCCGTACTTCCCCAGGTCGTGGAGAATACCAGCCAGCCTAGCCTTCCCCTCTTCACCAAAGGGCTTGGCTTTCAAAGCCGCCTGCTGGGCGACATTTTCCAGATGGTCCCGCAAGGGCTGCCAAGAGGCAGGGTCTTTGTGTGTATGAGCCCAGAAAGCCATATTTTTCCCTAGGTTTATTGCGGTTCTTCGGGCCCAAGCCCGAGTGCGACTTGGATCCGCTACGGAGAGCCTCCCGAGGGCCTACCGTTTCAATCCTCACTCGGGCTGAAGCCCGAGTGCGACCATATCACGGCCGCGCCCCCCGACGCCCGCCGCCGGGTTTCAATCCTCACTCGGGCCGAAGCCCGAGTGCGACGAGGCCCTCCTCTCCGAACGGCCGGCAGATAGAGTTTCAATCCTCACTCGGGCCGAAGCCCGAGTGCGACGGGAAGATACTCTTGTACTGCTTTGCGGGGTGCACGTTTCAATCCTCACTCGGGCCGAAGCCCGAGTGCGACACCATCAATCTCGGGTTTCCACTAAGGGGAGTGCGGGTTTCAATCCTCACTCGGGCCGAAGCCCGAGTGCGACATATGCCTACGAAACGGATCCGTGATCTGCAGATAGGGTTTCAATCCTCACTCGGGCCGAAGCCCGAGTGCGACGCCCGCTCCCGAGCCGGAGCCGGTGGAGGTGCGGGAGTTTCAATCCTCACTCGGGCCGAAGCCCGAGTGCGACGAGGCCCTCCTCTCCGAACGGCCGGCAGATAGAGTTTCAATCCTCACTCGGGCCGAAGCCCGAGTGCGACCTTTCTGGAGGGTTTGTGTCGGCGATTGGGCACGCCGAGTTTCAATCCTCACTCGGGCCGAAGCCCGAGTGCGACGCCACGGCACTAGCCCTGTATGCACTGCCTGCAGAGGTTTCAATCCTCACTCGGGCCGAAGCCCGAGTGCGACGGCCCCATTCTAGCGCACGTGCTGGACGGGGCTCAAGAGGCTGTAATCGGTCAATACATCTGAGACTGGGGGACCGACTCCGCTTGCATTTTAG
>NZ_JAKTNQ010000023.1 GCF_022760835.1 Thermus altitudinis
TGCCCATCACGCCGGCGCACGCCATGGCCGTGCAGGGCCTGCCCTGGCACCATGGCGACCCCTTTAGCCGCATCCTTCTGGCCCAGGCCATCGTGGAAGGGTTGAGGCTGGGGAGTGCGGATAGGGCGCTGGCTTCGTAGGGAAAGTTTGGGATCGGCGTCTAGGGGGAAGAGGGCTCCCACGTTCATCGGTCACGCCCAACGGGCGTAGAGTGGGTGGCAGATGTCCCCTTGGGAAGGGCGGCCCCTATGCACGCTGGGCCTCGAGGTGGTCAGCGTGACGACTCGTGAGGAGCGAGCCTGCAAGATACGGGCTTCGCCCGTGACCGCAATTCCCACTCCGATTGAGCCGTAGCCTTTCCCAAAGGCTCCGTCTAAGCCTAAAGGTATAGCACACGTAGGACATGTGGGGAAGTCCATGCATCCCCGGACGGAAGGTCCGGGGGATTGTAGCTCCTCCATACTCCACTCTTCCCTAAGGCTCTCAAGGACACAGGCCTTTCCATGACCGCCCTCCCCTTCCCGCCGAAGGCTCGCAAGGTTAGGAGCGGGGCCCCATCCACACCCCAACCCCTGCACGTGCAGTAGGGCCAACAGGCCCTCAGCACTCGCGCCCCCTAGGTGGCCTCGATTGGGAAGGGGGTGGCTCCCCAAGGGGTTTTTGGCGCCGCCGGACGCCGGCCTGGCCCCCTCGGGGTGGCCGCCCAGGGCGCGGCGGCTACCGGAGGCCAAAGACCGGTCAGCCGGCAGGGGAACCCTTCCCACGGGACCACAGGGAGTTACCGGGCGGGAGCGAAAGGCGGTGCTGAGCGGGGAAGACCATGTCCACGCGGCGAGCCAGCAACCGTCCCTTCGGGAGGCCCTCCCCCCCGAGGCTATCCCCCACGGGCAGGCCGAGCCCCTTTTCGCCTAGCCCACTTGGGGGGCAAGAGGCTCCCCCTAGCCTTCAGGCTGCCCTCCCCCATCCTCGCCCCCCTGGGCGGAGGGGCGGAGCCCTCTGGCCCCTGGGCCCCGGTGGCCACCAGCCGGACTTGGGGGCGGTACACCTGGGGTAGGGGCCCCCTGGTGGACCACGCCCACCAGCTCCTGCCCCTGGAAAAGGGCGTAGACCAGGGGGCCCTCCTCCTGGGTCCAGGCCTGGAGGTGGGGTAGCCTTTCCAGGGCGAGGCGGGCGGCCTCCGGGTCGTCCAGGCGCAGGACCACCAGGACAAACCTCTCAGGGAGGGCCTCCAGGAGTTCTGGCCTCTCCAGGAGGGCCTCCCCAAAGCGCCCCTGCAGGGGAAAGAGCCGGTCCTCAGGGTTAAGGCTTCCCGCGCCCATTTCCTCCTCCCTCGGCCTTGGTGGCCTCCTATGAAAAGACAAGCAGCTTGTCTGCAGGGGCGTGGCGTCGGCATTCAGAGGCAGGATTCCTAAGGCTGGAACGGGGCGCTCCTCAAGGCCAACCCCAAGCCGCCCCGCACCGGCGCGGCGCCCCCGGGCCCCGTCCTGGGGGGAGCCGGGAACACCCCCCGCCCCTCAGGCGGGCCCCGGTACGTCCCCAGCCCCCCGCGGGTAGACCACCCCGCCCCGGAACCCCCAGGCCACCGCCTCCCCTGGCCGGGGCCGGGGCTCCCGGGGGCCAAAGGCCAGGAGGGGGCCCCAGGGGGTCTCCAGGTACACCTCCACCCTCTCCCCCAGGAACAGGGCCGTCCGCACCCGGCCCGGTAAGGACCCCCCGCCCAGGACCACCTCCTCGGGCCGCAGGAAGAGAAGGCCAGGGCCCGTGAAGGGTTCCGGGGCCCACACCGGAAACCCCAGCCCGTCCAGCTGGGCCCTGAGGCCCTCCGCCCCCGGCTCCACCAGCACCTCCAGGAAGGATCCCTGGCCCATGAAGGAGGCCACAAAGGGGTTTCGGGGGTAACGGTAGACCTCCTCCGGGGGGCCCACCTGCTCCAGGCGGCCCCCACGCATCACCGCCACCAGGTCGGAGAGGCCCAGGGCCTCCTCCTGGTCGTGGGTCACGTACAAGGTGGTGATGCCCAGCTCCCCTTGCAGGGACTTGAGCCAGACCCTCAGCTGGCGCCGGAGCTGGGCGTCCAGGTTGGAAAGGGGCTCGTCCAGGAGGAGGACCGGGGGCTCCAAGACCAGGGCCCGGGCCAGGGCCACCCGTTGCTGCTGTCCCCCGGAGAGGGTGTGGGGGGGACGGTTCTCAAACCCCTCCAGGCCCACCCGGCGTAGGGCCTCCCGAGCCCTTAGCCCCACCTCCGCCGGGGGCAGGCCCCGGCTCCTGAGCCCGTAGGCCACGTTTTCCAGCACGGACATGTGGGGGAAGAGGGCGTAGTTCTGGAAGACCATTCCCAGGCCCCGTTGGTGGGGAGGGAGGTGGGTGATCTCCCGCTCCCCCAACCAGATCCTCCCGGTGTCCACCAACTCCAGGCCCGCCACCAGGCGGAGGGTGGTGCTCTTACCGCACCCCGAGGGGCCCAGCAGGGTGAGAAAGGCCCCCGGGGGTACCTCCAGACTGAGGTCCTCCACCGCGGGCACCGGACCAAACCGCTTGCCCACACCTTCCAGGCGCAATCCCATCCTCACGGCAAGCCTCCTAGTCGCACGTCCAGGCGCCGGTTTAGCGGCCAAAGGAGAAGGGTAGCGGCCACCAGGCTTAGCACCATCACCGTGCTCATCACCGCGGCCCGGCCCATCTGGCCCTGCTCCACCCACCCCAGGAGGAGGACCGTGGCCAGGAGGTTTCCTGGCCCCACCAGGAAGACCACCTGGCTCACCGCGGTCATGCCGCGCACGAAGGCGAAGACGAGCCCCGCCAAAAAGGCGGGAAAGAGCAGGGGCAGGACCACCCGGGCCAGGGTCCGCAAGGGGGAGGCCCCAAGGGTGGCGGAGGCCTCCTCCAGGGAGCGGTCCACCTGGGCCAGGCCCGCCACCCCCGCCCTGACCCCCACGGGCACCTCCCGGAAGACCAGGGCCAGGACCAGGATCAGGGTGGTGCCGGTGAGGACCCAGGGCGAGGGGTTGAAGGCCAGCACGTACCCCACCCCCATGGCCGTCCCCGGCATGGCGAAGGAAAGGAGGGTCATGGCCTCCAGGACCCGCTTGCCCGGCAGCTCCTGCCGCTGCAGGACGTAGGCCAGGAAAAGCCCCAGGAGGGCCGTGGGCACGGCGGCGTAAAAGGCCACCTTCAGGGTGTTCAGGAAAACCGGAAGCCCCAGCACCAGGAAGTCCTGGTAGTGGCGCAGGGTGAAGGTGTAGTCAAACCCCCAAAGCTTGACCAAGGAGCCCACCGCCACGCTGCCATAGAGGCCCAGGGTCAGGACCGCCCAGAGGAGGAAGACCCCGGCTAGGACCGCCCCCAGGCCCGGGGGCAGGGGCCCTCCCCCGCCCCTCGAGGGCCTCCCCGTGGCAGTGATGAAGGCGGCGCGCCCCAGCCAGCGGTACTGCAGGAAGAAGACCAGGAAGACCAGGAGCAGGAGGACCACCCCGTAGAAGGAGGCCTCCACGGGGTCGTACCGGCCGGTGAAGGCCACGAACACCTCCGTGGCCAGGTACTGGCGGTCCCCTCCCAGGATCAGGGGGTTGCCGAAGTCGGAGAGGGACTCCAGGACCGTGAGGAGGAAGGCGTTGGCCAGCCCTGGGCGCAGGAGGGGCCAGGTGACGGTGCGGAATACCCTCCAAGGGCGGGCCCCCAGGGTGGCCGCCGCCTCCATCAGGGAGTGCTCCAGGTTCTGCACCGTACCCCGGATCACCATGTAGGCCACCGGGGTGAAGGCCAGCACCTGGGCCAGGATCACCCCCAAGGGCCCGTAGAGGAGGTTCTGGTCCAGCCCCAGGAGGTGGTGGGTTACGAAGCCGTTGCGCCCGAAGGCTAGGATCAGGGCAAAGGCCAGGATGAAAGGGGGCGAGATGAGGGGCAGGAGGGCCAGTCCCCTCAGGAGGGCCCGGGTCCAAGGGGGGGCCTGGCTGTACTCCAGGAGGGCGAAGCCCAGGCCCAGCAGGGTGGCCAGGGGGGCCACCACCCCGGCCACCAGGAGGCTGGTGGGCAGGGCTCCCCGCCCAAAAAGGGCCAGGCCCACGGCCAGGCCCAGGGCCAGGCCCACCCCAAGGCCAAGGAACCTGCGGCCGCGGGCGGCCAGGAGGCCCACCAGGGCCCCCACACCCCCCACGGCCAGGGCTAAGGCGGCCTCCGAGGCGGGGGTGTAGGGGTTTTCCAGGAGGAGGAAACGGCCGTCGGCCAAGAGGGCCGGGATCCGCCCTAGGTCCAGGGTGCGCAGCAGGACCCAGAGGGGGTAGGGGATGAAGAGGAGGACCAGGGCCACCGCCACCCAGGTGAGACCCCCCAGGAGGGGATCCCGTGTGGGGGTAGAGCCGGCCAGCCAATGCCCTAGGGAGAAGAGGGCCAAGAGGGTGACCGCTGCCTGGCCGGGGCCCACGGCCTCGGCGGTGAGGAGGTCCACCAGGAAGAGGCCTAGCCCCGCGCCCTGGAGCAGGCCCACCCCCACCCGGCCCAGAGACCTGGGCCCCGGGGGGACCCGCCCCTGGAAGAGGGCGAGGGCCAAGGCCAGCCCGAAGGCCAGCCCCCCACCCAAGGCCCAGGGCCCCGAGGCGGGGCCGGAGGCTCCAGCCCCCCGCTCCCAGGGGAGGAGGCCCCAGGCCAGGAGGGCCAGGAGCAGGGGCCAGGGTAGCCCCGTAGGGCCAAGGGGACGGGGGGCGGGCATCCCTAGCGGGGTAAGGGCAGGATCTCCTTGTTGAAGCGGTTCAGTAGCCTCTCCCGCACCTCTGGGGTCCCGAAGGTGTTGAAGTCGTAGCGGATGAGGTTGGCGGGCCTAGGGGCCTGGGGAGGCACGGGGGTCTTGGTGTGGGAGGGGATCTGGAAGGAGCCCACCTTGGCCGCCAAGGCCTGGACCTCGGGGGTTAGGGCCCACTCGATGAAGCGGATCGCCCCCTCGCGGTTGGGGGCCCCCTTCACCAGGCTCAGGCCCCCGATCTCGTAGCCCGTGCCCTCGAGGGGAAAGAGGACCTTCAAGGGGTAGCCCTCCAGGGCGAACTTCACCCCGTCGTGGGCAAACTGGACGGCGATGGCCACGTCCCCCCGGCCCGCCAGCTGCCCGGGGGCGGCCCCGGAACGGGTGTACTGGGCCACGTTCCGGTGGATGCGGGAGAGGAGTTGGAAGGCCCGGTCCTCCCCGTAGAGCTGCACCAGGGTGGCCAGGATGGTGTACCCGGTCCCCGAGGTGTTGGGGTCGGGCATGGCCAGGAGCCGCCGGTACCGGTCATCCGCCAGGTCGGTCCAACGCTTGGGCTCGGGGAGCCCCCGGCGCTCCAGGACCTGGTGGTTCACCACGAACCCGATGGCCCCCATGTACAGGGGGATGTAGGTCTCCCCCACCGCCGCCCGCAGCTCAGGCCGCAACTGGTTCCAGCTGCGGGGCTTGTAAAACTCCGTGAGACCCTCCCGGAAGGCGATCATGTGGGGGTCCCCCGTGCCCCCAAACCACACGTCGAACTGGGGGCGCTGGGCCTCGGCCCGGAGGCGGGCCAGGGCCTCCCCGGAACTGAGCCGGACAAACCGGAGGTCCAGGCCCGTGGCCTGCTTGAAGGCCGGCACCAGGGCCTCACACCAGGCCAGATCCGGGCTACAGAGCATGTTCACCGGCTTTTGCTGGGCGCCCACCGGCGCCAGCCCCAGGAGCACCAGGAGCCATGGCCAAAGGTAACGGCTTCCCATAGCACCCCGAGCCTAGTGGGGGTTTGTCAGAAAAGGGTCAGGAGGTGCCCGGCGGGGCCTAGGTTGGCCCAGGCGGCAGGCCCCGGCTGACATTCCCATGACCTTGGGCCGCTAAGGTCCACTTGTGATACGGGCTACGGTTTACCTACTTTTGGGCTTCCTCCTTCCCGCCTTGGCCCAGGGAAGCCTCACCCTGTACACCTCCGAGATCCTGGCGGACGTGAACGCCTTGGTGGAGGCCTTCCGCCGGCAAAACCCCGGGGTAGGGGTGCAGGTGTTCCGCTCCGGCACCGGGGAGGTGGTGGCCAAGCTCCGGGCGGAGCTGGAGGCGGGCAACCCCCAGCCGGACCTCCTATGGTTCGCCAACGAGGACTTCCTTAAGGAACTGGCCGCCAAGGGCCTCCTGCGCCGGGTGCCCCCCACGGTCCCCGGCTACCCCGTGCAGCTGGCCTACCAGGGGGGCCTCTACTATGAGGTACGCCTCCTCTACAACGCCATCGTGGTGAACACCCAGCGGGTCCCGGAGCCCCCCTCCTCCTGGAGGGACCTCCTGCGCCCGGCCTACAGGGGCCTCCTGGGGATGCCGGACCCCAACTTCTCCGGGGCCGCCTTGGCCACGGTGGGCACCCTGGCCCAGAGGCTGGGTTTCGGATACTTTGAGGCCCTGAAGGCCCAAGGCCTGCGCATCGAGCAGTCCAACCCCGTCCTGCAGCAGAAGCTGGCCCGGGGGGAGTACGGGGTGGCCATCACCACGGACTTCGGCGCCCGGCAGGAGATCGCCAAGGGGGCACCCTTACGGGTGGTCTACCCGCGGGATGGGGCCATCCTGGTACCCACCCCGGTGGCGGTGCCCACCTGGAGCCGGAATCCCCAGCTGGCCTTGAGCTTCTTGCGGTTCCTCCTCTCCCCCGAGGCCCAGCGCCTCTTTGCCGAGAGGGGGTACTACCCGGTGCTGCCCGAGGCCCCCAGGCCCGCGGGCGCCCCCGCCCAGGTGCTGGGGATCCGGGCCACCTTCGCCGACCCTGGCCTCCTGGCCCAGTTCAACGCCCTTTTCGGGCTCCGCCGCTAGCATGGACCGGCATCTAGCCCAACTGGCCCTGGGGGCCCTCCTGGCCCTGCCCCTCCTCCACCTCCTGGCCCGGGGTACCCCCCTCCTGCCGGGCACCCTGAGGGACCTGGATGTGGTGGGGGCCAGCCTGGTCCTGGCGGGAGCGGGCACCCTCCTGGCTCTGGGGATGGGGCTAGGCCTGGCCGTGGCGGCGGTGTGGGGACGGGTGGGTGGCTTTTGGGAAAGCCTCCTCCTCCTGGGCTACCTGGTCCCCCCCTTCGTCACCGGGATGGGGGTCCTCTTCAGCTTCCAGGCCTTTGGGATCGCCATCCAGGGTGTTCCCGGGATCCTCCTGGCCTGGACCCTGCACTACACTCCCCTGGCCTACCTGTTGCTGAAGCCCCAGGTGCGGTTGGCCCTGGGCCTCCTCACCGCCGCTCGGGTGCACGGGGTGACGGGGGCCAGGGGGCTCGGGGTGGTCCTGCCCCCCCTCCTGCCCGCCCTGGCCGTGGCCGGGGGTGGCCTCTATCTGGCCCTCCTGGGCAACTTCGGGGTGCCCGCGGTCCTGGGGACCCCCGCCGGGGTATACGTCCTGCCCACCCTGGCCTACACCCGCCTCATGAGCCCTTTCGCCACGGACCCCTTAGGGCAGGCGGCGGCCCTAGGGATCTGGCTCACCCTCCTGGCCCTGCCCGCCGTCCTCCTGGCCCGGCCGGGGATCCTGGAGGCCCGGGAGACCCCCCTGCCCCCGGGGGGAGGCCCCTACCGGCTGGTGTACGGGCTTTACGCCCTCCTGGCCCTGGCCCTCATCCTCCTGGGCCTCCTCCGGGAGGCCCTGCAAAACCCTTACACCGGGGCCTTCCAGCCAGCCTTCGCCCAGGCCTTGGCCCTTCCCCTGGTGCAGGCGGGCCTGCGCAACTCCCTCCTCCTGGCCCTCCTGACCGTGGGGCTCCTCCTGGCCCTGGCCTTGGCCCTTAGGCCCTTCCCCCAGGTCCTGAGGCGGATCCGTTCCCTTTTGGACCTCTACTACCTGCTTCCGGGCACCCTCCTGGGCTTGGGCCTCATCCTCCTCCTGGCCCCCACCCCCCTTTACGGCACCCCCTGGATCCTCCTCCTGGCGTACCTCTTGAACTTCGCCGCCCTGGCCCTGAGGGCCCTGGAGGGCGGGCCCCGGGTGGAGGGGGCGGTGGCCGTGGGCCGGGTCCATGGCCTGCCCCCGTGGCGATCCTGGTGGCGCCTGGGCTACCCCCTCCTGTGGCCCTCCGCCTTTGCCGGGGCCTTCCTCATCCTACCTTTGGCCTTCAGCGAGATCACCCTCTCCGCCCTGCTCTACGCCCCCGGCTCGGAGACCGTGGGGGTGGCGGTGCTGTCGGCCCTGAATGGGGGCCTCTACCGTGAAGGGGCCGCCCTGGGCCTGGTGCTCATGGGCATCTCCGCCTTGGGCCTACTAGGGAGGCCA
Organism: Thermus altitudinis; assembly: GCF_022760835.1. Lineage (GTDB taxonomy): Bacteria > Deinococcota > Deinococci > Deinococcales > Thermaceae > Thermus > Thermus altitudinis. The sequence continues at coordinate 8,223 of NZ_JAKTNQ010000023.1, forward strand.
CGATGGTGAGGCTTGAGGCTGTCAGCAAGCGGTTTCCCAAGGGGGGAGGGGTCCAGGAGGTGGACCTGGCCGTGGAGGAGGGGGAGGTCTTCGCCCTCCTGGGGGCCTCAGGAAGCGGTAAAACCACTCTCCTGAACCTGGTGGCGGGCCTCCTCCTCCCCGACGCCGGGCACGTGTACCTGGCGGGCAGACGGGTCACCCACCTGCCCCCGGAGAGGCGGGGTGTGGGCTACGTGTTCCAGGACCAGTCCCTTTGGCCCCACATGACGGCCCTCGAGCACCTGCTCCTGGTGATGCCCAGGCCCGACCGCAGGAGGGCCATGGCCCTCCTGGAGCGCTTAGGGATGGGGGAACACGCCCACAAGCGCCCCCACGAGCTCTCAGGGGGACAGCGGCAGCGGGTGGCCCTGGCCCGGGCCCTGGCCCGGGAGCCCAAGGTCATCCTGATGGACGAGCCCTACTCCGCCCTGGACCCGGTGCTCCGGGAGGAACTGCGGCGGGAGGTCCGCACCCTCCTCAAGGACCTGGGGATCACCGCCCTCCACGTGACCCACGATCCCGAGGAGGCCATGCTCCTGGCGGACCGGGTCGGGGTGGTCCACGGGGGACGGATGCTGCAGGTGGGAACCCCCCAGGAGCTCTATGAGCGGCCCAACTCCCTGGAGGCCTTCCTGGCCTTCGGCCGAGGGAACGTCTTCCTCTTGGACGGGGAGGTGCTGGCCTTCCGGCAGGAGTGGGTGCGCCCCGGAGGGTCCCTAAAGGGCCTGGTGAGGGAGAGGCGGATCCTCAGAGGGGAGGTGTTGTGCCGGGTGGACCTCCCCTTTGGCGAGGCCTGGGTCCGCCTGGACGCCTGGCCTGGGGAGGAGGCCTCCTTGGAGATCTCCCCCCTCCTGCGCCTTCCCCGGCGCCCGGAGGGTGAAGAGGGGGCGGTAGGGGAATAAGGAGGTGACAAGATGGGCATGTGGCGCGTGGGTTTACTGGTTTTGGCAGGTTTGGGCCTCCAGGCCTGGGGGCAAAAGGGGGAGTTTACCCTGTACGTGGCCGGGGCCCAACTCCCCGATGTCCAGGCCCTGGTCCAGGGATTCAACCAGCGGTACCCCCAGGTGCAGGTGCGGGTTTTCCGCTCCGGAACCGGGGAGGTGGTGGCCAAGCTCCGGGCGGAGCTGGAGGCGGGAAACCCCCAGCCGGACCTGATCTGGCTGGTGGGGGAAGGGTTCTTTAGGGAGCTCAGCCAAAAAGGGCTGCTTCGCCGGGTGCCTCCTACCTTCCCTGGGCTACCCCCTCAGTATGTGTACGAAGGGGGCCGCTACTACGAGGTGCGGCTCCTGCACACGGTCATCGCGGTGAACACGCGGGTGGTTGGCGAGGTCCCCAACCTTTGGCAGGACCTAACCCGGCCTCCTTTCCGCAACCGGGTGGTCATGGCCGACCCCAACTATTCGGGGCCGGCCCTGGTGGCCGTGGGCACCCTGGCCGAGCGCCTGGGTCTCCGCTACTTCGAGGCCCTAAAGGCCCAGGGCCTGCGCATCGAGCAGTCCAACCCCGTCCTGCAGCAGAAGCTGGCCCGGGGGGAGTACGGGGTGGCCATCACCAACGACTATGGGGTGCGCCAGGAGGTGGAAAAGGGGGCCCCCCTTAGGATCGTCTACCCCAAGGACGGGGCCATCCTGGCCCCTACCCCCGTGGGCATTCCCACCTGGAGCCGCAGGCCTGACCTGGCGGAGCTCTTCCTGCGCTTCCTGCTCACCGAGGCGGGGCAGCGGATCCTTGTGGAGAGGGGGTACCTGCCGGTGCTTCCCGGGGTGCCCAAACCCCCTCTCACCCCGGACCCCCTGCCGAGCCTGAGGGGCAAGGAACCCTCCCCAGAGGTCTTGGAAGCCTTCAACGCCCTCTTCGGCCTGCGGCGGTAGGCCTAAAGGGATCCGGGCCTCCGGGCGCAGGGGGCGCCCGCCGGGGATCCCGGAAGGGAGGCGATCCCCGCGCGGCCCCGCCCCCGGCCACCGGCCATGCGCCCAGGGGCACGCCGGGAGGCCCTGGCCCGCGGGAGCCCAGGACCCTTTTCCTCCGCACCCTCGGACGCGGGCCCTGTCCACTTGCCCCCTTCCCGGGCCCTTACCCGGGGGTGCCCCTTCTCCCCCGGCCCTCACGGGCCATGGGCCCCGCCTGGGGGCCGTACCCCGAGCCCCGGGGGGATGCCCAGGCCCCGCCCCGCCTGCTCTGGGGGACCACCGCCCGGGCTTGTTCCTCCTCACCCCACCACTCCTGGCTGGCCGGGCCCCCTGCAACCCGGGGCCGGCTCCCCACCCCTGGCTTGACCGTGGCCTGACCTTGGAGGCGGAAGCTACTGGGCAGGATGGCCTGGCACCGCCCCCTCCCCTTTCTCCTCCCCACCCTGGTATTCCTGCTGGCCTTCACCTACCTCCCCTTCCTCATCGCCGCCTGGCAGGGGGTTCCCGCCCTGGGTAGCCTCGCGCAGAGGGAGAACGCCAACGCCCTGAGGGTCACCCTCCTCTACACCCTCCTCACGGTCCCCCTTTCCGTGGCCCTAGGCCTCCTGGCCGCCCTGGCCGTGGAGGGCACCTCCCGCCTTCGCCTCCTGGTGCGCACCCTGGTCTTCCACCCGGTGATCCTGCCCACGGTGGCCTTCGCCGCGGTCTTCCTCTACTTGCTGAACCCCCTGGGCCCCTTGCAGGGGGTCCTCCGCCTTCTGGGCCTGCAGAACCCCTTAGGGGACCCCTTAGGCGCCTTCCTGGCCGTGGTGCTCATCGGGGTTCTCAAGGATGCCGGCCTCTACATGCTCTACTACCTGGCCGGCCTCCAGGCCCTCCCCAAGGAGCTCCTAGAGGCGGCCCGGGTGGACGGGGCCGGCCGGGTGGCCACCTTCCTCCGGGTCACCCTGCCCCTCCTCTCCCCCACCACATTTTTCGTGGCCATCATGGCCACCCTGGGGGCCCTGCGCAACGTGGACCACATCTTTGTCCTGACCAAAGGGGGGCCCGTGGGGGCCACGGACCACCTCCTCTACCGGGTCTACGTCCTGGGATTCGAGTACTTCCACTTCCCCCAGGCGGGAGCCCTCACCCTGGTCCTCCTCACCGCCCTGACCACCCTGGCCCTCCTGGCCATGCCCCGCTTGGAAAAGGGGGTGCACTATGACGGGTAGCCGTCCCTTGGCCCAAAGGGGCCTCCGCAGGCTTCGGGTGAGGGTGGGGGTGGCCCTAAGGGACCTACCGGCCTTGGTCCTGGCCCTGCCCTTCCTCTTCGTGGCGGGCTACACCCTCTTGGCTGCCTTCACCCCCACCGCCCAGCTGAACCGGGGGGAGCTCGGGCAGTTTACCCTGGAAAACTTTCGCTTGGCTTGGGCCTCCGCGGACTTTCCCCGCCTGTACCTTAACACCGCCCTCTTCGTCTTCGGCCTCCTCTTGGTCCAGGTTTTCACCGTGACCACCGCGGGGTTTGCCCTGGCGCAGCTGAAGGTGCGGGGGCAAAACGCCCTGTTCTACCTGGTTCTAGCCCAGCTCTTCCTGCCTCCCTCGGCCCTGATCCTGCCCAACTTCCTCACCGTGAACCGCCTGGGCCTCACGGACACCCTGTCCGCCCTGGCCCTGCCCTACGTGGCCTCGGCCACGGGGGCCTTCCTCCTCAGGCAGGGGTTCCTGCAGGTGCCCCGGGAGCTTTTGGAGGCGGCCTTGGTGGACGGGGCCACCCCATGGCAGATCCTCACCCGGGTTCTCCTGCCCCTGGTCCGCCCCCAGCTGGCCGCCTTTGCCCTGGTCAGCCTGGTCTACCACTGGAACGAGTTCCTCTGGCCCCTGGTGGTGATCCAGAGCCCCGAAAAGCGGGTGCTCTCCCTTGGGTTCGCCAGCTTTGCCCGCTCCGCGGAAAGCGGCATGGAGTGGGGCCTGATCGCGGCCGGGGCCATCCTGGTGGCCCTGCCCATGGTGCTCGCCTTCCTCCTCTTCCAAAGGGCTTTTGTGGAAGCCTTCGCCCGTAGCGGGCTGAAAGGCTAGGAGGTGATAGGGTATGCTCAGGTTAGCAGCGGCGGTTCTTACGGCCTTAGGCTTGGCCCTCGGGCAACAGACGGTGATCACCTTCTACTACCCCGTGGGGGTGGCAGGCCCCTTGGCCCGCTTCATCGAGGGATACGTGCGGGACTTTGAGCGGCAGAACCCGGGCATCCGGGTGAACACGGTGTTTGGGGGCAACTATGAGGAGAACCAGGCCAAAGTGGTGGCGGCCATCAAGGCGGGAAACCCTCCCGATACCGCCATCCTGCTCTCCCAGCAGCTCTACACCCTCCTTTCCCTGGACGCCATCGAGCCCTTCGACCCCTACCTCGCCAAGGACCCGGAACTGAAGCGGGCGGTGCAGGACTTCTTCCCCGCCTTCATGATGAACTCCACCCTGGACGGCAAGGTGTACAGCCTCCCCTTCCAGCGCTCCACCCCCATCCTCTACTACAACAAGGAGGCCTTCCGGGAGGCGGGCCTGGACCCTGAAAGACCCCCCACCACCTGGGACGAGCTGGTGGAGTACGCCAAACGGCTCACCAAACGGGACGCCCAGGGCCGGGTGGTCCGCTACGGGGTGGCCATCCCCACGGAGGACCGGTCCACCTGGCTGCTGGAGGGCCTGGTGATCCAGGCGGGAGGCCTCCTCTACGACCCCGCGGGCAGGGGGTGCAAGGTCCTGGTGGACACGGAGCCCGTGCGCAAGGCCATGCAGTTCAAGGCCGACCTGGCCCGCAAGCACGGGGTGAGCCCCGAAGGGGTCATCGCCTGGGGCACCACCCCGGGGGATTTCGCCGCGGGCAAGGTGGCCATGATCTACCACTCCACGGGCTCCTTGGGCTTCATCCGCAACAACGCCCGCTTCCCCTTCGGCACCGCCTTCCAGCCCAAACTGGTGCGCTACGGGGTACCCACGGGTGGGGCCAACTTCTACCTCTTCAAGGGCTCGGACCCTGGGAAACGGGAGGCCACCTTACGCTTCATCAAGTTCATGACCAGCCCTGAGCTCCAGGCCCGGTGGTCCATAGACTCCGGGTACGTGGCCGCCAGGCGCTCCAGCTGGAACCTTCCCCTCATGCGCGAGTACGTGCGGCAGTGGCCCCAGGCCCTCACCGCCCGGGAGCAACTGGCCTACGCCAAGGCGGAGCTTCCCGTCTACAACCTGCAGCAGGTCAAGGACATCATCGCCGAGGCGGAGCAGGCGGTGGTGCTGGGCCGGAAGGAGGTACGGGAAGCCACCCGGGAGGCCCAGCGGCGGGTGGATGAGGCCCTAAGGCCCTTCTGCCGGTAGCGGTCCGGGGACGGTCTCCCCTCCCCCGTGGCCTCGAGGCCCATCCCCTTGGGCCCGGGCCCCCGCAGGTGGGGGGGCCTGGGAAGGTAAAGGGGGGTGGAACCGCCCCCCTTGACACCTTTCTGACAAGGGGGCCTTAGGGTGCTGGAGGAGGTGAACCGTGGCCAAGAACAAGGCTTTCCTTTTCCTCCTGCTTTTCAGCGCCCTATGGGCCCATGGCCAGGCCCCGGAGCGGGTGCGGGAGGCCCAAGGCGAAGGCAAGGTGGTCTTCTACGCCAACATCACCGGGGTGGAACCCCTGATGGAGGCCTTTCAGAACAAGTACCGGGTGAGGGCCGAGTACGTGCGGGTGTCCACGGACAAGTTCATCCCCGCGGTCCTCACCGAGCACCGGGCCCGTAAGCTCCAGGCGGACGTACTTCAGGCCCCCTTACCGGTCATGGAGATCCTCAAGAAGGAAGGGGTTCTCGGGCGCTACGTCTCCCCCCAGAGCTTTGGCTACCCCCGCTGGACCCGGGACCCCGAGGGCTTCTACCAAATCTTCGCCATAGAGTACATGGCCATTCTCTACAACACCCGCCTGGTGAAGCCCGAGGAGGCGCCCACCACCTACAAGGACCTGGCGGACCCCAAGTGGCGGGGCAGGATCGTCATGCCGGATCCCACCAGCCACCCCACCACCATCGCCTGGCTAGTGGGGCTCAGGGAGAACGGGGTCTTTAAGAGCGACGAGGAGTGGACGGCGTGGCTCCAGGGGCTTGCCGCCAACAACCCCATGTTCGTGGCCTCCCTGGGCCCCACCCCCGATGTCCTCGCCCGGGGGGAAAGGGCCGTGGGCATCTCCATGCCCAAGTACCTGGTCACCAAGGCCCCGGCTCCCCTCATGTGGGTGAACACCCCCGAGGGCCTTTTCGGCTCGCCCCGGGCCATCGCCATCGCCCAGAACCCGCCCCGGCCCAACGCCGCGAGGCTTTTCGTGGACTACTGGCTCTCCCGTGAGGGCCAGAAGGCCCTGGCGGAACAGGTGGGGGAGTACACCCTCCTCCAGGGGACCTACCCCCCCATCCCCGGTATCAACAAGGCCACGGTCCGGCCCGTGAGGGATCTTTCCGACGAGGAGCTCACCCGCTGGAGCCAAGTCTTTGCCCGCATCTTCAAGCGGTAAGGGGTGGGATGGCCTCGGATGCCCATCTCGCGGTACAGGGCTTGGGCAAGGCCTACGGTCCCCCGGGGCACCGGGTAGAGGCCCTGCGGGACGTGACCTTCCACCTGCCCCCCGCAAAGGTGCTGGGGGTTCTTGGCCCTTCCGGGTGCGGCAAAACCACCTTGTTGCGCTGCCTGGCGGGCTTGGAGGAGCCCGACGGCGGGGAGATCCGCCTTGGGGAGAGGGTCCTCTGGTCCAAGGAAAAGGGGATCCGCCTCCCCCCGGAACGCCGGGAGGTGGGCATGGTATTCCAGTCCTACGCCATCTGGCCCCACATGACCGTGCTGGAGAACGTGGCCTTCCCCCTACGGGTCCGGGGTCTATCCGAGCGCGAGGTGCGGCAGAGGGTGGGGCAGGTCCTGGAGATGGTGCGCCTCACGGGGCTGGAAAACCGCCCTGCCACCGACCTAAGCGGCGGCCAGCAGCAACGGGTGGCCCTGGCCCGGGCCCTGGTGGCCCAGCCCCGCCTGCTCCTCTTTGACGAACCCCTCTCCAACCTGGACGCCCAGCTCCGGGAGGCCACCCTCCTGGAACTCAGGGCCTTCCTCCGGGACCTGGGCATCACCGCGGTGTACGTCACCCATGACCGGGCCGAGGCCCTGACCGTGGCGGACCACATCCTGGTGATGCGGGAGGGACGGGTGGTGGCCCAGGGCACCCCCGAAGAGGTCTACTTCCAGGCCCAGGATCCCTTTGTGGTGGGTTTCGTGGGCCGGGTCAACCTCATGGAGGGCCGGCTCCTGGCCTGGGAACCCCAGGGCAGGGCCCGGGTGGAGCTGGCCTTCGGGGTCTGGTCCTGCACGGGGCCGGGAGCCCTCCCCGAAGGAGCCCGGGTGCTGGTTGCGGTAAGGCCAGAGCATTTCCAGCCCAGGGGTGAGGGCAATCCCCTGCTGGGCCGGGTGGTCTCCGTGGCCTTCATAGGGGAAGGGTACCGGCTGGAGGTGGCGCCCCGGGAGGGCCCCCCCATCCGGGTGGACCTCCGGGTGGTAGACCTACCCCGGGCCCCCCAGGTGGGGGATGCCCTGGAGCTCCGGGTGGCCCCCGCCTGGTGCCGGGTCCTGCTCCCGTCATGAGAGCCGCCGTCCCCCTCCTTCTCCTGGTGGTGGGCCTCCTGACCCTGGGCCCCGCGGCCAGCCTCCTCCTGGGGTCCTTCTCCGAAGGGCTTGGCACCTGGGGGCCTTTCACCTGGAGGAAGTACGCGGAGGTCTACCTGGACCCCGAACTCCCCCGGGTGGCCCTCAACACCTTGGCCTTCGTCCTGGGGGCTTCGTCCCTGGCCACGGGCCTGGGCGGGGTCCTGGCCTTTCTGGCGGTGCGTACCGACCTTCCCGGCAAGGGGCTGGTCCTCTTCCTGCCCTGGCTTCCCATGATGATCCCCCATGTGCTCTTCGCCGCCGCCTGGATCATGCTCCTCAACCCCACCAACGGCCTCCTCAACCTGTACCTGCAGGAGCTCTTGGGGCTGGAGCAGGGGCCCCTCAACATCTACTCCCTGGGTGGGATGATCCTCCTCGAGGCCCTCCTGGACCTCCCCATCGCCTTCGCCATGCTCTTTCCCGTATTCCTCGCCCTGGATCCGGCCCTTGAAGAGGCGGGCCGGGTGGCCGGTGGCCGACCCCACCAGGTCCTCCTCCGGGTGCTCCTCCCCCTCCTGCGGCCCGCCCTCCTGGCCGCCTTCTTCCTGGCCACCATCCGGACCCTGGGGGCCTTCGCCATTCCCCAGGTGGTGGGGATACCCGCGGGCATCCCCGTCCTGACCACCTACATCTACCGCATCATCTCCACGGGCTGGAACCCCGACTATGGCAAGGCCTCGGCCCTGGGGGTGGTGGGCCTGGCCTTGGCCATGGTCCTGGCCTACCTCTACCGCTGGGCCACACAAAAGGGCGAACGCTTCGCCACCGTTACCGGGAAGGGCTACCGTCCCCGGGTTCTTCCCCTGGGCCCCTGGCGCTGGCCCCTGGCCCTACTGGTCTTCGGCCTCCTCTTCGCCATGGTGCTCCTCCCCCTAGCCACCGTGGCCTACATCAGCTTTCTCCCCTATGTGGTTAGGCCAGGGCCTGAGGCCTGGGAGGTTCTCACCTTGGCCAACTGGAAGTGGGCGGTCCAGGACCCCGTGGTGGCCCGGGCCCTGGGGAACACCGCCTTCGTGGCGGTGGTGGGGGCCAGCCTCGGGGTAGGGCTTTCCCTCCTGGTGGCCTACGTGACCCACCGCCGCCGCACTCCCGCCACCGCCCTCCTGGATCTCCTCACCTTCCTCGCCTTCGCCTGGCCGGGGCTGATCGTGGGGGTGGGGTTCATGCTCTTCTTCGTCCAGACCCCCCTGTACGCAACCCTGTGGGCCTTGGTCCTAGCCTTTGTGGGAACTTACCTGCCCTACGGGGTCCGGCCCATGAATACCGCCCTTTTGCAGCTCCACCGGGACCTGGAGGACGCGGCCCGCACGGCGGGGGCCACCTTCCTCGCCACCTTGCGCCGGGTCCTCCTACCCCTCCTGGCCCCCGCCACCGTGTCCGCCTGGGCCCTTCTCGCCTCCCAGTTCGCCCGCGAGCTAGGCGTGGCCGCGGTGTTGGCCCGGCCGGGGAGCGAGGTATTGGCGGTGCAACTCCTAGCCTACGCCCACGATGGCCTTTGGGGCCGGGTAGCGGTTTTGGGCCTCCTCCTGGTCCTCCTCTCCACCTTGCTCCTCGCAGGCCTGCTCCACCTAGCTGTTCGCCGGCGTAGTCCCCAGGCACCTCCGCCCCAGGTCTAGCCCCGCGCCTGGGGACCGGGTCACCTGGTAGACCTGCGAAGGTACCTGGTGCAGCCCCTCAGGACGCTCCTTTGGTGCTGGTTGGGAGTGCCGGCGAGGGAGCACCCCGGGCCAGGGGGTAGGACCAGGTGGGCAGGGCTGGGGTAGGCGCGAAAGGGGGTTTCGCCCCCTGGGTGGCGGGGATCCCCTACTTTTTCCCCGGAGGTCCCTTGGCCTAAGGGCGGGTCAGCCAGGGGCAGCGGATGAAGAGGGAACTCCCTAGCCCGGCATTCCCTTGCGTTTAGAGCACCTTTAGCCCGGGAGCAATGCCACCAATCCCATGTGCCTCGTCGGAAGGAAGCAGGAGAAAGACCCGAGCCTGTCGCACCGCTAGCGTGGATAGATCAGGCCAAGTAGCCTCCCTTTCCCTCCTGTGCACCTACCGGAAGTGGTGGCCCTAGTCCACAAGCCACCCCTGTCCCGGGTAGCGCACGTTTCCCAGGAGGAACTCGGCCTTACGCTGGTCCCGTATCCGGGCCAGGAAGGCAAACCCGGGGGCCAAGCACGTTTGCCAGCTATGGCTTCCCTGTGAGGTGTCAAAACGCACAGGAAGAATAGCGCGCCCTTTTATCATAACGGCAAAGGGGGTATGTGTGCTGGATCGTTTTGTCGCGGTAGACCTGGAAACTACCTCACCGGATCGTGAAGAGGCGGAAATCCTCCAGATTGCCGCACAGGATGCCCAAGGAATGCGCCGCAGTTGGCTGGTGGACCTGGGACCCCCTGACCGGCTCGAGGAGGCCTTCCGCTTCACGGGGATCAAAAGCGAGGACTACAACCTCAAAAAGGTCCCTCTCCAGCAAGCCCTGGACGAGTTCCTAGACTTCCTAGGGGACAGGCAGCTTTTGGGCCACAACCTCCTAGCCTTTGACCTCCCCATACTGCAAAGACACCTTGGGAAAGACCTTCCCGCCTCCGCCCTGAAAGCCCTGGACACCCTGCGGCTTGCCCATCTGGTGTTCCCCCTTCCCCCGGAAGGCCTGGCTGGATATCGCCTTGGGGACCTTTATGCCTACTTTACGGGAGAACCCCTCGAGGAGGCCCACCAGGCCCACGTAGACGTTGAAGCCACCTGGAAGGTCTTGAGAGGCCTCGTGAGCTATCCCCTGCCGGGGGGGATAGCCAGGGCCTGGCGGGAACTGGGGCTTATTGAAGGAGCGCTTTTTACCCCTTCGCTGGATTTGGTAAAGGACCTCTTGGCCATACCCGCGCCCGTGGAAAAGGAGGTGGTTTTCGCCGATGGCGAGCCCTTACCCCATTTCTCCCAGTTGGGGCAAACCCTCCTCCCGGAAGTACGCCCGGCCCAGCAGCAGATGTTCGCCCAGGTGACCACGGCTCTAGAGAACGGGGAAACGGTACTCCTGGAGGCACCCACGGGAACGGGTAAGACCAAGGGATACCTGTACCCCGCCTTGCATCTTGGCAAAAAGGTGTGGGTGGCCACCTACACCAAAGTCCTTCAGGCCCAGGCCCTGGGGGAACTGCGCTCCATTGCCCAAAGGGGCTACAAAGTCAAGGCTGCCCTAGTAAAGAGCCCAAAGGACACCCTCTGCCCGGACCTCCTTCTGGACCTTTTCCTGGACCTTAGAAGTAAGGGGGACAGCGGGGATCTAGGCGTGGCCGTAGGGCTTTTGGTTCACTACGCGGCCTTAGGCCACTACGACCTCGAGGCCCTTCCCGCCTACTGGCACTTTTCCCCCGGTTTCCGCGAGGCCAGGAATCTGGTGGGTACGAATCCCCATCGCTGCAGAGAGGAATGTGCCTTTTTGCACACCTGCGCGTACCAAAAGCTCCGGGCTTACCACAAGGACGCCCAAGTGTTGGTGACCAACCATGCCTACTTGCTCCATAGAATCCTAAGGGCTGAAGCCGACCCTGAGGAAACCCCTTCGGGTGGTGAACACAACCTGGTGGTGGACGAGGCCCACCATCTGGAGGACTCTACCACCGAAGCCCTCACCGAAGCGGTGGGCCACGAGGATCTTGTGCACCTTTGCCGCAGGCTGGCCCACCCCGAGACCGGACGAGGGCTATTGCTGAGCGATCGACACCTCAAAGAGCTTTCCGAAGAGACCAAAAAGAGGGTGCAGGAGATACGGGAGGGCACCCTACCCGACTTGCTGGAAAGACTGGAAGAGTACCGCAAAGCCCTTGTCCCCTTCCTAAAAAAGTACGGCTGGGGGGAGCCCGAATACGGCCTTAGGCTAACCCTTACCCAGGAGTGGAAACGGCTGGAGGAGTGGCCTCGGATCGCCCGCCTGGAAGAGGCCTTGGCAAAAGACCTGCGTAGGCTCCGGGACCAGCTCCAATGGGTAAAAGGGGAATCCTCCCACACCCTTTTGTACCGGGATTTAGAACCCCTCATGGAGTTCCTGAACAGGAGCATAGGGCTCTTTGACTGGCGGCGGAGGGCCCTCGCGGAGAAAGCCCAAGAGGCGAAAGCCCCCGAGGACCCGAACGCCAACTACCTACAGCTCTCCCTATGGGACCCAATCACCGATACCTGGCAGCACCTGGCGCAACCCATTGACGTAAGCAGTCACCTGAAGACTTCCTTTTGGGGCAAGTTCCACAGCGTAATCCTGACCAGCGCCACCCTATCCGTGCCCACAGACCGGGATCCCGAAGGCTTCCAGCTCATCAAAAGGGCTTTAGGCCTCCCCCAGGAATCGGCGCACCACCAGCTCCCCCCTTCCCTACCCTATGAGAAGGCCCATTTCCTGGTGCCCAGGCACTTACCTGAGGCCCGGAGCAGCACCTTGGCGCGGTTTCAGTCCATGTTCCATAGAGAACTCCGACTCTTGCTGCCTAAGGCCCACCGGAGCCTGTCCCTTTTCACCAGCCGCAAGCGTATGGAGGATGCCAAAAGGGCCCTGGAGGACCTCCCCCACCTCCTGGTACCCCTCACCCGGAAGGAGCGGGACGACGTGGCCAATCTCATCAAGTCGGACCCGGAGTCCCCCGTTGCCGCCCTAGGCTCCCGCAGCTACATGGAAGGGGTGGACTTCCCCGATCTGAAGCTGGTCAACTTGGAGCGGTTACCCTTCCCCCTCCCCGAACCTCTTCTTCAGCGCCGCATGCAAAGGGTGTATGAGGAGGGTCTGGACCCCTGGTGGGACTATTACCTGCCCAAAGCGGCCCTTTCCTTCGCCCAAGCCTTTGGCCGGCTCATACGGGGTCCGCGGGACCGCTCAGGCCTCGGCGCCTTCGTGCTTTGGGATAAGAAAATCCTGAACAGTGCATATCAGGAGGTCTTCCTTCGCGTCCTCCCCGATGGAGTGCACCTCCTCTTCCCCCGGACCCGTCAAGAGTTTTACGACCACCTAGCGGAAATCCTCGGGGTCAAACGTGAGGAGCTTCCCCTAGAGGAGCTGGAGGAGGCTACCCTAGGCACGATCCGAAAAATCCTGGAAGGCACGGAAACCCTAGAGGAGAAGGCCCGGAAGGTGGTGAAGGAGGTTTTCCAGATTAAGGACCTACAGGAGGACCGCTGGGAAAAGCAATGGGAAGCCATTTCCCACGCCCTCGAGGGCCGGGACTTGGTGGCCCTCCTCCCCACGGGCTTCGGCAAAAGCCTGGCCTTTCAGGTACCGGCCCTTTTGGCAGAGGGACTCACCTTGGTGGTATCCCCCTTGGTAGCCCTCATGAAGGACCAGGCGGACCGGCTTCTGGAACTGGGTCTCCCGGTGGGCGCCGTGCACTCCCTAATGGGACCCGGCGAGCAGAGTAGCGTGCTTGATGAGGTGAAGGAGGGCCGGGTCAGGTTGCTTTACGTGAGCCCCGAGCGCGTCAACCGCAGCGAGGCCCTTTGGAAAACGCTGCGAGAGCTGCACCAACAGAGACAGCTTCAACGGGTAGTGTTTGACGAGGCCCACTGCTTGGTGGAATGGGGCTTTGACTTCCGGCCCGACTACCTGAAGGCCCTGGAGAAGCTGGCCGCCCTGGAAGGTGTACCGCGGAGCTTCTTCACCGCAACCCTAACCCCCGCGGACCTCGAGACCCTTAAGGAGGTGGCCAAACTACGGGATGGCATCGTGGTCAGGCCCGACACCTTCCACCGGGAAAACCTCCGCTTTGTGGTGCGAGCCGCCAAGGGGGAGCGGGGGAAGTTACAGGTTCTTGCCAAAGCCCTGATGTGGCTGCTGCAACAGGATTCGGAGGGTGAAGGCAGCGCCATCGTGTACACCACCACCCGAAACGAGGCGGAACGATTGGCTTGGGCCTTGGGCCGCCTCCTCCCTGACCTTAGGGTGGAGGCCTACCACGCGGGGATGGGAAGCCTTCCCCGCCGTGAAGCCCAGGAGCGCTTTATCCGAGGGGAGACCCGGGTAATGGTGGCCACCACAGCCTTCGGAATGGGTATAGACAAACCCGATGTGCGCCTCGTGGCCCATTGGCGTCCGCCCCGGAGCTTAGAGGAGTACATCCAGCAGGCGGGCAGAGCAGGGAGGGACGGAAAGGAGGCCTATGCCCTCCTCCTCTACACGCAAGGGGACTGGGGTTTCCTCAGGTGGTTGGTAGGGGTAAACGGGCTAAGCCGTGCTGAAGTGCAGTTCGCGGAACTTCTTATAGAGCTCCTAGAAAACTTGCCTGAAGGGGAGAGGGCTATTCGCGGCTATCGGCAAGACATCGTGGACAGGGTTTACAAGGCGAAGGAGGGTACCCCTTCAGAAGATCTTGAGGACTCCGATGAGACGGAGGAAGAGGAGGAAGAGGAGGAAGAGGAAGAGCTTGTGGCGGGGGAAAAGCCCCGGGAGATCGCCATTGATCCCGAAAACCTAGAACGTATCCTGCAGAGCCTGGAAATCGCCGGGATCATCCGTTACCAGTATCAGGTGGGCAAAGTCTTTCTCTCGGCTCCGAGGCTTCTTGAACTCCTGCCTAGCAGGCTAAAGGCGCTCGTTCTCCAGGCAGGATTCAAGGGTAGTACCCGAGGAGAGGTTTTGGACCTTTCCCAGTTCACCCCTGAAGAGGCGCTGGAGTTGGATGAGGCCCTTTATACCCTACACCGGGAGGGGCAGGTGCGCGTTCTCCGTTACCGAGAGCCCTATTTCCTTATCCAGTTCGCCTCCCTTGACGGTTACCGCACTTGGCGCCGGAGCCTGGACGAGCAGTTGGACAAGAAGAAAGACCGGCTGGAGCAGGTCAAGCGCTATGCCACTAGGAGCGTCTGCCGAACGCAGATCCTCCTCAGGTACCTGGGGGACACCTTTCCAAAGGGAAGGGAATGCGGGTGTGACGTGTGTTCCGGGGATAGGGGGCCTTGGGAGGGCATTGAGGACTTTAGCCAGGAGGACCTAGAACGCGTCTATCGTCCCCTGGATATCCTTCTCGCCTTCTTCCGCTATGCGGAGCTCCAATCCTCCGCCTACAGCACCTTGGGGAAAAACAGCACCCTCATGGCCTTAAGGGGTGAGACCGGACCCAAGGGCAATCCCCTGGGACGAAGGTACACGGATAACCGCTTTTTTGGCCACCTGGCCTTTATGAGCAAAAGGCATCTCAAGCAAACCTTTGATAAGGCCCTAGATGATGGGCTCATTGAGCTTAAGAACTTCTATGGGGATAAACCCGTCTACGGCCTTACGGCCAAGGGTCGGGCCTATTGGGAGGGCCTAACCAAAGGAGGGAAGCCTCATGCCTGAGTGGGAAGCCCTGTTGGAAGAGATCGCCCAAAGGCTGCTGGGCAAGGGGGTAAGTGACGACGCCCCCAAAACCCTGGAAGCCCTCCGCCGCAGCCTTCCCCGTTGGGGCCTAGAGCTTCCACTTCCCACCTGGTCCGAAGGCCGGCCTATTTCCGGCTCCGCCTGGGACCTGTTGCGCGGCAGCGAGGTCAGGGACCCGCCGAAAGAAGACCCAGAGGCGCGCAGGCGTCTACGGGAGTGCCAGGAACGCCTAAAGAAGAAGGACCATCAGTTGCAAGACCTTACCCGGCGGCTTCAAGGAGAGACATCCGCACGGCAGAAGGCGGAACGGGAAAGGGATCTGGCGCGGCAGGAACAGGCCGGTTTGCGGCGGCACCTGGATAATCTGGAAGCGGAGCTTTCCAGATTGCAGCAGGAGTTGGTCCAGCAGAAGGCGGAGACGGCCCGGGTACATGGAAGTCTGGAGGACGCCTTACGGAAGCAGGAAAGGCTCCTGGAGGCTTTGTCTGACGCCGAGAAGCGAGCGGTTGAGCTCCAAGCTAGGGTGGAGAGGCTGGAGGCGGAGTTGGAGGAGAAGGAGGACCTCCTAGGGCGTTACTCTTGGATTCAGGCCCATGCGGAAAAACTCCCTGAGCCCTTCCCCGCGGAGGCCCTGCTCCGGGTCTTAGTCCTGGATTATCCCCACTTTGCTACCCAGCCACAGGACCGCCTTCTGGCCCTGGTAGAGGGGTATCGTTCCCTAAAGAAGGGGGGGGTGCACGCGGTGTTTCGGGAACACTCCAACCTGGAGCTTTTAGGGGATACCCGCGAAGGGCTGGTCTTGCTTGGGGTGGAGGTGTTCCTCGAGGACCTAGCACGGCTACCCCTAGACCGGTGGCTCCGCACCTATGCCCTACGCATCCAAAGCTTCCTGGACCTGGGGAGTTCGGAAAAGGGAGGATGAGGGAGTGGAAGGCTTAACGGAAGAGTGTCGCAAATTCCTCCAGTGGTATGAGAGGCGCTGGCAAGAGGACTGGGCCCAGTGGCAGGCGGAGAAGGCCGCCCTGGAGGAGCGCCTTCAAGCCCTCGAGGACATCCTCTATGAGGAGCGGCATAGATTGGCCGCGGCCTTGAATGAGCAACGGGCCCAGTACGAAACCCAGCTGTCCCGTAAGGACGAGGATCTCCGCAGACTGCGGCAGCAGCTGGACGCATGCACCGAGGCCCTTTCGCGACTCCAAACCACCCTGGAAAGGACGTCTCGTGCCCCTCTAGGAGAGGGTTTCTTCCAGCGCCTGGCCCGGGATATCGCCCTTTGGGACCAGACCCTTTTGCAGGAGGCTCAACGCCTATCCGGCCAGGAACTGCGCCCTTTCCTGCAAGGGTTGTGGAGCCGGCGCTCGAGGTTTCTCGCGGGAGTACTGGAAGGCCAGGACGTGGATTGGAAGGAGTTGTGGACAGGCTTGGTGCTGGAGTGGGCCTTATGGGCGTGGCTGGAGGGGCAAGGAACTGAACCCTCGGAGAACGGGCATGCCTGACGCCTTTCAGCATGCAGTCAACCTGGATAGGGCCGTGCGGGAGCGGGGGGTCGCCCAGGCCCCGGTGACCCAAGAGGATTACGAGGGGTCCAAAACCCTAATGCAAGACGTTTGGAAGGGTAACCGGTGGGAGAAACTCACGCAAGTGGTGGTCTCCAGGGAACAGGAGTTGGTCCCCGCAAGGGTACTCCTAGGCTTCTTGCGGGGGTATTTCCTATACCGGGAGGTGCCGGAAAACGACCAAGCCTTCTGGCCCCACTTCCTGGAGGAGCTAGGGATCAAAGACCGTAACCTACCGACACCCAAGGAGTACGACCGGCTCTGGGAGGCCTTAGCTTGGCACGAGGAAACCCGGAGGGAGCTCAGACACCGGGGACATGAACGGGATTTTATCGGTACGCTAGACGCCATCTTCCATTTTCGCGCCCTGCGCCTTCCCGTTTTGAAGAAGGCCTTTGGGGAGTTCTACCGAAAAGGCGTGGTGTGCGAATCCGCTAGGGCCTACGAGGGAATCTTTTCTAGGCTGAAGGGCGCCCTAGATATCCTATTGGACGAGCAAGAGATTCCCGATCTAACGGATGAGGAAGAGGTTTTGCGCTTTTTGGAAGGGGCGGGTCTGCATCTGGGGAGGCCAAACCCCATCCGCCTCCTCTTCCGCCGCTCCCCCGAGGCGCTAGCAGACTTGTACCGGGAGCTCAAGGGGTTGCCGAGGAAGCGGGAAAGAGCCTACCGCCACCCCCAGGTGCGGGTGGAGGTGCTGGAAAGTCCTGAAAGCCTCGCTTGGGTGAAGCCCGCCCTGAGCCAGGAGCCCTTGGTGGAGGGGTGGAAGGTGTACGGCCAGGTGATCCTGGATGACGGGCGTTTCCGTCCTTTCAGCTGGGTTCCGCGCCTGGGTCCCAACGGGGAGCCCCTAGCCGAGGAGGTCACGGTGGTTTTCCCCGAGGGGGAGGTGGTGCGCTTCCGCCTGCACCATCGGGCCTGTGGAATACGCTTCGGTGTACCTCGCTGGCGCCTAGGCACACCCTTGCCCAAACACACCTTTCTCTTTCAGCCCAAATGTACTAGCCTACGGTACTTCCTAGCCCCCTTTGGCCGTCCCGCCGAATCGGAAGAAACCCTCACCCTGGAGGGGTACGAGGGGGATATCCGCGAGGTGGAGCTCGTGGTGGAGATCAAAGTGGGAAAAGACGAGTGGCGGCGCATCGCCAGCCTACCCGTAGAGCTAGATACGGGATTTGACTCTTGGGTGGAGGGGGAAGCGGTGTGGGTTCGCCCGCACACCCCGGGCCTGCCGGTAACGGTGCGGCTTTGGGTGGGCGAAAGGCTTCGTAAGGAATGGCAGGTCTTCCCTCGTCCTGAGGGGGAACCCGTGGCCGAGGCCTGGCTGCTTCCCCAGGTAGTGGAGGTAGTGGGAATCGGAGCCCATGCCCGCCACCTCCTGCCCCCAAAGGGCTGGCCAAAGGGGTGGTACAGGTTGGGTATCGCCCTGTAGGTTCGGGCCTTCGGATAATCCTTGCATCATTGCGGCTCGCAATCCCCTTACGGGGAAGCATCTCTTGCAACTTGGAAACATTGACCTGATGGCCCTTGGACCCTCCCTGAAGTCGCAATCCCCTTACGGGGAAGCATCTCTTGCAACGGCCTCGAGGTCAGCGTGCTTGGGAACCGCTATTTGGTTAGTCGCAATCCCCTTGCGGGGAAGCATCTCTTGCAACGCAAGAATGATTATCTTCGCCCGTAAGCCATACGAGTAGTCGCAATCCCCTTACGGGGAAGCATCTCTTGCAACACGCCATTTACGGGGGCATACTGCCCCTGTATGGGTTCTCCGTCGCAATCCCCTTACGGGGAAGCATCTCTTGCAACCTTGGCCAACCTTGATGACGGGTGGCGGGTGGAGCTGTCGCAATCCCCTTACGGGGAAGCATCTCTTGCAACGGTAACCCCCAAGAAATCACGTCCTGAACAGGGCTGGCAGAAGGGGGTTTATGAGAAAGATGAAGTTTGGAATATGCATAGGGCGAATAGAGGGGGTTTTGCGGGACTTAGCGCGATGCGAAGCTGCTTTCGGAAGGGGCGATGAGATGTACAAAGCGCATATTGCCCTTAGGCATGGGAAGGATGGGCTTTCAAGATCCCCGTCCGGGCATCCGGACAAGAACATTATACCAGTTCCGCGAAGATTTGACCGCGTCTAGTGGGCGTGGCAGAGGATGGGGCCAGAAAGGTTCGTTCCAAAACTACGGCCTGGGATAGTTTCCTTTACGCCGCGTCAAGTGGGGGGTGGGAGTGTGGTACGGGTCACTTTAGTGCAAAGGGGCTAGGACCGTCCGGTGCCATCCTCTTCCGGCAACTGGGCCGGGTCCTCCTGGGACCCGTGGAGGGGCTCCCCGCGTACCTAGCCCTTGGCCCTTGCCCTCCCCTCTTCCGGACCACCGCCTACGGGCCTGTTTCCCTGGCCACGGCCACCAGGTCCAGGACGCCGACAAGGGAAAACCGCGCCTCCCATCGCAGGCCTCCCCTTCCCCGTTGGGGCGGGGATTCACCCTAAGGCAGCCTGGAGCGTGGAACCCCTCTGGTCCAGGGAAAGGAGCCGCCCCCGGGGTAGGTCCCGGGGGCCTGGGGCCTCGAGGCCTACCGTTGGGCCACGCTGCGGTTGTACCGCTCCAGGGCCTGGTCTTCCCCTCCGTGAACGGCACACCCCTGCGCCCGGAAAACCTTCGCCGGGTCTGGCTGGACCTCCTGCGGAAGGCCGAGGTGCCCCGAGCCCGCCTCCACGACCTCCGGGCCACCTTCATCACCCGCATCATCCGCCAGACCGGTAACCCCAAACTGGCCGCGGCCCTGGCCGGCCACCGAAGCCTGCAAACCGCCCTACACCACTACGCCAAGGTAACCCAGGAGGACCTGAAGGCCACCCTCCGCTCCCTCCAGCTCCTGCCCCACCCGGGGGACCCCGAGGACCGGGGCTAGAGCCTCCCCAGGGGGCACAACGGGTATGGCCACCGGCCTTCGGGCCTTGCCCCATGGGACCATGCTGGCTGGACCTGGGGGTGGGGATCCGGTAGAGCCTCTGGGGATGACGGGGGAGTTGGGAGCCCCTCCCTGCCCGGCGGAACCGGCCCTGGCAGCTCCCCGGGTTTCCACGGGTGGTCGCCCACGGGAAAGGGAGGTGGCCCTGGGTCTGGCCAAGGGATGGCAGGGCCCGGGGAGCACCCGGTTCTATGCCTGGGCCATCTGGGGGGCTTTCCGGGCGGAGGTCTACGGCTACGGCCCAGGGGCCATGAGGGTGCTCCTGTGGGCCATTTGGCGGGTCAGGCTGGCCGTTAGATCCGGGGGCGTGCGAAGACCCGGCGCCTTATTGGTCGCTTTGCTGAAGGCCGAGGGGGTTTTGGCCCTTTTCCGCCAGGCCCCCCCCTGGCGGGTGGCCTGAACCCTCCCAAAACCCCTAGGCGGCCCGGGTGGCCACCACCCGGCCTTGGGGGAGGACCACGCCCACCAGCTCTCCCCCCTGGAAAAGGGCGTGCACCAGGGGGCCTTCCTCCTCGGTCCAGGCCTGGAGGCGGGGTAGCCTTTCCAGGGCTAGGCGGCCGGCCTCCGGATCGTCCAGGGGTAGGACCACCAGGACAAACTTCTCGGGAAGAGCCTCCAAGAGTTCTGGCCTCTCCAGGAGGGCTTCCCCAAAGCGCCCCTGCAGGGCAAAGAGTCTGTCCTCAGGGGTAAGGCTTCCTGTCATTTCTCCTCTCCTCCTGGGGCCTTGGCGGCCCGGTACTCCTCAATGTACCGCTGGGCTTGCTGGCGTAGGTCATCCTGTGCCCATTTCAGCGCCCGACTGGGATCCCCCGGTAAGGGGACCGCCTCATGGGCGGCGATCCGGTTGCGGTCCTGGTGCCCTCTGCCGCCGGCGGTATCGTAGCGGACCACCCAGACCCAACGCTCCTCCTCCGGGTCGCACCATTCCAGCTGTACCGCCCAGGAGAGGAGCTTCCCCCTGGCCACCTCCACGGGAGCGGCAGCCCAACGGGGGCCGGGTAGCCATCGCCACAAGTGGATCCGGCACCCCTCGGACTCCTAGGGCCTGACCTGGGTGGGCCTCGGGCGGGGGCTAGCAGCCGGCGAGCTCCTGTCGGGAAGGGGCGCTAGGGGGAAATGAGGATCCGGCCCTCATCCCCCACGGCCACGAAGCGGCCATTCCCGTAGGTGACGCCAAAGAGATCGGCCCTCGTCCCCGAGGCCCGCTGGGTCCAGCCCACCCCATCGGGAGAGACCAGGATGGTGCCCCTCGCTCCCACGGCCACGAAGCGGTCGTTCCCGAAAGCAACGCCATAGAGCTCCTTGTTCGTCCCAGAGGTCTGCACTGTCCACCTCACCCCATCGGTGGAGGTGAGGATGGTGCCTCTCTCGCCCACAGCCACGAAGCGGCCGTTCCCGTAGGTGACGCCATTGCCATAGAGCCAAACCCCCGTCCCCAGGTCCTGCTGGGCCCAGCTCACCCCGTCGGTCGAAGTGACGAGGGTGCTCCCTTCCCTCACGGCCACGAAGCGGCCGTTTCCATAGGTGATGCCATAGAGATCGGCCCTAGTCCCCGATTCCTGCCGGGTCCACCTCACCCCATCGGCGGAGGTGAGAATGGTGCCCCCTTTCCCCACGGCCAAGAAGCGGCCATTACCGTAAGTTACATCCCAGATGGGGCCTTGCACCACCCGCTACGTTTCCCCCGCATTCCCCCCAC
This sequence comes from Thermus altitudinis, assembly GCF_022760835.1. Lineage (GTDB taxonomy): Bacteria > Deinococcota > Deinococci > Deinococcales > Thermaceae > Thermus > Thermus altitudinis. The sequence goes on from NZ_JAKTNQ010000023.1 coordinate 29,413, forward strand.
CCGGGGCACCCGTAGCTCCTGCGACAAGGCCGCTCCCGGCGAAAAGGAGAAGGAAGGCGGAGAGGAGAAGGGCCTTGAGCCTGTGCCAAGCGTGGCCCCGTGAGGCTGGCATCGGTTCGTCACATCCTTACCCTCCACCCTAACATGCCTACATGCGAGGCCAAGCCCATTGGAGAACCGTGTCCGCCCTTCTCCTTGGAGGCATCCTTCTCACGGGATGCCCCGTCCAGCCCATCCCCGGTTGGCAGGAACTTTCCTCCCCCACCACGCAAGAGCTCCTGGGGGTCGCCCACGGCCCCCAGGGGTTTGTGGCCGTGGGTGGTGGACCCGGCAGCACGGTGATCCTGGCCTCCAGCGAGGGGTCTAGGTGGAGCCAGGTCCCCTTTGACGCCCAGGCCCAGCTTACCCACGTGGCCTATGGAGGGGGCTTCTACGTGGCCGTAGGCTTCGACAACACCGTCCTGGTCTCCGGGGATGGTCGCTCTTGGGAAAAAGCCTTCGGGGGCAACCTGGGCTACTTCAACCGGGTGGCCTTCGGCAACGGCCGCTTTGTGGCTACCCACGCCTTTGGCCGCCTTCTGGTCTCAGGGGCCGACCCACGGAGCTGGCAGTGGGTGGAGCTGCCCACCGGAGGGGCCATGGAGCTGACTGGTGTGGCCTATGGCGGGGGGCGGTGGGTGGTGGTGGGGCAGCGGGGGCAGATCTGGGTCTCGGAGGATGGCCTAGGCTGGGAGCAGGTTCCCTCTGGGGTGGGGGATGACCTCCATTCCGTGGCCTACGGCAACGGCGTCTTCCTGGCCCTGCCCGCGGATGGCAGCTACGTCCTCCGGTCCCAGGATGGCCGCACCTGGAGCAGGCACCCTAGCCCCCGGGCCCTCCTTCCCCGCACCCTGGCCTTCGGCGGGGGTGAGTTCCTGGTGCTCTCCGACGGGAAGGCCCACCGTTCCCCCGACGGCCTGGCCTGGAGGGAGGAGGACTTCCCCAGGGCCATTCTGGTTAACGGGCTAGCCCATGGCCAAAACCGGTGGGTGGCCGTGGGCAGCGGGGGATACCTGGCCCTCCGCTGAGGGGCCCCCTGAACCCCAAGCTCTGGCCGCCTGAGGCCAGGGAACACTCCTTTCGGGCGGGGCCGCCAGGGGCTCACGGCCCAGCGGTCCGTGGGGACGCCCGTGAGAAGACCGCCCATCCTGGGCCACCCCCGGCGGTGGTACCGGGGTGGCGACGCCCTTTCCCTCTGGTAAAGGGACCTCCCCGGATAAGGGGTAAACAAGGGGTAAGGCAAAGGCAAAACCCCGGGCATGCACCCGGGGATTTCACCGTTTCCATCGTGGTGGGCGGCGTAGGACTTGAACCTACGACCTCTCGCGTGTGAGGCGAGCGCTCTTCCGCTGAGCTAGCCGCCCCTAAGCCTTTTGCAGGGTAGCACGGGGCCAGGAGGCCTGTCAAGCAAGGCGCCTGACCCTCCTCTGACAAATAGGGGGCTAGACTGAAGGCATGGCCACGGTCCTTCTGGTGGAGGACGAGCCCGCGGTGCGGCTAGGGGTGAGGCTGGCCCTGGAGAAAGCCGGGCACCGGGTGCTGGAGGCCACCACCGTGGGGGAGGCCTGGCGGCTTCTGGAGGAGGCGGAAGCCGTGGTCCTAGACTGGATGCTTCCCGACGAGCCCGGGACAAAGCTCTTGGATCGGATGCGCCAAGGCCCCTTCCCCGAACTGCCCGTTCTGATGCTCACCGCCCGGGCCGAGGTGCGGGACCGGGTGGAAGGGCTTTCCCGCGGAGCCGACGACTACCTGGTGAAGCCCTTCGCCACAGAAGAGCTTCTGGCCCGCCTCGAGGCCCTCTTACGGCGCGCGGGCAAGCGGAAGGTGCTCAAGCATGGGCCCTTGGTCCTGGACCTAGAGCGGAAAGAGGCCAGCCTCGAGGGCCAGCCCCTTCCCCTCACCCGGCGGGAGTTTGAACTCTTGGCCTTCCTGGCCCAGCGCCCAGGCCGGGTCTACTCCCGGGAGGAGCTCCTGGAAGCGGTATGGGGCCACGACTACCTGGGTACCCCCCGGACCGTGGACCAGCACGTGCTCCAGCTACGGGAAAAGCTGGGGGAGGACCCCAAGGCCCCCCGTTTCCTGGAGACCGTGCGGGGTATGGGGTACCGCTTCAAGACACCCACGAAGCAGACCGAGGGGGAAGGGTGAAGGAGCTTTTGACCGAGGCCTGGGAGGAAGCTTTGGAGGGGTTGGTTCTCCACCAGCAAAGGCAGGTCCTCTACCTGAACCCCAAGGCGGCGGAGCTTTTGCAGGTGAAACGGGAAAGGGTGGTGGGCCGCCCCCTCCTCTTGGCCCTCCGGGACCACCGCCTCGAGGCCTTGGCCCTTCACGGAGGGGAGCGCACCCTCCAGGTGCGGGGCCGCACCCTGAGGGCCAAGGCCCTGCCGGGCCGGCTCTACCTCCTGGACGAGACCGAGCTCCATGAGCGCCTTGTGGCCCTAGAGGAAGCCACCCAGGCCCTGGCCCACGAGCTCCGCACCCCTTTGGCGGGGATGGGGCCCCTCCTGGAGGTCCTTACCCCCAAAACCCGGGAGGAGAAGGAGGTGCTGGACCTCCTCAAGGCCGAGGTGGCCCGCCTTTCTCGGCTGGTGCGGGACCTCTCCCTAACCCAACCCGGCCCCAAGCGCACCTTTGTCCTGCAAGAGCTCTGGCCCCGCCTGCAGAAACTTTTCCGGGAAAGGCTTGAGGGAAGGCAACTGGAGGTTCACCTACCCCATACCGTCCACACGGATCCCGAGGCCCTCTTCCAAATCCTCCTGAACCTCTTGGACAACGCCCTCAAGTACGGCCGGGATCCCATCCGCCTCCTCTCCCGGGAGGCGGCGGGAGGTTTGCGGGTGGAAGTCCGGGACCAGGGGCCCGAGCTCCCCGATTACGAGGCCCTCTTCCTCCCCCGTCACCGGGGGTTCCAAGGGGGGGCGGGCCAAGGCTTAGGGCTTTACCTGGTGCGGCGGATCGCCCAGGGCCTAGGCGGGGAAGCTTACGCCCATAGGGAGGGGGAGGAAAACGTCTTTGGCGTGGCTCTTCCTCTACACTAGGGAAAGGAGGCAGCATGCGGGAAGTATTGGACAAGACGCTAAACGAGCTCCTGGAAGAAACCCTAAGGATGCTCTCCCTGGTGCGGGAGATGACCCAGGAGGCCACGGAGGCCCTGGTGGAGGGCAACCGGGCCAAGGCGGAGGAGGTCATTGTCAAGGACCGGGAAGTGGATGCCCTGGAGCTGAAGATTGAGAACCAGGCCATCACCCTCATCGCCCGCCACCAGCCGGTGGCCTCGGACCTGCGCCTCATCTTCACGGTGATCAAGGCCCTCACCGACCTGGAGCGGGCCGGGGACTACGCCATGCACGTGGCCGAAGATGCCCTCCTTCTGTCCCAGGATCCACCGCTTAAGCGGTACGTGATCCTCCAGGAAATGGCCAAACGCCTTCTGGAGATGATGGACACCCTGGGCAAGGCGGTGGCGGAAAAGGACCCCGCCCTCGCCCGCCAGGTCCTGGCCATGGACGACCAGGTGGACAGCCTCTACGAGGAGGTCACCCGGGAACTCATCACCTACATGCTGGAAGACCCCCGCACCCTCACCAAGGCCCTGACCCTCATGCGGGTGGCCCGCAGCTACGAGCGCCTAGGGGACCATCTGGAAAACGTAGCGGAAAGGGTCATCTACTGGCTTACGGGCGAGGTCTACAGGTCCCCCGAGGACGTCTACTGATAGGCCGCCAAGGGGTGGGGGCCTACTCGGCCTCCACCTCCTCCACCCCTTGGCGGCGGCCCGCCTTCCACTCCAACCCTGCCCAGATGAGGTCCAGGAGGTCCCCATCCAGGACGTTCTGGGGGTCAAAGCGCATGAGGCCCGTGCGGTGGTCCTTCACGTACTGCTTGTCCAGCACGTAGCTGCGGATCTGGCTTCCCCACTCAATGGGCCGCACCTCACCCCGGAGCTTGCGGAGCTCCTCCTGCTTTTTCTTCCACTCCAGCTCAAACAGGCGGGAGCGGAGCACCTTCATGGCCAGCTCCTTGTTCTTGATCTGGCTCCGGGTGGCCTGGCTGGTGACGGTGATCCCCGTGGGCAGGTGAACGATGCGCACCGCGCTATCCGTGGTGTTCACCCCCTGGCCCCCGTGCCCTTGGGAGCGGAACACGTCAATGCGCAGGTCCTCAGGCCGGATCACCACCTCCACGGTGTCGTCCACCTCGGGCATCACCTCCACCCCCGCGAAGGAGGTGTGGCGGCGCCCCGAGGCGTCAAAGGGGGAGGGGCGCACCAGGCGGTGGACTCCGGCCTCTGGGGAAAGGAGGCCATAGGCGTTCTCCCCCCGCACGATGAGCTGGGCGTAGTCAATGCCGGCCTCCGCCCCTGGGGTCAGGTCCACCAGCTCCACCTGGAAACCCTGGCGCTCGGCGAAGCGGGTATACATCCTTAAGAGCATCTCCGCCCAGTCGCAGGCCTCCGTGCCCCCTGCCCCGGGCTGGATGGTGAGGATGGCGTTCTTCTCCGCATGGGGGAAGGAGAGGAGGGTTTCGTGGTAAAGGTCCTCCAGCTTCCTGGCCGCCTCCTCCAGCTCGGGCCTCAAGGCCTCCCGCTCCTCCGCGGGGAACTCCTGCCAGAGCTCAAGAAGGCCCTCCAGATCGCTCTTTAGGGAACGGAAGGTGTCCACCGTGCGCCGTAAGCGCGCGGCCTCCTGGCTTATCCGCCGGGCTTCCTCCGGGTTCTGCCAGAGGGCCGGGTCCTCGAGGCGCCCTTCCAACTCCTTTAGACGGGCTTCCTTACCGGGGATGTCAAAGATACCCCCGGAGGTTTTCCAGGCGCAGGGCGAGAAGATCCAGGTCCATACCTTCCCCAGTATAAGGGACTCAGCAGGGAATCACAAGGACCCTTTACATTACCGCGCGCATATTTTATGCTAACTAAAAGGAGGTGAACCGTGGATCTTAAGCGGCTGGCGCAGGAACTCCGTACCCGCTTCCCCCAGGGCTTGGACGGGGAACGGGAGGGCCTGGTGCGCGCCCTGGAGGAAAAAGGCGCCTCCGCCAGCGAGGCCGAGAGGCTGGCCGAGGCCCTGGAGGCTCAAGGCTACGCCCACTACCTTCCCGGGGAAAAAGCCCGGTGGGTCTTCCTCTCCAAGCCCCTGGACCTCACCGCCCTCATGCGAACCCTGGACCAGGAGTACCGGGAGTTTGTGGGGGAAGGGGATGAGGAAGAGGAGGCCTTGGCCTTTCTCACCGCCAAGCTGGAAGGGGATCGGGCCGTGGCCCAGGAGGTTCTGGAGGCCCTACGCCTGGCGGGCTACGTGGAAAAAGGGTACAGCCCCGAGCTGGAGCGGGAACGCCTCTTCTTCCGCTTCCCTGAAGCCTTGCGCCCCTTTTCCTAAGGCCTTCTCCTAGGACCCCCTAGTCCGCCGCCAGGGCCAAGGGCACCTCCGCCAGGTTCACCCTGGCTCCTAAGGCGCCTAGCCGTTCCTCCAGGTGCTCGTAGCCCCGCTCCAGGAAGTACACCCCCTCGATCTCGGAAACCCCTTCCGCCGCCAGGGCGGCCACCACCAGCCCGCCCCCGGCGCGGATATCCAAGGCCTTCACCTGGGCCCCGTGCAACCGCTTCCCGTTCACCAAGAGGGTGCGGTCCCGAAGGTAAAGCTCAGCCCCCATCCGGGCCAGCTCCCCCACGTGGGTGAAGCGATCCGGGTAGACCCGGTCCATGATGGTGCTCTGCCCGGGCACCGTGGCCAGGTAAGCGGTGACGACGGGCTGCAGGTCCGTGGGAAAGCCCGGGTACTCCCGGGCCTCCACGGCGAAGGGTTCGGGGTGGGAAGTGGCCTTTAGCCTTACCCAATCCCGGCCCACCTCCACCTTATGCCCGGCCTGTTGCAGCTTGTCCAAAAGGGCATCCAGGTGGTCGGGGCGGGCCTCAAAGAGGGTGATGGACCCCCGGGTGGCCGCCGCTGCCAGGAGGTAGGTGCCGGCCTCGATCCGGTCGGGGATGATGCGGTAGGTGCCTCCGCCCAGCCGCCGGGCACCCCGGATGTGCAGGATGGGGCTACCCAGGCCCTGGACCTCCACCCCCAGCATCTGCAAGAAATGCCCCAGGTCCTCCACCTCGGGTTCCACCGCCGCCTGGACCAAGGTGGCCTCGCCCCCCAAGGCCACGGCCAGCATGGCCTGCTCCGTACCTCCCACCGTGGGCAGGTCAAAGACCACCCGCCCCCTTAGGGGCCGGGTCCTACGGGCGTGGAAGGTGTTTTCCTCCTCCACCACCTCCGCCCCCAAGGCCCTTAGGGCCTTCACGTGCTGGTCCACGGGCCGGGCCCCAAAGGCACACCCTCCCGGCAGGGAGATCCGCCCCTCCCCCACCCGGGCGAGGAGGGCCCCCCAGACGATGAAGCTGGCCCGCATCTGGCCCACCAGCTCATAGGGGGCATGGGTGCTCTGGATCTCGGGGGTGTGCAGGTGCAGGGTGCGCCCTTCCCACTGGTAACGGGTGCCCAGGTGGGCTAAGAGCTCCAGCATCACCTCCACGTCCCTGAGCCTCGGCACCTCCAGAAGGGTGATGGGCTCGGGGGTGAGGAGGCTGGCTGCCAGGATGGGCAAAGCGGCATTTTTGGCTGGATAAATGCGCAACTCGCCGGAAAGGGGCTGGCCTCCCTCAATCCGCAAGATCCTGCTGCCCCGCCGCGAGTCCTTGAGCATCATACACACCTTACTCAAGGTGAGGATAAAAGGGCTGGTCCACATTGTCAAGGGCCTGCGCTCTTTGCTACACTCTTGCAAGGGAAGGTATGCCCAAGAGAGAAAAAAAGCGGCTGCAGGTGGTCATCTCCGAGGAGCAGGACGCCCTCCTCACCCGGGCGGCCTACGCCCTTTCCAGCCCGGAGAGGCTGGTTTCTAAGTCGGAGGTGGTGCGCCTGGCCATCGCCAAGATCGTTCAGGAACTGGAGGGCAACAAAGAGGAGCTGGCCGAGCTCCTCAAACAACTGGAGCCCGAGGAATAAAATGACGGGCATGGTCCTGGGCGGAAGGTACCGCCTCGAGGCCTCCTTGGGTTCCGGGGGGATGGCCGAGGTGTGGCGGGCGGTGGACGAGCGCTTGGGGCGCAAGGTGGCGGTGAAGCTCCTCCATCCCCGGGCCCTGCCCCCCGAGAGGGAGCGGTTCCTCCTGGAAGTGCGGGCCCTTTCCCGCCTCTTCCATCCGGGCATCGTCCAGGTGTTGGACCTAGGGGAGGCGGAGGGGCGCCCCTACTTCGTGATGGAACTGGTGGAAGGGGGCACCTTTGACCGCCTGGGCCCCTTTGAGGAGGGTCCGGAAGGGGAGCGCATCCTGGAAGCCGCCATCCAGGTGATGGAGGCCCTGGCCCACCTCCACGCCCAAGGCATCCTCCACCGGGACCTCACCCCCAAGAACATCCTCCTCACCAAGGAAGGCTACCCCAAGGTGATGGACTTCGGCCTGGCCTACCTCCTGCAGGAAAGCCGCCACCTCACCCGCACCGGCTACACCCTGGGCACCCCCACCTACATGGCCCCCGAGCAGGCCAAGGGCCTGCCCCTTACCCCCAGGGCCGATCTCTACAGCCTGGGGGCGGTCCTTTACCGCACCCTCACCGGCAAGCCCCCCTTTGAAGGGGAGAACGACCAGGCCATCTTGTTCCAGCACGTCTACGAGCCCCCCAAGCCCCCCCAGACCCTGAACCCCACCATCCCCCCGGGGGTGGCCGAGGCGGTGCTCTCCCTTCTGGCCAAGCACCCGGAGGAAAGGCCCTCCCACCCCAGCCTCTTCCAAAGCCCCTTGCAGGAGTTCCAGGCCCTCCGCCTTTCCACTCCGCGGGCCGGGTCCAGCCGCTCGGGCCACTACCCCCTGGCCCCCGACCCCCGCAGGCTTTCCCTCAAGGGCAAGGTGGACCTGGGCGGGGAGGCCGCCTGGCCCGGGGAGATGGTCCAGGCCCACGGCCGGGTCTACCTGGGGGCGGGGCGGGGCCTGGTGGAGGTGGACCTCCTTTCGGGAACGGTGCGCCGGGAACCCCTTCCCGAAGAGGTCACCGCTCCCCCCGTGGTCCGGGGTGGGGTGTACGTGGCCGCCTGGGACGGCCGGGTGCGCCGTTTCCGAGGCCAGGCCTTGGAGTGGAGCGCGGAAACCGGGGCGGAGATCACCGCCGCCCCCCTGGTCCTGGGGGAGCGGGTCTTCGTGGCCAGCCGGGATGGAAGCCTATACGCCTTTGCGGGGGACCGCCTCCTCTACCGCTTCCAGGCGGGGGGACACCTTTCCGCCAGCCCCACCTTCCACCGGGGCCTCCTTTTCCTGGCCTCGGAGGACGGGTTCCTCTACGCCCTGGACCCAGACTCGGGAGCGCTACGCTACAAGGTGAAAACCGGTCCCGTGCACGCCCCCGTGGCCGCCTACCGGGGGGTGCTTTTCATCCCCACCTGGGAGGGGGAGGTTTACGCCTTTGACCCCTTGACCCGGGAAACCCTCTGGAACACCGCCGTGGAGGATGAGATCTGGGGCGGGCTGGCCCTGGACGAGGAACGGGTGTACGTGGCCGCCTGGGACGGGATCCTAAGGGCCCTGGACCAGGCCACGGGGGAGGAGGTGTGGAGCCTCGAGGTGGGAAAGGTAACCGCAGGCCTTTCCTATGCTGCCGGCCACGTCTATGTGGCCACGGAGGAGGGGCGTTTCTTGGCCGTGGACCAAAGGGGGCAGGTGGTCTTTGAGGCCACGGGCCTAGGGGCGGTCCAGGTACCACCTTTGCCCTTGGCCCAGGAGGTGTTGGTGGCCAACCTGGCGGGGAAGCTCTTCCGCTTTGGCGTAGGATAGGGGCATGGAAGCGGTCAGCACCGATAAAGCCCCCCAAGCCATCGGCCCTTACTCCCAGGCGGTGCGGGCGGGTGGGCTGGTCTTCGTCTCCGGCCAGATCCCCCTAAGGCCCGACGGCACCTTGGTGGAGGGGGATATCCGCGCCCAGACGGAACAGGTGATGGAAAACCTCAAGGCCATCCTCGAGGCGGCGGGCTCCTCCCTCTCCCGGGTGGTACAGACCACCTGCTTCCTTTCGCACATGGAGGACTTCCCCCTCTTCAACGAGGTCTACGCCCGCTATTTCTCTCCCCCCTACCCCGCCCGGGCCACGGTGGCGGTGAAGGCCCTGCCCAAGGGGGTCCGGGTGGAGGTGGCCTGCCTTGCCCTGGCGGATTAAGGCACCAGGGCAAAAAAGCGTACAATAGCGTCATGACGGTCCAGGAAGGCCATGTGGAAGAGCTTCTCCATCGCTTCCACCAAGGGGATGTGCGGGCCTTGGCCCGGGCCCTCACCCTGGTGGAAGCGGGGCACCCTTGGGGCCAGGAGCTCCTTAAGCGCCTGCGGGGCCAGGCCCGGGCCAAGGTGGTGGGCGTCACGGGAAGCCCTGGGGCCGGCAAGAGCACCCTCACCGACCGCCTGATCCTGGAAGCCCGGAAGCGGGGGGAGCGGGTGGGGGTTTTGGCCGTGGACCCCTCCAGCCCCTTCACCGGGGGGGCCATCCTGGGGGACCGCATCCGCATGATGCGCCACCACCAGGACCCTGGGGTCTACATCCGCTCCCTGGCCTCGAGGGGAGCCCTGGGGGGCCTGGCGGGGGCCACCGTGGCCGCCTTGGCCCTCCTGGAGGCCTTCGGCTTTGACCGCATCTTCGTGGAAACCGTGGGGGTGGGCCAAAGCGAGGTGGACATCGCCCGGGTGGCGGATACCACCTTGCTGGTCCTCACCCCGGCGGCGGGGGATGCGGTGCAGGCCTTCAAGGCCGGGGTGATGGAGATCGCCGACCTCTTTGCCGTGAACAAGTTTGACCTCCCCGGGGGGGAGAGGATCATCCAGGAGCTGAAAAGCGCCTTGGAGCTAGCCCCACCCCGCCCCGGGGGCTGGCGCCCCCCCATCTACCCCACGGTGGCGGCCACGGGGGAAGGGGTGGAAGCCCTTTTTGAGGGCTTGGAAGCCCATTATCAGCACCTCCTGGCCCACGGGCTCCTCGAGGCCCACCGTCTGGAGCGGGCCCGGTTTGAGGTGGAAAGCGTCATCCAGGAGTGGGGGCGGAAGAGGACCCAAGGCGCAGAGGACCTGGTAGCCAGGGTGGCCCGGGGGGAGCTTTCCCCGGAAGAGGCCGCCTGGGCCCTCCTGGACCCCAAGGCCCACCCCTAGGCCTCGGGCCCCGGGGAGGAATCCAGCCGGGAGGGGCGCCAACGGGCCAGGGCCTTGCGCAGCATCTCCCGCTCGTTGGGATAAGAAAGCCGTTCCAGAGCTTGGGAAACCGGTAGGAAGAAGGCCGCCTCCACCTCGGAAAGCTGAGGCTTGGGCTCGCCTCCCCGGTAGGCCATGAGAAAATAGTGCACCTCCTTGCTCACCGTAACCGGTTCTCCCCCGTTCCTCACGGTGAAGTAGTAGCGCACCTTACCCAAAGGGGAAAGCACCGCCGCCTCCACCCCGGTCTCCTCCCGCACCTCCCGCACCGCCGTTTCCGGGTAGCGCTCCCCGGGCTCCACCTGGCCCTTGGGCAGGGTCACCACCCGTCCCCCCTTCAGGGACACCACCAACACCTCCGGCCCCCTCCCCCGCAGGACCACGCCCCCGGCGGACACCACCCGTTTCCTGGCCACCCGGACCTGTCGCTTCCTTCGCACTCCTCCTCCCGGCAACAAAAAAGGGCGCCCGAAGGCGCCCCCAAAGGACCTAAAAAAGGGGAGAGCAGGGCCTTGGTTACTCCTTAGAAAGGAGGTGATCCAGCCGCACCTTCCGGTACAGCTACCTTGTTA
>NZ_JAKTNQ010000024.1:0-354 GCF_022760835.1 Thermus altitudinis
AAGCCCTCCTTCCTTAGGGTCAGCCAAATCGGCCAGCGGCCCCAGGTGGGGTTTTGTCTCCGCAAGTCCTCGGTGGCGATGAGGAGTTCGGAGGTCCAGTGCACCTTCCGCCGTAGGCGTTTGGGGCGTTTGGGTTTCGGAAGAAGGCCTTTAAGTCCTTCGTCCTTGAGCCTGCTCCGCCAGCGGTGATAGGTGGCCCGGCTGATCCCCACCAGGGCCTGGATCTCGGGCCAGCTCACCCCGTGCTTCCTGAACGCCTCCACCTGCTTGAGCTTGCGCAGCCGTTCCTGGACCAGGGGGTCGCCGGCCCCCGCCATCTCCAGCTCCTGGGCCTTCCTCGCTCCTCGCCAGATC
>NZ_JAKTNQ010000024.1:364-34844 GCF_022760835.1 Thermus altitudinis
ACTTTGTAGTCGGTCAGCGCATGCCTTCCTGTGCTCCTTCTCGCGGAGATTGGAGTGCCCTACGCCGTTTTGCCCGCTGACCGAAGAACCTTGGGTGGAGGGCTTGCACCTTGAGGGGGGTACTGTTATAAAACAGGTAGAGGAGGAGCTATGGCACCCCCCTTGCCGGAAGGGCAAAAGCGGGTCTTTTTAGAAGCGGCGCGGCTCCTGCGCCAGGGTCTTTCCCCCACGGCCCATGACCTGACCCGGGCCTTGGGCTTGCGGCCGCAGACCGTGCGCCAGCACCTGGAGGCCCTGGCCCGGAAGGGCCTGGTGGTCCTCTATCCCCAAGGGCACGGCCGCCCCACCCACGTGGAGCTTACGCCGGAGGGGAGGCTGCTTGCGGGCCTCGCCATTCCGGTGGTGGGAAGGGTTCCTGCGGGGCCCCTGGAGGAGGCTCTGGAGGAGGTGGAGGGCCTCATCCCCCTGCCCGCACGCCCTAACCTTTTCGCCCTCGTGGTGGAAGGGAACAGCATGGCGGAGTACCTCCTGGATGGGGACGTGGTGGTGGTGGAGCGGGGAGTAAGGCCGAGGCGAGGGGAGATTGCCGCCGTGCTTCACGAGGGGAAGACCACGCTCAAGTACATCTACCCCGAAGGGGACATGGTGGTCCTCAAACCCCACAACCCCGCCTATCCCACCCTGCGCTTGCCCGCCTCGGAGGTGGAGGTCCAGGGAGTGTTTCGCTTCCTCCTGAGGGGAAGGGAGGCCCTCGAGGCGATGCGGCTTCTTTTGAGGTGGAGCTATGAGCACTGAAGCCCTTTTCCGCGTTCGGGTTGAAGAGGAAGGGAGGTCAGGGTTCCGGCTGTTGCGGTTGCTCCCCTCGCGGGAGCGGTTGGTGGTGGTTCTACGCGAAAGCGCCCTCGAGGGGCTTTTGCGCCTTCCCGAGGGCTCCTTCCGCAGGCTGGCCCATGGCGAGGCCAGCGTGGTGTCTATGGCCAGCCTGCTCCCCGAGGAGCGGCTGCAGCTGGAGACCCTGGGCTATGCTCGGACCTTCAGGCGGCCCAAGGGGGAGGTGGCGGCGGAGGTCTTCTTCCTCCAGGAGGAGATCCCCCTGGTTTGGGCGAGACTGGACCTGGACGGGGCGGGGGTGGTGCTGGAGGCCTTCTTGGAACCCGAGGAGGTGCTCTAAGGGCCCGGGGGCCTAGCGGCCCCACGGGAAGGGGCGTGGACCCACTCACCCAGGCGATCGACACGGTGGACCTGCCGGAGCTCGTGGCCCGGCTCTTCCCAGAGTCGGGGGCCAGGCCCGGCAGGCCCGGGCTTTACCGGGCGGTCTGGCGGGGGGACAAGAAGCCCTCCCTCTCCCTCTTCAAGGCCGGGGGAGTGTGGTTCTTCCGGGACCACGCCACCGGGGAGAGCGGCAACGCCTACCACCTGCTCCTCGCCGCGGGCTTCTCCAAGGCGGAGGCGGTGGAGATCCTCCTCGGGGAGAGGCCCCTCCCCGAGCTCCCGAAGCGGCTCCGGCGCGGGAAGGAGAAGCCCAAGCCCCCGGTGGACCTGGGGGCCGCGCTCTCCGAGGCCCAGGCCCGCCTCAGGGAAGCGAAGGAGCTCCCCGAGGTCCTGAAGGGGCGGGGGCTCACCCTGAGGGAAGCGGTCCTCCTCGGGATGGGGCTTTCCCCCGAGGGGGACCTCTACCTTCCGGTCTATGACCCGGAGGGGAGGGTGGTGGCGGTGAAGGTGCGCCACCTGAGGCCCAGGGACGGCCAGCGCTATCGCTACCTCACCCGGGGGTGCGGCACGCCGCCCTGGTACGGCCCGGGCTACGGGAAGCGGGCGGGGGTCCTGGTGGTGGAGGGGGAGCTCAACGCCGTGGCCCTCTACCTCGCCGTGGGGGACCTCCTGGACGTGGTGGGGGTGGCCGGGGTGAACGGCACCCTCCCCGAGCCGGACGGCAGGCTCACCTTCCTCCTCCTGGACGGGGACGAGGCCGGGAGGAAGGCGGCGGAGAGGTGGCAGGCGGAGCTTGGGGGCTACCTGCTCGCCCCCCTCGAGGACGGCGACGCGTGCGAGGTGGCCGAGGCCCTGGGCCGGGAAGCCCTCAGGAAGGAGGTCCTCGCCCGGGTGGCCGAGGCCTTCCTGGAAAGGGGAGGTGCAAACAGTTGAAAAATAGCGAACACTAAGCTATACTACCTTTCAGATGGACCCACTTCTCCTTACAGCACAGCAGATCCAGGAGCGTTACGGCCTGCACCGCAACACCCTGTACAAGTGGGAGAAGCAGGGCATCCTCCACCCCGTCCGCACACCGGGCGGCCGCAGGCGGTACCGCAAGGAAGAGATCGAACGGCTACTCTCCTTAGGGGTCGGAGCTCCTTCGGAAAGACCCAGGCCCCGTACCCTGCTCTACGCCCGGGTAAGCACCAAAAAGCAGGAAGCTTTTCTCAGAAACCAGATCGCCCGGCTGGAAGCCTTTGCCAGGGAGCGGGGTTGGGAATACGAGGTCATCGCCGAAGTCGCCAGCGGGGTCAACGAGAACAGGCGGGGCCTCGTCAAGGTTCTGAACCGGGCCAAGAACGGGGAGCTGGACCGGGTGGTGGTGGAGTACGAGGACCGCCTGGCGCGGTTCGGCCTCGGCTACATCCGGCGCTTCCTGGAAGCCTTCGGGGTGGAGCTCGTGGTCCTGAACGGGAAGGAGAGTCAGGAGGTGCACGAGGAGCTGGCCGAGGACCTGGTGGCCGTCGTTTCCAGCTTCGCGGCGCGGATTTACGGGAAACGAGGTTCGCGTCCCAGGAGGAAAAAGGGGGAGGCCAGGGGTGTCCAAGCGGCGGAAGAGAAAACCTAAGCACTTCCGGGGAGTCTACGCCCTCCTGGTCTTCCCCTTTGCAGAGGACTTTCACCTTCTCCTGGACCTCATGCGCCGCTTCTCGGCGGCCGTGCGCTACGCCTACAACCGCCTCTTGGAAGGAAAGGGCCGGGAGGAGCTCAAACGTCAGGACGACCTCCTCTGCACCTTCTTCCGCCTCAACACCCGCCACGCCGACGACGCCGTCTTGAAGGCCCAGGCCGTCCTGGACTCCGCCCGGGAGAGAGGAGAAGACCCTAGGAAGGTCGTTTTCGGGGGAAGGAAGCTCTTTGAGACCCTGAGGCGCAGGCACCTCTCGGGTAAGCCCCTGAAGGAGCTCAAGCGGGAGTGGAAGGAGAAGCGCCAGGGTCTCCTCTACTCCCGGGGGGACAGGACCAAGGGGGGCAACCTCAACCTCCGCCTGGAGGCCGAGGACGGGGCTTTATGGCTCCGCGTCAACCTGGGGAACGGGAGGTACGCCTGGGCCCTGGTGAAGACCTCCCACCCGAACCTGAGCGCCCTGGTGGAGCGTGTCCACGCCTCCCTCCCCTACAACGTGGAGCTCTCCCTCAAGGACGGGAAGGTCCACGCCACCTTCACCTGGGAGGAAGAACCCACACCCCTCGCGGCCACGAAGGAGAACGGCGTCCTGGGCATAGACGTCAACTCGGACCCCTACCACCTCGCCTTGGCGGTGGTGGGGCCGGATGGAAACCTGAAGCGCCACCTCACCCTCTCCCTGGAGGAGGTGGACCGCGCTCCGAACAGGGGGACGAAGGAGCTTCTCCTGTGGAAGATCGCCCACCAGGTGGTCTCCCTAGCGGAGGAGCACGGCGTAGCCGTCGCCACGGAGCGCCTGAAGCACCTCCCCAAGGGAAGGAGAGGGGACGGCTCTGGAAGAGCTTTCCGCAGGAAGCAACACCGCTTCGCCTACGCCTCCCTCCTCCGGAAGGTCCATTCGTTGGCGAGGAAGAAAGGTGTCCAAGTCGTGGAGGTGAACCCCCAGGACACCTCCGCCATCGGGATGCTGAAGTACGCCCCCCTTCTTTCCCTCTCCAAGGACGTGGCCGCCGCGTACGTGATCGGAAGGAGAGCCTTGGGGTTCAAGGAGAAGCTTCCCAAAGGCTACGGGAAGCTTCTCCGGGACGAACGCTTCAGGGACCACGCCCAGGGCTTCTACGCCTCCAGAGTCCGGGAACTCCAAGCCAAGAGAGCGCAGGAACAGAACCCCTACCTCAGGCGCAGGCTTTCCCGGGAGATCGGGGAGGCGAAGCGCCACCTCTCCTTGCTTTCAAGCCTTCAGGGTTCACCGGGGAGCCAGAGGGAGGTCACCGACGGAAGGAACTCCCCTGGCGTTAATCCCTGGCGGGTCCTGAGGGTAGGCACTTTCCTTCCCCTCCTCGGGCGCGAGGTGCCGAGGGACCTCTCCCCGCTGAAGGTCTTCCTTCACCGGGGAGCGTGGGAGGGGTGGAGGGAAAGCCGAGGTCCCCATCCTGGTGGGGGGCCGAAGCGCGCTAATGTGCACTTTGGTTGACCAGGTGTGTAAGATGCGGTCTATGGAAGCCCACCTAGTCCCCTTCGGCGGGGGCCACCTCCTGGTCTCGGAGGCGGGGGTCTTCGCCCTGGCGAAGGAGGCGCGCCAGGCCGAGGCCCTAGGCCGGGAGGCCTACGCCCTCCTCGCCCTCCCCGTGGTGCCCCTGGTGGTGGGGAGCTACCGGCGGGGCTACCACGAGGGGGTCCTCCACGTGGCCTCCCTGGAGGAGCACCTCCAGGCGCTTCCCCGGGTCCTCTCCCCGGCGGACGTGGGCCGGATCGCCGCCTTCCTCAAGGGGGAAGGGGAGAGGCCGGAGGCGCGCCTCCTCGAGCCGGGCCGCCCGGAAACCCCAGTTGCTTCCCCGCCAGGGGAACACCTTGAGGAGGCGGCCCCTGTAGAGGAGGCCCGGACCGGACCGCCCCCGCCGCCCCAGGGCGGGGAAGGGGAGAGGCGGGAAGCACGCCTCGAGGGGTTTCCCAAGGCGGGGGAGGCTTCTCCCCGGGGGAGGGTCCTCACCCGGGAGCGGGAAGCCTTCCCCGCCTCCCCCAGGGAGAGGCGGTCTCCCCTGGTGCCCCTTCTCCTCCTCGCCGCTTCCCTTCCCCTCGTCCTCTACCCCGCCTTTGCGGGGGCCATCCCCGGAGCCCTGGCCCTCTTTCCCGCCCTGAACCTGGTCCTGGTGCAGGACCGCCTCCTCAAGCGCGGGGGGCCTGCCCGGGGGTACGTGAGCGCCTTCAAGGGACTCCTCTTCGGCCTCGCCCTGGTGGTCCTTTTGGGGGGAGGGTCCTTAGGCGTCTTCCTCTCCCTGGCGGGGGGCCTGGCCTGGGCCCTCCTCCCCGCCCTCTACGGGGTGGCGGCGAGCCTCTGGTCCCTCCCCCTGGGCCGCCCCGCCCGCCTCTACGCCCAGGCCGTGGGGGATGCCCTGGGGCCCGCCGCCCTCCTCACCCCCCTGGCCTTCCTTTACGCCGTGCCCCTGGGGCTCGCCCTCGCCGCCTTGGGCCTCCTGGCCCTCCTAGGAGGATACCTGGGGGAGGACTAGCAACAAAAGCTTGCTTAGTTGCCACACCTATGGCAACATGAGGGCATGCGGTTGCGTGCCGTGTTGCTGGCTCTAACCATGGCCCTTCCGGCCCAGGCCCAGGTGGTGCTCAAGACCTATTACGCGGAGGACCTGGTAAAGACCCCGGGGCTTCTGGAGGTAAGCCCAGGCTTCACCACGGTCATCGACTTCTGGGACACGGTGGACGCCGCCTTCTCCGCCAAGCGGGAGCTCCTTCGCCTCGAGGGGGGCGGGAGCAGGCTCCTCCTCTCCACGGGGATGATGGGCACCCAGACGGGGGCGGTGCCCGTGAAGAGCGGGATGACCGACCTGGTGGTGGAGGTGGGGGGGAGGACCCTCCTCTTCACGGTGCGCATCGGGCCGGGGGAGTACCCGAGGCGGTACCAGGTGCTCCTCAAGCGGACCCAGGGGGGGACCTACGCCCCTCTCTCCCAGACTCCTTCCACTCCCACGGCGGGGCCTGCCCAAAGCTCCTCCCCCGCTCCTTCTCCCACCCCCAGCCCTCAGGTTCAGGCCCCGGCGGTGCACTTCACCACCACCGTGGAGGCCCCTTCCGGGGAGGAGGGGAGGGTGAGCGTCTTCTTCACCCTGGAGAACCGGGGAAGCCGCCCCGTGAGCTTCGCCCTCAACGATCTCCAGATCCTGCAGGAGGGGAAGCCCCTCCGGTTTGAGGTGCGCCGGGACCCCCTAAAGGCGGTCCTGAACCCCGGAGAGGGGCAGAGCGGGGTCATCGTGGTCCACGGGGCGAGGCCCGGGGAACTCCTCCTCAGGTGGCGGGGGGTGGAGCTCGGGCCCGGGAGGAGCTTCCTCCTGGAGAGGCGGCTTTTGGGCAAGACCATCGAGGTCCAGACGGAAGGGAGGTAGAATGGACCTCCTCGCGCCTTGGCGGGAAGGCCCCTACACCCTACAGGAGGCCCTGGAGCGCTACGGGGAGGCCCTGGTGGGGGAGGCCCTGAGGCAACGGGTGCTGAAGCCGGTGATGACCCGGCTCGGCCCCGTCCTGGTCCCGGCGGCCAAGGGCCGGAAGCGCCTCGGGCTCACCCGGTACTACACCCCCAGGGCGGGGGCCCTGGAGATGGCCCTCCTGGTGCGGCGGCACGCGGAGGCCATGGAGAGGGAGGGCTGGCGCATGCTCAGGCGGGAGGGGAGCAGGGCCGTCCTGGAGCGGGAGGGGGAGCGGGTGCTCCTGGTGGGGAAGAGGGGGGACCCCACCAAGAGGCCCGCTCCCAGGGACGAGCTGGAGGCCTCCGCCGGGCGGGTGATCGTTCTGACGCACGAGGCGCCTAAGCGAGGTGGCGCAGAGGTGGTGTATGTCTGAGGTGGCGAGCGCCATGAACGGCCTGGTGCTGAGCGTGGAGCCCCCTAAGGCGCTGGTCTTCGCCATCACCACCCTGGGCCTCGCCCTGGGCGGCCTCCTCATCGCCATCGGGGAGCGGGACCGGGGGGTAGGCTACCTCATCGCCGCCCTCCTCGGGGGGATCCTCGCCTGGAACGCCAGGGCCCTCCTGAGCCTGTTTGGAGTATGAACGAGGTCCTTTGTGGCGTGAGCCGGCTGGTGTGCGCCCTCACCCCCCCTGTGGTCCTGGTGGGGGCGCTCGTCCTCTTGGCGGTGATCTTCCTGGGCTACCGAGTGGTGATGGGGGACCTCCGGCGGGCCAAGTGGAGCCTGGCGGCCCTCCTCCTGCTGGCCGGGCTCCTCGCTCCGGTGCCGAACGGGCAGGGCGGGAGGACGGCGGCCTTCTACCCTCTTATCCGCATGCTCACCGGGGGGTACGGGGCCTGCACCTTCATCGGCCCCCCTCCCCGGTACACCCCTTCCCCCGACGAGAAGCCCGTGAAGGGCCTCTCGTGTGGGGGCTCATGAGAAAAGGGCGCAATGGTGGGGCGGCTTGTGGCCATGGGCCTCGAGGTCCTGCCCTTCACTCTGGAGGAGGCCCTGGAGGCGGGGGCCCTGGACCCCCTGACCCGGCCCCTGGGCCTTTCCCTGGGCGACCGGGCCTGCCTGGCCGCTGGGAAGGTGCGCGGGAGGTGGCGGTGGTGCGCTAGGCCCACGGGGCCAGGAGGACCCTCGCCCCCGGGAGGAACCGCCTCAGGTAGGCCACCCGCTCCGGGACGGGGGCGCCCCAGACCTGCCCCACGAACCTCAGGGCGAAGGCCTCCCCCTTGGCCCGGACCCGGGCCCGGGCATAGGCCCCGGCGTCGTACTCCAGGGCCACGGGGCCTTCGGAGGTGAGCCAGACCCCATCGGGCTCCTCCACGGGGTGGCGGGGCCTGGGGCTCACCCGCCACACCCGAGGATCAGGGGGCGCCTCGAGGAGGAGGCGCATCTCCGCCAGGCCCGCCAGGTGGCGGAGAGCGGTGAGGGGGTAGCGGGCCACGCTCGGGTGGGCCCAGAAGGCCACGGGCTCCTCCTTCCGGTAGTAGGTGAGGCCCAGGTAGCCCTCCACCCGCACCGCCTCTTCGGGGGGGACGAGGCCCCAGCGCCGGACCTGCCCCTCGGACCAGGCGAGGTCCACGGCGAGGGGGTTCACGCTCATTGCCCGGCCCCCAGCACCAGGACCGTGAGGGGCGTCCCCTGAGCCACCTCCGCCACCCGGACCACGGCCCTCGTGCCCTCCGGGACGGAGAAAAGGTCTGCCGCCGCCGCCCCCAAGAAGAGCTCCAGGGGCGGGGTCTGCCCCTGCTGGATCACCGTGCCCGAGGGCGTGGTGGTGACGGTGGTCTGCTGGCTCCGGGCCCGCACGTAGTCGGAGAGGCCCCGCAGGGAGCCCCGCACCAGGTCGGCCACCAGGGAGGGGGCTTCCTCCCGGACCTGGGCGGGGAGGCCCTGGGCGAGGTCAGAACCCAGGACCACGGCCCGCACGGGGAAGACCTTCCCCGCCAGGACCGCCTGGTCCAGGTTCACCTCCACCCGGCGGGTGGGGGAGAGCTTGGCCTTGCCCAGGAAGGTGGCCCCGTCCTCCGTCTCCAGGGCCACGGGGACCTCCTGCCCCTCGGGCACCACGAGCCTCACCGCGAGCCTCCCCTCGAGGCGCGCCCCGGGGAGGTAGGGGGAGGAGGCCGTGGCGGGAGGCGTGGAAGAGGCCGTGGAAGGAGGCGTGGAGGGGGCCTGCCTCCCCCCGAAGACCTCGGGCAGGTTGGCCTCGAAGAGGCCAGGCCCCTGGGGGGCCTGGGGCGGGGCGGGAGAGGAGGGGACCGCCTGGGGCGCCTCGGTCTTCCTGTAGGCCACGAAGGAGGAGACGGGGGCCACCTGGCCCGAGGCGCTACCCGCCTGGCCCTGGTAGACGGCGAGGCCCGGACCGGCGGGGGCCTCCTGGGCCTGGGCCTTCAGGGGCACGGAGAGGGAGGGCTTTTCGGGGGCCTCCTGGGCCTGGCCCATGTAGAGGGCCATGGAGGGCGAGGCGGCCTGGGCCTCCCCGGTGGGACGGAGGTAGAGGGTGAGGGAGGGCCCCTCCGTGGGCATGGGCGCGGCCTGGGCGGAGTAGGCTCCCGCACCTCCCAGGGTCTGGGGCGGGGGAGGCACCTCCCCGGTGGCCGAGGGCGTGGGCGGAGGGGGGACGGCCTCGAGGCGTTCTCCTGACGAAGAAGCGACCGGGGTGGCCGTGGACTGGGACTGGGGCGCGGCCTCCCCCGTGGCCCCGGAAGCGCCAGCCGGGGGTGCGGGAGCCTCCTGGGCCTGGGCCTGAGGGGGCGTTCCGGAGGCCGCCTGGGGAGCGGTGGCCGCCTGCTGGACCTGGGGGGAGGGGTGAGCCTGGGCCGGGCGCTTGGGGCCTCCCAGGTTGTTCAGGGCCCACATGAAGACGACGAGGCCCATCAGGCCCCCCACCCCGATTAGGATCTGCTTGGGACGGGAGGGCACCCACTCCCCGGTAAGCTCGTCATACCGGTTGAAGAGGCGGTTGTAGAGGTCCCGGAGGAAGGCCCGCTTCTTCACCTCCCGGCGGACCTCCTCCTCCGGGGGCCTGACCTGCTCGAACTCGATCCCCTCCTCCAGGAGGGCGGCGAGCTCCGGGTCCTTCTCCCTGAGCTCCTCCAGTAGGGCGTAGAAGCCGGGCTCGTCTGGCCCGGGGAGCTTCTTGCCGAGCTTTTCCTCCGCTTCCTTGCGCACCTCGGGGTTCAGCCTCACGCCCTCATGTTGCCACAAAAGGGCATGGTTTTGCTATAATGGCAGTCGTATGAGGTTGAAAGGGGGTGAGAGCGGGCGGAAGAGTTCATGGCGGACGGGTTTCAGGCTTCAGGCTCGTGGTTCTTCCTTAGGAGGTGAAGCGTGCTGAAGAAGTTAGCTAAGGGTCTTAAGACGGAGCACTTCAGGTTCTTCGCCTTGGCGTTGGCGGTGGGCCTCGCCCTCTTCGGGGTGGCGGAGGCGCAGGCGCAGGCGAACCCGGCGGACCAGGCCTTCGGCAACGTGGCGAACGTCATCTGCACCATCGTGAGCTACCTGAAAGGCCCCGTGGGCCTTGGCATCATCATCCTCATGTTCGCCGTGGGTGGCATATCCCTCGCCATCGGTGGGCGCAACGCCATGCCCCTCATGATCGGGGCGGGCATCGGGGGCATCATCATCGCCGCCGCACCCTACTTCGCCAAGATGTTCTTCGGGAACGCCACCGCTCCGGCCAACGCCTCGGCCTGCACGAACCTCCTCTGAACCATGCTCAGGCTCCGGGTGTGGCGGCTCTACCAGCCCCTGACGCTCCTCGGCCTCGAGCTCTGGCAACTCTTCCTCGGGGCCGTGGCCATGACCCTGGGGCTCCAGGTGGGCGGGAGCCTGCCGCACCCGGCCCTGGGCCTGGTGCTGGCGGGCGTGGCGGGCTTTCTGGCGGTGAAGTTTTCCGACCGCTTGCGGATGCGCTTCCCCGGGGCGAGCCTCTGGCAGGAAATCGCCTGGCTCACCCAGAAGGAGCGCTACCGCCCCGAGCGGGACGAGGACACGACTCCCCTGATCTATGACGAGCGCTTCCAGAGGTAGCCCCTTCTCCCGGGCGCGGGAGGACTCCCTCACCGCGCTCTTGCCGTACTGGGAGATCCAGGACGGCCTCGTGGTTCTGAACGACGGGCGGGTGGAGGTGGGGGTCAGGCTCGAGCTCCAGCCCACCCTCTTCGCCAGCACCGCCTACATGGAGGGCCTGGTGGGGGTCATCAAGACCATCCTTCGGAGCGGCGTGCCCGAGGGAAGCCGGGCCCGGCTCGTGGTGGAGGTCTCCCCGGCCCCCTTCGCCCGGGTGGAGCGGTACCGGAGCCTCGAGCCCTCCCACCCCACGGCCCGCTTCCTGCAGGAAAGGCGCTACGAGGCCTGGCGGGAGCGGTGGCAGAAGGGGCAGGTCCTGGAGAAGCGGGTCTACCTCAGCGTCCTCCTGGGCAGGCCCCGGCACAAGCGGCGCCGGGTGCCCTTCACCCCGGAGGAGTGGAAGGAGGTGGTGGCGGAGGCGGAGCGGGTGCGGACCCGGATCATCCGCGCGGCTTCCGCCTACCGCGTCCTCGCCTTCCCCATGGGCGACCAGGAGCTCTTCGCCGTCCTCTACCGCTACTTCAACCCCGCCCTGGCCCTTGCGGAGGTGCCCCAGTACCAACAGACCTGGCAACGCTACCCCCGGGAGGCCATCCGCCGCATCCCTTCTCTCAGGCCCCCCACCCTCCGGGCCCAGATCGCCCGGAGTGAGGTGGACAACTCCTACCGGGACGCCCTCTACGTGGGGGGGATGTGGGCGGGGGTCCTCTCCCTCTACACGGTGCCGGACGAGACCTACGCGGAGATGGGGGACGTGCTGGCCCAGGCCGGGGGGGACCGCTTCTACCTGGTCATGGACTTCCTCCACGAGCCCTTCGAGCTCGCCATCCGGGCCCTCAAGGCCCGGGCGAGGCGGTACTACTCCGCCTCCCAGTCGGGGACCTACGTGGACCCCAATGTGCGGGTGGGGCAGGTGGAGACGGAGGGGGCCATCACCCACGTCTCCCAGACGGGGGACCACATCTTCCAGGTGGGGGCGAGCCTGGTCCTCCTGGAGCGGGACCGGGAGACCCTGGAGGAGCGGGTGAGCCAGGCGGTGAGCACCCTGAGCCAGGTTCCGGGGAACCCCTTCCGGGTCCTCAGGAACGGCCTCCTCGCCCCGTGGCTGGCCCAGGCCCCCTTTTCCGGGGGCGTGGCGGAGGAGAAGGTCTACCTCCTGGAGACCAACGCCGCCCACTTCTTCCCCACCACGGGGGCCTGGACAGGAAGCCCCAGGCCCGTGGCCCTCTTCCGGACCCGCCAGGGGGCCCTGGTCTCCGTGGACCCCTTCGACAAGCGGATGCGGAACTACAACGGCATCGTGGTGGGGGGCTCGGGCTCGGGGAAGACCTTCGCGGTGCAGTACCTCCTCTCGGAGCTCTTGCGGGACGAGAAGGCGAGCGTGGTCATCCTGGACCGGGGCAAGAACTACCAGGCCCTGGTGGAGGCCTTCGGCGGGGCCATGGTGGAGATCCGCCCCGGGGCGGGCACCAGCATCAACCCCTTTGACCTCGAGGAGGGGGAGGTGGAGCCCACCCCGGAGAAGAAGGGGGACCTCCTGAAGCTCCTCCGGGCCATGGTCCCCCCCGGGGGCGACCCCACCCAGGAGGCGGTGGAGAACGCCATCCTGGAGGCGGCCATAGACCAGACCTACAAGCGGGCCACCACCGTGGACCTGAGGGAGGACGGCACCGAGGAGAAGCGCTACCTCGGGGCCAGGCTCTCCGACCTGGTGAAGACCCTCCTCACCCTGGACGAGATCGGGGGGCGGGGGGTGTCCCCCTCGGAGAAGGAGGTGGCCCGAAGCCTCGCCCTCCGGCTCCAGTCCTGGACCGGGGACTCCCCCATGGGCAGTTTCGTGGACCGCCCCACCTCCGTCCCCGTGAGCACGGCCCGGGTGGTGTGCTACGAGCTCGAGGGCCTGGACGCCTACGAGGGCCTGGACGTGGTGGGCACGGTGCTCATGGCCGACCTCATCTGGAAGCGGGCGAAGGAGGGGAAGAAGCGGGGGGAGGAGCGGAACCTCCTGGTGGTCCTGGACGAGGCCTGGAAGGTGTTCAAGAACCCCTACGCCGCGAGCCTGGTGGAGGAGCTCTACCGCCGGTTCCGGCACCTGGGTGGCGGGATTTGGAGCATCACCCAAAGCCTCCAGGACTACAGCGGGGAGAGCGCGGGGAGGATTCTCCAGAACACCACCTGGGTCTTCCTCTTCCGGGTGCAGGGGGAGGAGGAGCACGTGCGAAGAGTCTTCGGCCTCTCCGACCGGGCCATGGCCGTGTGGAATTCCTTGGGGGGCGTCAAGGGGCTTTACGGGGAGGTGATGGTGTGGGCGGTGCGAGACGACCGGAAGGAGGGGGACGTGCTCCAGCTGTGGCCCACGCCCTACGACTACTGGCTCTTCACCAGCGCCCAGGAGGAAGCGGCCCGGAGGAAGGCCTTGGTGGAGAGGTACGGGGGGGATGTCCTCAAGGCGGTGGTGGACCTCGCGGAGGGGCGGGCATGAGGGCTTGGATCCCCAAGATCGCTTCGCTGACCTTCGCCTTCGCCCTCCTCCCCGCCCTCGCGGTGAGGGTGGCGTGGCTTTCCCCGAGGCCCGGGACCTACCCGGAGGGGCGGGTCCTGGTGGTGGAGGCCCGGGTGGAGCCCGAGCCGGGGGAGAGGGTCCTCGAGGTGAGGGGTGTGGCCCTTCCTTCGGGGCGGGAGGTCTTCCGCACCACCTCCCTCCAGGTGAAGCGGTACTGGGACACCGGGGGCTTTGGCGGCACCACGGCGCTTCGCCTGGAGGTGGACTACACCGGGGAGAAGACGGGCACGGCCTACGCCCTCCTCGCCCTCCAGGTCCAGGGGACGGGGCTTTCGGGCCAGAACCTCCAGGCCCAGGGCCTCATGGAGGACCTGGACGGCTTCATCGCCCAGGCCTGCCGCTTCATCGGCTTCTACGAGCTCTCCTCGGTACGGTGGCTGTGCACCGCCCACCGGACCGTGAAGAAGGCCATCAACTACTGGAACCAGCTCGGGGACATGTGGGAGGACTTCAAGAACCAGGCCATCTACTACGGCACCGGGCTGGCCCTGGACTGGCTGGGCAAGGGGCTTGGCCTCCACCAGCTCAACCCCCTGGTGGACCAGGTGGACCAGGCCCTGACGGACCTCATGAGCGACATCCGCCGCCAGAAGAACGCCATCCTGAACGCCCTGGCCCGGGCGCGGGCGGAGCAGTTGCGGGAACTGGACGCCTGGAAGCCCGGGGACGACCCCCTCTACTGGGGCCCGGAGTGGTGGACCCGGCTCATCTCCGGGGTGGTGCCCCAGCTGGGCTTCCAGGCCACGACCCAGAGCCTCGCCGACCTCCAGCGCACGGCCCAGCTCCTGGAGAACCAGTCCCGGGTGGCCCAGAACGTGAAGAACCAGCAGGAGAACCTGAGCCTGGAGAGCACCCTCCAGGACCTCTGGGACACCCTGGGGGCCGCCTGGAACTTCATCGCCGAGGCGGTGTCCAAGGGGTGGGCCTCCCTCACCGGGGGGCTTTCCGGGGCGAGCGTGGTGGGGGCGCAAAGCGCTTCCCCGGGAGGCGCCCTTGGGGCCCAGAACACCCCGGGGGGCTCCGGGGGCACCTCCGGCTCGGGCGGCACCAGCGGCTCCGGCTCGGGGGACGTGATGGACCCCGGCATCACGGAGGAGCTCATCTCCGAGGCCCAGACCGCCCCCTCCACCCGGGAGGTGACGGAGGTGGTGGTGAAGGGCTTCGCCGAGCTCATCCGCCTGCAGGCCCAGGACTCTTTCCGGGCCGTGCAGGAGATGAAGAACCTCGCCGCCCAGCAGGCCATGACCGTGGAGCAACTGGTCCAGGTGAACCAGAACTTGGTGGAGCTCATCAGGAAGCAGGAGCGTAGCGCCGAGGACCAGCTACGGGCCCTCATGGGCCAGGTGGCCTCCCAGGCGGAGAAGACCTCGGCCAAGTACGTGGCGGCGGGGGAGGCCCTGGAGATCCTCGCGCGGCAATGGAGAGCGCAAAGCGGCACCCCGCCGCCCTCGGGGGGTAGCCCGTGAGGCGGGCCCTTCTTCCCAAGGGGTGGGGCGCGAGGCTTCTCGCCCTCCTCCCCTTCCTCTTCCTCCTGGCCCTGGCGGACCCGCCCCCGCCGCCCCAGGGACAGATCGACCAGGGGGTTCGGGACTTCCTCACGGGCATCCTCAACGCCATGCTCAACCTCAACGACTGGATCGCCCTCTTCAAGGCGAGCCTCCGGGACTTCCAGGCGGGGGCCTACACCATCGGGCGGAGCCTCATCGTGGTGGGCCTCATCTGGAGCCTGATCCGGGCGGTCTACTACGGGAGCCTGGAGGAGGTCCTGGGGGCCATGGCCCGGGTGGTCCTGGCGGGGGGGTTCCTCTGGTTCGGGGAGGTCCTGGACGAGAGCTTCGGCGGGACGCAGGGCGTGTACTACGCCGTCACGAACACCTTCCGCACGGAGCTCGCGGACGCCATGACGGAGGCCGCCAACAACCTCAAGGCCCTGGGGGCGGTCATCAACCCCCTCTTCACCATCGTGGCCATCGTGGAGGCGGGCGTCGTCCACCTCGTGGGGACGGGCCTGAACGACGGGACGAACATGCCCGACTGGGCCCAGCAGATCCTCGCGGGCATCGGGGCGGCGGCCCAGCTTCTCAACCCCGCCTCCCTCCTCCTCGTTCCCTTCGTCATCATCGCCATGGTCCTCACGGTGCTCATCAGCACCATGTTCATGCTGGCCTCCGCCTTCTGGCCCATCGTGGCGGGGAGCCTGGCCCTTCCCATCGGCCTCGGGCCCCAGCTTTTCGGGCGGTGGCTTTCCGTGGTGGTGTGGGCCTTCATCATGGGGGCCGTCGGGCCTTTCGTGGTGCGGGGGGGCATGGAGCTCGGGGTCTCCCGTCCGGCGGCCTACATCGCCTCCCAGGCCAAGGAGATCGTGGACACCACCGTGGAACAGCTCACCGGGCAGTTCCGGGAGAACCGCCGCATCTTCGCCGAGACCCTGAACGACCTGGCCGTCCAGAACGGGTGGGACCCCCGGGTGTGCGGCTTTGAGGTCTTCGTGGACACGGACGGGAAGCTCAACTACCGGAACGTCCCCCCGGACGGCAAGGCCCTCCTCTCCCCCGTGGCGTGCGGAACCATGACCAAGGAGGCCATCGCCCAGGGAATGCGCCAGATGGGCACCTTCGTCCTGGGCATCGGCAAAGGGCTCGTGGACATGTTCCAGGCCTGGGCCCAGACCCTGCTGATGACCGTGGGAGGCATGGCGGCGGCCCTCCTCATCGCGGGCTATCTCTCCAGCCTGGTGGCCACCTTCTTCGGTGGGCTTTCCCTGGCCGTGACGGCGGCGGCCGTCAGCTACGCCACGGGGATGGCAACCCAGGCCGTGGGCAGGGCCATGGGCGGGGCCGCGAGCGCCCTGGAGGGGATGGGCCAGGCCGCGGGGAGTCTGGGCCGGGGGCTTGGGGGGCCCTCGAGGGCCCTTCCCTCGGGCGCAGGCGGCGGAGGCTTCTCTTCAGCCGCAAGCGGTGGGGGCCAGGAGGTGCCTCCCGCCTACCAGCGCACGGTGGAGGTCCAGGCCCCCGGGACGGGGGTGCCGTACATGCACCGGGCCGAGTACGGTCAGGGTGTGGAGCCCGCCGTGGTGCGGCCCGCCCCCGGGGTGGGGCAGAGCGTGGGCTACACGGGTCCCGGGGAGGTCCCCTCCTACAGAGCCCCTGAGGCCCCGGGAAGGTGGACCGACCGGGCCAAGGAGGTGCGGCCCCCGGAGACCCCCTCGGGCACCACCCTTCCCGCAGGGGGGCCGCCTCCGGGCAGGTGGATTGACAGGAGCGCTTACAGGAAGGGAGGTGATGAGGAGTGAAGCGCTGGATTGACCGTGGACCGAAGTGGGTCAAAAGGGACCCCTTGCCCAGGGTGGAGTTCCGCCTGAGCGAGGAGGCCTTGGCGGCGCTTCGCGCCCGGCCCCTGGCCCCTAAGGCCCCAGGAAGGTGGATCGCCCGGGCGCGGGGGAGGAGGTAGGTGGAGGCCGCTTCCCTCTTCGAGACCCCACGCCCCCTCAAGGCCCTTCGGGCTTTGGGGTTCCTCCTCTTCCTCGCCACCCTGGGCCTCGTCTTCTACCTGGGGGCGCGGGGGGCCCTCGAGGCGGCGAACGCCCTGGCCGAGGCGGGCTGGGACCAGGCCGTGGGCAGGCCCGGGGCGAGGGGCCTGGAGTTCGCCACCGCCTGCATGCTCAACGTGGCCACCCCGTGCGGAGGCGAGTTCAATCGGCTCTGGGCGGCCCGGCTCAACTACGACCTCCTCCGGCTCGTCCTGGTCCTGGGGTTCGTGGGGGGCCTCGCCCCCTTCGTCTACAGCCCCGCGAGGCCCAGGAAACTCCCGGGGCAGGGGCGGTGGGCCACGGAGAGGGACCTCGAGCCCTACCTCAACCCCAAGGGCGTGGGCTGGTACGGCCAGCTCGGGAAGAGGCCCCTCCGGGTCTCCGAGGGCCAGCGGGTGGCCCACACCCTGGTGGTGGGGAAGCCGGGGCACGGGAAGACCTCGGGGTACTACCTGCCCAACCTCCTCCTGGACGCCAAGGACGGGTGGACGGCCATCGTCTACGACCTGAAGTACCCGGACCGGGAAGGCCTCATGGAGGCCATGACCTACTACGCCCACCACGGGCGGGCCGTCTACCCCTTCACCCCGTGGGGGGAAAGGTCCTACCGCATCAACTTCCTGGAGGGGGCCGAGGACATCACCCAGGCCAAGCTCATCGCCGAGATCTTCGTGCCCCGGAACCCTAAGGTCCCGGACTCCAAGGAGTTCTACCCGGGCCTCGAGCGGACCCTGCTCCAGGCCCTGATCCACGCCGAGGGGGTGGAGGGGCGGTACTCCCTGGCCCACGTCTACCGGGTCCTGGGGGACGGGGTGGCCGGGCTCAAGGCCTACGTGGAGGTGCGGCCCTACCTGCAGGTGGAACTCAAGACCCTCCTGGAGATGCGGCAGGACCAGCTGGCGGGGATCCTGAACGGGGCCCGGAACCGCCTCTCCATCTGGCTGGACCCGGGCCTCGCCGCCGCCACGGAGCCCGGGCCCATGGAGGTCCCCTGGGCGAAGGTTTTCTCCGAGCCCAGCCTGGTCTACATCGGCGTGCCCCAGGAGCTCATCGGGGACAACGCCTCGGGGTACGTGCTCCTCAAGCTCCTGAAGCGCATCGTGGACCTGAAGACCCTCCAGCACGCTAACCGGAACGGGGGCAGGCTCAAGGTGCCCGTGAGCGTCTACTGGGACGAGTTCCCCAACTTCGGCTTCCTCCCCGGGATCAAGGAGAACCTGGGCACCATGCGCTCCCGGAGGGTGGCCTACCACATCGCCGTGCAGAACACGGACCAGGGGCGGGCCGTCTACGGGGAGGAGTGGGAGGCCATAGAGGGCACCTTCGCCCAGCGGGTCTACTTCCTCTCCGGCCTCTCCGACAACGACGCCGCCCGCCTCTCGGAGGTCCTGGGGGAGACCTCGGTGATGCAGGAGGTGCGGGGGGTGAGCCGGAGGGGCCTTCTCCCCATCCCCACGAGCCGAACCGTGGGGGAGCGGGAGGTGGCCCGGCCCCTCCTCTCCCCGGAGGAGATGCGCACCGCCCCCAAGGGGGAGGCGGTGGTCCTGCTGGAGGGCGCTCCTCCGGCCCGCATGAACCTCTTCGGCATGTGGCGGAAGGAACACCTCCTGCACCGCCTCTGGAAGAAGGCGCGGGAGGCGCGGGTGGAGGAGGCGGGCTTCCCCCTTCCCCGGACGCGGGGGCCCGTCTCCCTCCCCGCCTCCGCTTCGCCCGAAGGGGAGGCCGCCCCCTGGAGCCGGGACCCCTCGAGGCCCGAAAGCCTCCTCCTCTACCTGGAAGCCCTCACCCGGCGGGTGCCCGAGTTCAAGCGGTACTACCGGGGCTCGGAGACCCTTCGCCTGGACCTCCGCCTCCCCGAAGGCTTCCCCACCCCCGAGCCCGCCTGGGTGAAGCTGGGCTGGTGCGAGGTGGAGGGGGAGCCCGTGCGCCTCTCCCTCACCCGGGAGGCCCTCGAGGCCATCCAGGGGGCGGACCGGGCCGGGTACTGGGCGCTGGTGCGCTGGTGCCGGGTGGTGGAGTGGTGGAAGAAGGTTCACCGGGAGGAGCCCGTGCCCGAGGTCCTCACCCTCCCCAAGGAGGAGGCGGAGCGGGTCCTCATGGAAAGGCTTTGCGGCGAAGCGGTGGAGGTGAAGGAGGATGAGGTCCTGGTTCGTCCCAGTCTTGGCCTTGGCGGCCTCCGTTGCCCTGGGAAGGAGCTACACCCTGGAGGAGGCGGCGGAGGCGGTGAGGCGGGCCACGGGGGAGGTCCTGGTGCAGGTGGCGGTCCTGGACCTGAAGCCCCTGACGGAGGCCCTAAGGGAGGCCATGGTGAAGGGAGGGGTGAAGGTGTACCTGCTCACCACGGATAGCGGCCTCACCCACCCGAAGAGCTACGGGCCCTCCCTGGCCCTGGCGGGGGCCGTGGTGCGCTTCGCCCCCCGGGTGGACGGGGAGTTCGTGGTGGTGGACCGGAAGGAGGCCATCCGCCTCCTTCGGGGCTACGTGGGCCTCTCCCTGGAGGGGGCGGAGCCCGCTCCCCTGGTGGAGCGCTTCTACTTCGCCTTCCTCCGGGGGGTGCCCTTCGCGGTGGAGGACTGGGTGCACCGGCTCTACATCCGGGAGTACGTGAAAGGAGGTGGAAGGTGAAGTGGGCGGAGCTTCTGGGTAAGGCGGTGGCCGTCTTGGGGGCCGGGCTCTTCCTTCTCGGCCTCTTCCGGCTGGACGGGGCCGGGGTGGGGGCGGGGCTCGTGGTCCTCCTCTACGGGGTGGGCCTCGCCCTCCTCGCCGGGGTCTACGGGGAACTCAAGGCGGTGCGGGCCCTCCTGGAGAGGGAGGTGGAGAAGGGGTGAGGCGAGCGGCCTACCTGGTCCTCCTCCTGGGGGCGGCCTTCGCGTGCGGCCACGTCCCCCAGGACCTCTGGGCGAAGACGTGGAAGTACGCCCGGGCCTGGGGGGTGGACCCCTACCTGGTGGCCGCCGTGGTGTGGGTGGAAAGCGGCTACTGCCCGGGAGCAGTAGGGCGGGCCGGAGAAGTGGGCCTGGGCCAGTTCATGCCGGGGACCTGGGCGCGCACCACGGGGGCTCCCGTGGAGTGGCGGGCCCACCCCGACTGGGCGCTCTGGGCCACGGCGAAGCACCTCCGGGAGCTCTGGGAGGCCACCCGGGACTGGCGGCTGGCCCTCGCCGCCTACAACGCCGGGCTCGGAGCGGTGAGGAGAGGGGCCATTCCCGCCTCCACCCAGAGGTACGTGGAGCGGGTGCTTTCGGTCTACCGGGCCTGGCGGAGGGGGTGATGGAGGCCTTGCCTGCCTTCCACGCCCTCGAGGCCCTGGGCCGGGCCTTCTCCCAGAAGGAGGCCTGGGTCTTGCTCGGGGTGGGGGCCCTCTCGGGGTACGCCCTGGGCCGGGTGGCCCGGGTCCTCCTCCCCTGGACGGCCCTCCTCTACCTGGGGGCGGCCCTCCTCGGGCGGGCGGACCTGGAGAGGCTCGCCCACCACCTTGGGGCGGCCTCCAAGGAGGTGTGGGCCTTCCTCTCCGGCCTCCCCACGGGCCTCTCCCTGGGGGCGGTGGTGGGCTTTTTGTCCGGGCTTTCGGACCGTTGGGAATAACGCATGGTGCGGCTTCGCGAGGGGTTTGACAGGGAGTTCGCGGCGCTCATGGAGAAGCTTCCCCCCTGGGTACGCAAGGAGGTGGAGCCCCACGGGGCGAAGCTGGAGGAGATCGCCATGGACCTCGGGGCCCCCCTGGCCTACACCGTGGACGGGGCCCCCCGCTTCTCGGAGCGGGAGATCACCAAGGAGGACCTGAGCTTCGTCCTTCACCGGGTGGGGGGGTTCAAGGAGAATAACCGGGCCGGGATCGAGGGCACCCTCCACCGGGTCTCCCGCATTCAGTCGGCCCTGGGGGAGATGACGGGGATCACCATCCGGGTGGGGAAGTTCGTGGAGGGGGTGGCGGAGCCCCTCAGGCCCTACCTCCTGGAAAGCGGGGGAAGCCTCCTCGTGGTGGGGCCGCCCCGCACGGGGAAGACCACCCTCCTCAGGGACATCGTGCGCATCCTGGCGGAGCGGTGGGGGCCCCGTGTGGTGGTGGTGGACACCTCCAACGAGATCGGGGGGGACGGGCTCACCGCCCACCCGGGGATCCGGCCCGCCCGGAGGATGCAGGTGCCGGACCCCCCCTCCAGGAACCAGGGGCGGATCATCTACCAGGCCATCGCCAACCACTCCCCGGAGGTAGTGGTGGTGGACGAGATCGGCTACAACGAGGACGTGCAGGAGTGCCTCACCGCCTCCCGGAGGGGGGTGCGGGTGGTGGCCACGGCCCACGGGGAGAGGCTTCTGGACGCGCTGGAAAACCCCGCCCTGCACCCCGTTCTCGGGGAGCCGGACCTGAGGGAAGGGAGGCGGAGGACCCGGCCCTCCTTCGGGATGGCCCTCCAGGTGGTGGCGAAGGGGCGCTACCTCGTCTATCCCGACCTGGCCCAGGCTCTGGACGACCTCCTCCAGGGGAGGGAGCCGGAGGGGGTGGAGCTTAGCGTGTAATGTGTTGCCATAAAAGTTAGAGAGTGGTAGCATGTGGCTATGCGGCGAGTCGCCCTAGCCACCCTTTTGTTGGCGGGTTCGGTGAAGGCCCAGATGGCGGACGTGCCCCCAGGGCATTGGGCCGAGGGGGCGGTGCGGGCCCTCCTGGAGAAGGGCGTCCTCACGGGCTTCCCGGACGGCACCTTCCGGGGGAACCAGGCGGTGAACCGCTACCAGGCGGCGGTCCTGCTCTACCGGGCCTACCTCACCTGGACGGAGGAGGTCCTGGCCCGGGTGCGGAAGGCCCTGGAGGAGGCGGGGGCGGCCCCGGAGCGGATCGCCGAGCTCTACGGGCAGGTGGCCGACCTCCTGGAGGTGGTGCCGGAGGTGAGGCGGGCCCTGGAGGACCAGGGGGTGCGCCTGGAGGCCATGGAGAAGGACCTGGAGGAGGTGCGCCAGGCCCTCCTCACCGCCCTGGAGGCCCAGGCCGCCCTCAAGGACCTGGAGGCCCTGGAGGGGGCGGTGAGCCGCCTGGAGAAGGAGCTGGGGGCGCAGAAGGCGGCCCTCGCCCAGATGGAGGCCCGGGTGAAGGCCCTCGAGGCCGCCCTCGCCGAGCTCACCCAAAAGGTCCAGGAGAACGAGGCGGCCCGGGTGAAGGACGCCCAGGCCACGGGCAAGCGGGTCTACGCCCTGGAGGAGAGGACCAAGGCCTTGGAGGAGCGGGTGGACTCCCGGGCGAGGGCCCAGGTCTACGCCGGAGTGGGGGAGAGGGGTCCCTTCGGGGGCCTCGCCCTGGGGTGGGAGGAGGCCCAGGTGCACCTGGGCACCGACCGGGTGGAGGCCTCCTTCCAGGCGGGAAGCGTGCGGGTGGCCTACCGGAGCCTGGAGGGCCGGAGCGAGGCCACCGCCCAGGCCGGGCTCTTCCAGGGCATCCGCCTGGTGGGGGAGCTCGGGGCGGGGGACGGCGGCTACTACTTCGGGGCGGGCTACGTGGAGCACGAGCCCGAAGGCGGCCTCCTCCCCGGGGTGCACGCCCGCATCGGCCTCGGCGCGGGCCTCGTGGGGGGCGAGCCCGGGCGGTACTTCGTGGAGGCGCAAGGAGGCGCCCTCCTGGGCCCCGTGGACCTGACCCTGGGCTACGGACGCTACTTTGGCCTCGGGAGCGGGGACACCCCCTTCTCCGCCCTCTTCGCCGCCCTGGTCTACCCCGGGGAGGGCTTCTTTGGGGAGGCGCGCCTGGCCTACGCCGTGCCCCAGGAGGACATCGGGCGGGACCGGGGCCTTCTGGTGGAGGGAGAGGTGGGCTTCCCCCTCGCGCCCTTCCGGGTGAGCCTCCAGGCGGGGTACCGGGACGGGCTTTGGGGGAGGGGCGTGGCCTCCCACGTGGACCGCTTCCGCTTCACCACGGCCACGGGCTTCTACGGGGGCGTGCGGTTGAGCTATGAGGTTCGCTTCTAGCGCTTTCCTGGCCCTTGCCCTCCTCCTTTCCTCCTGCACGGAGCTCCAGCGGGAGTTCCAGGGCCCGGCCCGCCTCGAGGTGGCGGGGGTCAAGGAGGGGGCGTGCGCCACGGTGAAGGTGGGGGGCCAGAGCGCCACCCGGTGCGAGGACCCCACCTTCCGCTTCACGGGGGTGTTCGGGAAGGTCCCCGTGGAGGTGCGGGTGGAGTGGCAGGGGGTGGAGGTCCAGAGCTACCAAGGGGAGGTGGAGCTCAGGCCCGGGGGCATGGCCCGGGTGGAGGTGGCCCGGAGGACCGTCTCCTTGCGGGCGGAGGCCCCCTGGGCGAGCGGCGCCGCCACCTACGAGGCCTGGGTGGACGGGGAGTGGGCCTTCGGGGTGGCGGCCTACCCCGACCCGGCCCCCTCGGGCCTCGAGGGCATGGTCCTGGTCCACCGGGGCGGGGCCTCCTTCCAGGTGCCCACGGCCCCCAGGGCGGTGATCCGGGTGCGGGACGGGGCGGGGGAGGCCCGGGTGGAGGTGGCCTCGCCCCAGGACGGCGGGGTGGTGCGGGTGCCCGAGCCCCGGTACGCCCCCATCCACCTGACCCCGGAGGAGGTGGCCTCGAGGGTGGGGTGCGTGGCGGCCTTCCTCGGGGACGTGGAGCGGGCCCGGTCCTGCACCCCGCCCTTCGCCCTGGCCGTGAGCCCCCCGGACGGGGAGTACCGGGAGGTCCTCCTCGTGGCCTACGCGGACGGCCTCCCCTTCCAGGAGGGGCGGGTGGTGGCCCGCTCCGGGGAGAGCCGGACCGTGCCCCTGGCCCGGAAGCGGGTGCGGGTGGAGCTCACCGCCCCCGGGTTCACGGCGGACGTGCAGGCGGTGGGCGAGGTCTGGCTCCGGGGGGAGGACCAGGAGGGGGTGGCCCTCTACGGCGACCCCCCGCCTCCCGGGTACGAGGGCTACCGCCTGGCCGACCGGGCCGTGGTGGTGAACGGGGTGGCGGAGCTTTCCGCCCCCACGGGGCGGATGGTCCTCTTCCGGCTGGTGGGGAACCGCACCACGGCGGGGGTGGTGGACCTCCTGGACGGCGACCGGAGGGTGGTCCTGCCGTGAGGGAGTGGGTCTCCCTCCTCGGGATGGCGGCCCTCGCCCTCCTCGGGGCCTGGTTCCTCCAAGCCTTGGTGGGCCAGGGGGTCCTGCCCTTCCTCCTCGCCCTCTCCCCCCTCCTCCGGGCCCTCTTCCGGGGAAGGGTGGGGGTCTACTACGGGGGGGCGGTCCTGGGCCTGGCCGGGGCCATGGTGTGGAGGCTGGGCGGCTCCTACGCCGCTATGGCCTACCTGGCCCTGGCGCTGGCGGCGGACGGCTTCCTCCGAGGGGAGGAGGAAGGCTATGGCTTCCTGGTGGCCTTCTTCCCGGCCCTCCTGGGCTTCTACCTGCTTCTGGGGGTGTAGATGGAAGCGCTCTGGAAGGAAATCGCGGCCAAGCTTTCCTCCTTCGAGGAGGAGGTGGCGAAGGAGGTCTTGGAGAAGGCGAAGGGGGTCTTCCCCACCCGGAGGGCGAAGGAGGCCTTCCGGGCCCTCGCGGGGAGGTCTGCCACCCCCCTGGAGGAGCCCCTCCTTCGGGTGGCTACCGCCCTCGTGGAGGAGGGGCTGGCGGGGAGCTACGAGGAGGCCTTTGGCGTCCTCGGGGTGGAGGCGGAGCCGACCCAGAAAGACCCCGCTCCTTCGCAGGCTCCTCCTCCGGCAGAGGCGGCGCAGGCCCCTTCCCCGGTGGAGGCTTCTCCTCCGGTAGAGGCTTCTCCCCCGGCGCCTTCTCCTCCGGTGGAAGCTCCTTCTCCGAGGCAAGCTTCTCCACAAGGCGTTCCCCTGACGGGGAAGCAACCAGCGGGGGCGCCTCCCCCTCCCAGCCGGGCGGAGAAGACCTCCCGGTCCCAGGACCAAAACGAGGCGGCGCGGGACTCGAGGTGGCGGCGGGCCTACCAGGAGGTCTTCGGCCAGGACCCCTCGGAGGACCCCCTCCTCTACCGGGAGCGCCTGGCCCATGCCCTGCTCTTCTACCGACCGGAGCAGGGGCGGCGCCGGGCCTTCGAGGAGGTTCGGGAGGTGGAGCGGCGGCTCCAGGAGTCCCGGGGCCGGGCCCGGGAGCTTCTGGGCTCGGAGCCGCAGGTGGACGTGGGGGCGGCCTACATCCAGCTGGGGAAGCTCTCCGCCCAGCTGGAGGACCTGGCGAGGCGGGTGGAGCGCCTGGAGGAGGCGGTGCAGAAGGAGGCCTCCCGGTTCGGTGGGGTGAACGCCGCTCTTCGGCTCCACCACCAGGAGATCCGGGCCCTGAAGGCCCTGGTGGAGGGCCTAAGAACGGGGGACGGCGTGGACTGGAAGCGGCTGGAGGCGGCGGTGCGGGCGGCCAAGGCCGAAGCCATCCAGGAGGCGGAGGAGCGGATCCAGGGGGCCACGGCCCTGTGGCGGGGCGAGGTGGAGCCGAGGCTCAAGGCCCTGGAGGAGTGGGCCAAGCGCATCACCGAGGCCTTCCGCCGCACCCTCGAGGCTAAGGAGCGGCGGAGGGGCCTCTTCGGGCTCTTCGGAGGTGATCGGTGAACGGGGGAGACGTGGCGTTTAAGGCGGGGGACGTGGTGTTCACCGTTCCCCGGAGCATGTTCCGTGCGGACGTAAACGGGGTTGTCCAGGTGGGGGAACACCAGGTGCCCGCCAAGGTGATCTACGCCGCCTGGGCCGTGGGCGTGGACGAAGGGGTGAAGGCGGGGGTGGTCCTGGGGGCGGGCTTGAGCCTGGCCCTGGTCCTCTTGGCCCTGCTCCTCTTCCGGGCGGTGAACGCCTGGCGGGAACGCAGGCGGTGGACGCCCCTGGACCGGGTCCTGAGGTGAGCCGTGCTCAGGGTCTACGCCCAGGCCGCCATCGGCGCCGCCGCGATGCCCGTGGTGGGCTTCATCACGGGAAAAGTGGTGGGGGAGGCTATGGCGAAGTTCCCACTCCTGGCGGTGGTGGGCGTGGTGGTCTACGCCGTGGCCCTGGCCGCGAGCTACGCCCACCTCCGGCACTACTACGCCCGCTTTGACGGCGAGGGGGTGCGGGCCTCCCCCTTCATCGCCTTCGCCGTGGAGGTGGCCACCTTCTACCTCTCCTTCGCCTCCGTGGTCCTGGGGAGCGCCTGGGCCCTCTGGGGGAGCCTCATCGGGGCCGGGGTGGTGTTCTGGGGGAACCTGACCTCCATGAGCCTGGGCTTGGCGGAGCGGAAGCGGAGCGTGGACGCCCGGGCGCCCGCCGCTTTCCCGGTGGGGGAGCTCCAGGAGGTGAACGGGGCCGTGAACGCCGTGGAGCTCCGGAGGGAGGAGAGGGAGGAAGCCCTTCCCGTTCCTCTGGAGAAAGAAGAGCTTTCCCTGCTGGGGGCCCTCGAGGTCCCCAAGGGGCCGAGCGCCCTGGCCCGGGAGCTCGGGTGGCCCAAGTCCACGGTGGCCAAGAGGCTCCAGCGCCTGGTGAGCCGGGGCCTGGTAGAAGCGAGGGATGGCGTCTACCGCAGGACGGAGAGGGCTTCGGCCTGAGCTTTTGGGGGCCCTGGCGGGGCTACTGGATGGCCCCTGGGGGGCTCCCTTCACCGGGGCCCTATTCGCCAGGCGGGTGGGGTGGAGGGAGGCCTTCTTCTCCGGCCTCGGGTGGCTCACGGCGGGGATGAAGGGGGCCTCGCCCCTCCTCGCCCTCTGGGTGGGGCAGGGGGTCCTGGCCCTCTGGAGGCGGGGGGGCTGGTGGCGCCTAGGGGCGGGCCTGGCCTTCCTCCTCGGGGGCCTCCTCTTCCGGGGCCTGTGGCTCGCCCCCCTAGGGGTGGTCCTGGCCGGGGTCCTGCCCGGAGGATGGCGGTACGCCGCCCTGGCCCTGGCCGGGGTGGGCGTGTACGGGTGGACGGGACTTCTCCTCTCCTTGGGAGCCTGGGCGGCGGAAACGGTGGGTCTGGAGAGGGGTGAGCGGTTCCGGGGCATGGACGTGCCCGCCCTGGTGTACGGGGGGGTCCTCCTCCTCCGGAACATGCTCCTGGAGGTGGTGAACGGGTGAACGGCGTGCTCCTCGCCCTCACCGGACTCGCCCTGGTGGCGGGATACGCCGTCTACCTGGCGTTCACCGTCCTTCGCTACCGGGGTGTCCCTGTTCCCCTCGAGGCGGGCCCCTTCGCCGAGGAGGCTTTGCGGAAGGGCCTCACGGGCTTCCGGGTGCGGGTGGGCCGGAGAAACGGCGTGCGCTACCCGGAGCGGAGCGTCTACCTGACCCGGGCCGTGTACGAGGGGAAGAGCCTATACCACCTGGCCGTGGCTGTTCACGAGGTGGGGCACGCCCTGCAATGGCGTGAACGCCCCGAGATGGTGCGGGCCGCGCAGGGGGCCCTGACCCTGGCCCTGGGGCTTCTCGTCCTCGGGTTCCTGGTGGGCCCGAGCCCCCTCGGGGCGGCCTTCCTCACCGGGGGGTATGGCCTCTTCCTCGCGAGCCTTCCCCTAGAGGTGGACGCCAACCGGCGGGGCCTCGAGGTCCTGCCCCCGGAGTGGAGGGAGGAGGCGAGGCGGGTGATGGCCGCCCTCACGGGCTCCTACGTGGCGGTGCCCTTGGGCGGGCTCCTGGTGGCCGTGGGGTTCCTCGTGGGGTGGTCTTAGCTACACGCCGTTCCCCTCTCCCTTCCCCGTGTAGCTAAGACGCGCCACCAAAATCCAAACCCCGGAGCTCAGCGCCCCGGGGTGCCACGGAAAAGAAGGCTTCGGCCTTCCGAGATCCAGTATATCACGCCTCGGCCTTCCTCGGCGGGAGGACGGTGGCGTCCACGGTGCCGTCCTCGTTCTCCTGAAGGGCTAGGGCGGCGCCTTCCTTGGCCGCTTCCCGGAAGGCGGAGAGCCAGGCGTGGGTCCTGGGGGCCTCCCGGAGGTCCACGTCCAGGTAGGGGCCGAGGACGGGATCCTCGCCGATGACCATGCGGACCTGCTCCTCCTCCCCCTGGTCCCGGGCCACCGCCAGGAAGAAGCCCGCCAGGTTCTCCAGGTAGGCCCGGCCCTGTCCCTTGGGCCTCGCGTACTCGCGGAAGGCTTCGGCGAGCATGGCCCAAGTATAGCACAAAGTACCTTATTGTCTGAAAGCGGTCTTAGTGGTAGCATTACATTGCCATGGAAGAGAAGGTGTTGATCTTCAAGGACACGCGGCACCAGGAGGCTTTCCGTAAGGCGCTGGAGCGGGCGAGCCTGGGCCGGGCGGTGATCCGCCCCGACCACGGGTGGCCCAAGCCGGCCCTCAGGGTGCGGGGGGTGAACCTCTCGCACGTCCTGGCCGCGGCCATCTGGGCGGGCTTCGAGCCCGAGGTGGTGCTGGAGTAGGCCTTCCGCCCTTCTTTGCCCTGGAAGGACGCCCTTATCCTTCCGGGGTTTCTTGTCGTGGCGCGTTATGACCAGGTACAATGTCTATGGTCATGAAGGTCTCCAAGTCCTACTTCAAGGCCCACGCCCTGGAACTCCTCCGCCGGGTGGAAGCCACCGGGGAGCCCCTCCTCCTCACCCACCGGGGCCGTCCCGTCCTGGAGGTGCGCCCCTACCGGGAGGAGGACCCCAGGGAGAAACTTTTGGGCACCCTCCTCCGCTACGAGGACCCCACGGAGCCCACCGGAGAGGCCTGGGAGGTCCTGGCGTGAGGGGGCCCCTGGTCCTGGACACCCACGCCTGGGTCTGGTACCTGGCGAGCCCGGAAGTCCTCCCCAAGGGGCTGGTGCGGACCCTGGACGAGGCCCGGGCGAGGGAAGCCCTCCACATCTCGGCCATCACCCCCTGGGAGGTGGCGGTCCTCGCCCAAAAGGGGCGGATCGCCTTTTCCCTAGAGCCCCGGCGTTGGCTGGAGGAGGCCTTGCGGGTGCGGGGGATCGGGGTGGTTCCCCTGGACGCGGGGGTCGCCCTGGAGGCGGCCTACCTGGACCTGCCCCACCCGGATCCGGCGGACCGGTTCATCCTGGCCACGACCCTGAAGCTCGGGGCGGTGCTGGTGACCAAGGACGAGCGCCTGAGGCGCTACGCTAGGTCCAGGAGCCTCTGGGGGTAGCGATGCTTCGGGAACAAAACAAGCGACTGGCGAAGCAAGCGGTGAGGGAAGTCTTCCGTAGCCGCCTCTTCTGGCTCATGGTGGCCGGAGGGGTGGTCCTGGACCTGGCCCGGGAGGGGACCTGGCTCCTGTACCTGGCGGCGGGGGTCTTCCTCTTCCTCATGGTGCTCGGGTTCCTCTTCTCCAGGCCCTCCCTCTTCTCCAACCCCTTCGACCCGTTCTGGTCCCTCGAGGAGGAGGCCCGAGGGCTCAGGCGGGAGGTGCGCCGCTTGAGGCGGGGAAGGTAAAACCTTTCGGCCCCCGGCGGAGGGCCAGGGGCCTACTCGGTGGAGGTAAAAAACGACCGACAGCCAGCAAGCGGCTTCGGCCCTTTCAGTTTAGCCGAGGAGGGCCCTTCAGCGCAAGAGGTAGCCACACAAGCTTGCTTTCCTCCGCCTTAAGAGGTACCATGAGGGCGGAGGTAAAAAATGCGCACCGACAGCGTCCGGCTCATGGCGGAAGGCGTTCGGCTTTTGACGAGGGAGCAGGTCATGAGGGCGTTCGTCGCGGAGGACTACGAGGCGCTGGGGCGGCACTACTACGCCCTGGCCCTCAAGGAGGGCTTCTCCCGGTTCCACCTCCTCGGGGACGAGGCGTTGGACCTCGCCCAGGAGGTGGCCCTCAGGGTCCACGGCTCCCTCAAGGCCTGGCGGACGGGCGAGCGCAAGCTCCCCTCTCCCTCCAAGAACCTCACCTTCTGGGTGATGGTGGAAGCCGACCGCGCTGTGCGGGAGTGGTTCTACCGGAACCGGGGGGTGGGGTACACGAACTCCCGGCTCGTGGCCAAGGTCAAGCGGGCCACGGAAGGGCTTCAGGCGGAGCTCGGGCGTGAACCCACGCCGGAGGAAGTCGCCGAGAGGCTCGGGATCCCCTTGGAGGTGGTGGAGGAGGCCTTGGCCGTAGCGGAGGCGGAGGCCATCCTCAGCCTGGACGACACCACCGAAGAGGGCACCCGGCTGGAGGAGTTCGTGGGCCACGACCCCTGGGAGCGCGAGGAGGAGAGGGACTTCGCCTTCAAAGCCCTGGAAGAGGCCATCGAGCGCTATGGCCTCCGGCGGAAGCTGGGCGAGAAGGAGGCGGAGCTCCTGGAGCGCTTCCTGGAGGGAGACTTGGAGGAAGAGGAACTTGGGGAGCTTGAAGCGGCCCTGAAGGAGGCCATGACGAGGACCCAAGCAGTCTAGGCGGTTTCGGCACCTTGCACCTCGCCTTGGAGGGACCCCCTTATCCCTCCAAGGTTTCGTTATTGCCAGAAGAGGCGAAAACAGGTAGCATGAGGTTGGAGGTAAAAGATGACCAAGGTTAGCGTTCGTAGCCTCTTCTGGGCGAGCGGCAAGGCGGCTTCGGTGGAGGAGGCCCTCGAGGCCCTTCGGCGGCTCT
The DNA here is from genome assembly GCF_022760835.1 of Thermus altitudinis. Taxonomy (GTDB): domain Bacteria; phylum Deinococcota; class Deinococci; order Deinococcales; family Thermaceae; genus Thermus; species Thermus altitudinis. Next base: position 30,302 of record NZ_JAKTNQ010000024.1, read on the forward strand.
GGAAGGAGGACGGGAGCGTGAGGGACCTGATGACCAAGGCGGCGAAGGAGGGCTACGTCCTGGTGGACACCCGGGACGTGCCCGCCCCCTTCGTGGCCGCGGTCAGGGTGGCCCTGGCCCGCCTCCGGGAGCGCCTGAAGGAGGAGACGCCCTCCACCTTGCTCGTGAAGGGCACGGGCAAGGCCAAGGAGGAGCGCAAGCCCGAGGAGCGCAAGCCCATGGTCTGGGAGTCCCCCGAGGGAGTGAGGTACGCCGTGGAGGTGTACGACCTTACCCCGAGGGAGGAGAAGCATTGGGGCCTTCGGGACAAGCGGGTGGAGGACGCGGCCAAGTGGTTGGAGCGGTTCCTCTCCGGGGTGGAGTACGAGGAGGGCAGGAGCCCCCTCGAGGAGGCCCTGGAGCACGAGGACAACCCCCACTTCCGCCGCGAGGACCTCATCCCCGAGGACCTGGAGGCCCGGCTCAGGCTCCTGGGCTGGGACGGCTCCTTGAGGACCCTCCAGGCCCTGGTGGCGAGCCTCACCGCCAGGGAGAAGGCTTTCGTAGAGGCGGTGCGGTCCATCTCCGCCCTGGTGGACCGCGAGAAGGGCCAGGTGGTGGCCCTGAAGACCCCTATCGGGTGGGAGGTGCGGCAGGGCATCTCCAGGGAGGCGATGAAGGCCGTTATGGCCGTCGGCCTCCTGCAGGAGCTCGTGAAGGACCCCTCCTGGAAGGTTCCCGAGGTGCGCCGCCACTTGGAAGCGGTGGCCGAGGTGGACACCCACCTGAAGGGGCTCTTGGCGGAGCTTGAGGCCATCGGCACCTTCCGCAAGGCCAAGTACCACCTGGACGAACTGGGGCGGGGCAGGGCGATCGCCGTCTACCGCGACCCTGCCACCGGGGAGCCCGTCTACCGGACCCCGGTCATCGGGTAGACACCCTTCTTTGCCCTGGAAGGACCACCTTATCCTTCCGGGGTTTTCTGTTTGGCGGACATCCTCTTTTGGCAACGCAGGTTGCCCGACACCCCTCCTTCCCCGATTTTCCCTCCCGCTTGTTGCGACCGAGCATTTGCTCAGGCACGACATTGTGTTTACTGAGCATTTTGCTCACCCACAACATGGTTTCTACCGAGCATTTGCTCAGACGCAACATAGTGTCTACCGAGCAGATGCTCAGACGCAACATAGTGTCTACCGGGCACCTTCTCAGACGCCCACCTTTCCCGCACCCCTCCCCGGTGTCCTCCTGGGTAAGACGGGGACACCACCGTCCCCCCGGAAAGGACACAGCCTCGAGGCTCCCCCCCGGCAGGCGGCTCCCCTGGTGGGCGGCCTGCGCCTTCTACCCCGCCACCTCGCCCTCCTCGGGGGGCTCAGGTGGCTCCTGGAGAGGCTTTGACACACCTGTGCCACCAGTTGTGCCACCGGTTGTGCCAGGGCGGTACGGGCCCGGGACACCCCACAGAACACCGGAACGGCTCGCCGGAACACCCCTGGAACACCTTGGGCGGCCTCGAGGTCAGGTGGAGCACCTAGACCGACGGAGCGCCCGGGGTGGAACGGCCCAGATGAGCGGGGGGGCCTGGCGGCCCCAAGGAGATAAGCATGATCGTCAAGCGCGGGAACTTCCTGGCAGGTCTTCAGGCTCCCGGGACCCTGGTGGCCGCCCCCACGAACGGGGTCCTCACCTCCCGGGGCCTGGTCATGGGGGCCGGGGCGGCCAAGGCCCTGGCGGAGGCCGAGCCCCGTCTCCCCCACCTTTTCGCCGAGGCCGTCCAGCGAGAGGGGATCCTTCGGAACGGGGTCTACCTCTACGGCTTCGTGGCCGTGGAGGCGGGAGGGAGGTCCTACGGGGCCTTCCAGACCAAAGGCCACTTCCGGGACCGAGCGGACCTCGGCCTCGTCCGCCTGGGGGCCTCGAGGCTCCGGCGGTTCCTGGAGGCCAGGCCTGGCCTCGAGGTCCATATGGCCTTCCCGGGCATCGGCCTGGGGGGGCTGGACCCCAGGGAGGTCCTCGAGGCCCTGGAGGAGGCCCTGGCAGGGGTGGGGAACCGGGTGGTCCTCTACCGCCTGTGAGCGGGGGGGCCTTCCGGCCCCTCGGGGGGGACCGCTATGGAAGTGCTAAAACGGTTCGCCCGGGTGAGCGGGAGCTTCGCCGTGGTCTTTGAGGAGGGGAAGCCCGTGAAGGTGGCTGGAAGGCCCCGGCCCCAGGACCACACCTTCCTCATGGAGCTCGCGGAAGAGGTGGTGCGGGCCTTCGCTTCGGGGAAGAGCGGCCTCGTCCTGGTGAGCCCGGAGCGGGTGCGGGTGGCGTACCGGGAAAAGGGCCTGGGGGCCTAGCGGCCCCACGGCCAGGGGCAGGAGGTGCAAGATGGTCGCGCTCCTGCCCAACACGGACGGCGTTCCCAAGGCCAGGCTCTCGGACCGGGCCCTGGAGGGCCTCATCCGGCGGCACGGGGCCTATGTCCACCCCCGGCTGGTGGAGGAGGGGTGGGTGGACCTGGAGGACCTCGAGGCCCTGGGCCACGTGGAGGTCCTGGAGGTCCAGCCCCTTCCGGGGGAGAAGGTCTTCGTGCCGAGCCGGGCCGGGTGGGTGGTCCTGGAGGTGGCTTAGGGCCAGGGGGGGCCGGGTGGCCCCCCTTCGCACCCGGGTGGAGGTGGGAGATGCGGCGAATTCGAGTCAGAAAGCACCTAGAGGAGATGGCCCAGGCGGCCCGGGCCCTCGCCCTCTACGCCGAAGACCTCCACGCCTTCCTCTCCGAGCACCCCCTGGAGGCGGAGCGGGTGGCCCGGGAGGTGAAGGAGGCGGTGGAAGGGCTCAGAGGGCTGGCCTCCCGGCTCTACGCCCTCGAGGCCAGGCTCAAGGCCCCCTACGAGGACAACTCGGCGGTGGCGCTCAGGCGGGAGCTTTTCGGGGAGGTCTGACATGGGCCACACGCACTACTGGCGGATCAGGACGGAGGCGAAGGAAGCGGTGGAGAAGAGGCTTGGGGCCGTCCTCGAGGACTTCGCCCGGCTCTTTCCCCACCTTCCTCCCCTAGCGGGGCCGGACGGGACGGGGGGGCCAGTCCTCTACCCTCCCGAGGTGGCCTTCAACGGCCCCGCCCCGGAGGACTACGAGTCCTTCGTCTTCCCCTGGTGGGAGGAGAAGAAGGAGTGGTCCTTCGGGTTCTGCAAGACGGGGTTTGCCTGGGAGAACAAGCGCCCCTACGACCTCGCCGTCCGAGTCTTCCTCCTCCTCGCCAAGCTCCACCTGGGGGACCTCGTTCAGGTGGCCTCGGACGCGCCCCTCGCCGACTGGGCGGAGGCCGCCCTCCTGGTGGAGGGGGTCCTAGCCCTCCCCGTAGACCTCTACGGGCTCCTTGGGGCGCGGCTCCTGGAGGTGGAGGACGCCCGAGGCCGCCGCTTCCTCCTGGAGCGGTGGAAAGAGGACGACAGGGAGCTAGACGACTGGCTCCAAGCCCGGGAGCGCCTGGACCGAGAGGGCCTCTTTCCCTGGCCCTTCCGGGGGCCGTACCGGGTCCTCGGGGAGGTGCACCTCCCCCAGGAGGAGCTTCCCCGGCGCTGGGCCAGGGAGGGGTTCTACAGGCGAGGGTGAAGGGGAGGGCCCCCCAGGGCAGGGGGGCCTTCCGGCCCCTCGGGGGGGACCGAAGGAGGCGCGATGAAAGCTAAAGAGGTGGTCCAGAGGCTTAGGGCGGACGGCGTGGCCCGGGTGGAAGGCGTGGTGGAGCCCGAGTGGGGCCATGAAGCGGTCTGGTTCTTCGGAAGCCAAGGAAGGCCCCTCCAGGACTTCTACGAGGAGGAGGTGGCGGCCCTCCTCCTCGAGGCCACCGCGCGGTGGGCGGACGGGCCAGGGGCCTTCACCTTGGACCTGGAGGCGGGCCGGGTAGTGGTGGAGGTCTTGGAAGAGCAGGACTACGGCTACGAGGTCCTCCGCAGGGAGGAGGTCTCCCTGGAGGACTTCCTGGAGTAGGGGGCCTGGAGGAGGGGAGGGGGTTGTCTTAGCTACACGCTCCCTCCCCTTTCCCCTTCGTGTAGCTAAGACCGGGAGCCCGGGGACCGCAAGGTAGCTTCGCTGACAACGGCCCCACGGGAGAGGACGGAAAGGAGGGCAAACAGTTGGGAAATAGCGCATATTACTTCACCCCAACGCTCGTACGCCCCCGCTTCCCGCCACCTCACCCCAGCGAGCCCCCGCGACATACGAAAAGCCCCGAAGCGCTATACTCCCCCACAGGAGGCCCCAGGTGAAGGCCAAGCCTAAGGCCACGCGCAAGCGTACCTCGCAGAAGAGGGCGAAAGCCTTCACCGGAGTCCACGCCCTCCTCCTCTTCCCTTCCGGAGAAGACCACAAGGCCACCCTGGACCTCATGCGCCGCTTCTCCGCTGGGGTGCGCTACGCCTACAACCGCTTGCTTGAGGGTCAGACCAGGGAAGCCCTCAAGCGGGAAAATGGCCCCCTCCGCATCTTCTTCGGCCTCAACACCCGCTACGCCGACGACGCGGTGATGAAGGCCCAGGCCGTCCTGGACTCCGCCCGGGAGAGAGGAGAAGACCCTAGG
>NZ_JAKTNQ010000025.1:0-6012 GCF_022760835.1 Thermus altitudinis
GCGGCCGAGATATTGAGCCTGCTCTTAGGCCACCGCTACTCCCACGAGACCCTGAGCGCTCTGACCGACCAAGTCCTGGAGGCGGCAGGAGCCTTCCGCACCCGGCCTTTGCCCGAGGAGATGGCCTTCGTCTACCTGGACGGGCTTTCCCTAAAGGTCTTCAGGGAAGGAGAAGGGATCGTGCGGGAAAGCGTGTATGTGGCCCTGGGCATCGCCCCTGATGGGGAGAGACGGGTCCTGGGGTTCTGGCTTTTGCCCACGGAGAGCGCCCTGGGATGGGAGGGGGTCCTGGGGGAGCTTTGGCAGCGGGGCCTGCGGCGGGTATTGCTCTTCATCACCGACGGGCTGCCCGGGCTTCCTGAAGCGATCCGCAGGGTCTACCCTCAGGCGGAATGGCAGCGGTGCGTGGTGCACGGGGTGCGGTGGAGCCTGTCCCAGGTGCGGGCGCGGGACCGGGCCCTGCTGGCGGAGGACCTGAGGCGGGTGTACGGGGCGGAGAGCCGGGAAGAAGCTCTTGGGGCCTTGGAGGAGGTGAAGGCCGCCTGGGGTTCGCGGTACCCGGGGGTGGTGGGGCTTTGGGTACAGGATTCGGGGGCCTTCCTGCGGTTCTACGGGTACCCCAAGGTGCTTTGGCCGTACTTGCGGAGCACCAACCTGATGGAGCGGTTTATCCGGGAAGTGCGGCGTGGGACGAAGGTGCGGGACCACAAGTTTCCCAAGGAAGAGGCGGTGTACAAGCTTTTGTACCTGGAGTCCGAGCGGCAGGAGGGGAGGTGGGCGGAGCGGAGGTTGAAGGGTGTTGCCGAGGTGCAGGAGGTGTTGGAAGGGATGCTTCGGGAGAGGTATGCCCCCCGTACACAGACGCTTACACATAAATCTTGACACGACCAGGTCCCGAGTTCTTTCCCAGGAAAATCTTCCTTTCACAGGAAAAAAGTTCGTGCTTAAAAGAGCAAAGCCTTGTTCATCGCACTTCCTGATCTGAGGGGGGTGGAACTTTTTCCCAAGGGGGTCCGCATTGGGAGCGTGTAAACACCTGCCTTTCTTTGTATTTTCTCCCGAAAAAGGTGGATGGGGATTTTAACGTCCTGGACGAGAAATTCAGAAACGGGCGGTTTACAATTTGTTGCTAAAGGGGAATAATGCTGCCCTCCTTCATCTACCCCATCAGCGCATATGCGGTCCTGCGCCCCGAACTCTTCCGCGATGTCTACCCCGCACTCATCCGCGACATGGGGTGGCCCTTAGAGATCCATGACTTCATTGTCTCGGTCGCTGAGGGCGAGCGGGATCTCGGCGGGGTGCTGGAGTTCTTGACCGAGGAGGAGGAGCGTATGGTGCGGCGGGTGACTACACCGCCGCTGCGCAGCGTGCCGACCGCCACACGCTGGGATGTAGGGGAAGCCCCCTGCTCGCGGCAGGCCCGCGAGTGGGCCGTACAGATCGCTCGTTTCCTCGAACAGGCCGCCGATCCCGCACGCCCCACGCTCTTTCCCTCCGACCCCTTCGCCGTACTGACCAACCCGCTGAGCCTGGGGTTCGGTGCTGGAGGGGTCCTATACGCGCTGCACAAGGCGGGTTTCAGCCTCAACGAGTCCTGGCGGAAGTGGTTCATTGACCGAGCCCGCCGCGCTGACCCGCAGGACTTCCCCCCGGGCCTGCTAACCGGGCTGGCAGGGATTGCCTGGGTGTTGCTCGAGCTTGGTGAGGTCGAGGTAGCGCGGGAAGTGCTTGGACGGGCCAACCATCACCCCAGCCTCGAGGACTATACCCTCTACTACGGGCTGAGCGGAGTCGGGCTGGCCAACCTTCACTTCTACCTACATGACAGGGAACTGGCTTACCTTGATGCAGCCCTGGACATCTACCGCCGACTGGCGAGCCGCGCTCAACGCAAGGACGGGACGGCCTACTGGGTCAACCGCTTCAGTGGCGACGAGCCCTTCACCGGATTGGGCTTCGGCCAGTCCGGAGTGGCACTCTTCCTGTTACGGCTGCACCAGCTAACCGGCGACCTGGCCGCACGGCAGGACGGGGAGGCTGCACTACGCTTTGACCTGGCCCAGGCCGAGCGGACGGGACCCGGCACGATGAGCTTCCGCTATAAGGGCACCCTCGAACCCTATGTCGAGGTGGGAAGCGCGGGGGTGGCTAAGGTGCTGCTGCGCTACGGATGGCTCGAGGAGGCCCGGCCCCTGCTCAACGAACTTGGCCGCAAGTACTCGGTGCTTCCGGGCTACCTGTTCGGTATAGCCGGGGTCATCGACACCCTCCTTGATGCCTATCTGCTCACCAGGGGGCTGATCCACCTCGCGCGGCTGGAGCGCCAGCTGGAGGGGCTTCGCACCCTCTACCTCTTCGAGCCGCGCACATGCGCCAGCCTCCTACCCCAGGGGCGAACCCTGGAGGGGTTAGCCGTCCCCGGTGAGGGACTGCTGCGGGTCTCCTGTGACTTCGCAACCGGTTGCGCTGGGGTTCTGCGGGTGCTGCACCGGGTGGCGAGCCCCGGCCCCGCCGACTTTATGCTGGACGAGGTGATGCCCGATGAAGACGTTATGGACCCTCCTGGAGGGGCGCAGGGGTGAGTTCCTGCTGCTGGTGGCGGTGAGCAGCCTGGTGAGCGCGACCGAGGCCCTGCTCCATCCGTTGATGCTCAAGTGGCTCTTCGACGAGGCGGTGATCGCGCAAGACTTCCGGCGCTTCGCCCTCCTGGGATTCGCCTACCTCGCTGTGGGACTGGGCCTGATCGCTCTCTTCTGGGTCGCCTCCCTCTGGCAGAAGGCCCTTATCAACCAGGTGGTGCTTGATTTGGAGGGGCGGCTGCTGGCCCAGGCCCTGCGAATAGACTGGAAAGACTTCAGTCGTGAGGGAGCCGGGGCCTTTGTGAGCAGGGTTCACCGGGATGTCCTCGAGGGGCTGGCCCCTGCGATTTCCCTCTTGGTTGACCTAGCCCGCCAGGCCCTGGCGGCCCTAACCTTCCTGGGGGTGCTGCTGTACCTGTCGTGGCAGGCTACCCTGGCCCTGGCGATCCTGGTCCCGCCGCTATTGTGGGTCGCGCAGCGGGTTGGGACGGGGATTCGCCGGGCGACTGAGTACGAGCGGGAGTCGGAGGCCCGCTACCTCGAGGTCCTCTCCCAATCGCTAAAGGCCTTCCGGGCTCTACGCGGCCTACCCCGTCTTCTCAGCCCGACTCTGGCGGCCAACCGGGAGGCCCTGCGCGCCCACCTCGAAGACACCTACCGCAGCCACCGGCTGATGTGGGCCCAACAGGCCTGGAGCGACGTGTTCATGAACCTGGCCAACACGCTCGCGCTGGTCGTGGGCGGCTACTTCGTCCTGATCCGCGTGCTGAGCTTCGGCGGGTTCTTGGCCTTCGTCAACGCCTTTTGGCGGGCGGTGGACAACACCTTTTCCCTGTTGCGCCGGGTGCCCGAGTTCCACCGCTACGGGCAGATCCTCGAGCGCTTGCACGGACTGCTCTCCTCCGCACCCGACCCCTACGTGCAGCCGGCCGCCGAAGCCCGGCTCGAGGGGGTGCGGCTGGACTACGCGGGCGGGGCCCCGCTGGAGCTGCCGCGGGTGGAAATCCGCTCGGGTGAGCGCGTGCTCCTCGTAGGGCCCAACGGCGTGGGCAAGACCACCCTGCTGCACGTGCTTTCTGGGTATCTAGCCCCCGAGAGGGGTAAGGTGGAGCGGCCCGCGCGGGTGGCCGCGCTCACCGCTCCCCCGGAACTGCCGCCCTTGACGGTACGCGAGCTGGTTCCCGACGCCGGGATCCGCCGGGAACTGGGGCTAGAGGGCCTGGAGGACCGCCGCCCGGAGGCCCTGTCCTCGGGGCAGCGGCAGAGGGCCGCCATCGGCGCCCTGCTTTGCGAAGAGGCCGACCTCTACCTTCTGGACGAGCCCTTGGCCAACCTGGACCTCGAGAGCCGCGAGGGGGTGCTCGATCTCATCCTGCGCCGGACCGCGGGAAAGGCCCTGGTCGTGGTACTGCACGGGGATGAGGCTTTGCACAGCCGCTTCGACCGGGTAGTGGAGCTGGCGGGGCCGCAGGGGGTGGACTCCCGGTAGCGCCCGCGTTCACCCAGGCTTTAAAGCTGCGAACACTGTGAAGGGCGGGTCTGCTGAGTGGGTGAGAGGCTGTCGTAAAACCCCCACCCCACCTCAGGCGGCCCGGGCTAGCCGCTTCACCCACAAGCGCAGCCTGCCCACATACACCCAAGCTTCCGTCACCTCAGGGCGGTACTCGTACTCCTCCCCCAGCCGCCTTTCGCCCCAGCCAGGCAAAAGTCCGCTCCTCCACCCCTTGGGCAAGGGCATAAACCCTCGCTCCCGGGGAATCTCCGGTCGTGTAAGGAATTATGTGTAAGGGTATGTATATGAATGGGGGTACCAACGGGAGAGGAGGTACCCCATGGATCAGGATACCCTCCAGATGATCTTGAGGGAAGCAGTGAGGGAAACGGTAACCCAGGTTCTGCAGGCCCTGCTCAACGCCGACCGGGAAGCCTTCTTGCGGGAACACGGGGGGCGGAAAAACGGCTACTACCCCAGGAAGCTGGAGACCGCTTTTGGCCAGGTGGAGCTTTCCATCCCAAGGGATCGGGAAGGGAGGTACTACCCCAGCTCCCTCCAGCCCTACGCCCGCCGCCAGGTGGACCTGGGCGAGGTGGCCGTGGCCCTGTACGCCGCCGGGGTCAGTCAGCGCAAGGCGGCCGAGGTGATGAGCCTGCTTCTGGGCCACCGCTACACCCACGAGACCATCAGCGCCCTTACCGACCAGGTGCTGAAGGAGGTGGAGGCCTTCCGTCATAGGCCTATACCGGAAGATATGGCCTGGGTCTACCTGGACGGTTTCTTCTTGAAGGTCCTAAGGGAGGGGATTGGGGTGGAGCGGGAGGCGGTCTATGTGGCTCTGGGCGTCACCCCTGGTGGGCAGAGGCAGGTTCTGGGCTTTTGGCTTTTGCCTACGGAAAGCGCCACTGCCTGGGAAGAGGTCTTGGTCAGCCCGATAGGGCTAGCTTGAGGGAACTATGGCAAAGGGGCCTGCGGCGGGTTTTGCTCTTCATCACCGATGGCCTACCCGGGATGGAAGAGGCGATCCGCCGGGTGTATCCCCTGGCCCAGTGGCAGGTGTGCGTGGTGCATAGGGTGCGCTCCAGCCTGGCCCAGGTGCGTTCCCGGGACCGGGCCTTGCTGGCGCAGGACCTGAAGGGGATTTATGGGGCGAGGAGCCGGGTGGAAGCCCGTGGTCACGCGAAGCGTACCTTGAGGCCTTGGAGAGGCTCAAGGAGGCCTGGGGGTCTCGGTATCCTTCCCTGGTGGCGGCCTGGTGGGAGGACTCTGGGGCCCTGCTTCGCTTTTACGATTGCCCCCAGGTGCTTTGGCCCTATCTTCGGAGCACTAACCTGATGGAGCGGTTTATTCGGGCTCAGCCCGAAGGGCTAGCGTTCTGGTGAGGCGTGGGACGAAGGTGCGGGACCACAAGTTTCCTAAGGAAGAGGCGGTGTACAAGCTTCTTTACCTGGAGTCGGAGAGGCAGGCTGCTTCGCGAAGCGAACATCTTGCAGGGAGGTGGGCAGAACGGAAACTAAAGGGGTTCTCGGAGGTGAAGGAGGTGCTGGAGAAGATGCTTCAGGAGCGGTATGCCCCCCGTACACAGACTCTTACACATAACTCTTGACACAACCCCCACCCCACGGGACCGGTGGAAAGGCGCCCGGTCCATGAGCACCTTCACACATACCCCATGGCCCTGAGGTGCCGGGCCACCACCTTGGGGGCCAGGCGGACCCCAAAGCGCTCGGCTAGGGCTGTCGAGAGCCGGGGGGCGGTCCAGACCCTATCCTCGGCCAGCCTTTCCTCCACGAAGGCGGCCATCTCGGGGGTGAACTTCCTGGGGGCTCCCGGGGGTTTGCGGTAGGCGAGGCCCTGGAGACCCTCCCTCACGAAGCGCCGGAGGACGAGGTAGACCGTGGTGCGGTCCTTGTGGAAGTGCTGGGCGATCTTTGG
>NZ_JAKTNQ010000025.1:6022-31847 GCF_022760835.1 Thermus altitudinis
CGCCATGTTGAGATGATAAGGGGTTGGCACTTAAGCTTCTTCGCTATTTCTGCTAGCACGTCTTTCTCCCGCTCCCTGATGAAATCTTCAAAGATGGCCACCGAATTAGGGGCTCCTGAAGACCCGTGGGCGAAGGAGCTCTCGGCAGCTGGGCTGATGAGGTGGCTTCCGAAGGTGGCCCTCACGCTGGCACCGGTCTTGCCATGCCCAGGGAGCACATCCGCGTGATAGAAGTCCGAGGGGTCTTTTTTGCCCTTGGCTTTGTTGGTGCTTTCGTCTAGCAACGTGGCGTTGAGGACGGATTCCATCCAGGGATGGGTAGCCCACGGCTTGGACCGACCCTTGGGGAAAAGGTGGTCAATCTGGAGGCTGCTTCCCCGGGGACTCCCATACACCAAGTTTCTCGCCCCGGCCAGAGCGATGAGGTTGAGAACCCCACTGTAGAGGGCACTCTTCCTATCCACGACGGTCTTGAAATCCATCCCTGGGGGGACGCTACCGGGAAGCCAGCTGGGCTTGCCGCCGCGACCCAAGATCCATGAGGTGACCGCCCGGAAGTCGGCCATGGCCGTGGTGTCCACGGACTTCTCGTAGCGCTCGTAGAACACGCTGTGCCAGTACCAGCAGTCCACCTTGTCGCGGGCGCCGGGAGCCCCGCTCCTCCTTTCTACGTGGATCAGGGCGGCGAGGGGGACGATCATCGCCCCGTAGGGGATCCACTCCGGCCCCAGGGCCCCGTAGTCCTTGACGATCCGCTCGTAGGCCTCCTCGAGGCAAGAAGCGGCCTCATCCCATAAGTCTAGAAAGGAGGAGAAGCTGTGGTCCGCGGGGCTCGTTACCGGACCCCCAGGGGAGGCGCCCGTTAGCCTGCTCACGACCCCATGGAGGTGGTTTAGAAGTGTGGCTTTTTTGACCGAACCCCCCGTGATCATGGCCATGACCCGGAGGATGTCGTCGGGTTCAACAAAGTCTTTACTGATCGGCCCTGCCAACCCAGGGTGCGTAGTGGGCAGTCTATTCCACAAGCTTCTAAGGTTTAGGCCGATAGGGTGGAGGAGAGGAAAGAGGTGAGCCACGGCCAGGTCAAACAGGGTGAGTTTCGTGCCCTTGGAGTTGACGTTTACGAACACTGAGGATATCGCGGAAACAATAGCCGAGGACCCAGTACCAGGCGAAAACGACAGCACGACGGCGTCAAGGTCGTAGTGGAGCAGTGAGTTCAAGGAACCAAATAGCTTGCCAAAAGAGGGAGCGTAGGGGCTGCTCGTTCCGGAGAGGTAAGCATCAAGCAGGCTGCCGGCGCTAGGCCCGGGCGCCATCAAGAGGTCATAGAGGGTAATCAAATGGGGCGGGTGAGGGCCGCTGATGGGGCCAAAGGGAAGAGCCTCCCCGCGGTACCACTCATCAACCAGGTCCTTGAATCCGGGCGAGCCATTACGCTCCACTACCACCGCTTCGTCAAAATCCCCCTTTAAGAACGGGTCTAGCTTCAAGAAGAAGCGTACCACCTTGCCCTTCGGGGGCAGGGGCAGGTTTGGGTGATGGAAGGCGTAGTACAGGGCGGAGATCCGCTGCTGGCCGTCTAGGACGGAGTAGGCGTGGGTGAGGGGGGGCGGGGGAGAAGAAGGAACCGCGTAGACGGCTTTGTGGTGGAAGGGGGGGCTGGTGGGGTTAAACTCAAGCAAAAGGATGACCCCGGCAAAGTCCCCCCGCACCAAGGAGACCAAAAGCTCCCGCACCTGCTCCGGCTTCCAAACGAGGTCCCTTTGGAACTCCGGAATCAGGAATTCATGGCTGCTCACCCTGCTCAAGAGATCGGGAAGCCTTAACCGCGTGTGCCCCTTCGTCAACGGCATGGGTTCACCTCCTTCGCAACCACTCTACTAAACACCCTCTTCCAAAAGCAACCGGGCTACCCCCCGCCAGAAGCGTTGTGTAGCGGGTTCCCTCCAAAGGCCCCTGCGCTTGCTTTCCCGCCAGGCTCGGTACAGGCCCGATCCCCCATCGGGGGAAAAGGGAAGCTCCAGAAAGGTGCGGAGCCTTCCGGGTATGCCTCGGAGGAAGTGGCGGTAGCGCCACCACCACTCCTCCCAATACTCCCAAGGCACCCTAAGGTGGGCGATTTCTGGCCAAAAAAGGGGATGGGGCAGGGCGGCGGCCGCAGCATACCCCCGGTACTCGGGGGGCTGGTCCTGGATGAGCCGGGCCACCCAGGCGGCCTCCTGCCCCCGGAACCGCCTCCAGGCCACCAGGTTGGCCAGGCTCTCCTCCACCACCCGGCCCCAGCTCTCCCCGTAGGGGTCGGGGTAGGGGTCCGCGGTGTCCATCAGGGCGTGGCCCAGCTCGTGGTAATAAACCTTGTCCTGGACCAGGGCAACGCGCACGCCTTTCTCCTCCGCCCACCCCACCACCCGCTCCGGGCAGAGGAAGATGACGGGGCCCTCGTGGTCCAGGAAGGCCTCCTCCGCCCCCTCCGTGCGGGCCTCCTCCTCCCCCAGGCGGAGGACCTCCTGCCTGAAGTCCCTCCCCTGCGCCCCCATGGCGGACCCCCTCACATAAAGCCCGACCGCCACCACGTCCTTCACCCTATTCCTTCGTGTGCTACTTGATCTGTCCCCCCAGGGTGTGAAAAAAGAGGGGGTGCTATGCCACAAGACCGTGAGCACCCCCTCTACCATCTTGACGCAGAGACCCTCATCGTGGCTACCTACATTTGGGTGGATGACGAACTCAAAGCCCTCGTCGCTCAAGGTTTCAAGCTCCCCAAAAAGCAAAAGCACCAAAAGGCCACCCTGGCCGAACTCCTGGCCCTCGCCATCTTCCTCCTCCGCAAGATGTTCCCCTACGGGGAAGCAGCCAGGGCCAGGACCTCGCCAAAGGCTACCTCGCGGCCAAGACTACCCTGAAGGCTTACTTCCCCTCCCTCCCCCACCTCTCCCGTTTCTACCGGATCCTCCAGAAGGCTCATGGGCTGCTGGCCCACCTCGCCTTAAAGCTCTCCGGGGGACAAGGCCTGCTCCAGGTGGTAGACCTCAAGCCCATCCCCCTGGCCCACGGCCACCGTATCCACGGCCTCTCTCTTCCTGAGGCCGCGGTGGGGGTGGGTCCCCTGGGAGCCTTTGGCGGGTACGTCCTTGTGCCGGTGATGAACGAGCGGGGCCTCTTCTTTCGTTGGACTCTTCTTCCCGGGAATGCCCGGGAGACCTGGGCAGGGGAGCTTCTGGAGGGTTTGCCCGCGGTCCTTGGTGACCGGGGTTTTCGCTGGGTCCAGGGGGTCAAGACACCTTCCTACCGGCTTAGGGGAGGAAAGGTGGTGGAGACGGGGTGGAGAGAGTGGGTCACGCGTCAGCGTAGCTTGTTGGGGAGGGTACGCAACTGGATCGAGACCCGGTTTAGCGTGATGGTACGCTCTTTGGGGCTTCACCGGATAGAGGTTCGGTCCTACTGGGGTCTAGTGGCCCGGGTGAACCTCATCCTGCTGGTCCACAACCTCATCCGTAGCCGGGTGCTCTTGAAAATGGCTAGGGGGGAGCTATGAGGTAGCACACGAAGGTATTCCAGTTCCGGAGGTCCTCCCCCCACCGGTCCAGGTCCTCCAGGGGGGCGAAGGGGTCCTCGTCGTCCCAAGGATCGCGCTCCCTCAGCTCCCGGAGGCGCCGCCGGAGGGGTTCCTCGGGGAAGAAGCGGCGGCGCTCCGGGGGGTAGAGGCGGTCCATCTGGGCCTCGTTCACCAGGTAGACGGGGATGCGGACGGCCAAGGCCATCATGGGGGCGTCCATGCGGGCGTATAGCCCTTCCCGGACGAAATCCAGCGCCTTCCCTGCGGGAGAACCCAGGTTGTGGACCGTGATGGGGATGTCCCTTCCCACGCTTCACCTCCTCAGGACCAGGATGGGGCCAACCCTCGCCAGACGAAAGACGGGTTTCGCAAAAAACGGATTGTTTTCATAGAAGCAAGACCTCCCCCTCGTAGACCTCCCGCCACCGCTCGGGCCGCTCCGTGTGGATGGGCAGGAGGTAGCGAGGCCGCAGGCGCTCCGCCACTTCCCGGAGGTCCGCCTCGGGAGCGTGGCCGGAGGTGTGGAAGGGGTTGCGCACCCCCTGGGGGTCCTGGGGAAGGGCGGCCAGGTCCTCGGGGAGGAGGCGGAGGTCCAGGGCCTCCAGCCAGCGGAGGAGGACCTCGAGGTCCAGGATCTGCTCCTGGTCGGCCCAGTAGGAGTTGCTGAAGATGTAGGCCCCCCGCCTCGGGACCCTCCCCGCCTTCCTCTCCAGAAGCCGCAGGTCCAGGAGGCGGTTCACCTCGTAGAAGCCCAGGGCCAGGAGGTAGCTCCCGAGGTCCTGCGCCACCTCCTCCGGGGAGGCCCCCTGTACCGGGGCTTCGTCCCAGAGGGCCCGCTCCCAGCCCGAGGTCCGGCTCTTCCCCTCCTTAAGGACCAGGACCTCGCCGAGGACCCTCTCCCAGGGGTCCGGTTCCGCCTCCGCCAACCCCCAGAGAAGGTAGGCGTCCTTGGCGGTGACCACGAGCCTCCGCCCCACCTCCCGGGCCACCTCCAGGCAGGAGAGGAGCCGCTCCAGGTTGCGGGGGGCGAAGTCCACCACCACCGGGGCCCCCTCCCACCGGGCCACCTCGGCGTGGAGGGCCTGCCTCACCTCCTCCTCCGTGCGGGCCCGCCCCGGCTCCCCGAGCCGCGTCCCCTCCACCAGGAGGAGGAAGACCTCCCGCCCCTCCAGGGCCCGGAGGAAGGCCTCCGTCTTGGCGCCCCAGCGGCCGTGGCGCCGCAGGTCCCCCGTGTAGACCACAAGCCCCTCGGGGGTCTCCACGGCGAAGGCCGCGGCCCCGGGGACGGAGTGGTCCACGGGAAGGGCCTCCACCCGGAAGGGCCCCAGGGCCAGGGGGGAGGAGGCCTCCTCCCAAGGGTGGCCCTCCAGGGTCTTCTGGACGGCGGGGGAGCGGTGGGGAAAGGCCCGGAGGCGTCCCCAAAGCCGGTAGGGCCGACGGAGGTAGCGCTTGCGGTCCCCTTCCAGGAGCCCCGTGTCCCCCTTGGGGAGCCTGGGGCTGAGGTAGGCCGCCTCTCCGTCCACGCCCGCCTGGGCGGTGTCCTGCATGGCCTTGACGATGGCGGCGGTGGCCGCGGTGGTCACCACGGGAAGGTCCTGCCGCAGGTAGCCCACGGACCCGGTGTGGTCCAGGTGGGCGTGGGAGAGGAGAAGGGCCAGAACCTTCCCCCGGTCCAGGGGAAGCCCCCCCAGCAGCTCCCGCTCCAGCTCCGTGGGCAGGAGGGTGTCCCCCGTCCCGTCCCGGTAGAGGCCGGGGACGGGGGGCAGAAGCCGGAGGAAGAGGAGGTCCCGAAGCCCGAGGCCCGAGGTGCGGGGGGAGAGGAACTCCGTGAAGAAGGCCCCCCAGCGGCCAAAGGGCCGGCCGAAGTCCAGGAGGAGCCCTCCCTCCTCCGTGTACAGGAGCACCTGGTTCCCCCCGATCTCCCCCAGGCCCCCGAAGAGCCAGACGGAGAGCCTGCCCAGGTCCACCCGGCGCATCCTCTCCCCCCTAGGCGGGGCGGGTGCCCTTCACCCGGCCCCGGGCGTCGTAGTGGTAGACGGTCCGCCCCCGGCGGACGATCACCGTGTCCGCCGTCCAGCCCAAGAGCTCGTCCTGGGTGGAGATCCCAAAGCCCCCGATCCGCCTCCCCCGCTCGTCGTACACGTCCAGATAGTTCCCCCTGCGCCGCACCGAAGCGATGGCCACGCCTACCTCCTTTCCGGCTCCACCACGTGGAGCTTCCAAAGGCTGCCCACCACCAGACGGCCGTTGCCGTAGACCATGCCGGTCATATCCTCGTCCCGAAGCAACTCCACCCAATCCCGGAGGTTCCGGGAGGCCAGGATGACCCCCTCGTTGGCTGCCACGAAGTACCATCCCCCGCCGTAGGCCACGCCGAAGAGGTCCCACTCCAGGTCCCGCCCCACCTTGTACCGCTTCCAGTCCCATCCGTCCTTGGAGGCCATCAAGGTCCCCGCGTTGCCCACGGCCAGGAAGCCCACCTCCGTGTACTCCACGGCGTTCATCCGGGCGGGAGCGTGGATCTTCTTCCAGTGCACCCCGTCCTTGGAGACCAGGATGCGGAAGGGGCCAACAACCACGAAGACCCCGGCCCCGTAGGCCATGTCGTGGAGCCAACCCCCGGCATCAATCTCGTCCACGAAGGTCCGGACCCGGAACGGCCCGGGGCCCTCCGTCCAGGGGGCGGCTCCCGTGGCCAGGGCCGCGAAGAGGAGGACCAAGGCCGCCCGTCCCACCTTTCCGCCCGCTCCGCGCCCCTCCATAAGTCCACCCGGCTTCAGGCTATCCCCGCCCTCTCCGGGGTAAAAGCCGGGTTTCGCAAAGGCCGGAGGCTTTTCAGGGAAAGAAGGTTTGGCTATGCTGGGGGCATGGGGGAAACCTCGTCCGAGGTGTGGACGGAGGGAGGGAGGCCGGGGCGCCCACCCGGCCTTTTGGGCCTTGCGGCCCTGAAGGAACTTCCCCGGTTGGACGCCGATCTTCTCCGGGAGCTTGGCCTCCACAAGGACAAGGTCCTCCGCCAGGGGCTTAAGCTCCTCCTCCTCGCCCTGGAGGCCCACAGGCTGGGGGCCGACCTCCGCTGGAACACGGGAGAAGTCCTGAAGGAGGGACTCCTGGAGTTTCTGCGGGAGGAGGAGAACGCCAGGAGGCTCCTCACCGCTCTGGCGAGGGAGGAGCGAGCCTTCCTGGGGCTCGCCGACGGGGCCTCCGCGGGGGACCTGCGAGAGGTGGTGGAGGAGCTCTACCTGAGGGACCATCCCCGGGGAGTGGTCCAGAAGCTTCTGAGAAAGCTGGGCCCCCTCCTTGCCACCCTCGCCCCTACGAGGCTGGGGGACCTGCCCCTGGACCGGGTGCCCGAGACCTGGGCCGCCGCCACCCCCCTGGTGGGAGCCTTCCGAGGAGTCTTCCTCCTTCTGGAAAGGTCCTACGGGTTGGACTCGGCGGCCTTTGAGCAGGCCATGGCCGCGAGCTGGGTGTTCCACTTCCTGAAGGAGCCTACAGGGACAGGGGACCCCTGCTCCTGCCCCTTTGGGAACGTGCATCCCTACCTGGAGGCGAAGAAGGTGAGGCGGGGGACCCAGGTGCTCCTCTACCGGGACGGGGCACCCGCAGGATGCACCTGCCAGGTGGCCCGGAACCAGCCCACGGGGAAAAGGGAGCTCTACGAGGCCTCCCGCCTGAACGACAAGGGGCCCAGGGTGCCCTCCCCCCCCTGGTCAAGCACTTTCCCGCCTGGTACGAGGCCCTGGCCAAGGCCTGGAAGGGCGGGGACCCCGAGCCCTGCCCCTTCCCTGAGGGGGGATACGACTGGGACCTGGTGGCGGAGTACCGCCACGCCCTCTGGGCCGCCCTGGCCTCCAGCCCGCACGGGGGGAAACCGTGACCCGACCCAGGCGCTCCTTCCAAAGCCTCCTTCTCCAGGCCCTGGTGGAGGCGGAGGCGGGAAACCTCGGCGCCCTGCAGGCGGAGGCTTTCCGGGAGGAAGCCCGGCGGCACCTCGCCATGGGCCCGCGGGGGGAGGACCCCATCGGCCAAGCCCTCTACCTGGGCAGAGAAGCCCTACACCGCCTCTCCTTGGGGGAGCGAGAAGGGGCCTGCGCGAAGCTCCTCCAGGCCCTGCGTCTCCACCCCTACCTCGGGGGAGGCTACGCCGCGAGGCTGGTGGAGGTCCTTTGTGGGGAGGGCGTGGCGGTGAAGCCCCCCCTCCAAGGGGAGTTCCTCCTCGCCTCGCCGGAAGCCCTCCTGGCCGCCCGGGTCCTGGCCTTCCTGGACGGGCTGCCCCCGGAGTTCTGGGGGGAGGTCCTCCGGGGCCCAAGACGGCCCCCGGCCGGGGAGGAGAGGGCCTCTAGGCCCTCCCGGCCGAAGGGGGAGAGGCGGGCCCCCTCTTCCCCGAGCCGCCCCAGGTTTCCCCTCGTCTACCGGCCCCGGTACCGGGACCGGGAGGAGCCCCGGGGGGAGGTCCAAGTATTGGGCCTCCTCTCCTTTAGGAACGAGTGGACCTTCGGGCGCAAGGAGCTCCGCCGCTGGGTGGGCCCGGGCCTGGAGATCAGGGAGGAGGACGGGGGTGGCTTCTGGCTCCGCCTCTTCCCGGAGTTCTGGGAACGCCACCCGGAAGCCGCCCTCCTGGTCCTGGAGGGGAGGGAGGCCCGGGTTCCAATCCCCCTTCTTACGGGAATGCCTCCCCTCCCCTTCCCCCGGGTCTTCCGCCGCGGGGAGGAGGTGACGGGGGAGGTCTGGTCCTGGGAGGACCTGAGGCCGAGGGCCCTCGCGGCCTTCCTGCGCGAGGTGGGGTATTACCGGGATCTCCTCCGGGTTTGGCTGGAGTACGGCCTGGGGACCGGCCGCCTGTCCTGGAAGAGGTTTAGGGAGGCCCTGAGGCTTCTGGAGGAGGAGCCCTGAGGCGGGGCGAAGTCCCGCCGGACCTGGCTAGAGCCCCTCGAGGGCCATGGTCACCTCGCCCACGGCCGTGAACCTTCCCCTTCGCGCCTCCAAGAAAAATGAGGAAGAGGGCCTCGAGGGGCAGGCTCTCCTCCCTTCCGAACACCTCCAGGATCGCCCTCGCCCTTTCCCTGGCGGCGAGGAGAAAGCGTTCCGTCTGCTCCTCGAGGTAGGGGCGGAGGATGTAGGCGAGGTCTTCGTCCCCAATCTCCACCCGGAAGGAAGGCGGCCTCTCCCTCTCCATCCTCACCTCCACCTGGAGGGGGTCTTCCCCGGGGGAGAAGACCCCCAGAACCTCCCCCGGAACCCTCCCCCTCAGGATCACCGGAAAGTCCACGAAGAGCGTACCGTCCAGGCCCGGGACGAGCCGCGCTTCAATGCGTTCGTGGCACCCCCACACTCCTTCCGTCCAACCGGACGCTCGCCCCGAGGCGCTGGATCCACTTCAAGAAGTCCCTTTTCGGCTTTCCCACCTTTTGACCTCCTCCTTGCCCGCCTCGAGGCACCGGCCACCGGAGGTCCCCTTCCCGCCAGGGGTGGGCCATCACCCGACGGGCGGCCGCACCCTCTTCCTCAAAGGTACCAGACGCTCTGCGAGCGGGCTTTCCTGGTCCTGGCCCGCAAGGGGGAAAGGCCCCTCCCCGAGCCCATAGAGGGGGACCGGAACCCGCACCTGGAGGGGAGGCGGAAGGCGCCCGCCCCCGGGGAGGCCGGGGAGCGCCGGGAGGAGGCCCAAAGGCCCGCCCCGGCCCCGCCCGGGCCCGAAGGCCCCCCGAAGCCCCAGAAGGAGGCGCGCCCGCCCGGGGAGCGGGGGCCGAGGCGGGACCCGGTGCGGGTTTGGCGGGCCCCGGAGGAGGAGGCCCCCGGAGGCCTCGGCCTGCCCCCGCCCCTCCCCAAGGGGCAGGTGATGGGCCTGGTGGGGGAGGGGCCCTACTACCTGGTGCTGAGGCCCGAGGCCCTGGCCCTCTGGTGGCCCAAGGTGGAGCGGCTCCTGCCCGAGTTCCCGAGGAAGTACGAGGTGCGGTGGTACCCCGACGGGAGCCGGGCGGTGGTGGCCTGGGACCTCGAGGCCCTCAAGGTGTGGTACAAGCGGGTGCTGAGGGGGTAGCTGGGGGAGGGGAAGCCCGTACGCGTTCTTTGGGCGGGCTTGAGCATCCCTCTCAGCGCGCACCTGGTCAGGGATGGCTTCGGTCAAGCTTGACAGGCTTTGACTAACTAGCTAGCATAACTACTGAGGAAAGTTATGGTTGACCCTAACCAGGTCATCTACCCCAGAAGCCGCCTCCAGCTGGTGGCCGTCCTCTTCAACGGGGGAGCGAACTCCTACTCCGTGGCCCTGGTCCGGTGGAGGGAGGAGGAGACCGAGGGGGAGGTGTGGCCCTACGCCCTGGGCATCCGCTGGAACGGCGGCCCGGACCCCAAGGATAAGGGGGGGCCCCTAAGCAGCGGCCGCCCCATCTGGTACATCCTGCCCAAAGACCTGGTGCCCTGGGTCCTCGAGGGCCTGCTCCAGCGCCCCGAGACCGACAGGACGGCCTTGGCCCTGGCCCGGGAGAAGCTCCTGGGGAAGGGAGAAGAAAAGCGTTAGCGAGAGGGGGTAATAGCGATGGGAAGAAAGTGCCAAGACCAGCTTGAGGGATTCAAAGAATGGGCGCCCACGGTGTGGAGGATCCTAATGGAGCAGGACTATGTGAAAAGCCATCCCGCCGCGCTGGAGTACGCCCTTCTCTACGGTGTGGTGGGCGTCGGTTGGCGACTTGACCCGGGCCACGCCGTCCCGGAGTGCCTGGAGGAGTACCGCAAGGGGCACGAGGCAACCTATAAGGACGCGTCATCGCCGGTCCCCCTTGCCCTGGCCAAGATGAAACCCGGGGACCTCGTGTGGTTCATGGCCAAGCCGAAAAAGAAGGGGAACGTGCTCGCGAGGGTAGGGGAAAGAGAATTCAACCTCCTCCAGGGCGCTTTCACGGAGTACGTTCTTTACATCGGCCTCGTCGTCGGTTTCTGGGAGTACCAGAACACCCCTCTGGCCCAGCTCAGCGATATGATTTCGGTCGTCCCCATCTTGCACTTGAGAGCGTTTACATTGGAAAAAAGCGAAGGGAAATGGAAGGTCAAGGACTGGGGCGGCTTTTCCCCGGAACCGGGAGACGAGGAACGGGTGGGACAGATCGCCGAGCGCTTTGAACAACGCGGGACTATATCCCGCCTTGTAAACCCCGAGGAACTCACCGAATTCTCCAAGCGCGTCTGGTACCAGCTGGTCTACCGTCGGCGGGCCATGTTCCGGCCTCCCTCGGACCTCCCCCCATTTGGGCTCTAACCCCATAGCAACCCGGAGGGAGGAGCCCATCCTGCCTACTTTACTTTTCCTTCCTGCCAGCCTCGGGGCCATCGTTTTGTATTCCTACCTAACTGCAATGCTACACCTGAACTCAAAATTGGCCCTAGATCGTAGCTCTTAGAGTAAAGTAGGAACATATCCGCTTTATTTGGCGCCTAAAAGCTCTGGCTGAGGGTATGGAGATATAAATAGCTTCGTGGCCGACCCCCGCCACATGGAGCTTGACCCCAAGGCCTTCCTCTCCAAGGCCTACGCGGCGGAAAGGAGGAGGCTTATCGGGGAAAAGGCCCTTCCCCGGGTCCTTCCCGGGCTAAGGCCTGAGGGGACGGTCTACCTGGCGGCGGCGGACGGGGAGCTCATGGTCTCCCTCATCCAGTCCAACTACCAGGGGTTCGGCTCCGGGGTCTTGGTGCCGGGGACGGGGATCGCCCTGCAGAACCGGGGCCTGGGGTTTTCCCTGGAGGAAGGCCACCCGAACCGGGTGGGGCCGGGAAAGAGGCCCTTCCACACTATCATCCCGGGCTTTCTCACGAGGGAAGGAAAGCCCCTTGGGCCCTTCGGGGTCATGGGGGGGTTCATGCAGCCCCAGGGGCACGTCCAGGTGGTGGTGGCCCTGGCGGACTTTGGCCTGAACCCCCAGGCGGCCCTGGACCGGCCCCGCTGGCAGGTGGTGCCGGGGGACGAGGTGCTTCTTGAGCCTGGCATCCCCCAGGCCACGGCCCTCTTCCTCAAGGACCTGGGGCACCGGGTGCGCTACGAGGCGGAGTACGGGCTTTTCGGGCGGGGGCAGGCGGTCTTCCGCCTGGGGGAGGCCCTCGTGGGGGCGAGCGACCCCCGGGCCGAGGGGCTCGCCCTGGCGTGGTAGTATGGAGCCATGAAGGCAAAGAGGGTTTTCTTGGGGCTTCTCGCCCTCCTGGGCGGGCTCGGCGGGGCGGAGGGGCTTGGGGACCCCATGGGGGGGCTGGAACGGGGGGCGGAGGTGCTCCTCCGCCTCTTTACGGAGGAGGTCCGCGAGGAGGCCTTTGCTCCGGGCTTCCTCGCCCAGGTGCCCGCGGCCCAGGTGGCGGCCATCGTGGCCCAGCTGAAGGCCAATCTGGGAGAGCTCAAAGGGGTGCAGCCCCTGGATCCGGAGAGGTACCTCTTGGAGCTTGAGCGGGGGTACGTGCACGCCCGCATCAGCCTGGACCGGGAAGGGCGCATCGCGGGCCTCTTCTTTGAGCCCCCCATAGCCAAGCTGGGAAGCCTCGAGGAGGCCCTGGAGGCCTTCCGGGCCCTCCCGGGGCGGGTGGGGCTATGGGTGGAGCGGGACGGGAAGCCCGTCTTGGCCCTGGAGGAGGACACGCCTTTGGCCGTGGCCTCGGCCTTCAAGCTTCTGGTCCTCGCCGCCTTGCGCGAGGAGGTGGAGGCGGGGAGGCGGGCGTGGGACGAGGTGGTCCGCCTGGAGGAGGCGTGGAAGAGCCTACCTTCCGGTTTGCTCCAGAGTTGGCCGGAAGGAAGCCCCTTGACCCTCCACACCCTGGCGGCCCTCATGATCTCCCTCTCCGACAACACCGCCACGGACGCCCTCATCGCCCTCCTCGGGCGGGAGCGCCTCGAGGCCCTCTCCCCCCGCAACCGCCCCTTCCTCACCACCAGGGAGGCCTTCGGCCTCGCCGCCCGGGGAAACCGGGACCTCTTGGCGGCCTTCCGCGACGGGGACCTGGAGGCCAAGCGCCAGGCCCTGGAGGCCCTGAGGGCCCGAGGCCTCCCCTCGGTGACGGACCTGCCCTTAGACCCTGGAGACTGGCCGCCCGAGGCGGACTGGCGCTTTACCCCGAGGGAGCTTTGCCGCTGGATGGCGAAGGTGGCGGACCTTCCCCTCATGGGCATCAACCCCGGGGTGGCCGCCTTCGGCTGGGACCGGGTGGCCTACAAGGGGGGCTCGAGGCCCGGGGTGCTGAGCCTGGTCCACAGCCTTTCCCGCGGCGACAACCGCTACTGCGTGGCCTTCGTGTGGAACGGGGAGGAGGTGGACGAGCTCAAGGCCTTCACCCTCTACGGGGGGCTTTTGGACCTCCTTCCCTAAAGCGGATAGGCAAACCCCAGAAGGCTCTTCGCCCCGATCCGTTCCTGTAGGTCCCGGGGCATGGGAGAGAGGCGCGCCTTCTGCAGGGCAAGGTGGGCCTTGAGCCCTTCCTCCAAGGCCCTTCGCCAGGAGGGGGGTGCGGCCTTGCCCAGGTTGAGGTAGGCCCGGACGGGTCTTCCGGCGAAAGCCCGCCCCCAGAACTCCGCGAAGGCGGCGGGAACCTGGCCTTCCGGCACGGGCAAGGGGGGTAGGCGGAGGTGCTCGCCCTCTAGGGCGAAGAGGGCGTGGAAGCCCAGGCGCATGACCAACTTTCCTCCCGGGGGAAGCCAGCCTTGGCGTCCTAGGGCCTCGGGGTCGGCGGAGGCCAGGTATAGGCGGCCTTCCCGTTCCATTCGCCGTAGCTCGGCGAGCACGTCCTCCGGCTCCGCCTTGCCGAGGAGCTCCTCGGCCCGTTCGTGCAGGGCCTGGAGGCCCGGGCCGAAGAGGGGGGTGGCGTGGAGGAGGAGGCGTCCTGGGTACCGTTCCCGAAGGGCTTCCGCCAGGGCCAGGTGGGCGCCGAAGGGGGGTCGGGTCATCAAAAGAAGGACGCGGTCGTAAAGGGCGAGAAGCCGCTTGCAGGCCCCTTCTAAACTCTCCTTGATTGGATCCCAGATGCCTTCGTGTGCTACTTGATCTGGACCCTCGGGATGTGAAAAAAGAGGGGGTGCTATGCAGCAAGATCGTGAGCACCCCCTTTACTATCTTGACGCGGAAACCCTTCTGGTGGCTACCTACATTTGGGTGGATGACGAACTCAAGGCCTTGCAAGCTCAGGACTTCAAGCTCCCCCCAAAGCAAAAGCACCAGAAGGCTACCCTGGCCGAGCTCCTAACCCTCGCCATCTTTCTCCTTTTGCAAGGCCAAGACCTCGCCAAAGGCTACTTGGCCGCCAAGACCACCCTCAAGGCCTACTTCCCCTCCCTCCCCCACCTCTCCCGCTTCTACCGGGTCCTTCAGAAGGCCCAGGGGTTGTTGGCTCACCTGGCCATGAGGCTCTCTGGGGGACAAGGCCTCCTGCAGGTGGTGGACCTCAAGCCTATCCCCCTGGCCCACGGCCACCGCATCCACGGCCTCTCTCTTCCCGAGGCCGCGATGGGGGTAGGACCTCTGGGGGCTTTCGCGGGCTACGTCCTCATGCCAGTGATGAACGAGCGGGGTCTCTTCTTTCGTTGGGCCATTCTCCCCGGTAATGCCCGGGAGACCTGGGGGAGGGACCTGCTGGACGGTCTGCCCGCGGTCCTCGGGGACCGGGGCTTTCGTTGGGTCCAGGGAGTCAAGACACCACCCTATCGGGTCAGGGGAGGAAGGGTGGTGGAGACGGGGTGGAGAGGGTGGATGGGAAGGGTACGGAACTGGATAGAGACCCGCTTCAGCGTGATGGTGCGGTCTTTGGGGCTTCATCGGATAGAGGCCCGGTCCTACTGGGGGCTGGTGGCCCGGGTGAACCTCATCCTGCTTGTTCACAACCTCATACGTAGCCGGGTGCTTCTCAGGATGGCCGGGGTGGAGCTATGAGGTAGCACACGAAGGAATAAGCGCACCCCAAACCCCGGCCCCGCGAGGGCCGGGGGTTCGTTTGGGTTTCCCCCTTGGCCATGACCCCACCCCCAGGGGCGGGGAAGAGGAGGTTTGCCGATGGAGAAGAAGGCGTGGTTCCAGGAGGTTTCGCTGGCGAAGGTCTTTGAGACGATGGTGGACCTGGAGGGGGCCCGGGCCGCCCTCCGCTTTTTATCGGGAAAGGGGGCCGGGCCCCTCTCCCCGGACGCCCCGCCCCCGCCCGAGGTGGAGGCGGAGCTTCAGGCCTTCGCGGAGGCCCTCACCCCGGAGCGCCTCTCCGGGGCCATCCGCCTGGCTCCCGAGGGGGTCCACCTCTTCGGGGGGGCCTTCTTCCTGCCCTACGGGGACGGGTGGGCCTACGGGGAAGGGTTGCAGCGGGCCCATACGTGGGCGGCCTGGATGTGGTCCCTCGGCCACTACGAGGAGACCTGGGAGGTCCTGGAGCGCCTCCTGCCCGGGAAGAAGAAGGGGACGCCGCAGCTGCCAAGGCGTAGGCACCCCGCATACAGGCTCCTCCTCTCCTACGGGGACTACCTCGCCCTGACCCACACCCCTCGGGACCCGGTGGCCTGGGCCTGGCTCCTGGACCTGGACCCCTCGCGGGTGAGGGAGGTGGTGGACCGGGCCCTGGCCCAATGGCTCCGGGACGAGGAGGCCTCCCGGGACTTCCGCGAGGCCTTCCAGCCCTGGGAGGTCTTACGGCACCTTGGGAACCCAGCAGCCTACCTCCACGCCCGCAGGCTCCTGGCCCTGGACGGGGAACGCTTCTTCCGGGAGTGGCGCCGCCACCCCGAGGCCCTGCTCTCCTTCCTCTCCCTGGGGCACGTCTCCCTGGACTGGGAGGCCTACCGGGGGCTCCTGCGCCGGGGGTACGCCCTCCTCCGGGCCCAGGGCTGGGGGGAGGGGGAGGCCCGCTGGCTCCTGGCCTACCCGAGCCTCACCCGGGGCGTGCGCAAGGAACCTCCCTTCGCGGAAGGGCGGGTGCCCAGGGAGCTTCTCTCCCGGCTTCTCTCCCTCCTCCTCCGGGCGGGGATCCTGCAGGAGCCCGGGCGGGGGCTCCCCTGGTTGCGCGAGCTGGACCACGAGGATTGGGGCCTCCTCCTGGGCCTCCTGGCGGAGGACCCGGACCCCTCGCCCGCCCAGGAGGAGGCCATGGTGGCGGTGCTGCGGGCCTGGGGCCGCGGGCCGGGGGAGGAGGATGCCCTCCTGGCCCTTCCCCTCCTAAAGCGGGCCCTGGAGGAGCCCTGGCGCTTCGCCGCCCTCCGGGACAAGAACCTGGGGCTTAGGGCCCTGGCGGAGCGGGCCCTGGGGAGGCCCGAGCCCCTCTTCCCGGGGCCCTTCGCCCGTGGGGGGCTGGTGGCGGTGGAGCTCCTCTCCCCCGAGGCCCTGGAGGAGGAGGGCAAGGCCATGGGGCACTGCCTGGGGAGGGAGGCCTGGACCTGGGTCTTCCTGGGCGAGAAGCGGTTCTTCGGCCTGCGGGACGGGGAGGGCCGCCCCGTGGCCACCCTGGCCCTCTGGCGGGCCCCCGAGGGCTGGCGGGCGGCGGAGGTGCGGGGCCCGGGGAACGCGGAGGTGTCCCCGGAGGTGCGAGCCTTCGCCCAGGAGCTGGCCGAGGCGGCCCAGGCCCCGCAAAGCCTCGCCCTCTAGGAGCCCTTGAGCCCCTCCAGGAAGCGGTGGACGGCCAGGAGCCCCAGGAAGGCCTCCCCCGCCTCCTCCAGGGGGACCTCCTGGAGGCTTAAGCCTTCCCTCAGGGCCAGCACGAAGCCCCCCTCCACCGCCACCCCCTCCGCCCGGAGGGCCAGGGCGTAGGCCCCCACCTGGAGGAGGTGCTCCGGGTAGGCCCGGGGGGAGGTCTTCAGGTCCACCACCACCACCCTCCCCCCCAGCCGGGCCACCAGGTCCACCCGCCCGGCGTAGCGGTGCTCCGGGTGGAAGACCGCCTCCTCGGAGCGCAAGGCCTCGCCCCCGTTCCCGTCCCACCAGTCCGCCAGGGCGAGGGCCATCCCCCGAAGGGGCTCCTCCTCGGGGAAGGGAGGCCTTTGCCCCTTGAGGTAGGCCTCCGCCCAGGCGTGGAAGTCGGTCCCCTGCCCCGCGGCCCTCTGGGAGGCCTTACGGTGAGCCTTGGCCGCGCCGTCCAGGATGCGGTCCACGTCCTCGGGGCCGAGGACGAGCCCCGGCACGAGCTCGCCCCGAAGGTAGTCCACCACCTGGCGCACGGCCCACTCGTGCAACTTCTTGTTGAGAAGCCCGGTGATCTCCGTGACGGAGGGGACCTTCTCCCAGGTCTCCCCGTCCTGGGAGGCCTCTAGCCGCCCCCGTTCCGGCGGTAGCGGAGGCGCCAGCCCCCGGGGCAGTCCTTGAACAGCCAGTCTTGATACACGCACCACCCCCGAAGCCCTGGCTGGGCTCTCTACAGGTTACCCCGGCCCGGGGCTAGGCCACCCGCCACTTGGGGGTCTGGCGGAAGAGCTCCAAGAGGCCCCGCTCCCGTTGGGATAGCGGTACCGGGGGCCCTGGTGGGGGTGGAAGCCTCCTGCATTGCGTGGCCCAGCCCCGGAGGGGGACCTGACGGCAGTGCCCCATCTATCGGGCTTGGGATTTTCCATCTCTTCTCCTCACTTTCATGTTGGCTTTGCACCCCTCCCCCACCCCGCCCTCAGCCCTCGCGGGAAGAGGGTTCAGGGCGTGGGAAATGAGGTAGAGAAGGGAGAGAAAGAAGAGGGGAATGGGAAGGAGTGGGGGGAAGAAGCGGGATTTGGTTGTGGTTGGGGAGGTGGGGTGATAAGATGGGAGTGAGGATGAGAGAAGGACTTGGGCTGGAGGTCTGGGACCACCCCGAGGAGCGGAGGCGGGTGGTGGGGGAGGCGTTGGCGCGGTGGGACGAGGGTGCCCTCAAGGAGGCCCTCTGGGCCTACCTCGTGCGCCACCGCAAGAAGCCCGACCGGGCGGCCCCCCATTACGTGGGCTACTTCGTCCGCTGGCTCGCCCTCAAGGGGAGGCGGTGGCCCCATCTGGAGCCCGAGGACCCCAAGGCCTTCCTCCTGGAGGCCAAGGAGAGGGGCTTCCCCGGAGGGGAAAGGGGGCCCCTCTCCTGGGGCACCGTGGAGCGGGCCCGGGCAAGCCTCAGGCACCTCTTCCCCTTCCTGGACTGGGCCGGGCATCCCATGCCCCCCCATGTGCGCCTCCCCTCCCGCCAGGAGCTTCCCGTGGTCGCCCCCTCCCGGGCCATGCCCGAGGAGGCCTACCAGGACCTCCTGGAAAAGGCCGGGGCCTATCCCCTCGCCTACTGGCGTCCCCTCCTCCGGGTCCTCCTCGTCCTCCTGGGGGAGGTGGGCCTCACGGTGAAGGAGGTGGCGGACCTCTGGAAGGAGGACGTGCGGGAGAAGAGCCTACTGGTGCGGGGGACCAAGCTCCGGGAGGTCCCCCTCTCCCCCTTCGCCCGGGAGGTCCTCTCGGACTGGCTCCCCCAGAGGGAGTTCCTGGCGGGGCACCAACCCCTCCCCTACCCCCATCTCCTCCTCAAGCCCGCCCCCGGGAAGAACCGGGGGAAGCCCCTGGGCCTGGAGGAGGCCAAGTGGATCCTCACCGAGTTCGCCGACTTCGCCGGGGTGAAGGCGGAGGGGAAGAGGCGGGCCGACCTCGCCCTCCCCTTGCGCTGGCGGGCCATCCGCAGGTTCCTCAAGGAGGGCCACCCCAGGGAGAAGGTGGCCTACTGGACCGGGATGAAAAGCCTCGTGGTGCCGGAGTGGGGGGAGGAGGGGTGAGGGGTGGGGGAGATCCTCACCCGCAACTCTCCCCCACCCCCGCCGAGCCAGCTAGCGCAGAGTCGGGAACTTTGCCTTGTTGAAGCTGTACCGCTCTACCCCCCGTCCCCGAGAAATGAGGACGTCAAAGGACTCGGCCCGGGTGACCGCCGCCCGCAGGTTGCCAGGGAGGCTGTTGTAGTTGGTGGACAGGACGAAGTAGCCATCGTAAACCGATGGCTTGGAGTTGCTCTGCGGGATACTCAGGACACCCTTACTCCACTTATTTAGGGTCGCCGGAAGCCTGCCAAGCTCTTTGCCTTCGGCATCATAGAAAACCATTGAGATCCCCTGGAAGAGAGCGTCAGGGTCGCTATAGCTCTTAAGCCGGGGATCAAACACGTAGAGCAGAACGTCCAAAACGGGAATCACTTCCGGCTTTGCCTCGGTCTTCTGGGCGTAGGCCTTGCACACGTTATAGACACTTCCCCAGGAGCTTTGGAAGGTCACATCCCCGTTGGCCCCGCTGACCGTGGCCTCGCCTGGGTTAGATTCCTTGGAACCCGCCATCCCGGCGGCGTACCCAGCATCGCACGCCTCCTTGCGGGCCTCTTCGCTGGGCGAGAACAGGGGGTACACCCAGCCAGCCACCACGGGTTGGGAGGGCGTGGGTTCCGTCCTACCGGGCTGGGTAGCCGAGCCCCCGCCCAGGGCCTCGGAGCCCGAGGTCATGGTGGGAGCGCAAGCCCCCAAAGCCAGCAAGAGGGCCAACAAGAGGGAAGACCGCCACATTCGTCCACTTTTTCCAAGCATCATACCTCTTCCATAGTAGCACAGGTTGCCACGCCTGGGCCCAAGAGGTCGTGTCAAGAGTTATGTGTAGTTATGTGTAAGAGTCTGTGTACGGGGGGCATACCGCTCCTGAAGCATCTTCTCCAGCACCTCCTTCACCTCCGAGAACCCCTTTAGTTTCCGTTCTGCCCACCTCCCTTCCTGCCTCTCCGACTCCAGGTAAAGGAGCTTGTATACCGCCTCCGCCTTGGGAAACTTGTGGTCCCGCACCTTCGTCCCCCGCCGTAGCTCCCGGATAAACCGCTCCATCAGGTTGGTGCTCCGCAGGTACGGCCAAAGCACCTTGGAGTACCCGTAGAAGCGCAGGAAGGCTCCGGAATCCTCAAGGTGTTTCCCTACGGGAAAGCAACCACCCAAAGCCCCACCACCCCCGGGTACCCCGACCCCCAGGTCCCCTTCACCTCCTCCAGGACCCGCAGGGCCTCCTCCCGGCTCTCCGCCCCGTACACCCGCCTCAGGTCCTCCGCCAGCAGGGCCCGGTCCCGGGAGCGCACCTGGGACAGGCTCCACCGCACCCCGTGCACCACGCACCGCACCCGCCGCAGGCCCCGCTGCCAAAGCTCCCCCAGGACCCCCTCCCATCCCAGGGCGCTCTCCGGGGGCAAAAGCCAAAACCCCAAGACCCGCCTCTCCCCATCAGGGGCGATGCCCAGGGCCACATACACCGTTTCCCGCACAATCCCTTCCCCTTCCCTGAAGACCTTTAGGGAAAGCCCGTCCAGGTAGACGAAGGCCATCTCCTCGGGCAAAAGCCGGGTGCGGAAGGCTCCTGCCGCCTCCAGGACTTGGTCGGTCAGAGCGCTTAGGGTCTCGTGGGAGTAGCGGTGGCCTAAGAGCAGGCTCAATATCTCGGCCGCCTTGCGCTGACTGACCCCGGCGGCGTAAAGGGCTACCGCCACTTCCCCCACGTCCACCAGGCGGCGGGCGTAGGGCTTAAGGAAAGCCGGGTAATACCGAGATTCCCGATCCCTAGGGACCTTCAGGTCCACCTGGCCGAAGGTGGTCTCCAGCTTGCGGGGGTAGTAGCCGTTCCTGCGCCCCCCGTGCACCTGCAAGAAGGCTGTCCGGTCCAGCTCCAGAACCGTCTGCAGAACCTCGGCTACTGTCTCCCGCACCGCTTCCCTCAGCAAGATCCGCAAGGTATCCTGGTCCACGGGGCACCTCCTCGTGCTAAGGTGTGCCCCCCTATTAAACACGGACCCTTACACATAAATCCTTACACGACCGCTTAAGGTGTAGTGATTTCAAATGCTTTCGCCCTTTGGAGGCGAGGAAGAGACAAAAGCAATCCCCCTCGAAGAGGAAATCCTTCTCGCCTGGCGTGTCTTTTCCACCGCCTTGCCGCCCAACTTTCTCGGCCCCGTGAGCGCTTCCCTACACACCCTGGTGAGAGAGGCGGAGGGCAAGGAAGGGGCCGAGCTCGAGGCGTACGCGTGGGAGCGTCTGGAAGAGCTCGCCCGGACCTCGGTCGTCAAGGACGCGATCCAGAGCTTTTTGGAGGTGGCGGCGGAGAAGCCCGAGGTCCTCCGGGCGGGGCTTTTGTGGTTCAGGACGTGGAATCGCCTCTCCCCGGAGGAGCGGGAAGCCCTTTACAGGAAGGCCGAACGGTTCAAGCCCACGGCGGAGCTCGCTTCCAAGGCCTCCTTTCTCCAGGGCCCTCCTCCGCCCCCTAAGCCCCTTTCCCCTTCCGTTCAAGCCGCCCGTTCTTCCCCGCCCCGCTTCACCCCCACGCCCGAGCAGGAGGAGGCCGTGCGGGCGTTCCTCTCCCGCGAGGACATGAAGCTCGTGGCCGTGGCGGGGAGCGGCAAGACCACCACTTTGCGCCTCATGGCCCAGAGCGCTCCTAAAGAGCGCCTTCTCTACGTAGCCTTCAACCGTTCCGTGCGCGATGAGGCGGAGCGCACCTTCCCCGAGAACGTTGAGGTCCTCACCCTTCACGGCCTGGCCCACCGCCACGTGGTGAGGGGAAGCGGGGCCTACCAGAGAAAGCTCGCGGCGAGGGACGGCCGGGTCACGCCGGGGGACGTCCTCGAGGCCCTGGAGCTTCCCAGGGAACGCTACGCCCTCGCCTACGTGATCCGGAGCACCTTGGAGGCCTTTCTCCGCTCGGCCTCGGAGGTGCCCACTCCCGCTCACATCCCCCCGGAGTACCGGGAGGTCCTCCAGCGCCGCGACAAGGACCCCTTCTCGGAGAGGTACGTCCTCAAGGCGGTGAGGCTCATCTGGAAGCTGATGCAGGACCCCGACGACTCCTTTCCCCTCTCCTTCGACGGCTTCGTCAAGATCTGGGCCCAGGCGGGGGCCAAGATCCGGGGGAACGACGCGGTCTTGGTGGACGAGGCCCAAGACCTCTCCCCCGTCTTCCTGCAGGTCCTCGAGGCCCACCGGGGGGAGCTCCGCCGGGTCTACGTGGGGGACCCGCGCCAGCAGATCTACGGCTGGCGCGGGGCGGTGAACGCCATGGACAAGCTGGACGCCCCGGAGAGGAAGCTCACCTGGAGCTTCCGCTTCGGCGAGGACCTCGCTCGGGGAGTGAGGCGGTTCCTGGCCCACGTGGGCTCCCCCATCGAGCTTCACGGCAAGGCCCCTTGGGACACGGAGGTCTCTCTGGCCCGCCCCGAACCCCCTTACACCGCCCTCTGCAGGACGAACGCGGGGGCGGTGGAGGCCGTCACCAGCTTCCTCCTCGAGGAGGGGCGGGAGGGCGCGAGGGTCTTCGTGGTCGGCGGCGTGGATGAGATCGCATGGCTTCTTCGGGACGCTCACCTTCTCAAGGTGGGGGGCGAGCGGGAAAAGCCTCACCCGGAGCTCGCCCTGGTGGAGAACTGGGAGGAGCTCGAGGAGCTCGCCAAGGAAGTCAACCACCCCCAGGCCCGGATGCTCGTCCGGCTCGCGCGCAGGTACGACCTCCTGGAGCTCGCTAGGCTTCTGAAGCACGCTCAGGCCGACGAAGAGGGGAAGGCGGACCTCGTGGTCTCCACCCTCCACAAGGCCAAGGGGAGAGAGTGGGACCGGGTGGTGCTCTGGGGGGACTTCATCCCCGTGTGGGACGAGAAGGTCCGGGAGTTCTACCGCAAGCAGGGGGCCTTGGACGAGCTCAAGGAGGAGGAGAATGTTGTCTACGTGGCCCTCACGCGGGCGCGGAGGTTCCTCGGGCTCGACCAGCTGCCGGACCTCCACGAGCGCTTCTTCCAGGGCGAAGGGCTCGTGAAGCCCCCTTCGGTCTCCCCGCTTTCGGTGGGCGGGGCGGGCGTGAGCGCTGACCTTCTGCGGGAGTTGGAGGTGAGGGTGCTCGCCAAGCTCGAGGACCGCTTGAAGGAGGTGGCAGAGGTCCTGGCGGCCCTCCTCGTGGAGGAGGCCTCTAAAGCAGTAGCAGAGGCCATGCGGGAGATGGGGCTCCTCGGAGAGGAGGGTTAGCCTTTCCCCTCGCTCTATGTGCACGCTCTTAGTGCCCGTCGAAACGTAGGGCCCCTCCCTTGGGGTGTGGGGGAAAGGCGCGGAGATTTTGACACACACAAAGTCTCCCACTCCGGAGCTGCCGCCGAGACCTCACCTCCGGGAATCCTTCAAGGCCCTGCTCTTTCTCCTCCACGGCCCCAGCAAGGCCAGACCCAGCACGGCCGGACCAAGTCTACCCTGCCCCCTCCTGTTCGCCGAACCGCTACCCTCGGTTCATCCGGGCCATACAAGAAAAGTGCGCAAGGAAAGCCCGGGATCAGGAAGAACCGGAGGGAGGCGAACATCGAGGCCGCCCCCCTCCTCCGGCCTTCCAGCCCCTTGAAGCCTCTTACACGCGAAGAAAGGCCTACCGTGCCGTGGCTACCCTCCCAGGATCCAGCGGAGAATCCTCCAGAGAAGCCCCTTGGGCTTGGCCCGGGAAGGCTCGGGCTTGGAGGCCTGGATGGGCCCGCCCTTCCTCGCCCACTCCAGGGCTTCCTTGGCCCTGGCGTCCACCCACCTCATCTCCGGGGTGCTACACCGGGGTTTGTGGCGGAAGGTGACCCTCAGGAGCCCCTTGAGCCTGGCCACGCCTTCCAAGGCCCGGTTCAGGTCCTGCCGCCCGTTGCGCTTCCCGTTCTGGAGGTGCTCCACCACGGACTCGTTGTCGCAGAAGACGGTAACCGGGGTCTGGGGCCCGAGGGTCAGGAGCACCACCTCCAGGGCCAGCTTGACCACCCAAGCCTCGGCCAGGGTGGAGTCCCCCACGGGGAGAGCCAGGGAAGCGGAAAACCTCCCCCCACCCTTGGCCTGCACCAGGCCGAGGACCGCCAAGCCGCCAACCCCCCTCTCGGGATCCACCGAAGCGTCCGTGTACACCACCACCGGCTTGTTCACCTTTCTCCTCCTTCCTAAAGAACGGGGCGGCCGGTCTCCCGGCCGCCCTTCTTGCCCACGCTCTTCCCTACTCGCCCTCGGCGAAGCCCAGAAGAGCCTCCAGGGCCACCAGCTCGTAGAGGTCCTCGCTCTCCTCCAGGGACTGGGTGAGGCCAAAGGCGGCGAGATCGTTGGGGCCAAACCGCCTCTTCAAGGCCCGCTTGCGGCGCTTCAGCGCCTTCCGGACCAGGGTGTCCGCCCACGGGGGGATGTCCAGGTCGGGATCGTGGAGGGCCTCGAGGTGGTCCCAAAGGGCGGTGCACACCAGAAGGAGCGGGGCTAGCGCGGGGTGCTTCTCCCAAAGGCTCCCCTCCAGGAAGCGCCGGAAGGCCTTCATCTCCTCGTAGGCCTGGCTGGGAAAATCCAGGGCGTAGAGCTCAAGCCACCCCTCCACCACCCGCCTCAGGTCGTCCTTGGTGAGCGGCACCAGCCTGGGCTCGGAGGCGGCGTCCTCCCGCACTCGAAGCTTCAAGAGGGGTTCGTCCTCCGCGAGGGGGAGGCGGCCAAGCAGGAGGCGGAGGAGGTGGAGCTTCACCCTGACCCGGTCCTCCAGAAACATCCCGGCCTCCTGTTCCAGCTCCTGGAGGGCTTCCGTCAGGCTCCACCAGTAGGCGAGGGGCGCCTCCGCAAGGGCCTCCAGAACCTCCTCGGGAAGCTCCGGCCCCGGGAGGAGGTCCACCTCGGCCTCCGCCTCCGAGGCCTCCCCGGGCTCGGGGTCCTGGTTCAGCACCCCGTCCGCCCAGTCCAACCAGTAGCGGTACTCCTCCAGAGCCTCCCGGTCCTCCCAGTCGAGGTCTTCTTCGATCTCCCAACCCATGTCGTCGTCCCAGAGCATGCTTTTCCTCCTTTCCGTTGAGAAGGCCGCCCGGCCTTCGGCCGGGCTAACCGCTTCCCCCTAGGCCCGTTCCAAAGGGGGCTTGGGGGGGTACCCCCCCTCATCAACCTCCAGGGGCCGTTAGGCCCACCCTTTTACTTCTCACTTCATTCCCTTTTCACTCCTTGGTCTGGGGCGGCCCTTCTGGGCCGCCCCGTGTTTTCTTAGCTTTTTATGGGGTGTGGGGGAAAACGAAAAAACCCCGCTCAGAACAGGATTTTCACGCGTTTTTCGCTTGAATTATGAAAGGGGGAAGAAACCTACCCTTTCTTAAAGAAGAGCCCTTCGCCCTGGCTCAAGAGCTTCTCCCGAGACTTCCACAAACTGATGTTGCCCCGGGCCCTAGGCTCGGGAAGCCCGAGCTCGTCCGTGAGGTAGCGGAAAAGCTCCTCCTCCGAGAAAATCCGCCCGCCGAAGCGTTCCCGAGCCCTCTCGATGTACGACTCCCTGGACCTCTTGGAGGCCCTTTTAACCCCCTTGGCGCTTGAGGAGCTGGCCCGGCGGAGCCCCCTCACCCGCACCCGCAAGACCTCCTCCACCTCCCGCCAAACGTCGCCCCGGCCCCTCTCGTAAAGGAGGAGGCCCCAGTCCTCTTCCCCCTCCCGCTTGGGCTCGAGGCGGAAGATGTGGTCGGCGTTGGCGGCGATGGCCCCGGAGCCCCGGGGACCGCTGTTACCCTTGGTGGCGTGGTGGATGACCACAAGGCCCACCAAGGGCTCCCTCCCCGACGGCGAGATGGCCCGCTTGAGCCGGGCCATGACCTCGTCCATGGCCTTGGCCTCGTTCTCGCTCTGTTGAGGAGGGACCAGCTTGATAAGGGAATCCACCACCACCAAGGCAGGAGCCTTCTTCTCTTCGGCTAGACGCTGAATGGCCTGCAGGGCGCGCTCCAGCTCCCTCACGTCGTTGAAGGGAAGAATGTGCTCGGTGAGGCCCTCGGCCCCCAGGGTTTGGGCGTACTTCCTCAGGTGGGCGTACCGGGTCTCCGTGGCGTGGTAGAGGTAGAAGCGCAGGTCCAGGGGTGCCCTCACGCGCCAGGACCTGGAGCGCACCGCATCGCCCCCGTCCTCGTTCGGTGAATCCGGCGCGGCCCTCTCCCCATCGGGCCAGCCCAAGAGGGCCACCGCCGCCCGGCTCTTGCCCACCTTGGCCTCGCCGTAGAGGAGGGCCACCTCCCCGGCAAGAAGGACGCCGCTCAAGGCCCCCCCTTGCCAGACCTGTAAGATCGGCCTGGCGCCCTCCTCTTTGTCGCGCCGGCTCTTTAGTCTTCGGAGAAAAGAGCGGGCTTCCTCAAGGGTCATCCCGCCAGACGCCTTCGCCGCGGACAACTCGGAGGTGGATCCCATCTTGGAACCCCATGATATCCCGGGGAAAAGAGGCAGGCATTTAGACTGTAACCGTTATGAAGCCGAATGGGTCACCCCAGAACCCCAGACTTGACCGTTATACCGCATAGAGCCCCAGGAACCTGAGGGCGGAGAGG